>DATEJG010000045.1:0-17767 GCA_035278165.1 Steroidobacteraceae bacterium
TGGTTCGGCGACATTCCGGTCGCGGTGCTCAAGCCGAATGGCAGCGGCGTGGATGTCTTCTACGTGCACACGGATCATCTGAACACGCCAAGGAGGATCAGCAGGCCGAGTGATGATGTGATCGTGTGGAGGTGGGATGGCAATCCGTTCGGGACGACGGCGGCGAGTGAAGATCCGGATGGTGACTCAACGAGCTTTGCCTACGGCCTGCGATTCCCGGGACAGTACTTCGATGCAGAGACGGGACTGCACTACAACTACATGCGTGACCTCGATCCGCAAGTCGGGCGATACGTCCAAAGTGACCCGATCGGCCTCGAAGGCGGCATCAACACGTACGCGTATGTCGCTGGCAATCCCATTTCCCTGACGGACCCCGAAGGACTCGACTATTGGATGGAGGACGCCGATCCAAGCGAGAGCGGACTCGGGCTTCATCAGAGCATTTGCGTCGGAAAGCACGGCACCAAGAATCGCTTCTGCATCAGCTTCGGTCGCAAGCCCGGCCAGGGCGAATGCTGGTTCCGGTGCGATGGACATGTCTACGTCGACAGAAGTCCTCCAGGGGGTATTGTCTATCCGTGGTGGCGAGGTACCTCGCCTGCTGTTGACCGGAAGATCCGTGCCAAGCTGCAGTCGCTTGTGGGTCAGCAGCGTCCATGGGACGCAGTGGGCGGGGAAAACTGCCGTGTGTTTTCGTGGTCCGTATTCAACGAGCTGGCCGCCACGTACGGTGGCACACCTCCTCCTCCATCCATCGAGAATCTGTTCTAGGTGAAAGCTATGCGGTGGTTAGTTGTTGTGGTTGTCTTTCTTGTGCCGTTCTTGACCGCTTGCGATACGCAAGTTCCTCAAACCGTCGTCGTGCGGGCGAGCCTCACTGATCCCAATCCAAACTCGTTATGGCTTGTCGAGTCAGATCAGTGCACTAGTGATCGAATCGAGCCCGAGTTGTATCGCAACGGACTGTGGATATTCAGGCTGTCGAGTACCCGCGGCGGTGTGGGTGCTGTCACCCAGGAACTGGCTCTTTGCTACCAGGGAGGCGATGCCTCGGCGATCAAGGCTTGGCACAGCTTGCACGGAGGTGGAGCGCCTTTCATCGTGCTCTCCTGTGATGGAAGCAATTCAGAACCCTGCGCGCTCTACATGGATCAACACATCGATGGCAGATGGGAGCAAATTCCGAAGCAATGAGCATGCGGTAGGTGCAGCTACGACGCGGGGTGCAAACCACACTACAACTACTTCAGAGATGGATATGACGCTGCGACTGGACGCTACACACAGAGCGATCCGATCGGGCTCGCGGGCGGACTCAACACGTACGGCTACGCATTTGGGGACCCGCTTTCGATCGTGGATCCGCTTGGGTTACGCGGCGACGTCACGGATTTTCTGCAGACGTGCACTCGAACATCGGTGAGCGTTGCTACGCGAGTAGGCGGGGGAATAGCGCTGTTTCTCGTACCGGCACCGAATCCTGGCGGTCGATGTTCGGATCTGAATCCCCGCCCCGAGTGTCCGGACGACTGTGCCCGAATCGAAGCTGAAATAGCCGGGGTTGCGGCCGAACTGCGTGAGCGCTATCTGAGGGCCCTGCGCGATCCGAAGGACTTGTACAATCTCGCCAGAACCATCCCATTCGCACGACGGGCTGGCTCTTGGGTCGGTCATCGACAACGGTTCATGAATCTACAAGTAAAGCTTCAGAGCCTCATTGCAGCGGCGGACGCGAAAGGTTGTCGAGTGTCACCCGACGATCGTCTTCTCGCCACCGCTCCATATCCGGACACTCCACTGCCGCGGTAGGACTGCTCATGAAGCGTGAAACACAGTGGACTGACGAGAATCTGGCTAGGGACTGGATTCGACGCTTCTCGAGCGCGCGGCGTCGAATCGTCTCCGTCGAGAGTGCAGATGTCGAAGTGGAAGCGTCGAAGCGCGTAGATTCAGAGACATTTTGGGCCTTCGATGTTTTCCACGATCTGGAGACCCGAGATCCTGCGCATGCGTGGGCGCTTGTCCTGCTAATTCTGCGGTTGGCCCCGGACGATGATGGAGTTCGAGATAGTCTGGCTGCCGGACCCTTGGAGGGCTTACTGGCTAACCATGGCCGCACTGTTATCAAGTGGGTCGAGGACGAGGCGCGTCGAAATTCTGAGTTCAAGGAGCTGCTCGCGGGCGTTTGGAACACGGGCATCAACGAGCTGATCTGGCAGCGGGTTGAGCGCGCCCGCGATCGACAAGACACCTGAATTGCGCCCCTTCTGCACGCTTGTCGATCTAGAAATTTTTCCAGCTAAGCCAAAACTCGCGTCTGGGGTCATCAACCTCCGCAGTGTTGCGTCGACCCTTTGACCCGGCACAAGCTCGACCCTCAAGTCACATACACAACCCGCGGTTCTTCGACTGTATCTCCCGCATTCAGCGGTGCGAGGACATCTAACATCGGATTCAGCCTCACCAGATCCAGCTCTTCCGCGCTCGACGTTCTCGCGGAAACGCGGCCTGCGACTACTTCTTCGCCATCTCCAGCAACTTCCCCACCGTCCGCCAATTGCGCGCCGTCGTCTCCACTCCCAACAATCTCTCCGCTTTTGCCGCCAGCTTCGAAGTCCCGAATCCATCCGGCGCGTAGAAATAGAACACCTTCTCCTTCAGCACGAACTGCTCGGACTTTGTCTTGATCTCATTCATCGCATCGAGCTGCGCGGTCTTCGCAGGCTTCGCGAGGAAGAACAAATGCAGCGTCTGCGGCTCGTCGTCGGCTTTCGTGAATGGATTGCCAGCTGCCGCGCGTTGCAGCTCCGGCAGGCTCAGCACGAACGTCTTGGAATGGAATCCAAACTTCTTCTCGATGACGCCTTCGATCTCGCTCGTCAGTCTTGTGGCTGACTTCGCGCTCTCGAAGACAAGGTTGCCGCTCTGAATGTAGGTGCGGACGCTCTTCAGTCCGCCGGCTTCGAGGGCTTCAGCGAGGGGACGCATCGGCAGCGGGCGGATGCCGCCGCCGACGCCGCGCAACAGGGCGATCCAGGTCGCCATGCCGCTGGGTCACCAATGCCTGGCGACCCGCTACTTCCTCACTCCGGCGGCTCCTGGCCGGGGTGCTGATCTTCCAGCGGGTACGTCCTGGCCGGCGCGGGCTGCGACTGCTCCGACGAGGTCGAGGACGCCGGTGCTGGGCTTGCTTCGGCAGTAGTCGTGCGCGGCGCGGCGTTCGAGGCTGCGACCCCAGTGGTCGAGCGCTGCAAGGCGGCGATGAAGTCTGCCGCGGCGGGCGGCGCCGACGGAGCGTCGGAGCGGATGAGCTCGCTCGCCAGCACGCCGGGTCGGCCGTAGAACAGCTCGTTCGACTTGTTATCGATCGTCATCGCAGAGCCGTCGAGCGCCACACCGGCGAACAGGCCCTGCGCGCGCGAGTACGAGTAGACCTGTGCGGTCAGTCCTACGTCCGTCGCGGCCGAGCTCTGCCGGCCGATCGGGCCCGCAGCTACCGACGCATCGGCGCCGAGCGTGACCTTGCCGCCGACGATGCCTTCGACGCTTTGCCGGGACGTGAACACCAGCACGATATCGGTGGACTGCACGCCGACCTGGAAGCCGAAGCTGCCGCCGGTGAGATTGACGAACACCGGGTTGCTCCATTCACCCGTGTCCTTGCGGACGACCAGTACGCCCTTGCCGCGCCGGCCGCCGATGCCGAGGCCCACCTTGATCACCGCCGGGACCACTGCCACGGCGTGAGCACGCTCGAGCAGCCAGGTGGGGATATTCTGTTCCGGCATCATCATGAGCTCTTTCAGCACGAGCGCCGATTTCTCGAGGCGCGCGTCCTGTCGCTCGGCGGCGACGGCGCCGACGCTGAACAGGCAGGCGAGCAGGCAGGTCGCGACCCGTGAAGCGAAGCTATGCGTGTGCATTGCTTTCAAGTCTCCCGTGAATGACTCACGTTGAGACTTTAGCAGATGCAGCTTGTTCCTCAGCGGCGATCTTTCAGCCGGAAGTCGACGCGCACGGTGACGCGCTGCGGATCGGCGCCGGCGAACGCCTCGTACTTCCATTTGTGCACGACTGCCAGCGCCGCGCGATTGAACAGCATGCCGTTGCTGCTTCCTTCGACGCGCGCGTCGAGCACGTCGCCGGCCGGGCTCACCGACATGCTCACGTCGACCCAGCCTTCCGTGTGCGTAATCAGCGCGTCCTGCGGATACTCGGGGCGGACGATGCGGACGAGCTTGGGCGGGGGCGGGGCGGCGACGAGTGCTTCGGCCGCATCGCTGAGGGCGGGCTCGGTCGGCTGCGTCAGGAGGGTCGTCGCGATGCTCACGTTGTTCTCGACGATCGCGAGCTGCGCATCGAAGGTGAGACGCTCCTTCAGTGCCTCGTCCACCGGCGGCAAGGCGCGGGCAGGCGCTTGCGCTGCCTTCTGCGGCGACGGCGTGGTTGGCACACTCGGCTTCGGCGCTGGCGCTGGCGCCGGTCGCGGAGCCGGCTCGACGCGCTTCGGCACTGCCGCTACATATTTTTGCTGCGCGATGCCGAGCTCGGCCTGCAGCTCGGCCAGCTGTCGATGCTCAGGGCGCACGCGCCGCAGACCGTCGATCGCCACGATCGCCGCGCCGATCTGTCCGCGGGCGATCGCGATGCCGGCGTCGGCGGCAAAGCGGTCGGCGATCTGATCGATGCCTTGTACGGCTGCCACGTTCGCGGGATCCAGCGCGAGTACGGTGTTGTAGTAGTCGAGCGCGCTGTGGCCGCGTGGCTCGAGCGCATGCCCCTCGTGGAATGCGCGTTGCGCGGCGGCAAGATTCGTTGCGATGACGGCCTGCGGATCGATGGCCGGCTTGCGATCCGCGGCGATCCACCACATCAGACCGGCCACGGCGAGGAGCGCCACGACGACTGCCAGCCAGGGCGGACGAGGAATATCGATGCGACGGGTCGGCGTCGCCGGCGTCGGGACCACCGATGCCGGCACGACGATCGGAGCGGGCTCGACCATCGATGGTTGTACGGCGATCGTGGCTGGCACGACGATCGGGGGTGTCTCGTCCTGCACCGGCTGCGATTCGATCACGGTCACCGCTCTTGCGGCGCCCTGCAGCGTCCGGCGTTGCTGGACGGCCGACTTCAGCACGATCTGCGCGAGCGCCGCTGTGACGGGCTTGAGCATCAAGCGGTCCACGACGCCGGCGGACAGCAAGCTGATCAGGCCGCTCTGATCGCCCGCAACGCCCACGGCGATCACGACGAGCGCGGGCTCGGCTTCACGCAGCCGGTGGGTCATGCGCCGCAGGACCGGCTGAGTCGCAACTTGATCGGTGATGAGAATCCCGCAGCGACCGTCCGCTGCCAGCTCGACGACTTGATCGAGCCTTTCTGCCGTGGTGACAGGGTAGTCGGTGCCTGCGGCTTCGCGGATCGCGTCGGCGAGCGCCGGGTCCGTGCTCAGGACGGCGATCGTTGTACCGCGTTTGCGCTCGTCGGACTGCTCCGCCGGGCTGTGTCCCTCGACGCGCGCAATCGTGGCGATTGCCGTGTCGTTGTATCTCGTCGTGTGCCGTCGCCGCGTGCGACGCGGCACCGCGGCGAATTCACCAGTGTGCTCGACATCCAGATCGCCAACGCTCATGTGCGCGTGTCCTCCGGACCAGCGGCGGGACTGTGCGCAACGCTACCGGCGTTGCGCCGCTCGCGATATTGGCCGGAGGGGCGACCTGCACGAGGGTCTTACGCGTGCTTGACCAGTGCGGCCGCGGCGTCGCGTTCCGCGATGTGCATGCCGAGCGCGCCCGTGGCGAGGCCGGTGCTGACGATGAACGCGGCGAGCAGCATGCAGACCGTGCGCTGGACCGGGTTGCGATTGATCTGGATGGCGGTCATGACTCTTCTCCTGGTTTCTCGTTCGGCGGCCACGCTATGTGGACACTCGATCTCTCTATTGCAGGGCGCGTGCCAACAGCGCGCACGCGCGCAGCGAGTCGCAGTTTCGCCTGGAAATCGTGGACTTAGCGCAGTGCCGAAGACGGCGACCCTGGCTCACCGCGTGCCGCAGGGACATGTCCGGACGCGTCCGCCGTCCGCTTCCGAGTGTCCGCCGGGCGGACAGCGCAGACGGTGCCGCAGACGGTGCCGGGAGAAAAAAAGAGGGGAAACTGAGCGCCGCAGCAACATCGATGCTGCAGTGCTGAGTTTCCCCTCTATTTCTCTCCCGGCACCGACCGAAGTTGTAGCCCTCGTTGCCGTCGAGTAGCGGCAGCAGCTGCTGCGCGGCTTGCGCGAGCTTCGGTTGCAATTGCGCTTCGAGGTCGCGCGGCGACCAGAAGATTTCCGGCGCAGTCAGCGTCGGGTTGAGCTTCCAGCTGACTTAGTCGGCGGTGATGGTGCGGCCGGTCGCCAGCACGTCATCGAGCGTGAGCGCTCGCGTGCCCCCTGGAATTTCGGCGCGCGCTGCGGATCGAACAGCCGCTGCGCGCGATCGCGGAGCTTGTCGCGCGAGCCGAACATCGTCTCGCTGTAGAAATCAGGATGCTTCGACGCGAAGCGCTCGACGAAT
This sequence comes from Steroidobacteraceae bacterium, assembly GCA_035278165.1. Taxonomy (GTDB): domain Bacteria; phylum Pseudomonadota; class Gammaproteobacteria; order Steroidobacterales; family Steroidobacteraceae; genus Steroidobacter. Next base: position 6,563 of record DATEJG010000045.1, read on the forward strand.
GCCTCGGCCCGCGCCGGCGGCGCGAGATCGGCGGTTGCCGCGACGAAACGCGAGAGCTCCGGCATCAGGTCCTCGTACGGGCAAACCTGTGCGCCTGCCGGCGCCCCGACTGCAAACGCCGCAACGGCAATGAGGTTCGACAGTCTCATCCGCGGCAGAGGATACTCACGCATGGGGACGCCACAAATCACGGCAGCGATCGGGAGCAATCAGTGAGCGTATTGTTGCGCGATCGCGGTCGCGCCGGAAGCGGCCGCGTGGCGATGGTCGAGCTGTTCTTCGACCTCGTGTTCGTGTTCGCGGTGACGCAGCTATCGCACACGTTGCTGGCGCAGCTCACGGTCGAGAACCTCGCGCACGTCACGCTGCTGTTCCTCGGCGTGTGGTGGGTGTGGATGTACACCGCCTGGACGACCAACTGGCTCGACCCGGAAAAGCTGCCGGTGCGCGTCTGCCTGTTCCTGCTGACGATCGCCGGCTTGTTCCTGTCGATGTCGATCCCCGAGGCGTTCGCCGAGCGCGGCCTGGTGTTCGCGTGCGCGTACGCAGCGATGCAGGTCGGCCGTACCCTGTTCGTGCTGTGGGCCGTGCGTGACGGCACAACGCCGCGGCTGGCGAACAACTTCACGCGAATCTGTATCTGGCTGTCGCTGTCCGGCACGTTCTGGATCGTCGGCGGGCTGGCCGCGCCGGGCGAGCGCCTGGGCTGGTGGATCCTCGCGCTCGGCATCGAGATGATTGCGCCGTGGACGCTGTACTGGGTGCCCGCACTCGGCCGGTCCGCGACTTCGGACTGGAACGTCGATGGCGGGCACATGGCGGAGCGCTGTGCGTTGTTCGTCATCATCGCGCTGGGCGAGTCGCTGCTCGTGACCGGCGCGACGTTCGCGGAGCTGCAGTGGGACGGCGCGACGCTGGTCGCATTCTTCAGCGCGGTTCTGGGCAGCATCCTGATGTGGTGGATCTACTTCGACACTGGTGCAGAGCGCGCCGCGCACCGCCTCCTGCACGCGCAGGATCCCGGACGACAGGCGCGCTCGGCGTACACCTACGTGCACATCGTGATCGTCGCAGGAATCATCGTCTGCGCAGTCGCCGACGAGACGGTGCTGATGCATCCGCATCACGGAAGCGATGGAGCGCTGCTCGCGATCCTCGGCGGCCCGGCCTGTTACCTGGCCGGCGCGGCATGGTTCAAGTGGGTGATGAACGATCGCAAGACGCCGCCGCTGTCGCACGTAGTGGGACTGCTGTTGCTGGGTCTGCTGGCGTGGCCGACGCTGAGCCACGCCATCACACCGCTCATCGCCGGTGCGGCGACGACGCTGGTATTCGCGGTCGTCGCGTGCTGGGAGGCGATCGCGCTTTCCGCGAAGCGTCAGTCTGCTGCCGTCACTTGATCCTGCTGAGCTGCGACGCCGGCCGATCCTCGCTGAGCCATTTCACCGCGGCAACCATGTCGTTGTAGAACACGCGGTAGTCGCCTTCGCCGAAGGCGATGCGTGCACCTGCTCCTGACATTCGCGCAGCAGAGCTTCCGTCGGCTCGCCGCGCACGCGCGCGATGATGAGATCGCCGACGACTTCGACCCACAGTTGACTGCTCATGTGGCCGACTCTACCTCAGGCGCGCAGGCGGGCGGTATTCGTCACGAATGTAAGGACTGCAGGATCGTCCGCGAACAGCGGCACGTCGAAGAACCGGTACGCGTCGAGCCAGTCGCGCAGCGAATCGGCGATCGTCAACGCCGAGCGCATCGTGTACGCAGACGCGCTCGCGTCGCACACCTGCTGCGCCTGGCTCCACGCCCACGGCTCGAACGAGCCGCTCGCGCGCTGCAACTCGTCGCGGAGATGACCGGCGGCATCGATCACGCTCGACAGCTCGTGGACCTCGAGAAACGACCGCAGCCGCTGCTCCGCACGCCCGAACTGCACTGCACTGAACCATTCGGTCTGGCCGCCGGCTTCCAGCGGCACCCAAATTGGCGAATCGGCGCGAAATTCAGCCAGCTCCCGCTTCAACGCCAGCTCGATCTCGCGCGCGTCGGACTGCGCGTACAGACGTAACAGCAGCGATTGCCCGAGGTCGAAGCGCTCGTAGTAGCGACGGCTGAACGTGAAGATCCGCTGCAGCGGATTGCACGAGAACCCGACCTTGAAGGCCGAGCAGTCGGCCAGGGCGAACAGGTAGACGAACCACTGCGCGTCCGGGGTGCGGAACGCTTCCATCCGCGGCCTCCTCGCATCCGGGTTCTGGGTAGCGCGCCAGGCGCAATCTGGGGGTATCGGCGGCGCAACTTGGGTAGCTCGCCCGATTCGCGCCCCGCGCCGCGATTCTATCGTGCTCGCCGTCCCAAACACGGTTACCCGATCGGGGAAGGAAGCGATATGAAACTCAAGAGCCAGATCCTGCCGCTCGTGACAGCGGCATCGTGCGTGCTGTCGCTCAGCGCCGCCGCCGCCGACCACCAGGCGAATGCTTCGTCCGACAACGACTCACGCTACTCGTCGAACTTCACGCCGCTGGTGAACAAGGTGCGCGAGGTCGTGCTCGGCTTCTCGCGCAAGGAGCTGGAGGCCTACAGCAAGGCCAGGACGCCGTGCGTGACCGGCCCGGAGTTCGGCGCGATGGGCGTGCACTTCATCAACACCGACAACATGGACGGCATCCTCGACGTGAACAGGCCCGAGGCGCTCATCTACGAGCCGCAGGCGAGCGGCCGGATGAAGCTGGTCGGCGTCGAGTTCATCGTGCCGAAGCCGGCGTGGGATGCGCTGCATCCGGATCCGCTCGACCGCCCGGCGCTCGAAGGCCACCTGCTGAACTTCGTCGGCGAGCCGAACCGCTACGGCCTGCCCGGCTTCTACGAGATCCACGTCTGGGCGTTCGAGGACAACCCGAAGGGCGCGCTCACCGACTGGAATCCGCAGGTGACGTGCGAGAAGCAGCGCCTGCCGCAGTGACAAAGGTGACACAAGTGACACGGGTGACACAGGCAAGAACGCTCTGACCCGTGTCACCTTTGTCACCTACGTCATCTGTGTCACTTCGCGGCGGAGGAATCGAGCAATCCGCGTCATTGACATGTGACCAAATGGTCACGTAATGTTTCGCCCGTGATCGAAGACGACCACGCCCCGGTTTTCAAGGCACTTGCAGACTCGACGCGCCGGTTTCTGCTCGACCAGCTGTTCGTCCGCGACGGGCTGACGCTGACCGAGCTCGAATCCAAAGTCGACATGACGCGGTTCGGCGTGATGAAGCACCTGCGGATCCTCGAAGAGGCGGGCCTGGTCGTCACGCAGTGGTCCGGACGCGAGAAGTTGCACTTCCTGAACCCTGTGCCGATCCGGCTGATCCACGACCGCTGGATCGGCAAATACCGGGAGCGCCGCGCGTCGGCGCTCGCAGCACTCAAGCGAGAACTGGAGGACGAGTCATGACCGACGCAGGGCAGAAGAGCGCGACGACGCAGGTGTACCGTGTGTTCATCCGGGCGAAGGCGCAGGCGATCTGGGACGCGATCACGCGGCCGGAGTGGGCGGAGAGATACGGCTACGCGTGTCCGATGCAGCTCGACGTGCGGCCTGGCGGCGAGTACCGCGCGTTCGCCAACGCGGCGATGAAGGCGCACGGCGCGCCGGAGCTGATGATCGTCGGCGAAGTCATCGAAGCGGACCCGCCGCGCAAGCTGGTGCAGAGCTGGCACCCGGTGTGGGACGCGGAAGCTGCAGCCGAGAAACACACTCGCCTGACGTATGAGATCGCCGAGCAGCCGAACGGCTTGTGCAAGCTCACCGTCACGCACGACGTGGCCGGCGCACCGAGCATCGCGAAGATGGTGTCCGGCGAAATCGAGAACGCCGGCGGCGGCTGGAGCTACATCCTCAGCGATCTCAAGACGCTGCTGGAAACCGGCAGGGCGCTCGCAGCGTAAGAGTGTCGGCCCGTGTGGGTCAGGCTTGAGCCTGACGACGCGCCCTCACTCAGCCGCACACGCCTGCAAAAACGCCCCGACCAGCGGCGCTGACTTACCCCTCAGCGCCGCTCTTTCCGGCTGGAACAGCGTGGCGACATAGAACGGATGACCGTCCAGCTCGACGCCGCGTAAATCCCCGGTGTCGTCTCTCGCCGCTTCGCGCAGCGGACCGGCGACGAGCGAAGCGCGGAAATCCGGATTCACGCCGTAGCTGCACATGTACTCTTCGGTGACTTCGTCCGAGCCGTACGCCGCCGCGAGACGTGTGCCGGGGAGCAACTGGATCGAGCCGCTTGCGTTGATCAGTGCGCAGGCCAGCGGCGTGATGACGGCGAGCCCTGCCGCTGGATCGCTTTCCGCGTGCGCTGCATCCACCCAGCCGAGGACGTTGCGCGCGTATTCGACGACTGCGTGCTGAAACCCGCCGCACGTGCCGAGAAACGGCATGCGCCCTTCACGCGCGCAGCGAATCGCGAGCAGCGCGCCTTCCATGCTCCGATACGGGCTCGCCGGCACGCACCAGAGCCCGTCGAACGCCGCGACGCGGCTTGCAGTTCTGATTCTCTCCGTCGGCACCCACTCGTACGCCGCCTCGATCTGCAGCGCGGCGGCGGCTTCTTCCAGCGCGAGCGGGATCGCCTGATGCGCCGGCACTGAATCGTTGCGATCACCGACCAGACCGATCGTGACCCTGCGTTTCATGGCACTGCTACGTCCGCTGTTGTTGTTCTATGAACTGGAGTGCAGAGCGTACGCCTTCGCTGCGCGGCGTTCGCCCGGAATTTTACAGAACCATCGCCGCCGCAGCGGGCGCGCGTCACAGCGGCGGCAGCGTCGCGATCGCGGCCTCGATCTCCGGTGAGCTGACGTAGCGCTCGCGAAATTCCGGCGGCCAGCGCGTCGGTCGCCCGCTCGACAGCTCGATGCAGGCGTACTCGATTTCCGCGCGCGCCAGCGTGCAATCGTCGACGAGCCGTTTGATCTGGAAGAGGCGGCGGACGCGCAGGCGGCTGTCGATCGGCACGATCCACGTCGCGACGTGCACTGCGTCGCCGAGCAGCGCAGGCCGCAGATACTGGATCACCGTTCGCACGACCGCCATACCGCGGTCGAGCTCGAGACAGCGCTCGATCGGCAGGCCGAGCGCGGCCGAGTGTTCCCAGGCGCTGCGATCGCACCACGTCACGTACACGGCGTTGTTGACGTGGTCATACGCATCGATGTCCGCTGCGCCGACAGCCAGCTCGATGACGTGCGGCGCCGGCAGGTCGAACAGTTCCGGCGTGCTCATTCGCGGACGACCTTGCCGCTCTTCATCACCATGCGGACCTGGCGCAATGCGCGGATGTCGGTGCTCGGATCGCCGGCGACGGCAACGAGATCCGCGATGAGCCCGGCACGGACCGCGCCGACCTTGTCGTCGATGCGGAACGCGTGCGCGTTCACCGAGGTAGCGGCCATGAGCACTTCGCGCGCAGGCATGCCGGCGTCCTGCATCAACTCCAGCTCGCGCACGTTATCGCCGTGCGTGAACACACCGACGTCGCCGCCGGCGCAGATCGTGACACCCGCAGCGCGCGCGGCCTTGAAGCTGGCGCGCGAAAGCTCGATCTCCGCCGGCGCCGGGTCGCGGCCATTCCAGCCTTGATAGCGCGCAACCGAATCGACCGCCGCCAGGGTCGGGCACAGCACGACGCCGCGATCCTTCATCGCGCGGAAGGTCTCCTTCGTGCCGCCGTAGCCGTGCTCGATCGTGTCGACGCCGGCTGCGATCGAGCGACGCATGCCTTCTTCGGTCGTGGAATGGGCCGCAACGGTGCGGCCTGCATCGTGAGCAGCAGCTGTGGCGGCACGCAGCTCTGCTTCCGACATCGTCGGCCGCCGGGGTTCGCCTGGTCGCCAGCGATAGTCTGCATATAACTTCACGACGTCGGCACCGGCTGCGATCTGCCGCCGCACCGCGCGGACCATGTCCTCGCCGGTCGCCTCCTCGGCGCCTTGCGGCACTTCGACGCCGGGCTCGAAGCCTTTCGGTCCGTACGCACCGCTCGCGACGATCGCACGCGTAGCGACGAGCAGCCGCGGACCCGGAACGATGCCCTCGTCGATGGCCCGCTTCAAACCGACGTCCGCGTAACCGGCACCTTCGGTGCCGAGGTCGCGCGCGGTCGTGAATCCTGCCATCAACGTAGCTCGCGCGGCGGTGACCGCACGCACCGTGCGCAGCGCGAGAGGTTCGTGCAGCACCTGATCGTCCCAGCTCGTCTCGTTGTAGGGATGCAGGAACAGATGGCTGTGGCCTTCGATCAGGCCCGGGATCAACGTGGCATCGGCAAGCTCGATCTCGCGTGCGCCAGCCGCAGTGACGTCGTTGCCGACTGCCGCAATCCGTTCGCCGCGCACCAGCACGCGCCAGCCGGTGTGCATCGTCGTGCCGTCGAAGACGCGGGCTGGACGCAGCAGGATCGCAGTTTCGACGGCGGGTTCGGCAGCCGGAGCAGATGTGGCCGCCGTCAGCAGCGCGAGCAGGAGGAGTATGCGCATCGAGTGTCATCGTCCCGGTCAGCCGGACCGGCGCATAGAGTACGATGACCGCCATGAATTCCACAGCGAACCGCTGGCTCGTCGCGTTCCTGGTGCTGCACGCCGCCGCGAGCCTGCTGCACTTCGTCCACAATGCGGCGTTTCTCGACGCCTATCCGAACATGCCTGCCTGGATCTCGCCGGCAGGCATTTATGCAGTGTGGCTTGCGGAAGCCGCCGTCGGCGCGCTCGGCGCGATTCTGCTGCTGCGCGGCCGACGCGCGGGTCTGCTGCTGATCGCGATCTACGCAGTGCTCGGTTTCGGCGGTCTCGACCATTACACGCTCGCGCCCGTGTCCGCACACACGCTGGCGATGAACGCGACGATCTGGCTCGAGACCGCCACCGCGGTCGTGCTGCTCGTCTGCGCCGTGCGGGTCAGTTTCGGCCGAGCCTCAACGCGGGGTCGAAGTCCCGCCCCGCGATATCCTTGAACGCCAGGATCTGCGGGATCTTCGCCGAAGCTCCGTCGTAGAAGCCGCTCTCGCTGGCGAACTCCTTCGGGTTGCGGAACGTGCCGAACAGGATGTCGAACAGCGGCAGGTCGGAATAGTTGTACTGGTGAATGCCGCGAGCGTGATGAACGCTGTGGCTCTCGGGACGCTGCACGATGTAGCCGAGCCACTGCGGCGTACGGACATTGACATGCTGGAACACCGCCAGGAACGTCACGGCATACAAAGCGTACGTCGCGGCCTGCGCGCTCAGGCCCACCACCACGGTCAGGCTGAGACTCGTGAGGAACGTGAAGCCGACGGTGTCCAGCGGGCTGAAGTAGAAGGCGCCGTAGCTGTCCACGCGCTCGGCGCTGTGATGCATCTGGTGGAACGAGCGCCAGATCCAGTGCACACGGTGCATGGTCCGGTGCCAGACATAAACCAGCAGCTCGTAGATCAGCACGCCGACGGCCGCTCCGACCAAGGGGTTGAGCGCTTCCAGGTTGACCAGCCGGTATCGAGCGAGGGTCTCGCCCCACAGCAGCGGCAGGTAGGAAGACAGGTAGAAGTAGCAGACGAACACCAGCAGGGCCCGGGTCTTCCAGCCCTTGATCTGGGGCAGCGGTCGGGCGGGGAACAGCGCCTCCAGCAGTATCAGCAGCCCGTACAGTCCGAGTACGGTCAGGGAGATGGGGTCCAGCAGGATTTGCAGCGGCGTGGGCATGAAGGTCTCCGATCCGGTTATTGTTCGATCGGGTGCCACGGTGGCGCGGCAGCGGCCGCGCCGCTTGGCGGCTGCATAGTCGTTGCGTAATGATTCGCTAACGATTCGCCGGTCTGGCCCGCGGTCATGAAATACCAGATAGCCGAATACGTCATCGACACCTCCCGCTATCGGATCACGAGCGGGGACACGGTCATTGCGGCCGAGCCGAAGGTGTTCGATCTGCTGGTGTACCTGATCCGGCATCGCGACCGGGTCCTGTCCCGGGAAGAGCTGTTCCGGGAGGTCTGGGACGGGCGCGAGGTGTCGGATGCGACGCTCAGCAATCACGTCAAGAGCGCGCGCAAGGTTCTCGGCGACAGCGGCGAGCTGCAGCAGACCATCCAGACCATCCGCGGCCGCGGCTATCAGTTCATTGCGCCGGTCACGGTGATTCCGGACGGCGTGGCTGTTTCGACCGGGCAAGCGCCGGCGGCGCCCGCGCCGGATTCCGCGGTCGCGCCTGCCGTGCCGGCGTGGCGCGGGCCGGCGGCGATCGGCGTCGTGCTGCTGCTCGTTGCAGTGCTCGGCTGGCGCGCTTTCACGTCGCCGCAATCGCAATCGGCGGCCGGATCGTCAGCTGCCGCCGGTCCCTATGTCGTGGTCGTTCCGTTCGACGTATCCGGCGATGCGCCCGAAGCGTGGCGGCCTTTTGCAGATCAGGTCACGCGCGAGGTGATCCGCAACCTGCGGAAGATTTCCGGCTTGAGAGTGGTGCCGACGCCTTCGGCGTTCACGTTCAAGGACAACAAGACGCGCGACTACATCCGGCGCCAGCTGCCCGACGTGCAGTACGTGCTCGATGGCGTGGTCAGCATCTCCGCGGGCAACAAGCTGCGCATTACGGCGGAACTGGAAGACCTGGGCAAAGGGCTCGTCGTCTGGGACGACGACTACGAAGGCCGCACCGACGACACGAATCTCTTTGCGATGCAGTCCGGCATCGCCGCTGCGGTGTCGGATTCGCTGCGCGTGGCGATTCCCAGCGACGAGCGCCGCGCGCTGGACGAGTTTCCGACGACCAACCTCAAGGCCTACGAGGCGTACGTGGCCGGACGGTATCAGCTGGACCTGGTCAGTCACGAGTCCCTGCCGCAGGCGATCGAGCTGTTCGAGCAGGCCATCGCGCTCGACCCGCAGTTCTTCGACGCGTACGTCGCCCGCACCGATGCCTATCGGCAGCTGTTCGCGTATTTCGAGCCGCCGATCAACATGCTGCAGAAGGTGGTCGACTCGATCTCCGAGGCGCAGGCGCTGCGCCCGGATTCCGCCGAGACGTGGTCTTCTCTCGGCCTGACCTACGTGATGGCGTGGCGCTGGAAGGATGCATGGATCGCGCTGAACAAGGCGAAACAGCGCGACCCGACGCTCGCGCAGACGGAGCTCGGTTTCGCGCTGTACTACTCCGGCCTCGGCGAGGCCGAGAAGGTCAAGCGCGCGCTGGCCGATGCCGACCGCCTCGACCCGCTCAATACCGAAATGGCGGATTGGGGCAACTGGGCGCTGTTCACCGTCGGCGAGAGCCAGGCGGCCCGCGAGTGGGTCGACAGGAAGATGCAGCAACACCCGGACATCGGCATGGTGGCTTCAGGCGCGGGCGTTGCAGCGTATATCGCCGGCGACTACGAGCGGGCCGTGGAGCTCACCGAACGCGGCGCGAAGCTGGATGGATCGGCCGTCGCGCTGATCATGCTCGCACAGGCGTATGGTTATGCGGGACAGAAGGAGAAAGTGCTGCCGCTGCTGGAGAAGGCGGCGACTACGGGGACCTTCGTCTGCCCGTACGAGTCGGCTGCGGCATATCTCAGCATCGGCGACACCGAGCGCGCGCTGGCCTGGCTCGACGATGCGGTCGCCAAGCGCTCCAACTGTCTCATCTTCCTGCGCAACGATCCGCGGCTGGAGCCCATCCGGCAGGATCCGCACTACCAGGTCCTACTGCGCCGCGTGGGATTGGACGACGTCGCGATCGCGTCGTACAAGAAGTGAAGCAACGTCGGCGAGCAGTGCGCGCGCGGCAGCCGGATCGCGCTCTTTCAGCGCGTGCGCCATCTGCACGAGCGGATCGGACGCAGGCTTGAAATCCGGGCTGATGCGCAGCACGTCGAGCAGAGGCTCGCGTACCTGCGCCAGCATCAGCTCGACGTCGGCACTCGGGCGCACGTTGCGCCCGACCTCGATGAAGCGATTGCGCGCCGACCAATAGGCCGCAAGTCGCGAATCCCAGTCGCTGTCGGCGGAGTCGATCAGCTCGGTCGTCCGGGTGTCGAGCTGACCCAGCAATTCGAGCAGGCGATCGCGCGGCAGCGAATCTGCTGCGTACACCATGCGCGGTGCACGATAGGCGACGACCGGGCGATCGTCGGTATTGAGCGGCGCATCGCCCGCAAAGCGCTCGAGCGCGCTCGGCCCGGCGATGAAGGAGCCGAGCAGCGCGAGATCGTCGTTCAATCCCAGCTCGGCGCTGCTGTGCGCCGCGCGCGCATCGGCGAGGCGTGCGCGGATCCGCATCAGATCGAATCGATCGGTATCGCGTCGCGCGACGAGTCCGATCACCGGCGTCTCCAGGCTGTTGGTCGCGAGTATCGCGGAGCCGTGGGGATACACGGCCACGAAGCTGCGCACGATGCTGCGTAGCGTGTCGAGATCGAGTTGATGCAGCGGCAGCCATTGGCAGAACAGACCATGCTGTGCGAGCCGCTCCTTCACTGCCTGGAAATGCTCGACCGTGTACAGCGAGCCTGAGCCGCTGCGCGCCGGATGAAAGTTGTCGGCGACGATCACGTCATACTGCTCGTGACTGGCGCGCACGAAGCGTCGCGCGTCGCCGGCCATGAGGCGGAGCCGATCGTCGGATGCCCCAGCGCCGGCGAAGTAGGCGGACGCGTCGATCACTTCCGGCAGAAGCTCGACGGCGTCGACTTCGAGCATCGGGTCGGCGGTTGCAGAGCGCGCCGTGACGCCGGTGCCCAGTCCGAGAAACAGCGCGCGATGCGGTGCGGGGTGCAGCAGTATCGGCAGCCACGCCTGGCGCGCATCGGCGAATCTCGTTGCGCTGCTGCCTTCCTGCTGACGATTGTCGATGTGCAACGTCGCAACGCCGGACGCATCTTCGACGATGCTCACCGCCGCCAGCGCGCCCTCCTGGTAGCTGACGATCCGCCCGCCTTCCGGAACGTCCACGATCGCCAGCGACGGTGCCCAGATGGCGAACGCCGCCGCGCCTGCGAGTGCCGCCCACTGCATCGGCGCGATCCATGCGCGTCGCGACGAGAGAACGAGATAGCAGGCCGCGACGAGCACCAGCGCGAGCTTCGCGCCGACATGAGTGACGAGCACGACGCCGCAGACGAACGGCGCGAATGCGGCACCGGCCGTGTTGACGCCTATCGCTCGCCCGAAGCTCACGCCGGATGCAGCGGCGCTGGTACTGAGATGAC
>DATEJG010000046.1:0-8146 GCA_035278165.1 Steroidobacteraceae bacterium
AGCGATGATCGCGTACGCTGGCTACCGCCGGCTGGCCGGCGGCGAGCACGACGAATTGAAGATCCGCGCCAGCGCACGCTGGCCGCTGGACGCTCTGCGGCCGCCGGCGCGCGGCTCCTGAGCCTCGGCTCGCATCGCAGCGGACTGCAACAGCGAATGGACAAGATTTTCCTTCGGTCGCTCGCCGTCGAATGCATCGTCGGCATCTGGGAATGGGAGCGCCGGGTCAAGCAGACCGTGATCATCGACCTGGAAATGGCCACCGACATCCGGCGGGCCGCGGCCAGCGATCACATCGACGACACGATCGACTACAAGAAAGTCGCGAAGCGCCTGCTGGCGTTCGTCGGCGAGTCGCAGTTCAACCTGGTCGAGACGCTCGCCGAGCAGATTGCGCGCGTGGTCGTGACCGAGTTCGGCGTCAGCTGGGTGAAGGTCTGCCTCAACAAGCAGGGTGCGATTCGCGGCGCGCGCGACGTCGGCATCGAGATCGAGCGGCGCACCGAGGATTTCGCGGCCGGTGCGGCAGTGCCGCCGCATGGCTGACGTCTACGTCGCCGCGGGCAGCAACATCGAGCCGGAGAAGAACCTGGCGCACGCGCTCGATGAGCTCGAGCAGACCTTCGGTGAGCTTGCGGTCTCGCCCGCGTACCGCAATCCAGCGGTCGGTTTCAGCGGCGAGGATTTCATCAACCTGGTGATCGGCTTTCGCACGGAGCAATCCGCCGCGCAGGTGAAGCGGACGCTGGAGCGCATCGAGACGCTGTGCGGGCGACCGCGCGATGCACCCAAATGGGCGCCGCGAGCGATGGATCTGGACATGCTGGTGTATGACCAGCTCGTGAGCGATGAGCCCGGGCTGGTGCTGCCGCGGCCGGACCTGCTCCGGCGCGCCTACATGCTCAAGCCGCTCGCGGATCTCGCCCCGGGCCTGCGTCATCCGACGCAGCAGCGCACGATCGCCGAGTTGTGGGCGGATTTTCCGGACCGCGCGGCCGGGCTCACCGCCGTCACCATCCCACGCTCCGGCCGCCATCGACAGCCAGGATCTGGCCGGTGACGTACGGCGCGTCCTTGACGAAGAACAGCGCTGCGCGCACGACGTCTTCGGGCGAGCCGCTGCGCTTCAGCAGCGTCTTCGCGACGATCTCGTCCTGCAGCTGCGGATCCATTGCTTGCTCGGGCCACAGGATCGGTCCCGGCGCGATGCCGTTGACGCGCACTTCCGGGCCGAGCTCACGCGCGAGCGAGCGCGTGAGCATCGCAAGTCCCGCTTTCGCGGACGAGTAGACGGGATGGCGCGGCAGGGGGCGCTGGCCGTGAATGTCTATCATGTTCACGATCGAGCCCCTGGCGGCGCGCAAGTGGGGCGCGGCGGCCTGCGCCAGGAAAAACGGTGCGCGCAGGTTCGTGCCGATGAGGTCGTCCCACTGCTGCAGCGACACTTCGCCGAGCGGCGTGGGATAGAACGAGGATGCGTTGTTGATGAGCACGTCCAGGCGCCCGAGCTCGCTCACCGCGGCCGCTACGATGCGCGGCAGCGCGGCGACATCCAGCAAATCCGCGGCGACGAGTGTCGCGGAGCGCGGGCGCAGCGTGTTGAGCTCGTCGCGCAGCTGTTCCGCTTCGCCGATAGACCGGTGACAATGAATGCAGACATCGGCGCCGTGCGCGTGGAATCCGCGCGCCAGCGCGGCGCCGATGCGCCGGGCAGCGCCCGTCACGAGAATGGCGCGCCCCGCCAGAACAGGGGTCGAGGAAGGAGTCATGTTGGACATGTTCGCTGAACTGCGCAGCGATGCAAATCCGTGGCGACCGGTCTGCGAGGTGCGCGCGTGAGCACGGCGCTGCAACTGCCCGCGCTGACTGCGGACGAGGCTGCGCACAGCCGCCGCGTGGTCAATCGGATCTGGGAAGAAATCGACGCGCGCGGCGGCTGGCTCAGCTTCGAGCGCTTCATGGAGATGGCGCTGTACGAGCCCGGACTCGGCTATTACAGCGCCGGTGCCAGCAAGCTCGGCGCGGGCGGCGACTTCGTCACCGCACCGGAAGTCTCGCCGCTCTTCAGCCGCTGTCTCGCCGCTCAGTGCCGCGAGGTTCTGCAGAACATGAGCGGCGGCGCGATCATCGAATTCGGCGCGGGCTCGGGCGTGATGGCGGTCGACGTGCTCAACGAGCTGGCAGCGCAGGATGCCTTGCCAGAGCGCTACCTGATTCTCGAAGTCAGCGCGGAGCTCCGCGAAAGGCAGCGCGCCTTGCTGCGCGAGCGGGCCCCTGCACACGCGGGCCTCGTCGAGTGGCTCGACGCGTTGCCGGAAGAATTCCGCGGCGTCGTGCTGGGGAACGAAGTGCTCGATGCGCTGCCGGTGCAGCGTTTCCGCATTCGCGGCGATCAGGTCAACGCGTTGGGCGTGACGTGGCAGCTCGGTCGTCTCGACTGGTCCGAGACGCACGCCGACGCCGATCTCGAAGCGGCGGTGCGGCGAATCGAAGCGAACTGCGGCGAGCGGTTACCCGACGGCTACACGTCGGAGATCAACATGCGGCTCGCGCCGTGGATCGGCGGCGTCGCATCGATGCTGCGCGAAGGCGTGGCGCTGTTCATCGACTACGGCTTGCCGCAGCGCCAGTACTATCGCGGCGAGCGTCGCGAAGGCACGTTGCTGTGCCACTTCCATCATCGCTTTCACGACGACCCGCTGATCAACGTCGGCGTGCAGGACATCGGCGCATGGGTGGACTTCACCGCGGTCGCCGAAGCCGCGGCGTCTGCGGGCCTGAGCGTCGCGGGCTTCGCGACACAAGCGCATTTCCTGATCGGCAACGGGCTCGAGCAGCTGCTCGGGCCCGCGGACGGGCAGGAGCTGACCTCGCGCGTGCAGCTCGCGCGTCAGGCGATGCTGCTGACTTTGCCCGGCGAGATGGGCGAGCGGTTCAAGGTGATCGGCTTGACCCGCGGCTTCGACCGGCCGCTGCGCGGCTTCAGTGTGCGGGATCTAGCTGCGAGCCTGTGACAGCGCTGCGAGGCGCGCCTTGCGGATCTTCTCTGCGATCTGCTGCCCATCCAATCCTTCGCGTTCTGCCGGATCGAGCGTCACGCCGGCGGCCGCGGCCCGTGCGCGACGCAACAGGTCCGCTTGCGGGTAGTCGCGATTCTCCAGGCCTTTGCGCCCGCGCGCGTCCGCCTCGCAAGCGAGCACGAACTGCTCGAAGCGCGCTGGACGTCGGAAGGCGTCCAGATGTTCCAGCATGTCGAGCAGCGTGGTATCGCGCAGATCCGCCACGCGGTGTGCGTTCAAGTGATAGCGCGACACGAGCGCCGCGAGCTCGCGATACGTATTCGGAATGCGCAGGCGGTCGCACAAGCCCTCGATCAGCTCGACGCCGCGCTCCTCGTGAGCGATGTGGCTCGGCCACTCGGACGGCGGAGTCGTGCCCTTGCCCAGATCGTGTGTCATCGCCGCGAAGCGCACGACGGGATCCTCGCTGAGCTTCGCAGCCTGCTCGAGAACCATCAGCGTGTGCACGCCGCTGTCGATTTCCGGATGCCAGCGCTCGGGTTGCGGCACACCGAACAGCGCATGCAGCTCCGGGAAGATGACCTCCAGCGCGTTGCCCTCCAGCAGCACTTCGAGAAAGCGGGCCGGCGCCGGCATCTCCAGCGCGCGCTGCGTTTCCTGCCACACGCGTTCCGGCACCAGCGTGTCGAGCTCGCCGCGTGCGGCGATTTCGCGCATCAGGCTCAAGGTCTGCGGGGCGACCCAGAACCCGAGCGGCGCAAAGCGCGCAGCGAAGCGTGCAACGCGCAGCACGCGCACCGGATCTTCGACGAATGCCGCTGAGACGTGGCGCAGCGTGCGGTCGCGCAGGTGCTTCCGGCCGCCGAACGGATCGACCAGCGTGCCGCTGTCGGGGTCTTTCGCGATCGCGTTGATCGTCAGGTCGCGGCGCTCGAGGTCCTGCTCCAGCGTCACGTCGGGGGAAAAGCGGGTCTCGAAGCCGCGGTACCCGGGCCCGGTCTTGCGCTCGGTGCGGGCGAGCGCGTATTCCTCGCCGGTCTGCGGGTGCAGGAACACCGGGAAGTCCTTGCCCACCGGCTTGAAGCCGCGCGCCAACAGCTCCTCCGGGCGTGCGCCGACGACCACCCAGTCCCGCTCGCGCACCGGCAGACCGAGCAGCTCATCGCGCACCGCGCCGCCGACGAGATAGATTCGCATAGCCATGTCACTGTATCGAATTGCCCGATTGCTGACGATTGCCGGCGCAGTGCTGCCGCTGACCGGCTGCTACCTGATGCAGGCCGCCGGCGGCCAGATGGAGATCGCCGCGAAGCGAGAGCCCATTGCCGAGGTGCTGGCGGACACGAGCACGCCGCCGCAGCTGCGCAGCCGGCTCGAATACGTTGCCGCTGCGCGGGACTTTGCTTCGCGCGAGCTCGGCTTGCCCGACAACGCTTCGTACCGCAGCTACGCCGATCTCGGCCGGCCGTACGTCGTCTGGAACGTGTTCGCGGCGCCGGAGTTCTCGGTCGAGCCGCGGCGCTGGTGTTTCCCGATCGCGGGCTGTGTCGTCTATCGCGGCTATTTCAGCGAAGCGGGCGCGCAGAGATATGCGCGCAAGTTGCGCCGGCGCGGCGACGATGCCGCAGTCGGCGGCGTCGCGGCGTATTCGACGCTGGGCCACTTCAAGGATCCCGTGCTCAGCACGATGCTGGGATGGAGCGACGCGCAGCTCGCCGGCACGCTGTTTCACGAGCTCGCACATCAGGTCGTGTACGCGGCCGGCGACTCGGAGTTCAACGAGTCCTTCGCGACGGTCGTCGAGGAAGCGGGGCTGGAGCGCTGGCTGACCGCACGGCAGCGCACGCAGGACCTGGTGATCTGGCGGCAGCAACGCGAGCGCCAGGCGCAATTCATCGCCTTGCTGCTGAAGGCGCGGGCGAAACTGCGCGTGCTCTATCAATCGGCCTTGCCCGACGACGAGAAGCGCAACGGCAAGCAATACGAGTTCGGCGAGCTCAAGCTCGAATACGCGCAGCTGCGCGCACAGTGGAACGGTTACAGCGGCTACGACCGATGGTTCGATCGCACGCTGAACAACGCACACCTGATCTCAGCTGCCACCTACTATGGTTGCGTGCCCGGCCTGCAGCGCGTGCTCAGCGAAGCAGGCGGCGACCTGCAACGCTTCTATGAGAAGGCCGGACAGCTCGCGCGCATGGACAAAGATGCGCGCGCCGCCGAGGTGTGCGGACCCGTTACCCGACCGGAAACACCAGTCGCGACCGGCCACGCTGCACGGTGATCGCGAACGCCTGACCGTTCGTGCCCTTCAATGCGCCGCGCATCTGATCGAGATTTGCGATGCGCGTGCGGCCGATGCCCTGAATGATGTCGTTTGCGCGCAGCCCGCTCTGCGCCGCCGGGCTGCCCGGCGTGACAGACTGGACCAATACGCCAGTGCCGCCATCGGCGTCGGTGAGCGCTGCGCCTTCCAGCGCCGGATGAATATCCGCGGCAGCGTTGGCCGAGCTGCCCGTGCGCTCGCCGATCATCGCCGTCACGCGCCGCGGCTTGCCTTCGCGTACCAGGCCGATCTCCACCTTCTCGCCGATCCGCAGCAATCCGATGCTGTTGCGAAGCTCGGCCGCGTTGTCGATCGTGCGGCCGTTGATGGAGGTGATCACATCGCCGGCCTTGATGCCCGCCTTGTCGGCGGCGCCGCCTTCGACCACTTCCGAGACCAGCGCGCCGTGCGCATTCTCCAGGCCGAGGCTCTCGGCGATGTCGGGCGTGAACTGGTTGGACAGCTGCACGCCGAGCATGCCGCGCTTGACCTCGCCGTACTGCACGAGCTGCGTCATCACCGCCTTGACCATGTTGGACGGGATCGCGAAGCCGATGCCGATGTTGCCGCCGCTGCCGGAGAAGATGGCGGTGTTGATGCCGACCAGCTGGCCGTAGAGGTTGACGAGCGCGCCGCCGGAATTGCCGGGATTGATCGGCGCGTCGGTCTGGATGAAATCCTGGTACGAATCCGCGCTGCCGTCCGAGCGGCCGAGTGCGCTGATGATGCCCGAAGTCACCGTGTGGCTGAGCGCGAACGGGTTGCCGATCGCCAGCACGAAATCGCCGACCTCGGCCTTGCTGGAATCGGCGAGCGGCATCTCGACCAGGTTGTTCGCGGTGATCTTCAGCAGAGCGACGTCGGAGGGCTTGTCGCTGCCGATGACCTTCGCCTTGATCTGCCGGTCGTCCAGCAGCGTGACCGTGATCTCGTCCGCGTTCTCGACCACGTGCGCGTTGGTGATGATGTAGCCGTTGCGCGCGTCGACGATCACGCCTGAGCCGGCGCTCTGGAATTGCCGCTCGCGCGGCACTAGGTCGGGCGCGTCGAAGAAGCGGCGGAAGAACGGATCCTCGAACAGCGGATTGCGCCGCTGCTCGCGCAGCGTGCCGCGCGTTGCGATGTTGACCACTGCGGGCGAAGCCTTCTTCACGATCGGCGCAAGCGACGGCACCGGCGCGTCGCCGACCTTCTCGGGCAGTTGTGCGGCAACGCCTGCACTGAAGATCACACTTGCCACCGCGCCAACAATCGAAAGGGTCTTGATCGCCTGCTGTCTCATGCACATATCCTGTATTGGGTCGCCCGGCGCGCCGCGTCCGGCCCGCTGGTCGGGGATTCTAGCTGCGCCGAACACATTCTCGGATTGGTCCCTGCCGCAGGGAGTTCGACCACGCGGCGGACAAGCTGTGCAGAGCACATCGAGCATCGTGTGCATAAGCTGTGCGGATCCGGGGGACACAAGATGTTGTGTGTAAGCGCTACAGGTACTTTTTCGACATCACGAAAAATCGCAGTGGAAAATCATCAGCAGAATCTCTCAACTATTTAATTTTCAATGATTAATTTGATCGTTTTGAGCTTCGCAGATTTCTTGACGCCTCGCGCCCGGCGGGCATAGGCTTGCGCCCCTGACACAATATGTTGTGTTTCGCGACCCGGCTTGCGATGAATAAGAACGGCTGCGGCGCTTCCGCAGACCTCCATCGCAACAGCGCAACCTCTCATTGGTCAGGTGGGCTGTCGCAGCAACGCCCGGGCCTCGCGACCCGGCGCCGCACGGCAGAAGTCGAATGGGGTACGCCCGACCGAAATCGCGGAGAGTCAATCCGGCATGAAGACCGCAATCCAGCTTGAGCCCATGGACGTCAACACCATTCCCTTTCAGGAGGCCTCGCTCGATATCTGGGACAAGAAGTACCGGCTGAGTGCGAAAGACGGCACGCCGATCGACCGCTCGATGGACGAGACCTACAAACGCGTCGCGCGCGCGCTCGCGGACGTGGAGCGCGAGGACGTGCGCGAGGAGTGGTACGAGCAGTTCCTGTGGGCGCTGCGCAAGGGGACGATTCCGGCCGGCCGCATCATCTCGAACGCCGGCGCGCAGGAGCACAAGCCGTCGACCTCGACCATCAACTGCACGGTCTCCGGCACGATCCACGATTCGATGGACGACATCCTCGCCAAGGTGCACGAGGCGGGCCTGACGCTGAAGGCCGGCTGCGGCATCGGCTACGAGTTCTCGACGATGCGCCCGCGCGGCGCGTACGTCTCCGGCGCGGGCGCGTACACGTCGGGCCCGCTGTCGTTCATGGATATCTACGACAAGATGTGCTTCACCGTGTCCTCCGCCGGTGGCCGGCGCGGCGCGCAGATGGGCACGTTCGACATCGGTCATCCGGACGCGATGGACTTCATCCGCGCCAAGCGCGAGGCGGGCCGGCTGCGGCAGTTCAATCTCTCGCTGCTGGTCACCGACGAGTTCATGCAGGCGGTCAAGGCCAATGCGGACTGGAAGCTCGCATTCCCGATCTCGGTGCGCGAGAGCGAGGGCCTGGATCTCGAGGATGCCGCCAAGTTCGTCTGGCGCGAGTGGCCGACGACTCGCGGCTACGTCACCAACGAAGCGGGCCTGGTCTGCTGCAAGATCTACAAGACACTGCCGGCGCGGCGCATGTGGGACGTGATCATGTCCTCCACGTACGACTTCGCCGAGCCGGGCTTCGTGCTGATCGACCGCGTCAACGAGATGAACAACAACTGGTGGTGCGAGAACATCCGTGCCACCAATCCTTGCGGC
>DATEJG010000047.1:0-19790 GCA_035278165.1 Steroidobacteraceae bacterium
GCACCGTCCCGTTCTGCGCGTAGGCCGGCGCGAGGTCGTCGAGAATTCTGAAGATCGACTCGTACAGCGCCACGTCGATGTACTGCCCGCCGACCCGGTCGCGGGCGCGCAGCGCGATCAGGATGCCGATTGCGCCGTACAGACCGGAAATGTAGTCGGCCAGCGAGGTCGAGCCGGGCGTCAACGGCGCGCCCTCCGGCATGCCGGTGAGATGCGCGAGCCCCGCGAATGCATGCGCGATGCGCGCAAATCCCGGCCGATCCTTCAGCGGTCCGGTCTGGCCGAAGCCCGAGACCCGCAGCATCGTGAGCTGCGGGTTCTCCTGCAGCAAGGCGTCGAAGCCGATGCCCCAGCCTTCGAGCGTGCCGGGCCGGAAGCTCTCGCAAACCACGTCGCAGCAGCGCACCAGCTGGCGCAGGATGGCAGCGCCCTGCGGCCGGCGCAGATCGAGCGTGATGGAACGCTTGTTGCGCGCTTCGCTCATCCAGCACAGCGTGTCCGCGCCGCGCGAGGGCGTGCCGAAGCGGCGCAGCGGATCGCCGCCTCGCGGTTGTTCCACCTTGATGACCTCCGCGCCGAACTCGCTCAACACCGTCGCTGCGAACGGCGCGGCGATGAACGTTCCAAGATCCAGGATGCGGATGCCGGACAGAGGCGGTGCGCCGGATGTGCTCATGATCGATAGTATACTTACATACTACCTAGGTCGTAACCCGGCGCGGGCGCGCGCGGCAAGCCGCCGCTGCGTGGCGCCCGGGCGAGCTTGGCGCGAGAATCGGCTCCGTCGCGGCCAGCCGGCCGCAGCCCGAGCCCTGCATGCCTGAACTGCCCGACGTCACGATCTATCTCGAAGCGCTGCAGAGCCGCCTGCCCGGGCAGACGCTCGAGCGGGCCGTGCTCAGGAATCCCTTCCTGCTGCGCACGGCCGATCCACCCCTGCAATCGTGCGAAGGCCATCGCGTGGTCGCGCTGGAGCGCGTCGGCAAGCGCATCGCGATCGGTTTCGACAACGATCGCTGGCTGCTGATCCACCTGATGATCGCCGGGCGCCTGCACTGGTACGCCAAGGCGCACGCCGGCAAAGTGCGCCCTGCGCTGCTGGCGCTGCAATTCACCAACGGCACGCTCACGTTGACCGAAGCAGGCACGAAGCGCCGCGCATCCCTGCACGTGCTGAGCAGCGCTGCACAGCTCGGCGAGCACGATCGCGGCGGAATGGAAGTGCTCGACGCGGACCCCGCGGCCTTTCGCGCGCGGCTCAGCCGGACCAACCACACGCTGAAGCGCGCCCTGACCGATCCGACGATTCTCAGCGGCATCGGCAACGCGTACTCCGACGAGATCCTGCATCGCGCCCGGCTTTCGCCGACGTCGCAGACCCGCCACTTGAGCGATGACGAGTGGCAACGGTTGTACGACGCAACTCAGTCAGCGCTCAGCGACTGGATCGCGCGCCTGCGCGCCGACGCAGCCGGCGCGTTCCCCGAGAAGGTGACTGCGTTTCGCCACGACATGGCCGTGCACGGCCGCTACGGCAAGCCCTGCCCGGTGTGCGGCACGGCGATTCAGCGCATTCGCTACGCCGAGAACGAAACGAACTATTGCCCGCGCTGTCAGACGGGCGGCAAGCTGCTCGCCGACCGCTCGCTGTCCCGGCTGCTCAAGGACGACTGGCCGAAAACGATCGAGGCACTGGAAAATCAGCGAAAGTAACCGAGCCCTGAACGCCCATGACCGCACCCTTCGCCCCGCGGCGCGCCGCCTTCGCGTTCGTTTTCGTCACGGTGCTGCTCGACATGTTCGCCATCGGCATCATCATCCCGGTGCTGCCGCGGCTGGTCGAGGATTTCATGGGCGGCGACACGGCGCGCGCGGCGCTGATCTACGGCGTCTTCGGCACTGCGTGGGCGCTGATGCAGTTCCTGTTCTCGCCGGTGCTCGGCTCGCTCTCCGACCGCTTCGGCCGCCGGCCGATCATCCTGCTGTCGAACTTCGGCCTCGGCCTCGACTACATCCTGATGGCGCTGGCGCCGAACTGGCACTGGCTGTTCGTCGGCCGCGTCATTTCGGGAATCACCGCAGCCAGCATCAGCACTGCCGGCGCGTACATCGCGGACGTCACGCCGCCGGAGCAGCGCGCCGCGAAGTTCGGCTTGCTGGGTGCGGCGTTCGGCGCGGGATTCGTGGTCGGGCCCGCGCTCGGCGGCGTGCTCGGCGACATCAGCCCGCGCCTGCCGTTCTGGATCGCGGCCGCGTTCAGTCTGACCAACGGCTTGTACGGCCTGTTCGTGCTGCCCGAATCGCTGACGCGCGAGCGGCGCGCGCCGTTCTCGTGGCGCAAAGCGAATCCGATCGGTGCATTGAAGCTGCTGCGCTCGCATCCCGAGCTGTGGGGATTCACGTGGGTGACGTTCCTCAGCAATCTGGCGCACGCAGCTCTGCCGAGCGTTGCCGTGCTCTACATGGGATATCGCTACAACTGGGATACGAAAGCAGTCGGCCTGCTGCTCGCCGGCGTCGGCGTGTGCCAGATCATCGTGCAGGGCCTGCTGGTGGGGCGCGTGGTGAAGGCGCTCGGCGAGCGTCACACCCTGCTGATCGGTCTCGTGTGCGGCGCCGCCGGCTTCACCATCCAGGCGATGGCGCCGAACGGCGCGATCTACGCCTCCGGCGTGGTGTTCATGTCGCTGTGGGGATTGGCCACGCCGGCGCTGCAAGGGCTGATGACGCGCCTGGTGAATCCGTCCGAGCAGGGCCAGCTGCAGGGCGCGAACAGCAGCGTGCTCGGCATCGCGACATTGATCGGCCCGCTGCTGTTCACGCAGACGTTCGCAGCGTTCATCGGCCCGCATCGCGACTGGCACGTGCCGGGCGCGCCTTTCCTGCTGTCGGCGATCCTCGTCATGTGCGCGCTCGCAGTCGGCCTGCGTGTCATGTCGACACGGTTACAGAGCGCGCCCGTCTCGAATTCCTGAAACGTTTTTGAGCTGTAATCGTGCGCGCCGGGCGTTCGCTGCACGTCGCGAGTGCATGCAGCGGCGCCGGGATGGCCGATTTCCGCGCTTTTCGCGGCTCGCCGCGCTGGCACAACTCGTGCATTGAAGCTTGCGAGTCTGATCGATTTAAACGTGCTGACGACGGTGGTTGACGATCCCCCTGAGCCATCTCCGATGCAGACGTGCGCGATGGCGACATCGCGCACGTTATTTTTGCGGGCGGGCTTCAGGCGGGTGACCCGAGCCACTGCGGCACGAGCGGCCACAAGGTCTGCGCGAACTGCGGGCGGAAGAATCCGAAGTGACCGATGCGCTGCACGCCGACGTCGCGCGGCGCGATGCGGCGATATTCGATCGGCGCGCCGCGGTACAGGCCGTGCAGTGAACGGATGCCCTGCTCCGACATCATCTCGTCATCGGTGAACGACAGCGACAGCATCGGCGTGCGCACGGCCGCATAAGCCTGTCGCACACTCTCGCCTTCGACGCCGACGACGTACTCGCGATTCAGGCACCAGCGAC
The DNA here is from genome assembly GCA_035278165.1 of Steroidobacteraceae bacterium. Classification (GTDB taxonomy): domain Bacteria; phylum Pseudomonadota; class Gammaproteobacteria; order Steroidobacterales; family Steroidobacteraceae; genus Steroidobacter. The sequence continues at coordinate 3,519 of DATEJG010000047.1, forward strand.
GCCATTGCGCCATGACTCCGCGCGGCAGGTCGCCCACCTTGCGCAGCCGCTTGCCCGGGAAATAGCCGGCGACCTGCAACGCCAGCGGCGCGATCACGTACCACAGCCACCACACGAAGCGCCGCGTCTGCCAGCTGTTCTCGCGCCAGTAGCCGTTGCCTGTCGCAACGGTGATCACCCGATCGATGTGCTCGCGATTGGGAATCAGGCCCAGCAACTGGCCGCCGAGACTGTGCCCGACCCAATGCAGTTGCAGGCCCGGCACGCGCGCTTTCATGAAGTCGATGACTGCGGCGCAGTCCTGCGTCGCCCAGTCGCGAATGTCGATGTCGAAGCCGCGCAGCGTCGCCGGCGCCGACTGGCCGATGCCGCGATAGTCGAAAGTCGCTGCCAGGTAGCCGCGCGCCGCGAGCCATTCGGCGAAGCGCGCGTAGAAGTCTTGCGTCACGCCCATCGCGGAAGGAATGACCACTGCGGCGAGCGGCGTCGACTCAGGCTCGAACGTGTGCAGAGCGAGTGACGCGCCGTTGCTGAGGCGGATGGTGTGCAGCATGCAGATGAGCTTACCTGCGTTGGACCGGCGCGTTCACGTCACCCTGATCCTCTGTTGCTATTAGACGACAGTCATCTCGCCAAAGGCGAAATCACGCCTGTATCATGTCGGCCGCCAGCAACGCCGCTGGCATTCATACCCTTCGGAGATTTGTTCAATGCAAAGACGCATCTTGGGCGGGCTTGCGGCCCTGGCGGCCGCGCTGCCGCTCGCGGGTCATGCCGAAACGATGAATTACTCCTATGCGGAGCTCGGCTACATCGACACGGAGTTCGACGGCGACAACTTCGACGTGGACGGCGACGGCTTCGGGCTGCGCGGCTCGCTGGCGGTGCATCCGAACTTCTTCGTGTTCGCGGGCTACCAGGATCTGAGCTTCGACTTCGGCGTCGACACGTCGCTCCTGGAAGTCGGCGGTGGCGGCCATTGGCCGCTCAACGACCGCGTCGACCTGATCGGCAAGGTCGGCATCGTCAAGGCGGAGCTCGACGCGGGCCCGATCGATGCGGATGACGACGGCTTCATGCTCGGCGCGCGCCTGCGCGGCGTGGTGGCGCCGAAGCTCGAGCTGGAAGGCGGCTTCGACTATCGCGACCTCGACGCGGCCGGCGACGACACCACGATCGTGGTGGAAGGCCGGTATTTCTTCCTCGAGCAGCTGGCCGGCGGAGTCAGCGTGTCCATCGGCGACGACGTGAGCTCGCTCGGACTGAACGTGCGCTGGACGTTCTAAGGGAGGTGTCAGGCTGAAGCCTGACCCACATCGGAGAGTCGGGCTGTGGGTCAGGCTGCAGCCTGACTCTCCGAACTCTAGAAATCCGCGAACTTCGCTTCGACGATCTCGGCCTCGGCCGCGCAGCCGATTTCCCGCACCGAGTTCGGCCCGGGGAAGAACTGATCGGTGAGGTCCTTGCCGCCCGCGGCGCGCCAGCGCACCGTCGTCGCTACGGTCTTGAAAGTGTGCGTGTTGGTGAGCCACAGCCGGTTGTTCTGGGCGTCGCACGCGCCTTCGAGCTTCAGCGAGACGAACGAAGCCGGTGCAGCGTCGTCGGCCGCCTGGAGACCGATCGAAGCCGACACTGCCCACACCACGACGAAAGCTGCGATCTGCGCCGCTCTGCTCACAAGCCAACCCCTCCCGGCACCGCCACCCGAATATAGACCCTCTTGCGCCGGCGCGCACATGCAGTGACGCGCCGTGAACCAGGTCACACTCCGGTCGCGCTGCGGCCCGCGGCAGCGGCGCTCGTCAGCGGTCGACTTCCACCAGGCGCTTGCCGACGAACTGCCAGTTGGCGATGTTCTCGATCACCGCTTTGACGAACTGCGCGCGATTCTGCTGGTAGTCGAGGTAATACGCGTGCTCCCACAGATCGCAGGTCCACAGCGCATGCGCGCCGCTCGTGAGCGGGTTGTCCGCGTCGTGCGTGGAGACGATCTCCAGCTTGCCGTCCTTCGCGACCAGCCAGGCCCAGCCGCTGCCGAAATGATCGACCGACGCTTCGACGAAGCGGTCGCGGAAATTCTCGTGCGAGCCGAAGCTCGCGCCGATGCGCTTGAGCAGCGGCTCGGGCGGCGTGCCGCCGCCGTTCGGCGCAATCGACTCCCAGAAGAAGTCGTGGTTCCAGACCTGCGCCGCGTTGTTGAAGATCTTGCGGTCCTTGCCCTGGCCGCCGGCGGTGGCGCGGATGATCGACTCGAGATCCGAGCTCGCGAACTTGCTGCCGGCAATCAGCTCGTTGAGCTTCTTCACGTAGGTGGCGTGGTGCTTCTCATGATGATGCTCGAGCGTGCTCGCGGACATCGTCGGACCGAGGGATTCTTTGGGAAAAGGCAAGGGCTTGAGCTCGAAAGGCATGACAGCGCTCCACTTCATCGACGGGGGGATGGACCGGCAACGCCTGCGCGGCGCGCCAAGTTCCGCACCGTAGATTACACGAAGCTGTGCAGGTCAGGCGCCCGCCTGACTCTTCAGCGCCAGCTCATCGAACGCGCGCTGCGCATCCGGATCGCGCCGTCGCGCATCGAGGATCGAGACGGCCCATGAGCTCAGCAGCGCCAGCGGCAGCGCAATCAGCGTCGGATAGTTCGAGCCGAACAGCGGCTGCGCATGACCGAGCACGTCCACCCAGATCGCCGGTCCCGCAATCAGCATACCGGTCGAGGTGACGAGACCCACCGCGCCGCCGACGAGAACACCGCGACGCGTCAGTCCGCGCCAGTACAACGACAGCAGCAGCACCGGCAGATTCGCACTGGCCGCGACGCTGAACGCAAGGCTCACCAGAAAAGAAATGTTGGTGCCCTTGAATGCAATGCCGAGCAGCGCCGCGACGACGGTGACCGCGAGCGTCGCGACGCGAAACATCCGCAACTCCTGGGCCTCGCTCGCAGCGCCGCGGCGGAATACCTGCGCATACAGGTCGTGCGCAAGCGCGCCGGCGCTCGCCATCGTGAGACCGGCGACGACTGCCAGGATCGTCGCGAAGATCACCGCCGCGACGATGCCCATCAGCACGTCGCCGCCGAGCAGGCGCGACAGATGCACGACGGCCATGTTGGCGCCGCCGCGCAGAACGCCGGCAGCATCGAGGAACTCCGGCTTGCCGTACAGGAATGCGATTGCCGCGTAGCTCAGCACGAACAGCACGATCAGAAACACCACGGCGATCAGCAGCATCGCGACGACGATCGAGCGCCGCGCCTGCCGCGCGTCCGGCACGGTGAAGAATCGCATCAACACGTGCGGCAGCCCGCAGACGCCCAGCGACAGCGCGAGACCGAGCGAAAGCGTCGAGTACATGGACGTGAGTGCGCCCGCGCGGTTGCCGGTGAGCACGGCATCCATCTGCGCACGGGCAATGGAGTACAGCGAGCCCAGGTCGTAGCCGACGTGGCGGAACGTCAGGAACGTCAGCAGCACGACGCCGACGATCAGCACCACCGCCTTGGTGATCTGCACCCACGTGGTGGCGAGCATGCCGCCGAACGCCACGTACAGCATCATGAGCGTTGCGACGACGATCACCGCGACGGCGTAAGGCACGCCGAGAAGAATCTCGAGCAACGCGCCGGCCCCGACCATCTGCGCGATCAGATAAAAGATCGTTACCACGAGCGCAGCGGCAGCAGTGAAGGCGCGCACGCCGCGGCCGGCGAAGCGCAGGGCCACGACCTCCGGCACGGTGTAGCGGCCGAGATTGCGCAGCGGCTCGGCAATGAACAGCAGCATGATCGTGAAGCCGAGGAGCGGCGACACGATGTACAGCACCGCATCCGCGTTGCCGGTGAAGGCGAGTCCCGCGACGCCCAGGATCGTCGACGCGGACATGAAATCGCCGGCGATCGCCAGGCCATTCTGCGTGCCCGTGATGGAGCTGCCGGCTGCGTAGAACTCCGACCGCGAGTGCGTGCGGCGCGCCGCCCAGCGCGTGATGAGCAGTGTGCTGGCGATGACGACGAGGAACAGCGCGATCGCGATCGGGCTGCGCACGTCAGCGCTCTCCGCGCCGCACGGCCCGCTCGCGCCGGCGCCAGTAGCCGAAGATCGACACGCTGCCGAGCGCGACCGCGAAATTGATTGCGACGCCGAGCGCAGTGAACATGACGTCGTGCAACGGGCCGAGCGGATCGCGCTCCACCGAACGGGCCAGCAGCATCAGGAACCACAAGAACGCGACGGAGCTGATGCCCGCGAGCGCCAGCGACAGGCGCATCCGCGCCTGTGCGCGGCGCAGTTCGTCCGCTTCATCCGCCATGCACTGTCCCCCACAGCATCAACACAGTGTCACTGATTCACGACAGTCGCCGCAAATTCCGGCGCAGTGCAATCCCGATCCGTGAAATAGAGCCCGCTGCACGCTGCGGGCATAGGCATAATCGGCGCGGCCACACGGAAGCACCGAATGCCCAACCGCAGCCGATTCCTCCTGGTCCCGGTCCTCGCTTGCGCCCCGCTGCTCGCCGTTGCCGCCGAGCAGGGCCGCCTGCCCGACTGGGCGCCGAAGCCGCCGCCGAACGTGGTCGAGGATCGCCTGCGCGTCGAGGTCAACCTGTTCGCCGCCAGCCCGCAGACCGACCTGCGCGTCGACGAGTCGCTCACCCAGCAGGGCACGCCGATCAACGCCGAGGACGATCTCGGCCTGGACGATTTCCAGGTGCTGCCGCAGGTCGAGCTCACGCTGCTGCCGGGCGAGCATCACCTGGTGCGCCTGAGCGCGTTCGCCATGCGTCGCAGTGCGCAGAAGCGCATCGAGAAGAACATCTCGTTCGACGACCAGGACTACCTGGTCAACGAGCGCGTCGACAGCCGGCTCGACCTGACGATGTTCGGCCTGACGTACGGCTATCGCTTCCTCGTGCGCCAGCGCGGGGAGATCACGGCGACGCTCGGCATCCAGGTCGCCGATGTCGAAGCCAACGCAGTGGTGCGCAGCCGCGTGGTGCGCGAAAGCGAGAGCGGCATCGCGCCGCTGCCGCTGGTCGGCGTCGAAGGCCGCTTCGATTTCACGCCGCACCTGGCGGCCGAGGCGCGCGCGCAGTACCTGACGGTGAACGTGAGCGATGTCGACGGCTCGATCCTCGACGCGCGGCTCGCGCTGACGTGGCGACTGAATCCGTACCTGGCGATCGGCCTGGGCTACCGCACGTTCCAGATCGACGTCGACTCCAAGGACGAGGGCACGCCGGGCGTCGTCGATCTGTCGGTCGATGGGCCGCTATTGTTCGTTCGAGCCAGTATGTAACGGCGTCGCCGCCGCAGCGAGCGAGCGCGGCACGTCGTACAGCATGTCGTCCGCAAACTTCCGCACGGCATAAGAAAGCCACGAGATGTCGGCGTGCTCGCTGCTCCCCGCTGGTGTGCGCAGCGTCTGCGAGGGCGACTCGCCGAACAGCCGCTTGTAGTTGCGTGCGAACAAGCTGAAGTCCCACACGCCGAACCGACCTGCGATGCTCGCTACGGTATCGCGCGTCGAGTCGGCTGCCAGCAGCGCCGCGCGAATCTCACGCAGCTGACGCATCTTGAGCAGGCGGATCGGGCCGACTCCGAAGTATTCGTTGAACGTGTTGCGCAGCGTGCGCTCGCTGACACCGGCGGCACGGCACAAATCGCTCGTGAACAGCGGCTGCCCATCGTGTGCTCGGATCAACTCCAGTGTCCGTGCGATCACGCGCTCGCGCGACAAGTGCGGACGGCCCATCGGCCGCAGCTGCAGTCTCAGGCTCCGCTCGAGTGCGCGCACGGTCACCGTGCTGATCTCCTGCTCGGCCATCTTGGCAGCAGCTGAATCCGACAAGTCGACCGAGCCATCGCCGCAGCAGATGCGGCCGATGAGCCAGCGTAGCTGCGCGAGACGCAGCGCGTCGGTGCGTGTGCAGGCGCCGTCGCTTGCATGCAGCTTTTCGAGCAGCTCCGGCCCGAGCACGTGATGATCGACCGGCAGCGTGACGCCCGCCCAGCGCGTGACGTCCTGCCCGGTGAAAGTGAACGGCTGATCCTGCTTCAGCACGATGAACGAGTCGCTGTCGAGCCGCTGGCCGTCGATGCGGATGCACTGCGGCTGGGTCATCGGGATGCCGAGCGTGAACGAGCCGACCTGGCCGTCGCCGGCGAACGTCGCGGAGCCGCCGATCTGAATCTGCTGCAGCGCCAGCGCACCGGCCGGCACCGCCTCCACCCACCACTCCGCGCTGGAGCGCGCTGTCGGAACGAAACGGCCGGCGATCCCTTCGATCGAGTCGGCGAATTCATCGAAATCGCGAAACACCAGCCGCGACATTGCTGAGCCCCCGTGGCTCCGGCCGTTTCAGGAGCGCAACTCTGTACTGGCGGCAAAATGCCGGGCAATACGCATAGTTGCCGGATACGGAAAATGCCCGCGCTTATGTCCGCTCGCGCTGTCCGCCGTGTGCGTCAACGCCGCTCAGCGGGAGCTTTGCTCTGTTCGGCAGGCGCCGCGCCGGATTGCGCACCGGGGGCGGCATCGTAGGGTTGGAGGATCACGACACCGGGCTGCGACGCCGGCTCTTCCATGACCGGCGCGACCGGTTGCTGTTGCGGTTGCGACTTGGACTGCGAGCTGTAGACCTCGGTGACCTTGTGGAAGACACGCACGAACGCGTCGACGGCGCCGAACGTGAGCACGACCGGAATGCACGCCAGCGCAAAGATCGCCAGCCATTTGAGCGGCTGCGGCCGCCGCGTCTCGCGGTCGCGCTCGCGATCCAGATCGATCGCTTCCTGAGCGCGTTGCTGAATGGCCCGCTGCAGCTCGGACTGCGGGCGCTCGAACGGCAGGATACGCGCACCGCTGCGCACCGACGGCGCGCCTTCCGTCGCGAGGCGTTCTTCGGAGTGTTGAGTCATTAGGACTTCGCTTCGGCGGTCGGAGGGATGACGCAGTTTAACCCGGCGTATGGCCGGTATGACCAGAAGACCGGTCGTGTCGCAGGCGGTTCCCCCAGGGACGCAGCGCACGGTGCTAAGTAGCTGAAAACAAAGCATGGCGCTTGACGCGGCAGCAGGCGGTGGCCAACAGTCCGGCGATGAATGTCAGAAATTTCCTGTACGTCATCGCGATCCTGTTCGCAACCGCCGCGATTCCGGCAGACAACCCCGCGGAGAAAAAGGAAGAGGCTCAGCCGCCGCCGCGCGCAACCTGCATGAGCCAGTGCGCAGCCAACGAGCAGCGCTGCTCGCGCGACGTGCGCCAGGCGCGATCGGAGTGCCAGCGCGTCGCTGCCAATGGCGGCCGCGACGTGTTCACCGGACGCCCGGCTACATCCAGCGGCGACAGCGCCAACCGCAGGGAAGCGGACAACGGCATCGACTATCGCGCATTCTGCAGCTACTTCGCGAACCCCGACGTAAGTTGCGGCTCGGGCTATTACGGCCGCGGCTGTCAGCAGCGGCTCGCGTATCGACACGGCATCTGCCTGGACGCGATGAAGAACGTTGCGCAGCTGCGCTACGACTGTTTTCGGACCGAGCGCGATGCGAACAAGCAGTGCCGTGCCGACCTGAGCGACTGCAAGGCTGCCTGCAACTGAGCGCTCAGACGCGCTCGATCACCATCGCGATTCCCTGCCCGACGCCGATGCACATCGTGCACAGCGCGTAGCGCCCGCGGGTTTTCTCGAGTTGATTGAGCGCAGTCGTCGCGAGACGCGCGCCGCTCGCGCCGAGCGGATGACCGATCGCGATCGCGCCGCCATTCGGATTCACGTGCTCGGCATCGTCGGGCAGCCCGAGTTGCCGCGTCACCGCCAGGCCCTGTGCCGCGAACGCCTCGTTGAGCTCGATCACGTCGACCTGATCGAGCGCAAGCTGCGCCAGCGCGAGCACCTTGCGCGTCGCGGGCACGGGCCCGATTCCCATGATTCGTGGCGGCACGCCGGCAGTCGCAGTGGCAATCACTCGGGCGCGCAAGCGCAAGCCGTACTTCGCAGCAGCTTCCTCGCTCGCAAGCAGCAATGCACAGCTGCCGTCGTTGACTCCGGAGGCGTTGCCCGCGGTGACGGTGCCGTCCGGACGCACGACGCCCTTCAAGCGAGCGAGTGCCTCCAGCGTCGTGTCGGCGCGCGGATGCTCATCCACCGCGAAGCTGAGCGGCTCGCCCTTCTTCTGCGGAATCGGCACTGCGACCAGCTCGCTTTCGAAGAACTTAGCGGCGTGGGCGCGCGCGTAGCGCCGCTGACTGCGCAGCGCGAACGCGTCCTGGTCGGCGCGCGCGATGCCGAATTCCTGCGCCACGTTCTCCGCGGTTTCCGGCATGGAGTCGATGCCGTACTTCACCTTCATCAGCGGATTGACGAAGCGCCAGCCGATGGTGGTGTCCTCGATCTTCGCGCTGCGCGCGAACGCGCTGTCGGCCTTGCCCATGACGAACGGCGCACGCGTCATGCTCTCGACGCCGCCAGCGAGCACCAGTTCGGCCTCGCCTGTGCGGATGGAGCGCGCGGCGAGGTTGACCGCATCGAGCCCGGAGCCGCACAAACGGTTGATGGTGGCGCCAGGCACGCTCTCGGGCAGGCCGGCGAGCAGGCCTGCCATGCGGGCGACGTTGCGATTGTCTTCGCCGGCCTGGTTGGCGCAGCCGAAGTAGATGTCGTCGACCGCAGCCCAATCGACCCGCGGATTGCGCTGGATGATTGCCTGCAGCGCTACCGCGCCGAGGTCGTCGGGACGGATGCCGGCGAGCGCGCCGCCGTAGCGGCCGATGGGAGTGCGAATGGCGTCGCAGATGAAGACTTGGCGCATGGAGAGAGAGTATTACAGTCGCGGCGTCGCCGCGACTGCATGCGTCCTCTCGTACTTCTCCTGGCATTGCACGCAGCGCAAAGCCGTCGGCTCGGCCTGCAGTCGCGCGGTCGGGATCGGCTGGCCGCAGTCCTCGCACAACCCATAGCTGCCTTCGGACAGGCGCGCCAGCGCGGTGTCGATGCGGCGCAGCTCGTCCGCGTCGCGATCGATCTCGGCGAGATTGAGATCGACGATGAGGTTCGAGAACGAATCGTCCTCGCTGTCGCGCGCCTGCTCCGCGATCCGCACGTGCGTCTCGTCGGACGAGCGCTCCAGCGTGCGCTGGATTTCGCCGCGCAGCTGCGCGGCGCGCTCGCGCAGGCGCGACTTCATGGCAGTCGTCTGCTGCGAATTGAGGCTGGTCATGGGAAGAATTCCTCGTCGGGTGGGCACAGCTGAAACCCCGCGCGCGCCGGCACGGTTCCATCGGCTCCGGTCCGTAGTAGCATGCGCCATGCCAACGATGAATCTCCGCGGCATTCTCGCGATGCTCGCGGCCGTCACCACCTTCGCGGTGATGGATGTCCTCTTGAAGACGCTCGTGGCGGAATATCCTGCGATGCAGGTGACGTTCCTGCGCGGCGCCGCCTCGCTGCCGCTGCTCCTCGCAGCGACTGCAGCGTTCGGGCGTTGGCGCGACCTCGTCGCCAAGCGCTGGGGGCTGCACGTGCTGCGCGGCTTCCTCAGCGTCGTGCTGCTGTGGTGCTTCGTCTACGCCGTGGGCCAGCTGTCGCTGGCGAACGCATACAGCATCTTCATGTCGGCACCGCTGCTCATCACGGCGCTCTCGGTGCCGATGCTGGGCGAGCATGTCGGCTGGCGACGCTGGCTCGCAGTACTGGTCGGCCTCGTGGGGGTGATCGTCGTGCTGAAGCCGACGGGCGCCGGCCTGGTCACGATTGGCGGACTCGCGGCGCTGGCCTCGGCTGTCGGCTACTCGCTCAACGCCATCACGATCCGCATCCTGACGCGGACCGACACGAGCGCGGCAACCGTGTTCTGGACGCTGTTGTTCCTCACGCTGATCAGCGGCGTCGTCGCAAGCCTGCGCTGGGTGCCGGTGCAGTGGGATGACTGGTATCTGATCGCCGGGCTCGGCATCAGCGGCGCGTTCGGTCAGTACTTCATCACCGAAGCGTTCCGGCTCGCGCCGCCGCCGGTGATCGCACCGCTCGAATACACGGCGCTCGCCTGGGGCGTGTTGTTCGACTGGCTGCTATGGGCCACTGTGCCCGGTCTGCGCATGCTGACCGGTGCGTTCATCATCGTCGCCAGCGGCATCTACGTGATCAGCCGCGAACGCTTCACTAGCGCAGCGCTCCAGCAGCAGCACTGACGGTGCGCCGTGAGCGCAACGTTGCGGAGATGATGTCCAGCGCATCGGCGAATCCCTGCGACTCGGTGCCGAAACCCAGGCGGAAGTATTCAGGAGCATCGAAGGTGTCGCCTGGCGCGAGCAGCACACCGGCGCTTGCGAGCGTCGCGCACAGCTCGCGTGCATTGCCGCCTTCGAGCAGCCACGGAAACACAGTGGTACCGCCGGCCGGTGCGACCCATCCGAGCGTGTCGTCATGATCGCTCATGAACTGCGTGAGCACTGCGAGGTTTGCAGCAGCGACCGAGCGCAGGCGAGCCAGGATCGTCTCGCGATTTGCGAGCGCATGCGCACCCACTGCTTCGGTGAGCGGTGAGCCGGAAATCGTGAAGTAGCTGCGCAGGTCGATGAAGCGCTCGCGCCGGCGCGCATCCCGATCGATCAGCCAGCCGATGCGCAGGCCCGGCAATGACAATGCCTTCGACAGATCGCCGACGACGATCGTGTTCGGCAATTGCGCTGCGGAAGCAGCCGTGGGCGCGCCGTGATACAGCGGGTGATACACCTCGTCCACGACGAGCGGAATCAGCCGCTGCTCGAGGCTCGCGGCGAGCCGTGCGATCTCCGGATGCGGCATGACCGAGCCGGTCGGATTGTGCGGTGTGTTGACGAGCACCAGGCGCGTGCTCTCGCCAACCGACGCCAGCACGCGCTCGGCGGACTGGCGGAACTCGTTGCGCCGATCGAGCGCGTAGGTCGACACCGCGAGCCCCCATGCGCGCGCCATGACAGGCATCGCGGGGAACGATGGAAACGGCAACGTGATCGACGCACCCGGCTCGGCGGCAAGGCAATACAGCGCAGATAACGCCTCGGAAGCGCCCGTGGTGATCACGACCCAGTCCGGATCGACATCGTGCAGCGCCGCGACCTGCTCACGCAGAGCGAGCGTTCCTTGCGGCGGCGCATACGACAAGCGCAGCTCGCCGAGATCCTTCACGCCGGCGCCGCTCCCCAGAGCCAGCAACTCGCCGAGGGTCCAGCGCGGTCCGGTGCTGGACGCGAGGTTGTAGCGAATGGGCGGCGACGCGAACTCGTACTGCGCCAGCCACTGATCCAAGGCGAACGGCGGAATACGCATGGTGACTAGCGCCCTCGGCGCGCGCTCAGCAATCGCAGCGCCGGCAAGTTCTGGAACAGGATCAACGCGACGCCGAGCAGCACCAGCACCGCGGCGATCATCGCGGACGGCGTCACGCGCTCGCCGAGCACGACAGCGCCGAGGAACAGCGCAACGACGGGATTGACCAGCGCATACGTCGCTACCTTCGGCGCCGGCACACGCGTCAGCAGCCACACGTAGGCCGTCAGCGCGATGATGCTGCCGAACACCACGAGATACAGCACCGCCAGCGCCGACTCGAGCGAGATCTGCGCCGGATCGAATGTCGACCATTCGCCGGTCACGAGCGACATGAATGCCTGGAACGCCGCGCCGAACAGCATCTGTCCGGCGGTGAAGCTGAGCACGGTGCCCGGAGGCGCCGCCCGCTTCTGCAACAGCGTGCCGAAGCTCCAGCCGGCAGTCGCCACGAACATCGCCAGCAGATAGAGCGGGCGCGCGTTACCGGAGATCGAATGCGTGTGCATGACGATCGTCGCGACGCCGGCGACAGCGATGGCAATGCCCAGCAGCGCCTGGCGAGTCGGCGGGCGCTTGCTGAAGAAAGCCCAGTCGAGAATCAGCACCAGCACCGGCATGGACGCCACGATCAGCGCCGTGATACCGCTCGGAATACCCTGCTGCGCGAACACGACGAAACCGTTGCCGACGCCCGACAGCAGGATGCCGGCGAGCGCCATCAGCGGCACGTTCAAGCCGGCGAACGGTCGCGGATTGCGCGCACGCAACCACGCGTACATGAGCCCGCCAGCTATTGCGAACCGCAGCGTGCCGCTGATGAACGGCGGTAACGAGCGGATCGCCACGGCGATCGCCAGGTAGGTCGTGCCCCAGATGACATAGATACCGGCGAACGCCGCCAGCACCGCGAGGGGCACGCGCATGGCAGTGGGCACCGGGTGAACGGCTTGATCCATGGAAGTCACTCTGCCCGCCGGGCTGGTAAGCAGTACAGATTCAGGTAGACTGATGGCGCACCAATACAGTTACGCCGGAGCAACTCACGTGTCATCGCAAGCTCCCTTGCTGTACGAACGCGTCGCGCGGCTGGTCGAGTCGCAGATCTCCAATGGCGCGCTGCGCGCGAACGAGCGCATCCCTTCGGTGCGTGCGATGAGCCGCACGGCGAAGGTCAGCGTCTCGACGGTCGTGCAGGCTTACGTGCACCTCGAGAACGTCGGCCTGATCGAAGCGCGGCCGCAATCCGGCTTCTACGTGCGCCCGCCGCAACCGCGCCGGCTGCCCGAGCCGCGGCCGAAGCCCACGCACGTGCGCCGCCCGGTGTCGATCGCCAACGAGGTGCTCGACATGTGCCGCGAGGCGCTGAGCCGCGAAGACTTCGTGCCGCTCAACAGCGCGTCCACTTCGCCGGCCATGTATCCCACGCAGCGGCTCAACAATCTCGTGCGCGAGGTGCTGCGCGATCATCCGCTCAACGCGGGCCAGTGCATCCTGCCGCCGGGCCACGAAGAGCTGCGCCGGCAGATCGCCAAGCGCATGGCCCTGGCCGGCGCGCCCGCGGATCCCGCGCACGTCGTGATCACGAGCGGCACGATGGACGCCATCACGCTGGCGCTGCGCGTGACCTGCAAGCCCGGCGATACCGTGCTGGTCGAGTCCCCGACCTACTTCGGGCTGCTGCAATCCATCGAGCATCTCAGTCTCAAGGTCATCGAAGTGCCGAACTGCCCGGTCGCGGGCATCGACGTCGATGCCTTGCGCTCGGCGGTGCGCAGCACGCGCATCTCGGCGGCGGTGCTGATGCCGAACTTCAACAATCCCTCGGGCAGCCTGACGCCGGACGACGCCAAGCGCGAGATCGTCGCGATCCTCGCCGGCAGCGAGGTGCCGATCGTCGAGGACGACATCTACGGCGATCTGCACTTCGGCGGCACGCGGCCTGCTTCGTTGCGCGCCTTCGACGAGTCCGGCCACGTGATCTCGTGCGGCTCGGTGTCGAAGACCATCGCGTTCGGCTACCGCATCGGCTGGGCCGTCAGCCCGCAGTTCCACACCGAAATCGCACGCGCGAAATTCTATTCGTCGGTTGCATGCCCGACGCTGCAGCAGCTCGTGCTCGCCCGCTACTACGCGAGCGGCGGCTACGATCGATATCTGCGACGCGTCCGCTCGATGCTCGCGATGAACTCGCAGCACGCGATCGACGCCATCGCGCGCTTCTTCCCCGAAGGCACGCGTGTCGCGCAGCCGCCGGGCGGAGTCGTGCTGTGGGTCGAGCTGCCCGCCAACGTCGACGGTGCCGAGCTGTTCCACACGGCAGCGGCCAGCCGCATCGGCGTCGCGCCGGGCGTCGTGTTCTCCGCCAAGGGCGACTACCGCAATTACATCCGCATCAGCTGCGGCCTGCCGTGGTCGCCGACGCTGGAACGCGCGGTCGAGAAGCTCGGCCGGCTGGTTGCCGGCATGGCCCGAGCTGGCTGACCGCGCGCTCGTCACGTTACAGCGCACGCGCAGCCGAAGGTCCGACCTGGCGCACTTCGGCATAGGTCGCCACTGCCTCATCAGACGGCAGCTGCACGATCAACACCTGACCCAGCGGCGGGACCTGCGCTTCGTGAGCGCTCCAGGCGAGTCCGCCGAGCAGACCGCCATTGACGACCAGCGATGCGACCACTGCGAACAAAGTTTTCATGACTGCTTGCTCCACGCACTTGCGAACCACTGCCGACGCAGCGGCTCGCGGTCACCACGATTCGACCGGGACTCGTCCGACTGGACCTGCCGCAGCTGCTCGCGCTGCTCGCGTTCCAGGCGACGCCGGTCGGCCTGCAATTTCGCCAGCTCGATGAACAGGTACTCGTCCATGGGGTTCTCCTCGCTAGATGTGAACTTCTGTAATGGACGCGTAGCCTAGGGCTTGCCAGGAGGGGCGAAAAGCGATACTTACTGCCCCCGATCTATGACTGATAGTCATAGCTACCGGTACAGTTGGCGCCTGCAATCACGAGTCAGTCCACCCCATGAAGCGCATCCCCGTCGGCCCCCTGCGGGCGTTCGATGTCGCGGCCCGCAACCTCAACCTGAGCGCCGCGGCGGAGGAGATGAACGTCACCCACGCCGCGGTGAGCCGTCAGGTCAAGCAGCTGGAGGAGCGGCTGGGCGTGAAACTGTTCGAGCGCCTGCCGCGCGGCCTGAAACTCACGGTGCACGGGGCGCTGCTTGCGGAAGGCACGCGCGAAGCTTTCGATCGGCTGGGAACTGCGATCGAGGATGTCTCGGCGCCCGCCGTGCGCCGCAAGCTGACGATCTCGACGTTCTCGTCGCTCGCGACGCGTTGGCTCATGCCGCGCGTGCAGGCCTTCTCCGAGCTCTTTCCCGACACCGACCTGCAGGTGAGCACGTCGGCGCGGCTGGTGGATTTCTCGCGCGAGGACGTCGACATCGCGCTGCGCTTCGGCGGCGGGCAATACCCGGGGCTGCACGTGCGGCCGATGTTCAAGCCGAAGGAAATCGTCGTGGCGGCGCCGGCGCTGCTGGCGCGCGGGCCGGCGCTCAAGAGCTTCGCGGATCTCGGCGGCCACACGCTGCTGCACGACGACTCGCATCGCACCTGGACGCGCTGGCTCGAAGCAGTGGGCGCCAAGGGCGTGAATCCGCGCCGCGGCGTCATCTGCGGCGATCGCAACTCGATGCTCGCCGCGGCGATCGAAGGCGGCGGCATCGCCATCACCTCGGAAATCTTCGCGGCCAACGACCTGAAGAGCGGGCGCCTGGTGAAAGTATTCGATGCCGAAGTGAGCGCGACGTTCGGGATCTACGCGGTGTGCCTGCCGCGGCGGCTGAACGATCCGCTGATCGCCGGCACGATGGATTGGCTGGTGCGCGAGGCGCAGCTGTCGCCGGATGCCTCGCCGCCGGCGCCGTAGGTGTCTGGCTGCAGCCGGCCTACACGCTCATTTCCCGAACAGCTTGTCCAGCTCCGCCTTCGCCCGCTCCGCCGCCGACAGATCCTTCTTCGCGTATGCGCCCGCGCGCGGCTTGAAGTAGTCGCAGAAGTTGGCGCGCTCCTTGTCCTTCACTTCTTCTGCGACGGTCTCGCGGCACTGCTTGGCGACCGTCACGCTGTACCACTCGCAGAGCTTGCAGACATGCAGCTCGGCGCGGCACGTGCGGCACTCTTCGAGCCGGCGCAGCGGCAGCGTCAGGTCGGCGAGCGACGCGCCGCACTTCCAGCAGACGAGATCGGACATGGTCGGGCCGGACATGACGCTGTCGCAGGCTACGAGCGCGCCGGCGCGGACTTCGGCTTCTCGCTCGCGATCTCGTCGTAGCCGCGGCCGACGAACTCGATCAGGCAGATGCCGTGGCCGAACGGGTCGGCGAGCATGGCGATCTTGCCCCAGTTGTTCATCTTGACCGGCCCTTCGAGCCGCGCGCCGGCATTGCGCGCACGGTCGACGGCGCCGTCCATCTCATCGACGACGATATCCAGGTGCACTGGCGTCCAGTGGCGCGCGTACGAGCGCAAGTGACGGCTGGTCGCAGAGGCAACCGTGCCGTTCGGCTTGGCGAGCAGGTAGATGGGAGAAGTCGCGCCGATCAGCTCCACGGCGTCGGCGCCGAAGCGCCGGCCGATCGTCAGGCCGAACGCCTTGCAGTAGAACTCGGTGCCTTTGTGCAGGTCGTCAACGTCGATGTTGACGAGCAACGTCGTGGTCATTCCAAACCTCGCTCAGACGGGTCGACAGGCGAGCGAGAGTAGCGCCTCCGGAGGCGGCTGGCAGCGTCGCAGAATGCCGACCCGGCGGGGTCAGGCTTCAGCCTGACGCTTCATTCCATACCTGGCGTACAGCTGCGCCCGCTTCTTCGGATCCACATTCACCTTCCCGATATCCCCGCCCGCCCACTGCATCAGCTTGCGGTCCATCACCCGGAACCACAGCGGCGGGATCATCGCG
>DATEJG010000048.1:0-7857 GCA_035278165.1 Steroidobacteraceae bacterium
ATGGTGGGCGTGGGCTACAAGGTCCAGCGCGCGGCGCATGATCTGTTCTCGGGGCTCGTGAAAAAGCAGACGGCCAAGCCGCCCGCCACGGTGGGCAAGCCGCCGCTGCGCGAGCAGGTCATCCACTTCGTGAACAAGAAAATGCCGGGCGGGCTGCCGAAGAAGACGGCGCGCGCCCTGCTCGACATCGAGGATCGCCACTACGTGCCGATCATCCGCGATCCCGCACGCACCACGAGCGAGTCGGAAGCGGTGTTCTATTTCCCGGGCTGCGGCTCGGAGCGCCTGTTCTCGCAGGTCGGGCTCGCGACGCAGGCGATGCTGTGGCACGCCGGCGTGCAGACCGTGCTGCCGCCCGGCTATCTGTGCTGCGGCTACCCGCAGCGCGGCGCCGGGCAGTTCGACAAGGCCGAGAAGATCATCACCGACAACCGCGTGCTGTTCCATCGCGTCGCCAACACGCTCAACTATCTCGACATCCGCACCGTGGTGGTGAGCTGCGGCACGTGCTATGACCAGCTGCAGGGCTACCGCTTCGACGAGATCTTTCCGGGCTGCCGCATCATCGACATCCACGAGTATCTGCTGGAGCGCGGCGTGCAGCTCGCGGGCGTCACGGGCGTCCGCTACATGTATCACGATCCCTGCCACTCGCCGATCAAGGGCCAGGATCCGCTGCACGTCGTGAACGCGCTGCTCAACGACAAGCTCAACGGCCGCGTCGAGAAGAACGACCGCTGCTGCGGCGAGTCGGGCACGTTCGCACTGACGCGTCCCGACGTCGCGACGCAGGTCCGCTTCCGCAAGGAGCAGGAGATGCGCGCCGGCGCAGCGCGCCTGCGCGCCGACGGCTTCCAGGGCGAGGTGAAGGTGCTGACGTCGTGCCCTTCGTGCATGCAGGGCCTGAAGCGCTACAACGAGGACGCCGATCTCGACGCCGACTACATCGTCGTGGAGATCGCGCGACACGTGCTCGGCACGCAGTGGCTGCCGGATTACGTGCGCGCTGCGAACAATGGCGGTATCGAACGCGTATTGGTTTGAAACAACGAGGTGGACATGAACGCGAAGTGGGGCGGGATTGCGGCAGGACTCCTGCTGTTCGCAGCGGGCGCGGGAGCGGCTGAGCAGCCGGCGAGCGGCGCCGCGGCGGTCATCGAACAGTTCGGGCTGGAGCAGGCGGCCACGCCGGTCAGCGAACGGCCCGGCTGGCGCAAGCCGCAGCGAATTCTCGTTCTCGGCTCGATCCCGCGCGCCGTCGAGCTGCTGCAGCCCTACGCACCCGGCGTCGAGCTCGTCGTCGCGAAGCCGGGAGAGGAAGCGAAGCAGGCAGCAAACGTCGATGCGTTGATCGGGCTGTGCAATCCGGCCGTGCTCGCCGCGGGCAACTCGATCAAGTGGATTCAGATGTTGTCCGCGGGCGTCGAGCGCTGCGTATCGATTCCGGCGGTGCGCGAGCGCGACATCCTCGTCACCAACATGCAGCGCATCAGCGGGCCGGTCATCGCCGAGCACGTGATGGCCATGGCGCTCGGATTCGTGCGCGGCATCGACGGCTACGTCCGGCTGCAAGAGCACAGAGATTGGCAGCGCAACCCGCCGCCCGGTCGGCGCATGTCGGTGGTCCAGGGCAAGACCATGCTGGTCGTCGGCCTCGGCGGCATCGGCACCGAAGTGGCCCGCCGCGCGCACGCGCTCGGCATGAAAGTCACCGCCACTCGCAACAGCAGCCGCACCGGACCGGAGTTCGTCAGCTATGTCGGCCTGCCCGACGAGCTCACGAAGCTCGCGGCGCAAGCCGACTTCGTCGTCAACTGCGCACCGCTCACGCCGGAGACGACGGGTATCTTCGACGCGAAGTTCTTCGCCCAGATGAAGCCGACCGCGTATTTCATCAACATCGCGCGCGGCGGCAGCGTCGTGACGTCGGCGCTGCTCGAAGCGCTCACCAGCAACAAGATCGCCGGCGCCGGGCTCGACGTCACCGATCCCGAGCCGTTGCCGGCCGACCATCCGCTGTGGAAGGCGCCCAACGTGATCATCACGCCGCACATTGCGAACGAGTCGGATCTCGGCTCGGACACGGAGATCAGCGTCGCGCAGGAGAATCTGCGCCGCTACGTGGCCGGGGAGCGGATGTTGTCGGTGGTGGATGTAAGCAGGGGATATTGAGTCGGGCTGCAGCCCGACCTGCAGGAACCGGCGCCCCGCCGCAGGCGTTTTGCGACGCATGGCGGCGGAGAATCACGTAGCGCGGGCGGGCCTGCTCGCAGTCGAGCGCAATTGCTGGCGCATCGAGCACGCCTCGCGTGCGGCGGTGGCGATCGACGCGGACGCGTATTTCAGGGCATTCGTCGAAGCGGCGAGCCAGGCGCGGCGCTCGATCCTGATCGCGGGCTGGGATTTCCACAGCCGCACGCGCCTGCTGTGCGCGCAAGGCGAGCAGTGCGAGCTGGAGCTCGGCCGCTTCCTCAACACCCTGGTGCGGCGCCGCCGCGAGCTGCAGGTCCACATCCTGATCTGGGATTACCCGATGATCTTCGGGCTCGACCGGGAGTGGGCGCCGCTGTACGGGCTGTCGTGGAAGCCGCACCGGCGCATCTGCTTTCGCTACGACAACACCCATCCGACCGGCGGCTCGCATCACCAGAAGATCGTGGTGATCGACGACGCCGTCGCCTTCAGCGGCGGCATCGACCTGACCTCGCGCCGCTGGGACACGTGCGCGCACGCGCCGCAGAACCAGCACCGGGTCATGGGCGGTGCGCCCTATCCGCCGTTTCACGACCTGATGATGGCTGTGGAAGGGCAGGCAGCGCACGCGTTGGGCGACCTGTTGCGCGAGCGCTGGCGTCTCGCGACTCGCGAGACACTGGATCCGCCCTGGAGCAGGCGGAGCATCTTCCGGCGCGCCGGCATGCCGACAGCAGGCGCGATCTGGCCGCAATCGCTGGATGCGCCGCTGCGCGACGTCGCCGTCGGCATCTCCCGCACGCAGCCGCCCGTGAATGGCAGCAGCGGTGTGCGTGAAGTCGAAGCGTTGTATCTCGATATGATCGCGGCCGCTCGCCGCTCGATCTACATCGAAAATCAGTACTTCACCGCCGACAAGGTCGGCGACGCGCTCGCCGCGCGGCTCGCTGAGCCCGAAGGTCCCGAGGTGATCGTCGTACTGCGCGAGCTGAGCCACGGCTGGCTCGAAGAGGTGACGATGCAGACGCTGCGCACCAGGCTCATCGAGCGGCTGCGCGCTGCCGACCTGCACGGCCGCCTGCGTGTCTATTATCCGTTCATCGACGGCTTGAAGACCGGCACCTGCATCGATGTGCATTCCAAGCTGATCATCGTCGACGACGCGATCGTGCGCATCGGCTCCGCCAATCTCGCCAATCGCTCCATGGGGCTGGACACCGAGTGCGACCTGACGATCGAAGCGCTCGGGCGCGAGGACGTGCGCACCGGCATTCGCGACTTGCGCGCGCAGCTGCTCGGCGAGCATCTCGGCTTCGAGCGCGAGCGCGTGCACGAGACGATCGAGCAGACCGGCTCGCTGCTCGCCGCCATCGACCTGCTGCAAGGAAACGAGCGCACTCTCAAGCCGCTGCCGGAGCTGTTGCCGCAGGTGTCACCGGCTATGCTGAGCGTCGTGAGCGTCGCGGACCCGGAAAAGCCGGTAGCACTGAGCGACCTGGCGAACCTGCTGAGCTCCGACGACGAGACCGAGGACGGCGCCGACGCGCCGCGCTCGCCGGCATGGGGCAAGATCGCCGTGTTCGCGCTCACCTGCCTGGCGCTGACCGCGCTGTGGAAGCTCACGCCGCTCGCGACGTTCCTCGACGGCAATCACGTGACCGGCTGGGCGCGCCGCGCCGGCGACGAATGGTGGGTGCCGATCCTGGTGGTCCTCGCTTACACGCCGGTCGCGTTCACGCTGTTTCCGCGGCCGTTGCTGACGCTGTTCTCGGTCATCGCGTTCGGCCCGGTCATGGGGTTCGTGTATGCGATGCTCGGCATCGAGCTGTCCGCGTGGGTGTCGTTCGCTCTCGGCAAGGCGCTGGACCGCAATACTGTGCGGCGCATCGCCGGCACGCGGCTCAACGGCATTCTGCAGGTGCTGCGCCGGCGCGGTCTGCTGGCGATGACGGCGCTGCGGCTGGTGCCGATCGCGCCGTTCCTGGTCGAGGGCGTCGTCGCGGGCGCGGCGCGCGTGAAGTTCTCGGACTTCATGATCGGCACCGCGCTCGGCATGCTGCCGGGCACGCTCACTTCGACGGTGTTCGGCAATCAGCTGCAGGTGTGGCTCAGGGATCCGAGCGAGATCAACTATTGGGCGATCGCGCTGGTATTGCTGCTGCTCGGCATCGCTACCTGGCTGGTGCGCCGCTGGCTGCTGGCGTCGGCGCCGTCCTCGCCGCGAGGCGCGGGTGGACTCCCGGGCTGATCTCGACCCGCGCCGCCGCAGCGCCACCGGCTCGCGACGCATCGCGATCGGCTCCTACAACGTGCACAGCTGCCGCGGCTGGACGCCGCGTCGCGCGCCGTCGCGCATCGCGGCGGTGCTGCAGGAGCTCGATTGCGACATCTACGCCCTGCAGGAAGTCGACAACGAGGAAAGCGAGCGCGAGGACTCGATGCAGCTCGAGTACCTGTCGCGGGCGATGCAGATGGCGGCGGTGCCGGGGCTGCGCATCGTCCGTCACAGCGGCCAGTACGGCAATGCGCTGCTGACGCATCTGCCGGTCGTCAGCGTGCACCGCCACGATCTCAGCTATTCGCGATTCGAGCCGCGCGGCGCGCTCGACGTGCAGCTCGATCTTGGCGACCACAAGCTGCGTGTCATCGCCACCCATCTCGGTCTGAGTCGCGCGGAGCGGCGCGCGCAATGGCGCCACCTGTTGCAGGCAGTTGCGACGGCGCCGGCGGAGCTGCCGACGGTCGTGCTCGGCGACATGAACGAATGGTTTCCGTTTTCGGCGACGCTGCACGACGCGCACCGCATCCTCGGCGAGCCGCTCGCGCCGGCGGCGTTCCCGTCGTTCGCGCCGTTCCTGCGACTCACGCGCATCTGGGTGCGGCCGGTCGGCGCGATCGTGTCGATCGACGTGCACCGCTCGTCGCTGGCGCGGCGCGCGTCGGATCACCTGCCGTTGAAGGCCGTGATCGACGTCGACAAGTTCCGGGTCTAGTGGCTGCCCAGGATCCGGGTCTTGCTCTGCTCGTACTGCTGCTCGCTGATCACGCCCAGCTCGCGCAGCCGGTGATGCTCGCGCATCTCGTCGCGCAGGAACTGCGGCCGCTGCTGCGGGCGGGCGGCCTTGGCCGCGTTGATGCTCTTGATCAGCTCGATGAAGAAGCGCTTGCCCGAGCGTGCGCTGCCGATGCCGCCGGCAACGCTCAGCAGCGTCGCGCCGCCGTGCACGCTGACGAATTCCAGGGACTCCACCGTGCGCCGCAGAAACATGATCGACGCGCCGCCGGCGGCGAGCATCGTCAGGAGCGAGGTCACGAACACCGGGTCGAGCCAGTGATTGCTGACGCGCCACGTCGACCAGATCCCGCCCGCGGCCAGCAGCACCATGCACGCGGCCAGCGCCAGCCAGAACCAGGAGATCGAGCGCACGCGCACCGGCTTGGGATTGGCGAAGCGCAGGTCCAGCTCGTACTTGCGCGGTTGCGAATCGGGCCGCACGGCGCGCACCGACACGAAGTGGTCCTCGAGGATCGACACTTCGGTCTCGCAGCCGCGCAGCCGGCTCTTCAGCACATAGCTGGAGCGCACCTTGCGCCGGCGCGGCGGCGCCGGAGCGGCGACGATGCCAGGCTCGGCTTCGATGGAAATGTGCTCGGCGCGCGCAATCACGATGGCGCGGCTGTCGGTGGGCGGCTGCTCAGCGCGCGCGGACACGGCGGGGTACCTGGCGAGACACGGCGAACTCCTGCGGGATCGCCGGAGATGCTAGGGCCAGCGGCCGTGCCCGGAACGAGACCTGCGTCACAGCCGCCGCGTCGCGCGCAGCACGGCAGCCCGCGATTCGGGGACCGCCCGACGCAAGTGTTAAACGCCGCCGCGGTCGCGGATCAGGGCCGGGCGTTGCCGTCGACGAAGCGCAGGAACTCCGCGCGGGTGCGCGCGTCCTCGCGGAACGCACCGAGCATCTTGCTGGTGATCATCGAAACGCCGCGCTTGTGCACGCCCCGCGTGGTCATGCACTCATGGGAGGCGTCGATGACCACGGCGACGCCGCGTGGGCGCAGCACGCTGTCGATGCATTGCGCGATTTGCGCCGTGAGCTTCTCCTGCACCTGGAAGCGCCGCGCGTAGCCGTCGACGACGCGCGCCAGCTTGCTGATGCCGACGACCTTGTTGGTCGGCAGGTAGCCGACGTGCGCGCGGCCGATGATCGGCGCCATGTGGTGCTCGCAGTGCGACTCGAATTCGATCCCGCGCAGCACGATCATCTCGTCGTAGCCTTCGACCTCTTCGAAGGTGCGCCGCATGTACTCGGCCGGATCGTCGGCATAGCCGGAGAACCACTCGCGATAGGCGCGCACCACGCGCGTCGGCGTGTCGCGCAGCCCTTCACGCTCCGGATCGTCACCGGCCCATTGCAGCAGCACGCGCACCGCCTGCTCGGCTTGTTGTTGGGTCACGCGGACGCGGGGCGCCGTACGTCTCCTGGTCGCGCTTGCTCGCGCCATGTGCAGTGTCCTCAGCGGATGATCACGACCCGCACACTATAACCGCAGCGGTGTCCAATTCCGGCAGCGGTCGGCTACCATGCCGGCAAGGACTGGCGGGAGAACCAACAATGCGGCTGCACTTCATCGTCACCGTCATGGTCGTGTCCTCAGTGGCACTGGCCGGCGCCGCGCCGGCGCATGCCGAGATCGTCAATGCAGGTCCCGGCGGCTTCAATCTGCGGCATACGGCGGAAGTGCCCAATGCAGCGCCGGTCGTGTGGGCGGCGCTCACCGACGTCGGCAAGTGGTGGGACCCGGAGCACACCTACTCCGGCGATGCGCGCAACCTGACGCTGGAGCCGACGGTGCGCGGCTGCTTCTGCGAGAAGCTCAGTCTCTATGCGGGCATCGAGCATGCGACGGTCATCTATGCGCAGCCTGCCAAGACGCTGCGCCTGAGCGGCGCGCTCGGGCCGCTGCAGGAATTCGGCGTCAGCGGCGTCATGACCTGGAGCATCGAGCCCGCGGGCGGCGGCTCGCGCATCACGCTGACGTACAGCGTCGGCGGCTTCGCCGACCGGCCGCTCGCCGACTGGGCGCCGCTCGTCGACGAAGTGCTCGGCGGCCAGTTGAAGCGCCTGGCGCGCTACGTGTCGCAGGGCAATCCCGAGCCGCCGAAGGCGGACCCGTCGAAACCCGGAACTCCCTGAGTGCGTGCGCGTTCCCGCTACGGACGCGTCATGGAGTTGCCACACATGCGAATTCGCAGACTGTTGATAGTCGGCGCGGCGCTGCTCGCGGCCGCATGCCAGACCGTCCAGACGACCCAGCCGGGCGCGGTCGGCGTCGATCGCAAGCAGCTCATGCTGGTGTCGGAGGAAGAGGTCGAGAAGGGCTCCGAGGCTGCGTACGACCAGGAGCTGCAGAAGGCGAAGGAAAAGCGCGCGCTCAACACCGATCAGCAGGTGTACCAGCGCGTGCAGGCAATCACGCGGCGCCTGATCCCGCAGACCGGCACGTTCCGGCCGGATGCGCCGAAGTGGCCGTGGGAAGTGAACGTGCAATCCACCGAGGACGTGAACGCGTACTGCATGCCTGGCGGCAAGATCATGGTGTACACGGGGCTGATCGAGAAATTGCATGCGACGGACGCCGAGCTGGCCGCCGTGCTCGGTC
>DATEJG010000049.1:0-3088 GCA_035278165.1 Steroidobacteraceae bacterium
GCGCGCGGCGAGGCGGCCGCGACGTCGAGCAACGACGCGCTGCCGAAGTACGACCTGCCGGACGACGGCGCGGCACCGGCGGCAGCCGGTGCGGCCGGTACGGCGGGCGCGGCAGCGGTGGGCGGCGCGACGGCGCCGGCAGGCGCATCGGGCTCGGCCGAATCGCCGAACCCGGCCAGCGAGACGAACGTGCCGCCGATGCAGGTGGCGCCGCCGTCGCCGGGCGGGTTCCGCTTCCCGAGCATTCGTCTGCACTGACGGATTTACATTCGTTACAGCCAGAAACGATTCAGTCGGTAGCGTGCGCGAACTTGCGCGTAAGCTACCTGCTCCAACCTTCGCATCGACTTATTCATGCAGGTCACTATGATGAAAAAACTGTTCCTGATCCCCGTTTTCGCGGCGCTGTTCTCGTTCGGCAGCGCAGCCCACGCGCAAGTCGACCAGTCGAACCCGCAGGCGCTGATCAAGACGGCGACGCAGCAGGTGCTCGACGAAGTCAAGCAGCAGACGATCAAGCAGGGCGACACCAATCGCATCATCTCGATCGTCAACAAGGACATCCTGCCGTACACCGATTTCCGCCGCACCACGCAGCTCGCGATGGGCCGCAACTGGCGCACGGCGACGGCCGAACAGCAGCAGCAGGTTCAGGAGCAGTTCAAGCTGCTGCTGATCCGCACGTATTCGGGCGCGCTGGCGCAGCTGAAGCCGGACCAGCAGATCCAGTACCCGCCGTTCCGTGCCGATTCGGCCGATACCGACGTCGTGGTCAAGACGGTCGCGATGAACAACGGCCAGCCGGTCCAGATCGACTACCGCCTGTACAAGACGGCGAACGGCTGGAAGGTGTATGACCTGAACGTGCTCGGCGCATGGCTGATCCAGACGTACCAGCAGCAGTTCAACGAGAAGATCCAGCAAAGCGGCGTGGACGGCCTGATCCAGTTCCTCACGCAGCGCAACCAGCAACTTGCCGCCGGCAAGCAAGCGTCGTGAGCGGTTTCGAAGCCGGCTCCTCGCTGACCGTCGCGAGCGCGAAGTCCGCGCTCGCGGACGGTCTTGCGCGCATCGGCGCGGGCGCGACCGCCGTCGATTGCGCGGCGCTGACGCAGTTCGACTCGTCCGCGCTCGCCGTGCTGCTCGCATGGCAACGTGCCGCCAAGGCGCGCGGCGCGACCCTCGACATCCTCAATCTCCCCCCGAAGCTCGCCAGCCTCGCGCGCGCCTACGGCGTCGACGCGCTCATCGAAGGCACCGGGCGACATTAACCCTGTCCGACCGGAGCCTGCCGCGCCAGCCGGCGCGCGCACGCTTCAGGCCGCGTGCCTCCGGCACCGGCTCCACCAGCCGGTTTGCCCTATAATCAAGCGTTTTGCGGGGCAGCCAATCGGCGTCCGGCCCCCATTTTCATTCGCAGCAAGCACAGAATAGGCGTCGCGGCCCTTGCGCCGCGCACAGTCATGTCAGCCATAGAAATCCGTCACGTCAAGAAGCGCTACAAATCGCTTCAGGCGCTCAAGGGCGTCAGCCTGTCGGTCGAGGAGGGCGAGTTTTTCGGTCTGCTCGGCCCCAACGGCGCAGGCAAGACCACGCTCATCAGTATCCTCGCCGGGCTCGCCCGGGCCGACGAAGGCAGTATCTCGGTGCGCGGTCACGACGTCGTCAAGGACTTCCGTGGCGCGCGCCGCGCGCTCGGTGTCGTGCCGCAGGAACTCGTGTTCGACCCGTTCTTCACCGTCCGCGAGACGCTGCGGATCCAGTCCGGCTATTTCGGGCTGCGCCGCAACGACGACTGGATCGACGAGGTGATGGCCAATCTCGACCTCACCGAGAAAGCCGACGCGAACATGCGCGCGCTGTCCGGCGGGATGAAGCGCCGCGTGCTGGTCGCGCAAGCGCTCGTGCACCGGCCGCCCGTGATCGTGCTCGACGAGCCGACCGCCGGCGTCGACGTCGAGCTGCGCCAGACGCTGTGGAAATTCATCTCGCGCCTGAACCGCGAAGGTCACACGATCGTGCTGACCACCCACTACCTCGAGGAAGCCGAGTCGCTGTGCGACCGCATCGCGATGCTGCGCCGTGGTGAAGTCGTCGCGCTCGACCGCACCGACGCGCTGCTGCGCCGCTTCGCCGGGCTGCAGCTGTACCTGCGGCTGGCAACGGGCGCGCTGCCCACCGAGCTGCGCGGGCTGGAGACCGATCCGGCCGCGCGCGCGCCGGGCGAGCACCTGCTGCGCCTGACGAGCTACGACGATGTCGAGCGGATCCTCGCGCAATGCCGCGCGGCGGGCTGCACATTCGACGAGATCGAGGTCCGCAAGGCCGACCTCGAAGACGTGTTCGTCCAGGTGATGAACGGGGCCGAGGTGATCGAGGGACTGGCATGAGCGGGTTTCAAACGCTGTTCTACAAGGAGCTGCTGCGTTTCTGGAAGGTGTCGTTCCAGACGGTGCTCGCGCCGATCGTGACGGCGCTGCTGTACCTGACGATCTTCGGCCACGCGCTGTCGGGCCGCGTCGAGGTGTATCCGGGCGTCGAGTACGTGAGTTTCCTCGTGCCGGGCCTCGTGATGATGAGCGTGTTGCAGAACGCGTTCGCGAACAGCTCGTCGTCGCTGATCCAGTCGAAGATCACCGGCAATCTCGTGTTCATGCTGCTGCCGCCGCTGTCGTACCGCGACATCTTCGGCGCGTACGTGCTCGCGTCCGTGGTGCGCGGCCTCGCGGTCGGCACGGGCGTGTTCGTCGTGACGATCTGGTTTATCCCGATGCATTTCGCGGCGCCGCTGTTCATCATTGCGTTCGCGCTGCTCGGCTCGGCGATCCTCGGCACGCTCGGCCTGATCGCCGGGATCTGGGCCGAGAAGTTCGACCAGCTCGCCGCGTTCCAGAACTTCCTGATCATGCCGCTGACGTTCCTGTCCGGTGTGTTCTATTCGACGCATTCGCTGCCGCCCGTGTGGCGCGAGATCTCGCGTCTCAATCCGTTTTTCTACATGATCGACGGCTTCCGTTTCGGGTTCTTCGGCGCGTCCGACATCAACCCGTTCGCGAGCCTCGCGATCGTCACCGGTTTCTTCGTGCTG
>DATEJG010000050.1:0-3873 GCA_035278165.1 Steroidobacteraceae bacterium
GATGAGAAGATCGATACGCAGGAGGTCGCGGTGACCAAGGTGTCGCTCGCGCGCGAGTCCCCGCTCGAGTACCGGGTCAACGTCGCGGCCAGCCTGTTGCTCATCGCGACTGTCGTCGGGCTGTGGATCTACTTCCGCTGAGCGACGCGGCCGCCGACGCTCGTCGCGAGATTCGCTGCCTGCGCGCGAACGTGACGCAGGCCGAAGCGCTCGCGGCGCTGGAGCGACGCGGCGGCTTGATACGCGGCCAGCTGCGGCAGGTGGCGGCGGCGTATCTACCGTTCCGGCTGTATCGCGTCGAGATAGTCAATCGCGGCTCGATCAAGAGCGCGCTGTACGCCGCTGATGCTGTCAGCGGAGTGCTCGATCTCTATGAGTTCGCCGCGGCACCGGCAGAGGCGGAGCTGGTCACGGTCACGACGCGCAACGCTCCGACCTCACGCCTCGCGACCGCGCACGCGCTGGAGCTGCTGGAAAACAAGGTGCGTCGCGCGATCTTCCAGACTGGATTCTTCGGCGTGC
Source organism: Steroidobacteraceae bacterium (assembly GCA_035278165.1). Taxonomy (GTDB): domain Bacteria; phylum Pseudomonadota; class Gammaproteobacteria; order Steroidobacterales; family Steroidobacteraceae; genus Steroidobacter. The sequence goes on from DATEJG010000050.1 coordinate 523, forward strand.
GCGACTTGCAGATCCGCACCCGCGCGCTCGAGCTCGAATTCCACGTCCCCTACTGGCTCGGCTTCTTCGGCCACGGCGAGCGCGCCACCCTGCAAGCAATGGACGCCGTCCGCCGCAGCTTCGAGGGCGCAAAGGCCCGCGCAGTCTTCAGCGACTGGTTGACGGCGGTGCCGGGAGAGAAAAACGGGGGAAACTGAGCGGCGCAGCATGACTGCCGCCGTGGGCAGTTTTGTGCAGTGCTCAGTTTCCCCCGTTTTTCTCTCCCGGCACCAAAGGGGCGTGGAAGCGGCCGGTCTGGTAGAACACTTCGCCGAGCCAGCGGTGGCGCACGGTCATGGTGAAGCGGAACCAGCCCTCGCCGAGGTCGATGTGCTCGACGTGCGTCGTGCCGGGCGGGAGCCAGTCGGGCAGCGCGATGCGCAGGCGGCCCAGCTCGAAGTAGTAGGCGTTGCTCACGAAGTGCAGCACGCCGTCGCGCGCCGACACGTCGAGACCCATGCGCAGGCGGGCGGGCAATGCCTCGACCAGCGTGCCCTCGCGCGACAGGCGCTTGATGCTCTCGACGACGCAGGGCTTGCGACCGCCGAACTGATAGACGCGCTGCCAGGCCGTGCCGCCGTCCGCAGTCGTGAAGACATGTACCGTCGCCGCAATGTTCGTGCCGGTGAACGGCGCGACTGGCGTACCGAGCAGCCGGCAGCAATTTGCGAGCAGTCGGCCGGCAAAGCTGGCGCGCACGATCTCGAAGCTGCCTTCGTACGCGACACTGGCTGCGTGCTCCGCGAAACGCGCTCGGGTCGCTTCGGGCAGGGAGCGCCAGGCGCGCTCACCGAGCAGCTTGCGAATGTCGATGCCGGCCGGGTGATCGGCGGGCGCAACGCGTACCGCGCGCGCCGGGAGAGGCCAGGGCCGAAGTGCGGTACTCGAGTTCATGGCGTACCTGTTATTTCTGTCTAAACAGAAATTACAGATACGACGGGCCGAATGCAAGTGCGGGTTGCCGCAGGCACCGACGCGACGGACTACTGCTTCGCGAGCTCCGGATACAGGGCGAGGAGTCTGCGCAGCACGCCGTTGGTCCAGCCGAAGCCGTCCTGCAGCGGATATTCGCCCCCGCCACCCGCCGCCGCGCCGGTGACGTCGTACTTTTCCACGAGCTTGCCGGTGGCGCGGTAGACCTGCACGTTCTTCGCAACCCAGCGCTGCGCGATCGTGCCCGCGAGCGCTTCCTGCCGGTAGTTGCGCAGACCGCCGATCGCGATCCATTGCAGCGGCGCCCAGCCGTTCGGCGCGTCCCACTGCTGGCCCGTGTTCGCGGCAGTCGTCGAGAGCCCGTGCGGCTGGAGAAGCCTGGCGCGAACCGTCGCAGCGATCTTCGCCGCCTTGTCGTCATCGCTGAGCTTGAAGTAGAGCGGATACAGCGTCGCTGCGGAGAGGCGATCGCTGAGCTTCTGCGCGCGCCAGTCGTAGTCCGTGAACGCGCCGAGCTCAGGGCTCCACAAGACTTTCGCGACTGCCGCCTTGCGTGTCGCCGCTCGTGCTCGCATGTCCTTCGTGCACGCCGGGTCGGCGGTGACTTCGCAGCCCTTCGCGATCGTCAGCTCCAGCTGGTAGAGGAGACTGTTGAGATCGGGCGGAATGAGGTCGGTCGTGTGGATGGTCGGCAGCGTCTTGCCATCCGCGAGCCAGCGCGAGCCGAAGTCCCAGCCGCTCTCGGCCGCGGCGCGCAGATCGCGATAGACCTGGGCAGCCGGACGCTTCGATGCGCGCGCCGTCTCGATGTCCTCGCGATACGATTCCTCTCGCGGCGTGTCGCGATCATCCCAGTAGCGATTGAGCAGCGTACCGTCGCGCAGCCGGACCACGCGACGATGCGTAGCACCGGGCGCCAGCGCGTCTGCGCCTTCCATCCAGTAAGCGTATTCGCGCCGCAGCTGCGGCAGGTACTTGCGATACGTCGCGTCGCCGTCGCGCTGCGCAGCAAGCTCGACCATCGCGGCGAAGAACGGCGGCTGCGAGCGGCTCAGGTAGTAGGTGCGATTGCCGTTCGGGATGTGGCCGACCTGGTCGATGAGCCATGCGAAGTTGTCGAGCATCGCGACCGTCAGGTCGTGGCGCCGGCTCTCCTCGAGGCCGAGCATCGTGAAGTACGAGTCCCAGTAGTAGATCTCGTTGAAGCGGCCGCCCGGCACCACGTAGCGATGCGGCAGTGCCAGCCGCGACGAGTAGGGCCGCTGATCCTCCGGCTTGCGCTCGAGCACCCTCCACAGCGCGTCGATGTGCTCGCGCACGTCCTGGCCGGGCACGGTGTGATACTCCGCGCCGGCCGCCGGCGGCGCCGTGAAGTGCGACGCGACGAATTTGCGCAGGTCGAAATCCGCGCGCTTGCTCGACTCGCGATACTCGGCGAGCACCTGCTCGGGCGGACGCACCGGCAGCGCGTCGACGAAATTCTTGCCGTCCGGGTAGACGCGCTCGAGCTGCACGCGCTCGAACAGCTCGCCGTAGATCTGCGCAGGGGTGCGCAGGTCCAGCGCGTGCACGGCGGGCGCGCACGTGACGGCAATGAGGAGAAGCGCCCCCACCCAACCCTTCCTCTCGCGCGAAGAAGGGCACAAAACTGGGTGAGGGCGTGGGCGGATGCTGGTGTCGAATCCCATGTTATGAGTGCCGGGCAGAGGGTGTGGCCATCGAACCGTAATGTCCAGATGTCGCAGACTTCGAACGTCAGGCTGCCTGTAGGCGTGCGCCGAAGACTACAGCTGCTGCAGGTGCAGGGAAAGTCACGGCCTGGCGGCATCGCCGGCGCCAAGCGCGCGTTGCATGAAGACGCTGTCGACCCAGCGGCCGAGCTTGAAGCCGACCGACGTCAGGGTGCCGACGTGGCGGAATCCCAGGCGCCGATGCAGCGCGATGGAGCCGTGATTGCCGCTGTCGCCGATGACGGCCAGCATCTGGCGCCACGGCCCGCGCTCGCAGCGCGCGATGAGCTCACCGAGCAGCATCGTCCCGATGCCGCGACCGTTGAGCCCATCCCCGACGTAGACGGAGTCCTCGATCGTGTAGCGATACGCGGGGCGTGCGCGATAGGCGGTCGCGTAGCTGTAACCGACGACGCGGCCGTCGAGCTCGGCATCGCGCTGGTTGCCTACAGCCCGCTCGGCCGCGGCTTCATCGCCGGCCGCTTCCGCTCGATCGACGATCTCGCGCCCGGCGACTGGCGGCGTCGCAACCCGCGCTTCCAGGGCGAGAACTTCGCCAGGAATCTCGCGCTGGTCGAGCACATCAAGGCGCTGGCCGAAGACCGCGATGCCACGCCGGCGCAGCTGGCGCTCGCGTGGCTGCTGAACC
>DATEJG010000051.1:0-23301 GCA_035278165.1 Steroidobacteraceae bacterium
CACTTTAGCCGGTGGCGTGTGGGCCGTGGTGGCGGTCCTTCTCGTCCTTCTTGGCTTGGTCTTTCGTGTCCTGTTTCTTTTCGTTCTTGTCGTCGTCGTTGCCGACGCCCTTGAGGCTCTGGCGCACGCTGCGCACCGAGATGCTGCCTTCCAGCGAACGCGCGAACGCGCTCACGAAGGCGTTGTGCAGCACGCTGCCGATCGTCGCCAGGAGACTGGTGCTCGGGTGCTCGATCGTGCCGCTGAACGGAATGCGCGCCGCGATCTGGTCCTCCTTGCGGTTCTCCAGAACCTTGGCGGCGACGTCGATGAGACCTTCCCACAGGCGCTTGAGCGGATTCTTTTCCGGCTCCTCGCTGCTGTACATGTTGACGTCGCGCATCACCGGCTTCGCATAGCCTTTGAACTTGTCGTCGGCCGCCGCCAGCTCCATGTACAGCTCGAACTCGCCGCTCTCGGCGTCCGCCTTGATGAAGCGCGTCAGCCACGGATTGATCTGCGGCAGCTGCACGTTGCGCACGCGCAGGTTCAGATCGAAGGTCGGCTTCAGCGCGAGCGGGTCGATGCTGCCGTCGAGCCTGGCGGAGCCGCCGTCGAGCACGTCGGCGCTGAGCTGAAAGTGCGCGAACGTCTCCTTGGCGCTGTCGGCGACGTTGGTGAGATTCGAGAGCGTGCCGTCGATGTGGCGCGCGGTGAGCGCATCCCTGGTCTGGATGCCGGGCGCGCGGAACGTCACGGTGCCGTCGTGCACGCGCACGGTGTTGAAGCGGAACGGGAACAGGTTCTTGAACTGGTCGACCCAGTTCACCTCCTTGCCGAGCTGCGACTTCTGCTCGCTCTCCGCCTGCACCAGGTTGATCTGCGGCCGATACAGGTCGCCCTCGGCCACCAGCGAGCCGCGCAGGAGGCTGCGCCACTCGATCGTCGCCTCGATGCGCTCGCCCTTGAAGAACGGCACCGGCTCGCCGGAGCCGGTCTTGACGATCTCGATGCCCCGGATGTCATAGCCGCCGCGCAGCAGCGCGAGATCCAGATCCGCGATGTGACCGCCGTACGACGGGAGCGCATCGAGCTTGTCGTTGGCGTAGTCGAGCAGGATGGGCTCCAGCGCGAGCCGCGCCGCGATCAGCACCAGCGCGACGATGGCGAGCGCCAGCAGGTACTTGTTACGGCGTCGCATGGCTCAACGGCTCACAGATGCGCCTTCGGATGCGGATCGCGCACGCCGCCGAAGCACGCAGTGAATTCCGCGCCGAGCAGGAAGATCTGCGCGGAGTAGTACAGCCATAGCAGCAGCGCGGCGAACGAAGCGGCGGCGCCGAACGCCGAAGGTTGCGAAGAGCGCCCGAGATACCAGGCGATGCCCCAGCGGCCGAGATGGAACAGCAACGCGGTGACGAGCGCGCCCCACAGGATCGGCCGCCAGTGCATGCGCCGCGCGGGCATGAAGCGGTAGATCAGCGCGATCAACCCGGTCACGAGCGCGGTCGAGATCGCGAAATCGAGCACGCCGGCGAGCACCACGAATTCGGTGAAGCGTCGACTGATCGCGTCGCGCAGCGCAGTCAACGCAGTGGAGAGCGACAGCGAAACGAGCAGCAGAAATCCCACTGCGAGGATCAACCCGAACGAGAGCAGGCGCGTACGCACCCAGCCGCGCACTCCTTTCGGCACGAGATCGCGCGCGCCCCAGATCTGTTCCAGCGCGGCTTCGAGCGCATTGAAGACCGTCGTCGCACCGAGCAGCAGCGTCGCCGCGCTGACGATCGTCGCGACGTGGCCGCTCGGACTCTGCGAGTGACGCATGGCCTCCAGCAGGATGTTCGCGGTGGACTTGCCGAACAGCGCGGTGAGCTGAGCGCTGAGGTGACCGAAGGCGGCCTCCTGGCCGACGATCCAGCCCGCGGTGGTCAGCAGGATGACCAGGAGCGGCGCGATCGAGAACGCGCAGTAGAAGGCGAGGGCGGCGCCGATCGTCGCGGCCTGGTCGGCGCTCCAATGCGAGATCGTGCACTTGATCAGCGGCCACGGTGCGTGCCGGACGGCGCCGCGCGTGCGCGCCGATGTAGGAATTGCTGCGCTCCTGTTCACTCGCTGCTCACCGTTGCTTTGTCCCGCTCCTGTTTGCAACGCGCTTGCCGGAAGCGAGGTTCGGGCGGGCGCGGCGAAACTCCGCTACGAGCGTGCGCGTCTCGCGTAAGCCGAACACGCACATGCCTGCGCTCGTTGCCTTGCGGCTGGAACTATTTCATGGCGCGTCGATTTGGAATTCGACCAGCAAGGACGATCGAAGAAATGTCCAACTCGCCGCGCGTGCTCATCGTCGAAGATCAGTATTTCGTCGCCGTCGACTGCGAGCTGCAGCTGCGCTCGGCCGGCATCGACTGCGTCGGGCTGGCGACGACGGCAGCGGAGGCGCTCGACATTGCCGAGCGCGAGCATCCGGATTTCGCATTGATGGACATTCGACTGGCGAGCGTCGCGGACGGCGTCGAAGCGGCCATCGTGCTGTACGAGCGCTTCGGCATCCGCTGCATCTTTGCCAGTGCGCACGCGGACGCTGCAACTCGAAAGCTGGCTGAGCGCGCGCATCCGCTCGGCTGGCTCGACAAGCCGTACACCGGCGGCCAATTGGTGTCGACGGTGCGAGAGTGCCTGGCGGTGCTGGGCTCGGCCGCGACGGAAGCGAGCGGGGCTGCGTCGTCGACGCACGCGTTGCACTGAGTCTTGTCAGGCTGAAGCCTGACCCACACACGCTTCCAGTGCCCACAAGGCTTTCTAGTGCAGGAATGAAGTGAGCGGGCGCGGCGGGCGGCCGAGCAGCAGGCGCGTCGTAGCGGGATCGGCGCTGCTGCCTCCCTCCAGCATCGATAGCGTTTCCGTGTCCAGCGCCGACCTTGGGTTCAGCGCCGCGACATGCGCTGCGGCGTGCGCAAGCACCTTCGGGACATGAATGAAGCGCGGCGGTCCGAGCCGCATCTCCGAGCGCAGTTCGACCAGCACCTCGCGCAAGCTGAGCGACTGCGGCCCGACCAGCTCGATCCGCGCATGGCTCAGCTTCGCTTCCTCGAGCAGGCGCACGACCGCTTCAGTGAGATCGTCGATGTGCAGCGGCTGCAGGCATTGCTCGCCGCTTCCCGGCAACGGCACGACCGGCAGCCGCGCCAGTCTCGTCAGCAGGCGAGTGCCTGCGCCGCCGGGACCGAACACCAGCGCGGGCCGCACGATGGTCCAGTCCAGGGGCAGCGTTGCGAGGTAGTCGTCCGCCGCGCGCTTGCTCAGGAAATAGCGCGACACGCCGCGATCGGCGCCGAGCGTCGAAATCTGCACGATCCGTCGTACGCCCGCGGCGACGCATGCCGTGAACAACGCCTGCGGTGCGCGCTTGTGAACGCGCTCGAAGGTCTGCTCGCCGCGCTCCCGCTGGATGCCGACCGCGTTGATGACCGCGTCGACGCCGCTCAGCTTCGGCATCCAGTCGCGCGCGGACAGGTCGCGCGTGAAATCGGCGCGCACAGCGGCAACGCCGGCGGCCGTTTCCCGACGGGCTTCGATGACGACGTGCCCGGCGGCACGCAGCGCACGAGCGAGGTGGCTCCCGATGAAGCCGCTCGCGCCGGTCAATAGAACATTCATGCAGGCTGCGACTATGAAGCGCGCATGCGCACGCACGCAGCCCTGATCGTAGCAGCGGGAATTACTCAGCCGAGTCGTCAGCAACCGAGGGGCGTATGCGGTTGCTTGCCGGCGTTCAGCCGTCGCCGGTGCGCTGCGCCTGCGCGGCTCCAGTGTTGCCGTCCACTTCCTTCTCCGCAGCGAGCCAGTCATCGAGCTCCTGGCCCGGCGCGAAGCCGCGGCGCTCGGCCCGCCAGTAGGCGGCTTCGGCGATGCGCGCTTCGCGATCGATCGAGAACGACGGAATCTCGCGGCGCTCGAGCCGCGCGGCAGTCACTTCCGTGCTGTCGCCGGCTTCGCTGCCGCGCGTCGGGGGCGTCGAGTCCGCTGCAGGGTGCTTCGCGACAGGGGGAGCAGTCTTTTTCGTCCGGCCCGAGCCGGTCCGGGGTCGCGTGGGCATGATCTGGTCTCCGTGGCGAGCGCGGTGGTTCAAGCTGTAGTGTGCGCTCGCGATCTTTAAGAAACAGGTGCGCACAAATGTTCCGGCAGCAGCGCTGCCGGAAATGTGCCTACGCCAACCTCTGTATCCGCCCCGCCAACCGGTCAGTGCCGTGCGCGACTGCTCGAGCTGCGCGCGCTGCTGCGCCGGTTGCCCGACTTCGAGCGCGACGCACTGCGGCCGGTGGAGCGCTTGCGCGGCTGCGGCTCGGCCTCTTCCCCGATGCCCATCTGCTCCATGAGCGCGAACTTGCGCTCCGCCATCTGTGTGCCGAGCTCTTTCAGGTCGAGATCGGTCTTCTTCAGCTCCGGGAACAGCTCGCCTTCCTCTTCCTTGACGTGATGCTTGATGTACTCGCCGAGCACCGTCACGGTCGCCTTGAAATGCTCGTCGTCGCTCGCCATGCCCTCGATCTTCGCGATCAGCTCCTTCGCGGAGCCGTGCTCGACCTCGGCCTCGTTGACCAGGTCCTCGCTCTCTTCGTCCTCGAAGGACTGTTTCGCTGCCGGGTAGAGCAGCTCCTCCTCGATGGTCGCGTGCACTGTCAGCAATTGACAGACGCGCTGCGCGATCGAGGACTGCTCTTCCTCGTCCGCTTTCTCGAATTCCTCGAACAGTGCTTCGACCGTGCGGTGGTCTTGCTTCAGCAGCGCGATCGCGTCGCGTGGCGAATCGCTGCTGCTGCGGTTGGGAGTCGATCGGGCCATGACGGTGCTCCTTCGTTAAGCGATGCACCGATGGAATGAGTCTGGCGCGCGCAGTGTTCCTTGTGGGTCAGGCTTCAGCCTGACTCTCTCATCGCGTGCGCAGCCACGCGCGCAACACTTCGGCGACGCTCCACGCCTGCGCGATGCAGCCGCCGGGTGCGTGCGGATCTTCAGCGTCGAAAATCTCGCTGATGCTGCCGACGCCTGCTTCACACAAGTGCCCGGGAAACGCCTGCAGCAGCCGGCGCGCGCCGATGCGCTCGGGATGGATGCGCAGCGCGGCGTCGACGTAGTGGCCGATGAGCCATGGCCACATCGTGCCCTGGTGATACGCCGCATCGCGCGAGCGCAGGTCGCCGCGATAGTGCGCCTTGTAGTCGGGATGATCCGCGCTCAGCGTGCGTAGTCCGTACGCCGTCACGAGGCGGTTGCGCACCGTTTCCAGCACCGGCTCCCAGTGCCGCTGATACAGGATCGGATGCGTCAGCGAGATCGCGAACACCTGGTTCGGACGAATGCTCGCATCGTCGCCGTCCGGTCCGTCGATCACGTCGTACAGGCAGCGCGTCTGCGGATTCCAGTAGCGCGAGTTGAACGCTTCGCGCGCGCGGTCGGCGAGCTCGGCATACGAGCGATGCTCCGCGCCGAGCTGCTCGCCCCACGCCGCCATCAGCTTGAGCGCGTTGTACCAGAGCGCCTGGATCTCCACCGGCTTGCCGCGCCGCGGAGTGACCACCCAGCCGTCGACCTTCGCGTCCATCCAGGTGAGCTGATAGCCGTCCGCCGCGGCGGCGACCAGGCCGTCCGCCGGGTCGACGTGGATGTTGAAGCGCGTGCCCGCGAGATGATGCTCGATGACCGACGCGAGCGTCGCAAACAGCTGCTGCAGGATCGAGCGATCGCCGGTGATCTCGACGTAGCGCGCGATCGCATGGAAGTACCACAGCGTTGCGTCGACGGTGTTGTACAGCGCTTCGCGCTCGCCTTCCGGGAACAGGTTCGGCAGCAGGCCGTCGCGGATGTAATGCGAAAACGTACGCAGGATCGCGCCCGCCTCGCGATAGCGGCCGGTGGCGAGCGTCAGGCCTTCGAGGCTGATCATCGTGTCGCGGCCCCAGTCGCCGAACCAGTGGTAGCCGGCGTAGACGCTGCGCAGCTCGCTGCCTTCTGCCTGCGCCATGACGTTCTCTTCGAGCCGGCTGCCCGGCAGCACCACGAACTGGTCCGCTGCCATCGCGAGCTGCTCGGCAAAGCCGTCGCCCTCGAGATGCGGCGCGAGCGCGAGCAGTCCGCTGAGGCGGCGGCGCTCGGCGTCGAACACGGCGGCCGCATCGATGTCCATGCGCTCCCAGGGGTGGGTCGAGGCGATGAAGACGACCGGCTGGCCGGCGAGCAGCCGCGCCGCGAAGTAGCCGGGGCTGAAGGCGCTGTCGAACGCCGGGTCGCCGCGGTCGCGCTCGACCCGATAGACGAACTGGTGCTCCTCGCGTCCGTCGGTCATGAAGCGCGTCGGCCCGGGCCGCAGCGCGACGCGCAGCACCAGCGGGCTGCCCGCGCGCCGGATTTCGTGGTGGCCGTGCCGCACTTCGAGCGTGAAGTCCTCGTTCGACGCGGCCTGCGGCGTCTCGTCGTGCCGGCGAAAAGTCACGAACGGGCGCACCTGCAGATCCAGGTGCTCGCCGCGCAGCAGGCGGTACTGCACGCACACCGTGTTCTGGTTGTGCGGCATCACCACGGATTTCTCCAGCAGCAGGTCGTCGAGCTCGAACGTCCAGGTCGCGATGCGATGGTCGAGGCGGAATTCCTTGAGGTAGCGGTGCGAGTCGCCGATGAAGCGCTCGTGCTCGAACTCGGCGCCGCCGAGGTGCAGCTCGCGGGTCGGCGTGACCACGGACTCGTCGCAGCGCGAGATCATGATGTGCCGGCCCTTGGGCGCCGCGAGGTTGGGCACGAACAGGCCGTGATACTTGCGCGTGGGAATGCCGGCGAGGGTGCCGGAAGCGTAGCCGCCGAGTCCGTTGGTGAGCAGCCATTCGCGGCGGCGCAGCTCGACCGGATCGCGCTCGGCGGACCAGCGGAACACGATCTGCCGGCCCTCGATGGCGCCGAGGCTCGACTCTGCAGGGCTTGAGCTCACTTGCGTTCCTCGGCCAGCAGCACGGCGCACTGCGCGGGGATGCGCCATTCGCCATAGCCGGCGTCGGCCACCGGCACTGTGACTCCGTGTCCGCCGTAGCGCGGGTCTTCGCTCGACCACAGCAGCTGCCAGCTCGTGCCGCGCGATGGCGCGAGCAGCGGCTCCGACGGCGGTGTCAGCGGCAGCTCGCGATCGAGGTTGATCACGAGCAGCCGGTCGCCGTGCTCCGCGTCGAACCAGCGCAGCACGAACGCCTGCTCGGACAGCGTCGCGCCGTCGAGCTTCGCGACGTCCTGCTGCGAGATGACCGGATCGCCGGCACGCAGCTGGATCAGGTCGCGATGGAAGGCGAGCGACTCGACGTTGTGCTCCGCCTCGCTCCAGTCGAGCTTCGAGCCCATGAATGTTTCCGCCGCGTGCGGCGCCGGCACGAGCTGCTGCGTGGCCTCGTCGGCGTAGGCGCGGAACTGAGTGAGGAATTCGCGGCGCCCCTTGTGCACCAGCGCGGCGAGCTCCGGGTGATGATCGGCGAAGAACATGAAGCGCGCGGAAGCGGCGAACTCCTGGCCCATGAACAGCATCGGTGTCTGCGGGCCGAGCAGCGTCAGCGTCATCAGCGCGCGGTAGCGGCCCGGCGCGGCGGTGGAGTGCACGCGGTCGCCGAGGAACGTATTGCCGACCTGGTCGTGGTTCTGCAGGAAGACGACCGACGAGCACGCCGGCAGGCCGCGCACCAGGCTGCCGCGCGCCTGCTTCTGCCACGGATACCACTGGCCTTGATAAAGAAAGCCGCGCCGCACGCACGACACGAATTCCTGCGCGCGTCCGGTGTAGTCGCTGAAGTAGCCGTCGCGCGTGCCGGTGAGCGCGACTTTCGCCGCGTGATGGAAGTCGTCGTTCCACATCGCGTCGAGGCCGAAGCCGCCCTGGTCCGGCGGCAGCAGCTGCTCGGCGTGCTCCGGCTCGTTCTCGGAAATGATGACGATCGAGCGCGGCTGCGCAGCCTCGCGTGCGGCCTGCGCGAGCTGCGCGAGGATGTGCGGCCGGCTGTCGTCGAAGATCGATTGCGTCGCATCCAGGCGCAGGCCGTCGAGATGGAACTCGCCGAGCCAGTAGCGGGCATTGCCGAGAATGAAATCGCGCGTGCCCTGCGCATGCTCGCCGTCGAGGTTCAGCGCCTCGCCCCACTCGGTCCGGTGGCGCGTGCTGAAGTAGTGCGGGCTGAAGCACCTCAGGTAATTGCCGTCCGGCCCGAGATGGTTGTAGACGACGTCGAGAATCACGGCGAGACCGAGCGCATGCGCGCGATCGACGAAACGCTTCAGCGCCTCGTGATCGCCGTACACGTGATTCGGCGCGAACAGCTGCACCCCGTCGTAGCCCCAGTTCCAGCGGCCCGGGCACTGCGCGAGCGGCATCACTTCGAGCATCGTGACGCCGAGCTCGCGCAGGTACGCGAGCTTGTCGATGGCGGCGTCGAGCGTGCCCGCCGGAGTGAACGTGCCGATGTGCAGCTCGTAGATGATCTGTCCGTGCAGGCGCGCGCCGCGCCAGCCCGCGTCGCTCCACTCGAACGCGGACGGATCGACGATCAGCGACGGGCCGTGCACGCCCTGCGGCTGGAAGCGCGAGCACGGATCGGGCCACGGCCCGGTGCCGTCGACGCGATACTTATATAGAGAGACCTCCGCCGAGGTGGAGCCGCTGAAGTAGCCGTCGGACTCGCGGTGCAGAGCCAGCGGCGCGGTCGAACCTTCGAACACGACTTCGACAGCGTGCGCTTGCGGAGCCCAGACGCGGAACAGCGATTCGCCGCGCGAGCGGATGGAGCCGAGGAAGGAGGGAGAGGGCATCTGACGCGAAGGCGGCAGATGGGGGGGAAGTTCCCTTGGGAGAAAGTGACTCTCAGTTGTCCGGCAGCTCCGCCAGCCGCTCCAGCAATCTCGGATCCCCCGCCACATGCACCCGTTCCGCCGGCCCGAGCCATGCAAGAACTTCACTCAACGTGCGTGCATCCGCCAGCTTGCGCTCCGCGGTCAGGCGATGTGGGTCAGGGTGTCCGCGCGTTTCCTGCGGACGCGGCAGATTCCCCGAGATGTGTGCGTAGCGCGCCTGCCGGTTGCGCGCGATGTAGCGCAGCCCGTCCGTCGGCATCGGCGATGAGTGTGCGAGCAGCTCGTCGCGACGCCGGATGACCGGCGGTACGTGCTTCTCTTCCGGCGTGCGCAGGATGCTGAACCAGCCGAGGAAGCGGCCGAGCTTGGCGCTGCCGCTGACCTTCGACAGCGGCACGGCGAGCAGCAGGCCGGCGAGTGTCGGCGTGAGCCAGGCCAGCAATGTCGGCGAGATCAGGAACGCGATCACGCCGATCACGATGCCCATGACCAGGTGCTGCCAGTGCACGCTCCACGCTTCGCGCCAGGTCGTCATGTGCGCATGGCGCCGCTGCGCGTTCCAGCCGGAGTCGCGGCCGGTGAGGATCTCGATGATGTGCTGGGTCTGTACCAGCATCATGATCGGTGCGTACAACGCCGACAGGATCGTCTCGACGATCGCGCCGACGATCACCGCCAGGAAGCCGCCGCAACCGCGCAGCACGCGCCAGTTGAAGAGCATCGTGCGCGCCAGCCCGAGCAGCTTCGGCGTGAACAGCACCACCATGGTGTAGATGAACAGCGCCGTCATGCGCGGTGCGTCGAACCGCGGCCAGTCGGGGAACAGCTGGAAGCTGCGGCTGAAGTATTCCGGGCGGATCAGCGTGGCCTGCAACGTGAGTGCGAAGCCGACCAGCAGCAGCATCATCCACAGCGGCGAGGACAGGTAGCTCATGATGCCGATGATGAAATGCGCGCGGCTCGTCACGGCCAGCCCTTTGGCGCCGACGATCTTCGAGTGCTGCAGGTTGCCCTGCGCCCAGCGGCGGTCGCGGATCGCGATGTCGACGAGCGAGGGCGGGCTTTCTTCCCACGAGCCGCCCAGGTCCGGCGCCATGCGCACCTTCCAGCCGGCGCGGCGCATCAGCGCTGCCTCGACGAAATCGTGCGACAGCACGTGGCCGCCGAACGGCCGGCGCCCGGGCAGCTGCGGCAGGCCGCAGGCCTGCGCGAACGCCGCGACGCGGATGATCGCGTTGTGTCCCCAGTAGTTGCCTTCGTTGCCGCTCCACGCGGCCACGCCGCGCCCGATCGAGCTGCCGTAGACGCGGCCGGCGAACTGCTGGATGCGCGAGAACAGGCTCCAGTGGCCGATCAGCATCGGCACGGTCTGCAGGATGCCGAGCTGCGGATCCGCCTGCATGCGGCTCACCAGCTCGACCAGCGTCTGCGGCGCCATGATGCTGTCGGCGTCGAGCACGATCATGTAGTCGTAGCGCGCGCCCCAGCGCTTGACGAAGTCCTCGACGTTGCCGGCCTTGCGGCCGGTGTTGTGCCAGCGCCGCCGGTACCAGACCGGCAGGGTCTCCCGCAGGTCGCGGCGCAGCTGGTCGATGGCCAGCGACTCGCTGATCCACGCGTCGGCGTTGGTCGAGTCCGAGATGATCGCGATCTCGAAGTGCCGCGCAGCGTCGATCTGCGCCAGCGCTTCCGCCATCGCGTACAGCGCGGCGGTCGTGCGCGCCGGATCCTCGTTGTAGATCGGCATCACCAGCGCGGTGCGCGATCCGGCGATCGAGGGCACGCCCGGCGAGCGCAGCGGCGGAATCAGGAAACCTGCTATGGCGGAAGCTGCGGCGTGCGAGATCCACAGCAGCGTGATCGCGAAGAACACGATCATCACGCCCTGCAGCACGGTCATGTTCGAGAAGCTGACGATGCCGAGCATCTCGAACACGCCGTAACCGGCGAGGCCGAGCGTGCCGAGCACCGCGATCAGGCGCGCGAGCACCACGCGCAGCGGCGTTGCGCCGATCTTCTGCTGCGGCGGAGCAGTGTGGAGGTCCTGCACCGGCATGTCGGTCGGACGCTCGAACGGCATCCCGCCGCGCACGACTTCGCGGCCTTCGAGCGCTGCGGGCTTCAGCTGGCTGTCCATCGATACAACCAGGTCTCGCTGGCCGGCTTGTCGGCGCGCATCAGGCGCAGGCGCAGCTCAGCGACGTCGGAGTTGGACGGATCGAGCTCGAAGCTGGCGCGCACGCCCTTGGTGAGCGGGCTCGGCTGCAGCACCAGGTTGCTGAGCTTGCCGGCGGACGTGCCGACGTCGAGCCGCAAGCCCTCGATGACGCGGCCGGTGCCGGTGAATTCGACGACGAAGATGCGCCGCTTGCCGTCGTGACTCGGCCCGCTGCGCGTCGAGGTCACTTTGCCCATCGACGGCGTCAGCTTCGGCTGCTTGTTCCAGCGCATGCGGTAGGAGAGGTGGTAGGGCTTGCCCTCCGGGATCACCGCGGTCGGGCGCCAGAACGCCGTAATGTTGTCGTTGGTCTCGTTGTTGGTCGGGATCTCGAACAGCTGCACCGCGCCGGCGCCCCACTCGCTGGTCGGCTCGATCCACACGCTCGGCCGCTCCTCGTAATGAGCTTCGAGGTCGTGATAGTCCGAGACGCGGCGCGAGCGCTGCACCAGCCCGAAGCCGCGCGGCGCCTGCGAGGTGAAGCTGGAGACCTGCAGCTGCGTGGGATTCTTCAGCGGCCGCCACACGCGCTCGCCCTGGGCCGTCACGATCTGCAGGCCGTCCGAGTCGTGCACCTCGTCGCGGAAATCGTCGATGCGCGCGCGGTCGGATTCGTCGAACAGGAACATCGAGGTCAGCGGACCGATGCCGATGTTGTCGAGCGCGACCCGCGGGAACAGCGTGACGTCGACGTCCATGACGGTCTCCACGCCGGGCGTGACCGAGAAGCGGTACGCGCCGGTGGTCGACGGGCTGTCGAGCAGCGCATGCACGACGATCGACGCTGCGTTCGCCGACGGCCGCTCGATCCAGAAGTGAGTGAAGGCCGGGAACTCCTCGCCTGTCGGATGTGCGGTGCGGATTGCGAGCCCGCGCGCCGAGACGCCGTACAAGGTGTCGCGCGCGACGGCGCGGAAGTACGAAGCGCCCTGGAACACCAGGAACTCGTCCCACACCGAGCGCGAATTGAGCCGGGTGCGCACCCGGAAGCCGGACAAGGGCAGCGGCTGATTCGCCAGTGGTTTCGGCACGCTGTTGCCGAGCATGAACATGTCCGGCTGCGGTGCGAGATCGCGCGCCAGGCCGCCTTCGACGACCGAGATGATCACGGGCGTCTGGAACAGGAAGCCTGCCGGGTACAGCTCGACGCGGAACGGCACCTGCTCGTTGCGCCAGATGCCCGCCTCGGGATTGAAGCGGATGTCCCGGTACTGGTCGTAATTCAATTGTTGCAATGCCGGGTTTTCCAGGCGCTTCGGTACGAACGCGCTGCCGGCAGTGCGACGTGCGAGGTCGACCACGGTATTGCCGTCGAAACGGTAGCGGGGCGCACCCCGGGCATCGCCGCCGGGGCGCGTCGCGGTGGCAGCGGATACGCAGCTGAAAGCGACGGCGAGCAGCAGCAGCCAATAGCCACGGCCCGCGACGTGCGACGGGCGCCCGTCGCGCGGCCACATCTGATTAGTGGGCGCTGTACGCGTTGCGGGTGTAGCCCGCGCCTCTGATTGCTCACCAGACGTCATCCGAAACCGATCTCTCCAGGCGAAGGATGGAAACACGCACCCATGAACCGAGTCGGCGGCGCCCGTTTCGGATGGACGAAGCCTTGGGACTACGCACGTCCGACCGATGCGGTTCCAGGGAACCTGTAGCCGTGGCCGGGTATTTATGGGCGGCGCCAGCAGGCGACAACGATAACACCAGTTTCATCAACGGAGACGACCGTGCGCCAGGCGCAACACACGTGGTCCCTGGTCCTTGCCGGCGGCGACGGTAACCGCCTCCGCGCCCTCACGACCAAGCCCTGCGGCACCGCTGTCCCGAAGCAATACTGCTCGCTGCACGGTGGACATTCGCTGCTGGAAGATGCTATCGCGCGCGCCGAGCGGGTGGTCGCCCCCGAACGGGTCTGCACCATCGTGGCCCAGCAGCACCGGCAGTGGTGGACCGAGAGCCGGCCGCTGCTCGACAGCCTCGAGCGCGGCAACCTGATCGTCCAGCCGCGTAACCTGGGCACCGGCATCGGCATTCTCTACTCGTTGCTGCACATCCTCGCCCGGGACGCGGAGGCGCGCATCGTGCTGCTGCCTGCCGATCATTACGTGCGCGACGAAGACGTATTGAACGAGGTGCTGGTACAGGCGCTGCAGCGACTGGAGCGCAACGCCGACCGTCCGCTGCTGCTCGGCCTGCAGCCCGACGAGCCCGATACGGACCTGGGCTACGTGCTGCCCGGCGAGCTGGATCCGCTCGGCGGCCACAGCGTGGCGCGCTTCATCGAGAAGCCGGGCTATTCGGTGGCCCGCGAGATCATCGACGCCGGCGGCCTGTGGAACACGTTCATCATGGTGGCCGCGGCGCGCACGCTCCTCGACCTGTATCTGCCGCGTTTCGCGCGGCTGGTCATGGAGATGCAGGTCAGCATCGCGAACGGCCTGTCGGGCGGCTCGCCGACCGGCAACTGGCCGGCGCTGCTCGCCCTGTACGAGCGCCTGCCCGAGCTCGACTTCTCCCGCGATCTGCTCGAAGGCCATGCCGCGCGCCTGTGCGTGCTGCGCGTACCGTCCTGCGGCTGGAGCGACCTGGGCACGCCGCGCCGCGTCGGCGAGATCGTGCGCCGCCTGCCGTACGCTGAGCGCGCCGACTGGGCGCTGGAGCGCACCGGCTCCGCGCACATCAACCTCGCGGCTCAGCACGCTCACTTCGTGAGCACGCATGCCCAACCCGATCACGGCCGTCTGGCCCGGTAAACCCTTTCCACAAGGCGCGACCTGGGACGGCGAAGGCGTCAACTTCGCGCTGTTCTCCGAGCACGCGACCGGCGTGGAGCTGTGCCTGTTCGACAGCCGCGGCCGGCGCGAGCTGCAGCGTATCCCGCTGCGCGAGCAGACCGACCTGGTCTGGCACTGCTACCTGCCGGAAGCGCGCCCCGGCCAGCTGTACGGCTATCGCGTGTACGGTCCGTACCAGCCGCAGCAGGGTCATCGCTTCAATCCGCAGAAGCTGCTGATCGATCCATATGCGAAGGCCATCGTCGGCCAGCTCGCGTGGAGCGACGCGCACTTCGGCTATCGCATCGGCAGCCAGCGCGGCGACCTGTCGCAGGACCGGCGCAACAACGCGAGCGGGATGCCGAAATGCCAGGTCATCGATCCGGCGTTCTCGTGGGGCGATGACCGCAACCCGCGCACGCCGTGGCACGACACGATCATCTACGAG
This sequence comes from Steroidobacteraceae bacterium, assembly GCA_035278165.1. Classification (GTDB taxonomy): domain Bacteria; phylum Pseudomonadota; class Gammaproteobacteria; order Steroidobacterales; family Steroidobacteraceae; genus Steroidobacter. The sequence goes on from DATEJG010000051.1 coordinate 14,291, forward strand.
ACTCACGTGCGCGGCTTCACCAAGCTGCACGAGGAAGTGCCGCCGCAGTATCGCGGCACGTACGCCGGCCTCGGCACGACGCCGGTCATCGAGTATCTGCAGCGCCTCGGCGTGACCGCGGTCGAGCTGATGCCGGTGCATTGGTTCGTCAACGACCGCTTCCTCGTGGAGAAGGGCCTGAGCAACTACTGGGGCTACAACTCGATCGGCTACTTCGCGCCGCATCAGGATTACGCCTCGACGCTGCAGGCGGACCGCGAGTTCAAGACGATGGTGAAGGCGCTGCATTCGGCCGGCATCGAGGTGATCCTCGACGTGGTTTACAACCATACCGCCGAGGGCAACCATCTCGGCCCGACGCTGGCGTTCCGCGGCATCGACAACGCGGCGTACTACCGCCTCGTGCACGACGACCCGCGCTACTACATGGACTACACGGGCTGCGGCAACACGCTCAACATGCTCCATCCGCGCGTGCTGCAGATGATCATGGACAGCCTGCGCTACTGGATCACCGAGATGCACGTCGACGGCTTCCGCTTCGACCTGGCCGCAGCGCTCGCGCGCGAGCTGCACGAAGTCGACCGCCTCGGCGCGTTCTTCGACATCATCCACCAGGACCCGGTGATCTCGCAGGTGAAGCTGATCGCCGAGCCGTGGGACCTGGGCGAGGGCGGCTACCAGGTCGGGCGCTTCCCGGTCGGCTGGACCGAGTGGAACGGCAAGTACCGCGACGCGATCCGCGACTACTGGAAAGGCGAGGGCGGCCTGATCGGCGAGCTCGCCTACCGGGTCGCGGGCTCGAGCGACCTGTACGAGCAGAGCGGCCGCCGGCCGTACGCGAGCATCAACTTCGTCACCGCGCACGACGGTTTCACGCTGCGCGACCTGGTGAGCTACAACGACAAGCACAACGAAGCCAACAAGGACGACAACCGCGACGGCGAGAATCACAACCGCAGCTGGAACTGCGGCGCCGAAGGGCCGACCGACGACCCGGCGATCCGCGAGCTGCGCCTGCGCCAGAGCCGCAACCTGCTGGCCTCGCTGCTGCTCTCGCAAGGCGTGCCGATGCTGCTCGCCGGCGACGAGCTCGGCCACAGCCAACGAGGCAACAACAACGCCTATTGCCAGGACAATGAGCTGACCTGGCTGGCGTGGCAGGTGGGCGCGGCAGACCGTCAGCTGCTCGAGTTCGTGCGCGCCCTGATCCGCCTGCGGCAGCAGCATCGCGTGTTCCGCCGCCGCAAGTTCTTCCAGAACCGCGCGATCCGCGGCCAGAACGTGCGCGACATCGTGTGGCTCGATCCCGCCGGCACGCAGATGTCCGACGATCAGTGGCGCGACGGCTTCGCGCGCAGCCTGGCTGTGTTCCTCTCGGGCCGCGGCCTGGACGAGCGCGACGAGCGCGGTCGCACGATCGTCGACAACGATTTCCTGGTGCTGGTCAACGCGCACTACGAGACGGTGGAGTTCCGCATTCCGCCGCAGCCCGAGGACGCGCGCTGGGTGCTGCGCTTCGACACTACCAACGCCGCCTTCGAGACGCAGGAGCGCGAGCTCGCGCCCGGCGCGAGCTACGCAGTGCAGGGCCGCGCGATGGCGTTGCTCGAATACCCGCAGCCGCCCGCGCGGCGATGAGGGAAATGGGGACATTCATCATTTCCGCCGGTCCCCGCCGGCGTGCCGGCGCACTGTAAAGGAAATGATGAATGTCCCCATTTCCCCGCGCCACCTACCGCCTGCAGCTCAATCGCGAATTCACGTTCGCCGACGCGATGCGAGCTGTGCCGTACCTGGCGCGGCTCGGTATCAGTCATCTGTACGCTTCGCCGATCCTCAAGGCGCGGCCGGGCAGCATGCATGGCTACGACGTCACCGATCACACGCGCCTGAATCCCGAGCTGGGCACGCAGGAGGATTTCGAGCAGCTGGTCGCGACATTGCACGAGCACGGCATGGGGCTGATCGTCGACATCGTGCCGAATCATCTCGGCGTGATGGGCGACGACAACGTCTGGTGGCTCGACGTGCTGGAGAACGGCCCGGCGGCGCGCGCCGCGCACCACTTCGACATCGACTGGCGGCCGAACCGCGGCTCGATGCGCGATCGCGTGCTGGTGCCGATCCTCGGCGACGTCTACGGCGCGGTGCTGGAGCGCGGCGAGCTGAGGCTGCAGCTCGATGCCGCCGCCGGCAGTTTCGCCATTCGCTACTACGAGCATCTCCTGCCGGTCGATCCGCGCGAGTATCCGCGGATTTTTGCGCAGGCGCCGATTCCGGACGCGCTGCTCGCGCCGGACGACGCGCATCGCGCCGATTTCGAGAGCCTGCTGAACACGTTCAGCAACCTGCCGCCGCGCAGCGACGTGTCGGAGGACGCGATCGCGATCCGCTACCGCGACAAGGAGGCGCACAAGCGCCGGCTGGTGCGCTTGCTGGAGCGCAGTCCGCAGATCCGGCAATACATCGAAGAGACGCTGGCGCGTGTCAACGGCACTCCCGGCGATGCGCGCAGCTTCGACGCGCTCGATGCGTTGCTCGAAGCGCAGGCGTACCGGCTTTCGTACTGGCGCGTGGCGGTCGACGAGATCAACTACCGGCGCTTCTTCGACGTCAACGATCTCGCCGCGCTGCGCATGGACGAGGCTGCGGTGTTCGACGCGACGCACCGGCTGATCTTCGAGCTGGTCGAGCGCGGCATGATCGACGGCCTGCGCGTCGATCACGTCGACGGTCTCTACGATCCGCAGGCGTACCTGGAGCGGTTGCAGCAGCACTCCAGGTACGTCGTGGTCGAAAAGATCCTCGCTTCGTACGAGCGCCTGCCCGAGACCTGGCCGGTGCACGGCACGACCGGCTACGAGTTCGCGGCGCTCACGACGGGCTGGCTGGTGAGCAGCGACGATGAAGTGCGCATGACGCGCCGCTATCGCCAGTTCACCGAGTCCGACGAGTCGTTCGAGCAGATCGCCTACGACAGCAAGCGCCTGGTGATGCGCACCTCGCTCGCGGCCGAGATCGAAGTGCTGGCGACGCAGCTGGACCGTATCGCGCAGCTCGACCGGCACACTGCCGACTTCACGCGCGCTGCGATGCGCGAGGCGATCCGCGAAGTGATCGCCTGCTTCCCGGTGTATCGCACCTATGTTTCGCACCGCGGCGTCAGCGACGAAGACCGGCGCATCGTGAACTGGGCCGTGAACGTCGCGCGCAAGCGCAGCGCGGGCGTCGAGCTGAGCGTGTTCGATTTCCTGCGCGAGGTGCTGCTCGGCGAGCGCGCCGAGGGCCGCTCCGACTCCGTGCGGCGCGCGATCCTCGAGTTCGCGATGAAGTTCCAGCAGGTGACTTCGCCGGTCGCAGCGAAGGGCGTCGAGGACACCGCGCTGTATCGCTACAACCGGCTGGTGTGCCTCAACGAGGTCGGCAACGATCCGGGCAGATACGGCGCTTCATCGGCTGCTTTGCATCAGGCCAATGCCGAACGCGCGCGCGCCTGGCCGCATGCCATGCTGGCGACATCGACGCACGATACGAAGCGCAGCGAAGATGTGCGTGCACGCATCGCCGTGCTCGGCGAGCTTCCGGACTTGTGGAAGCGGCACCTCGCGCGCTGGACGCGATTGAACCGCACCAAGCGGCGGCACATCGGCGACGATCCCGCGCCGGATCGTCAGGACGAGTATCTGCTGTATCAGACGCTGATCGGCGTGTGGCGGCCCGACGAGGACACGGCAGCGCTCACGGAGCGTCTGCAGGCGTACGCAGTCAAGGCGGCGCGCGAGGCGAAACGCGCCAGCTCGTGGATCTCGCCGAATGCCGAGTACGAGAAGGCGCTCGCCGATTTCATCGCCGAGCTGCTCGCCGATCCGCAGCGCAGCGCGTTCCTCAAGGACTTCAGCGTGCTGGCGGAGATCGTCGCGTTCTTCGGCCGCATCAACTCGCTGACCCAGACGGTGCTCAAGATCGCCGCGCCGGGCGTTCCGGATTTCTACCAGGGCACCGAGCTGACGGCGTTGACGCTGGTCGATCCCGACAACCGGCGACCGGTCGATTTCGCGGCTGCGGCGCAGCGCCTCGCGGCCGTCGGGCTGTGGGAGGAAGAGCGGCGCGTCCCGAGCAAGCTCTACGTGATTCAGAAGCTCCTGCAGCTGCGCCGCGAGGATCCGGAGCTGTTCGCACACGGCGATTATCAGCCGTTGCAGATCGATGGCGCGAGGAGGGAGCACGCATTTGCTTTCGTGCGCACACGCGTAGGGCGCAGCTGCATCGTGGTCGTGCCGCGGTGGACTGCGAAGCTGATGGATGGCGTGACCGAGCTGCCGCTCGGTGAGCGTGCATGGGGCGACACGAGAATCGCGTTCGGCAACGGCGTGGCGGCAGGCCGGATGCGTGACGTGCTGACGGAGCGCGAGATCGAGATCGATGGCGAGCGCGGAGCAACGATCGCCGAGGTGTTGGCGGAGTATCCGGTCGCAGTGTTGCGCAGTCAGGCTAAAGCCTGACCCACAGCGAAGCGCCGCGCCTGGCGGATGCGCTCGATGTCGGAGGACTGGTACGCGCAGCAGCGTGCGCTGTCTTCCTGCTCGTCGCGCACTTCTTCCAGCCCGCACACGTCATAGGTGAAGCGCACGAACAGCATCTCCGGCGCGGGCTCTTCGATGCGGATCGTCAGCGTGCTGCCCGCGAACGCGCCGGCCGCGTCGGCGTGGATCTGCACCGATTCGTTGCGCACCAGCTCGACTTCATCGCTGGTGGCGCAGCGCCCGCGGCGGATCTCGCGGCGCAGCCGGCACGGTCCGATCTCCTCGATCGACGCCGAGTCGATCGACTCGTCGACCAGCTCCGGCGCCACCACCGTGTGCTGCAGGCCCGCCCACAGCTGCTCGCGCGTGAGCCACGCGCCGGCGACGTTCGCCGGATCGTTGATCCGTACGATGTGCTCGTGATGCAGCGGCTGCGCCATCCGTCAGTTGATCGTGAAGCGCTCGAGCGGCGAGCCGCGCTGGCTGGCGCGCAGCGGGTTGTCGTCGAAGCCGTCGAACACCAGCACGCCGCGCGCTTCGTAGGCGCCGACGCGTACCTGGTCGCCGCCGCTCGAATCGAGCTGATCCCAGGTGGTCGTGAAGGTCTTGCTCTCGTTCGGCGCGAACGTGAGCGTCGTCGGGGTGGGCGAGGGCGCTGCTGTCTCCTTGGACAGCTGCCAGACGATGCTGCTGGTGTTCTCGCGGACCACGACGAAATCCGACGTGCGCGAATCGGTGAAGTCCATCGTCTCGGTCGTGTCCCGGCGGTTGCGCACCGTCAGGATCATCTGGATCAGCTCCTGGCGCTCGAACGTGTCCGTGACTTCGCCGCTGGTGTTCTGCAGCTGCAGCGTCGCGACGAACGTGGGGTTGTCGCCGCCGTCGCCGTTGCTGTCGGAGCCGCTGCCGATACTGCACGAGCGCGACGAAGTGGCGCCGGCGCAGATCACCACGATTGCCAGCAGTGTCAGCGGGCGTCGCCAGCCGCGATACGAAGTCCGGTTCATGTGGCAAGCTTAGCCCTGCGGCTGCTGCAGGTCGACGGGCGGCCGCAAAACACCCGCACCCTGCACCAAAGGACACATTACGGCCCCGCCAGCCTTCACTATTCTGATGCCCTCTCCGGCCGCTGCGGTGCCGGCGCAACCACTCAGCTTGGCGCTCTGCCTGGCACTTTCTGGGGCGAAGGCGGGAATGGACCGAGGCGTCATCGTCGGCGGCGGCTTGATTGCAGCGAGCTTTCTCGTAGCGGTCCTGCTGAACAGCTCCGAGCGCGAAGAGCCGGTGCCGGTCAAGGCGGCTGCACCGGCGCCCGTGCACGCCTGCCGGGACTCGACGCAACGCCCGCCACGTACGACGCCGGCACGTGACGAGACAGACGACAATTGCAATCGTCCCGCCGCCGAACCCATCAAGCCGTGAGTGCGCGCCTACTCGTATCGTGCTGTGCGCTGTGGGCAGCGGCCTGTGCACGCGCGCCCGAGGAGCTCGTGCTGTCGGGCCCGACGATGGGCACGACCTACACGGTCAAGGTGGCAGCGGCGCCGCCTTCCGTCGACGCCGCCCGGGTGCGCGTCGTCATCGACGACGTCCTGGCGCAGATCGATCGCTCGATGTCCGGCTATCGCGCGGATTCTGAAGTCGCGAAGTTCAACGCGAGCGCGTCGACGCAGTGGTACGCCGTTTCCGGCGACCTGGCCGCGGTCGTTCAGGCAGCGCTCGACATCGGCGAAGCTTCAGGCGGCGCATTCGACATAACCGTGGCGCCGCTGGTCGCTGCGTGGGGCTTCGGCCCCGCGGGCGAGCCGAAGGTGCTGCCGACGGATCAGGAGATCGCGTCGCTGCGCTCGAGAATCGGTTACCGCATGCTTCACGTGCGTCGCGATCCGCCGGCGCTGCGCAAGGATGTCGCGCAGCTGTCGATCGATCTCAACGGCATCGCCCCGGGATACGCCGTCGATCGACTCGCGGAGCGATTGCTGGCGCTGCGCATCGACGACTTCATGATCGACATCGGCGGCGAGATCTGCGCACGCGGCCGCAACGCGCGCGGCGAGCCGTGGCACATCGCGATCGAGCATCCGGTGGATACGCAGCGCACGCCGTACGCGAGCGTGTGGCTCGACGCCGCGGCAATTTCAACCTCCGGCGAGTACCGCGACTACTACGAGCGCGGGGGCAAGCGCTACTCGCACACTATCGATCCGCGCACCGCGCGGCCGATCGATCGCGAGCCCGGCTCCGTCGTCGTCATCGCGCGGTCGACGGCGCAGGCCGACGGCTGGGCGACAGCGATGAACGTGCTGGGTCCACGCGAGGGCATGGAGCTGGCGACGCGCGCGCGCATGCCGGTGCTGTTCATCGAGCGCAAGGTCCAGGGGTGGCGCTCGCAGGCGACGCCGGAGTTCGAGCGCTACCGGGCGCGTTAAGAAACCGCTTGCGTCAAGGTCGCGCCGATGCCGGCGTGAATCACCAGGTCGGCGAGCCCGTCCATCTCGGTCGGATCGCGGTTGACGATCACCAGCACGGCACCGTTCTGCTTGGCGCGCACCGGGAAATCAGCTGCAGGAAACACGGACAGCGATGAGCCGAGCACGAGAAACAGGTCGGACGCCAGCGTCTCCTCGTGCGCGCGCTGCATGGGCACCGCCGGCATCGGCTGACCGAACGAGACGGTCGCGGATTTGACGATGCCGCCGCACGCCCGGCACGGACCGACCGTGCCGCTCGCCTGAAACTCCTGCTCGATCTCCTTCAGCTCGATCCGCACGGAACAGCCGAGACAGCGCGCGTAGGTCGCATTGCCGTGCAGCTCGATCACCTTGTGCTCCGGGACGCCCGAGAGCTGGTGCAGGTTGTCGACGTTCTGCGTGATGACGGCACCGGCCTTGCCCGATGCGATCAGCTGCGCGACCGCGTAATGACCGCGGTTCGGCTGCGCGCCGACCCAGCCGTCGCGGTTGTCGAAGCGACGCCGCCAGGCCTCGCGGCGCTTCTCCTCCGATGCGATGAACTCCTGGAAATAGATCGGCTGCATCCGCGACCAGACGCCGCCCGGGCTGCGGAAGTCGGGAATGCCGCTTTCGGTGCTGATGCCAGCGCCGCTGAAGATCACGGCGCGGCGGCTGCGGTCGAGGAGCGCGCGCAGCGATTGCACGTCGGAGGCGGACATGCGGGAGAGACTACAGGGAGAATGAGTCAGGCTGAAGCCTGACCCGCAGCAGGCTCAGCGCCCGTCGGCGGCGCCGGTGTCGTTCTTTGCGTTCTGCTGGATCTCGCTGCGCAGCGTGGTTTCGAGCCAGTCGTTCATCGTGATCATGGCGTTGCGCCGCGCCGGCAGCCGCGTGTGAATGCCGATGATGACGCCGGTGCGCTCGTCGATGACCGGTGCGCCGGGCGCGATGCCGCGTGAATCCATATCGTGGGTGAAGCTCGCAACGCTCGGCGCCGATTTGCCGTCGCCGCTGCGCTCATAGGCCATGCCGCGCGCCTTGCGCTTGATCGTCGCCCAGCCGATGTCTGCGCGGTAGCCGACCATGACCACCGGCGACGCAGCGCCGCTGAAGCGGCCGAGCGGCATCGTCTTCTGCGCATAGCGCGAGGGCTGGCTCAGCCGGAACACCGCGATGTCTTTCGACGGCTGGCCGAACGAATCGGCGCCCGTTTCCCACTGCGAGCGGAAGTACGCGACCGGGATGCGCTCGCGCACCTGTCCCTGCGAGTCGATGCTCGTGTAGACGCACTCGGTGGGCGCGACTCGCGCGGCGCCGTTCTCGAAGGTGTGCGCGACGGTGACGCCGATGTCGAAGGCGCCGACCAGGAACGCGGTGGAAGTCTGAATGCCGGAGTCGACGCTGCACGCGATCATGCCGACGCCGCTGTACGCGGACAGGTCCTTGTCGCTGAGCTCGGCCGGATGACGCAGCGAGCTGTCCGGCATCGCCGCGCGCTGCAGCGCTGCTTCGTAGCGATCGGCGAGGCGCTCCTCGTACGGTTGCAACGGATCGACTTCGCAACGCTCGCCCGATGCGCACAGGCCCGTGGACGCGTCGGCGCGCACGGCGATGCTCAGGCAGGCGACGATGAGCGCGCCCGCCAGCGACGAAAACGTGGTGAATCCTGTGTGCATGCCTGCCCCGCCGAACCTTGCGCAAGTTTGCAAGATGGGGCGCATTTGGCTTTAGGGCAAAGCCTGAAGCGCTCATTCGCCCCGACCTGTCCGCTGATCTGCTACACGCGCGGCGTCGCGAGAGACGAGGAACGCACGCGCCGCTGTGCCGGCCAAGACTATGTCGGATGCGAGACGCGAACGGTGACGGTGCTCAAATTCTGCGCAGAAAAAGCGAGCCCCCTGCCGCCGGTGGCGGGCAGGGGGCTCACAGGCAGGAGCGCTGCCTGTTGATCGTCCGTGAATCGAGTGTGACTGCTAGCTGAGTGTGACTGCTAGCTCTTCGCCGCGGCCTTCTGCTCTGCCTCGGTCAGCTT
>DATEJG010000052.1:0-5023 GCA_035278165.1 Steroidobacteraceae bacterium
CGCGATCTTTCGCAGGTTCGCGTGGGCTACTCGCCTGCCTGGTTCGAGCGCAGCAGCTTCGGCGATCCGTCCAGCGGCGCACCGATCACCGCAGCGGAGCAAGGCGCGCTGGAGGCGCTGCGTCAGCTTGGAGTGCGGCTGATTCCGCTCGAGCTGCCAGCCTGTCCGTACCGGACGATCTCCGAGAATCTCTTCGTGGAATCGGCGGCCATGTTCGACGAGCTCATGCTGTCGGGGCAGGACGCGCAGCTCCTGCCGGGCTCGCCGTGGCCCGGCAACTGGCGCAGGATTCGTTTTCTGTCGGCCGTGGACTATCTGCAGATCGAGCGCCTGCGGCGCCAGCTCATGCAACAGATGCACGAGCTGTTCGAGCAGGTCGATGTGGTCTTCGGCCCCACCTACGGATCGTTCGACCTGCTCGTCGCCATGAATCTCACCGGGCAGCCGGGTGTGACGCTGCGCGCGGGAGTCATCTCCGCGCCGGCCCGTTCCATGGACGTGAGGAAGTTCTTTCTGCCGGAGAACCCCGCAGCGCCGCCGCACGTCGGCACGCGCAACGTGACTTTTCACGGCCGCGTGCTCGGGGACGGGGATATGCTCGCAATCGCCCGGGCGCTGGAGGCACGCCTGCAGGTCCAGCAGCAGAAGCCGCCCCTGGCGGAGCTTTGACCCTGCCCCGGACCCCATACATATATATATGAGTACGACGAGCCCGCTCGAAAGCGCGACCCGGGTCGCGGATGCCGCCTGGGCGGAGCTGCGCCGGAGCATCTTCGTGCAACAGCAGCTCGGCGAGCCGCTCACGCAGATGCCCGACGTTTCCTTCGCCGAAGCGCAGCGTCGCAGCAAGGTCGGCCAATCGTTGCTCGATCGCCTGGACAGCCTCGACGAGAGCACCCTGCCGCACGATGTACGGCTCACCCTGCGCGTGGTGCGCTTCCGCGCCGCCACCTGGGCCAAAGAGGCGGATTTCTACTGGCACGTGATCGATCCGCTGCGCAAGGGATTCTTCGGGATGTTCCTGCCCAGCGCGTACTGCGGCGCTTTTCTGCTCACCTACGTGCATCGGCAACTCGCCGCCGCGTCACTCGCGAATGAGAGCGACCGCCGACGCTATCTCGATCTCGTCCGCGACTACGGCCGCTTGATCGATGCCTTCGCCGCGCGCACCGTCGGTCAGGCGGAGCGCGGCATCCGCATGCCGAAGCTGCAGATTCTTGCGGCCCGGCGGCTGGTGGAATCGCTCGGCCAGCGGGCGCTGGAGAACCTGAGCGTGGCGCCGCGAAAATTCCGGTGCCTCGAACCGGACGTCGCGCTGCTGGTCAGCGAAGTGGTGCAGCCTGCGTTCGGTCGATTGCTGGAGACGCTCGCCGAGCCGTACTACTCGCGAGCGCCGGAAGGCGTCGGCATGTCGCAGTATCCGGGCGGCCGGGAAATCTACCAGCAGCTCGTCCATCTGCACACGACGCTGGACATCACGTCCGAAGCCCTGCACGCCAAGGGCCTCGAACGCATGGCCGAAGCGGAAGCCGAGATGCAAGCCATCTGCGCGCGAGAGGACCGCGACGGCGCGCGAGCGCCCTTTCTCTCGCGGCTGCAGAACGATCCACGATGGCGCGCGCCCACTGCTGACGGCGTGCACGCAGTGTTCCAGCGCTACACGGACCGCATCCAGGCTCATCTGCCGAAGCTTTTCGAGCAGCTGCCGCGCAGCCCCTGCCAGTTTGCGGCGCTACCCGAAGCGCTGCAGTCCTCGATGACCTTCGGCTACTACGAGCAACCGCGGAGCGCGGGTGCCTTCGGCACGTACTTCTTCAACGTCGCCAACATGACCCAGCGCCCGCTCATCAGAGTCGGAGCGCTCGCGTATCACGAGCTCATGCCCGGCCATCACGTTCACTTTGCGAGCCAGCTGGAGAACGAGAGCCTGCACCCGATCCGATCGCACAGTTTCGTGAATGCCTTCAACGAAGGCTGGGCCGAATACGCCATCACGCTCGCCGAAGAGCTCGGGATGTTCGAGCAGCCCGAAGAGCAGTACGGCCGGCTGACGCACGACGTCGCGGGAATCTCGCGACTGGTCGTCGACACCGGCATGAACGCTCTCGGCTGGAGCCTCGAACAGGCGCGCGACTACCTGCGCCAGCACACCCAGCTCACGGCAGAAGAAATCGTCAGCGAGACCTTGCGCTACTCGTGCGACCTGCCCGCGCAAGCCCTGGCTTACAAGATCGGCGACCGCATATTCCTGGAGCTGCGCGAGCGCATGCGGGCAGCGCTGGGAGACGAGTTCGACTTGCGTAAATTTCACTCCTGTGTGCTGGGACCCGGCGCGCTGCCGCTGTCGGACCTGCAGTGGCATATCGAAAGCGAGATCACGTGACTCCGTACTCCCTGCCGCGTCTGCTGTCGATCGTGCTGCTGCTCGCCTTCCAGGCGAGCCAGGCGGCTCCGCCCCCCGATCTGGATCGTTACGCGCAGCAGGTCCTGTCCACGTTCGAAGTACCGGGCATGGCGGTAACGATCGTCGAGAGCGGACGTCCGGCTGTCATGCGCGGTTACGGAGTCCGTCGTCTCGGCGAATCGGCCAAGGTCGACGAGCACACGCTGTTCGCGATCGGCTCGACCACCAAGGCCTTCACGACGGCGTTGCTGTCGATGCTGGTCGATGAAGGCAAGCTGACCTGGGACACCCGGGTCGTCGACGTGTTGCCCGGCTTCAGGATGTACGACACGTACGTCTCCAACGAGATGACAGTGCGCGACCTGGTCGTCCATCGCAGCGGCCTCGGCCAGGGCGCGGGCAACCTGCTGTTCTTTCCGTCGAGCACGTTCAACCGTGACGAGCTCGTTCACAAGCTGCGCTACATCAAGCCCGTCACCAGCTTCCGCAGCACGTACGCCTACAGCAACCTCCTCTACATGGTGGCCGGGCAGGTCATTCAGTCGGTCACCGGCGAGCCTTACGAAGACGTCCTGCGCAAGCGCATCCTGACGCCGCTGCGCATGAGCGATACGTCGATGTCTGCAAAGCTGCCTGCCGATGCGAACCGCGCATGGCCGCACGCGCGCATCTCGGGCCTGGTGCGCGGATTCGGACCGGTCAGCGCGCTGCCAGCCGTGATCGACATGGATGTGGGTGCCGCTGCCGGCGCGCTCAACTCGAGCGTGGCGGATCTCAGTCACTGGTTACGGCTGCAGCTCAACCGCGGCTTCGATCCGGCCTCGAACACGCGGCTCTACAGCGAAGCGATGGCGCGCGAGATGTGGACGCCGCAGATGCTGATGCCCATTCCGGTGCCGCCAAAAGGACTCGAGCTGGCGCAGATGAGCTACCGCGCTTATGCGCTGGGTTGGGGCGTCAGCGACTATCGCGGACAACAGGTCTTTGCGCATGCCGGCAGCGTGCCGGGCGCGATCGCCTTGATCGTGCTGGTGCCGCAGAAGCAGCTTGCGTTCGCGGTCGTCGCGAACGCGGAAGAATCAGGGGTGCTGACGGCAATGCAGGCCCGCCTGCTCGATCACTATCTCGGCCTGCGCAGCCCCGACTGGATCGCTGCAGTCGCGGCGGCCGAGAAGGAGAAGCTCGCCAAGCTGCAGCAGCAACTGGCGGACGGCCGGGCGAAACAGCAAAGTCTGGGCAACAGCGGGCCTTCGCTGCCGCTGACGCAATATGCCAGGCGCTATCGCGATGCGTGGTATGGCACGGCGACGATCGAGAGCACGGCGAGCGGACTCACGCTGCGCTTCGATCACTCGCCATCGCTGTCAGGCCCGCTCGAGCACTTGCACCACGACACGTTCCGCGCGCATTGGAGCGACCGCTACTACGAGGATGCATACGTCACGTTCGCGCTGAAGCCGGACGGCTCGATCGAGCGCATGACGCTGCGCACGGATCTCAGCTCCACCTACCAGGAGCTGCTGTTCGCCCCGGAGCCGTGATCGCGAGCTACGCCACCTTCCCCTGATTGCGCAGCAGGAAGCGCTGGATCTTGCCGCTCGGAGTTTTCGGCAGCTCGGCGATGAATTCGAGCTCACGCGGATAGGCGTGCGCCGAGAGCCGGGCTTTCACGTGCTGCTTGAGCGTCTCGGCAAGCTCCGGCGAGGCTTCGAACCCGGGCTTGAGAACGACGAACGCCTTCACGATCTCGGTGCGCTCGGGATCCGGCTTGCCGACGACTGCGCTCTCCAGCACCGCCGGATGCTCCGCGAGCGCGCTCTCGACGTCGAACGGACCGATGCGATAACCCGAGGAAGTGATCACGTCGTCGGCACGTCCGATGAAGCTCACGCTGCCGTCTTCGTGCCACTCCGCCGCGTCACCGGTGCGATAGTACGGCTCATCTTTCCGCAGCACTTCACGATAGCCTGAAAACCAGAGCAACGGCGAGCGAGCGCGATCGATGGCGAGCATGCCCGGTTCACGCGGCCCCAGCTCGCGTCCTGTCTCATCGATCACGACGACGCGATAGCCTGGCGAGGGCACTCCCGAGGAGCCGAGTCGAACGGGATGCTTCAGTGCGTGGTGATTGGCCACGACCATGCCAAGCTCGGTCTGGCCGTATTGGTCGTGCACCGTGACGTCGAGATGCTGTTTGAACCAGCGGATGACCTCCGGCGTCAGTGGCTCGCCCGCACTCGCCACAACGCGCAGTTGACCACGGATCGCCTTCACTGCATCAGGTCCCGCTGCAACGATCCGCCGGAACGCCGTCGGCGAGCCGGCCAGGTTCGTGATGCGCCGCTCGCGAATCACCTCGATCGCGCGCTCGGCAGAAAACGGCCGCTCGACGAACAGCGTCTCATGGCCCATCGCCAGCGGGCCGATGACGGCGTAGTAGAGGCCATACGCCCAGCCCGGATCGGCCAGGTTCCAGAAATTGTCTTCAGGTCGCAGATCGACCGCGTCGCGCATGTAGCCGACGAACGCGGCGATCGCCTTCAGCGGCACATCGAGCGACTTCGGCGCGCCGGTTGTGCCGGACGTGAACATCCGCAGGAACGGAGCGTCGGGCGCGAG
>DATEJG010000053.1:0-8294 GCA_035278165.1 Steroidobacteraceae bacterium
CGGCGGGGCGCGCGGGCGCACCGACGTGCCGAAGATCGTCGACTGGTACATGGACGGCAAGATCAACATCGACGACCTGATCACGCACACGATGCCGCTGAGCGACATCAACAAGGCGTTCGACCTGATGCACTCGGGCGAGTCCATTCGCAGCGTGGTGGTGTATTAAGGGAGTTCCCCGCTGGCTGCTGCTGGTGGCGGCCATGGCCGCCGTCGGCCCGGTGTCGATCGACATGTATCTGCCGGGCTTCCCGGCGATCGAGCGCGAGTTCGGCGTGCGCGGCGTCGAGACGACGATGGCCGCATACCTGGTCGGTCTCGCGATCAGCCAGCTGTTCTACGGCCCGCTGAGCGATCATTTCGGCCGCAAGCCGCCGCTGTACTTCGCGTTCGCCCTCTACTCGCTCGGCGCTGTCGGCTGCGCGCTCGCCACCAGCATTCCGGCGCTCACGCTGATGCGCGTCGTGCAGGGGCTCGGCGGCTCCGCCGGCTTCGTGATCGGTCGCGCCATCGTGCGCGATCGCTGCGAGCCGCATGAAGCCGCGCGCGCATTCTCGCTGCTGATGATGATCGTGGCGCTCGGCCCGGTGCTCGCGCCGGTGGCCGGCGGCTTCGTCGTGACGTATTGGGGCTGGCGTGCGACGTTCGTGTTTCAGGTTGCGATGGGGCTGGCGCTGCTTGCCGCGACTCACTTCGCGCTGCGCGAATCGCGTCCCGAATGGTCGGTGGCACCGCTCAACTTCACCAACGTGTTCCGCGCCTATCTGCGCCTCGGCATGGATCGCACGCTGGTCGGCTATTCGCTGGTCGGCGGCTTCGGCATGGGCGCGCTCTTCAGCTACGTGACCGGGGCGCCGACCGTGCTGACGGAGCGCTACGAGTTGTCGCCGGAGCAGTTCGGACTGGTCACCGGCCTCAACGGCTTCGCGTTCATGGCGGCGAGCCGGCTCAACATCATCGCGCTGCGCACACTCGGGCCGCGCGAGATCCTGGCACGCTACGTGTGGACCCCGCTCCTGCTCAGCACCGCACTGTTGCTGCTGACGACGCTTTTCTGGCCGGTGCCGTTGTGGGCCGTCGTCGCGCTGCAGTTGTCGTTCTTCGTCGCAGTCGGGCGAGTGACTCCGCATGTGTCGGCGCTGGCGCTGGCGCCGCATGGTGCCGAGGCCGGTGCAGCTTCGGCATTGATGGGAGCGCTGCAGTCGGTGGTGTCGATGGCGACCGGATTCGCCGTTGCAGTGCTCAACGACGGTACGGTCGGTACGCTGGCTGCGATCATGACGGTGGGCGCAGTGCTGATGCTGGGCAGCTACTGGTGGGCGAAGGCTGGCACTCGACAGCCGCAGCTGCAGGCTTAACAGCGACTCACAGCCAACGCGGCTTGCGGCGCAGCGGCTGCAGATACAAGCCGATCAAGCGATCCGCGGTGCGCAGCGAGCGCACGAATTCTTCGCGCCGCGCCGCGGGCGTAGCAGTCGCGCACTCGTCGCGGTTGTAGCTCATCGAGAGCCAGAACTGGTAGTTGCCGTAGCCGAGAGCGCCGGAGCAGTTGGTGCCGTGGCTGCCGGGGGTCGCTGACTCGCACCAGCACGCGAACGAGCCTTCGTCGGCGCTGATCCCGCCCGGGCTCTGCGCCTGCTCGCCGTAGCCCTGCACCGGCGGCTCGAGCTGATGATCGTGCGCGTAGAAGCGATAACCGACCTCGAGGTACACCTCGCCTTCCGCACGATCCTCGGATGTCGTCAGCGTGTGCATGAACAGCGCTTTGCCGAGCAGCGACCGATCGCTTTGCGCTTCCGGATCGGTCGCGCGCAGCATTCCGTGCTGGCGCCAGATGATGCGGTACTTGTCGGGGAACACTCCTGCCAGCTCGAGCAGGATGTCGATCTGATCGCCGGGCGGTGCTTGGTACGAGGGTTGTCGCCAGGCGTACCAGAAGGCGACTGCCGCCAGCACAGCGAGCGCTGCGCCAGCGGTCAGCGTCAACCGGGCGAGTCGGGTGCGCAGGCGTGCAACCCGTCAGCTCAGGTCCAGCCTTCGAGCTTCGCTTCCATCGTGATCTGCGCGTTCAGCACGCGCGACACGGGACAGCCCTTCTTCGCGGCCTCGGCCGCAGTCTGGAAGTCGGTCGGCGAGGCGCCCGGAACCTTGGCGCGCACCTTCAGGTACACGGCGGTGATCGTGAAGCCGGCGTCGGTCTTGTCCAGTGTCACGGTGGCTTCGGTCTGGATGCTCTCCGCTGTCTTGCCGGCAGTGCCGAGCTGCGCGGACAGCGCCATCGTGAAGCAGCCGGCATGCGCTGCGGCGATGAGCTCCTCGGGATTGGTGCCCTTGCCTTCCTCGAAGCGCGTGCTGAACGAGTACTGCGTGTCGGCGAGCACGCCGCTGTCCGTGGAGATCGTGCCACGACCGTCTTTCAGGCCACCTTTCCAGACGGCGGATGCGCTGCGCTTCATGGGTTGCTCCTGATCAGGGTGTCGGTTCAGAGGTGTCGATGATCTCGATCTCGTGCGAGAGCTGCGCGGTCTTGGTGATGATCGCGGTCGCCGAGCAGTACTTCTCGGCGGACAGGCTCACGGCGCGCTCGACTTTCTTGCGGTCGAGCCCGCGGCCGCTGACGTGGTAACGCATCGCGATGCGCGTGAAGACTTTCGGCTCGGTCGCGGCGCGCTCGGCATCCATTTCGACGACGCAGCCGGTGACCGGCTCGCGGCCGCGCTTCAGGATCATGACGACGTCGAACGCGGTGCAGCCGCCGAGGCCGAGCAGCAGCATCTCCATCGGGCGCACGCCCATGTTGCGCCCGCCCGCATCGGGCGCGCCGTCCATCACGACGGGATGTCCCGAGCCGGACTCGCCGAGGAACATCGCGTCCTGCACCCACCGGACCGTCGCTTTCATACGCCGCCGTAACAGAGATACTTGATCTCGAGGTACTCATCGAGACCGTACTTCGAGCCTTCGCGGCCGATGCCGCTTTCCTTCACGCCGCCGAACGGCGCCACCTCGGTCGAGATGATGCCTTCGTTGATGCCGACGATGCCGCTCTCCAGCCCCTCGGCGACGCGCCACACGCGGCCGACGTCGCGCGTGTAGAAGTAGCTCGCGAGGCCGAACTCGGTGGCGTTCGCGAGGCGGATCGCTTCCTCGTCGGTGTCGAACTTCATCAGCGGCGCGACCGGGCCGAACGTCTCCTCGCGCAGCACGAGCATGTCGGAGCGGATGCCGGTCAGCACCGTCGGTACGTAGAAGGAGCCGGCGCCGTCGCCGCGCTTGCCGCCCGTGACGACCTTCGCGCCCTTGCCCACCGCATCGCGCACGTGCTCCTCGACCTTCGCGACCGCCTTCTCCTCGATCAGCGGCCCGATCTTCGTGTCCTTGTCGAGGCCGTTGCCGACCGTGAGGCCGGCCGCAGCTTCCGCGAGCTTCTCGGCGAAGCGATCGTAGATGCCGGCCTGCACGAAAATGCGATTGGCGCAGACGCACGTCTGGCCGGCGTTGCGGTACTTCGAGGCGACCGCGCCGGCGACCGCGGCATCCAGGTTCGCATCGTCGAACACGATGAACGGCGCATTGCCGCCCAGCTCCAGCGACATCTTCTTTACTGTCGCCGAGCATTGCGACATCAGCAGCTTGCCGACCGCAGTCGATCCCGTGAAGCTCAGCTTGCGGACGATCGGATTGCTGGTCAGCTCGCCGCCGATCGGCTTGGAATCGCCGGTGACGACCGACAGCACACCCGCGGGCACGCCGGCCCGCTCGGCCAGCACGCACAACGCAAGCGCGGAGTACGGCGTGAGCTCCGAGGGTTTGATCACCATCGTGCAGCCGGCGGCGAGCGCGGGACCCACTTTGCGCGTGATCATCGCAGTCGGGAAATTCCACGGCGTGATCGCTGCGGTGACGCCGATCGGCTGCTTCAGCACGACGATGCGCTTGTCGCGGCCGTGCGAGGGGATCACGTCGCCATAGGCGCGCTTGCCTTCTTCGCCGAACCATTCGAGGAACGCTGCTGCGTACGCGATCTCGCCGCGGCTCTCGAGCAGCGGCTTGCCCTGCTCGACGGTCAT
Organism: Steroidobacteraceae bacterium; assembly: GCA_035278165.1. Lineage (GTDB taxonomy): Bacteria > Pseudomonadota > Gammaproteobacteria > Steroidobacterales > Steroidobacteraceae > Steroidobacter. The sequence goes on from DATEJG010000053.1 coordinate 4,071, forward strand.
CAGCACGGCGAGGTCTTCCTGGTTCGCCATCATCAGGTCGAACCACTTGCGCAGGATCTGCGCGCGCTCCTTGGCAGTGCGTGCCCGCCAGTCGGGCAGCGCCTTCTCGGCCGCTTCGATCGCGCGCCGCGTCTCGGTCGCGCCGAGATTCGGCACGGTGCCGAGCAGCTGGCCGGTCGCAGGATTGAACACCTGCCTGGTCTGGCCGTTGGCGGCGGTTTCCCAGCGCCCGCCGACGAAGGCCTGCTCGCGCAACAGCGACATGTCGCGCAATGAAATCGAAGCTCGAGGTACAGCAGCCATGAACACTCTCCGAAAATTCCGACTCAGTCGTCCTGCAGATTCTGTCCCGGGAACAGCGTCTCGTTGAAGCCGAAGTTCCGCAGGTCGCGGATGCGCATCGGGTACAGGATGCCGTTCAGATGATCGACCTCGTGCTGCACGACGCGTGCATGAAAGCCGCTCACCGTGCGGTCGATGGGCTTGCCGAGCTGGTCGACGCCGCGATAGCGCAGCCGCGTGAACCGCGGCACGAGGCCGCGCATGCCGGGCACCGACAGGCACCCCTCCCAGCCTTCCTCCATCTCCTGCGTCAGCGGCTCGAGCAGCGGGTTGATCAGCACCGTGTACGGCACTTCCTCCGCCTGCGGATACCGGGGATTGCGCGCAACCCCGAAGATCACGACCTGCTGCGAGACGCCGATCTGCGGCGCCGCCAGCCCGGCGCCGTTGAGCGACTCCATGGTGTCGTGCATGTCCTCGAGCAACGCCGCCAGCTCGGGCGTGTCGAAGCGCTGCACCGGTCGCGCGACCTGCAGCAGCAGCGGATCACCCATTTTCAGGACGGGACGGACGGCCATGAGTGCGGACAGGGATAGTCGGAGGAGAAGAGTTTGAGGTCACTATACTATTGGGGTTCCGCGACAATTCGAAAGCCTGCGCCGGTGTCCCGGGGGTCGTACTCGTTTCTATGTCGTCGCTCCATGTTTTGGTCCTCGCCGCGGGCGCCTCGACCCGCCTCGGCCAGCCGAAGCAGCTGGTCAAGCTGGGCGGCCGGCCGGCGTTGCACATCGTCGTCGCCAACGCCGTGGCGCTCGCCGGCAATGCGGTGACCGTCGTCGTGGGTGCGCACGCGCGCGAGATGACGCACCTGCTGGCGCATTCGCCTGCATCGGTGATCGTCAATCGGCACTGGGAGGAAGGGTTGAGCTCGTCGCTGCGCTTCGGCGTCGCTTCGCTCCCGCCGGCGTGCGATGCCGTCCTGGTGCTGCTCGGCGATCAGGTCGGCGTGAATGCGGACGATCTCAAGCGCCTGGCCGCCGCGTGGCGCGGCGAGGAAAGCCTGATCGCCGCGAGCGTCTACGATCAGCACGTCGGCGTGCCGGCGATCTTTCCGCGCTTGTGCTTCTCCGAGCTCGCCGAGCTGCGCGGCGACCACGGCGCGCGGAGGGTCCTCGAGCGCAACAACTACCGCCTGGTCCGCGTACCGATGTCGAACGCGGCGGTCGACCTCGACACGCCCGAGGACCTGGCGCTGCTGACGGAACGCTTCAAGACACCGGTGCAGGAGTGAATCGATGCGCATAGCCGGGCTGCTGCTGATCGTGGCGATCGTCATCGTGATCATCTGGATGAGGGCCCGGCGCACGCGCGGCGAATAGCAGCCGCTCGCGCGGACCGAACCATTGCGCACTCTCGGCCGTTCAATGCTGGTACACCCGGCCAGCGGAGAGCGAACCCCATGGACCTCATGCGCGAATTTTTCGGTCAGTATTTCGCAGCGGTGCTGGTGCTCCTGGTGCTGGCGCTGATCCTGACGGCAGTGGTGTTCCGCAAGCGCTGGTTCGACCGCGGCTATCGCAAGGGAGAGGCGGCTGACCCCAAGCGGGTCAAGCGGGACAATCCGCCTGACGAGTGGAGCCGCAGCCACTGACCGTCAGGTGTTCGCCGCCACTCCGACCGCCGCCAGGGCCTCCAGCAACAGGTCAGCCGTGTACGGCTTGACCAGCACCGTGACGCGCTGATTTCCGGCAAACCGGTCGCGCAGCTCCCGCCCGCTGCGCCCGCTGGCGATGACGATCGGCAGGTCCGCCCGCAGCGCGTGGATCTCCGCCGCGAGCTCGTCCCCTTGCCGGTCCGGCAGTCCCATGTCGACCAGCGCGGCCCGCACGTCCGGCGTGTTGCGCAGCCCCTGCATGGCCTCGCTGGCCGAGCCGGCTTCGATCACGCGGAAACCTGCGTCTTCGAGCGCGTCCACGGTGAACATGCGCACCAGCAGCTCGTCTTCGACCACGAGGATTGCGGGCACGGCGTCGGTAGCGCTCATCAGGCGACCCAGTTCTCAAGCGGGCAGTGAGTTTACACGGCGCGCACACGGCAGGAACCTTCGCCCGCCGCCGCGCATTGAGCCCGTTACGCCGAGGCATATGGCGGGGAAACCGGCGCCGGACTCGGGGAGGCGCGGTGGCAGCGGTCGACCGGGGCATCACGAACGTATGACAGTGGAGCCGTCTTCAATTCCCGCGCGCGGCCAGCGAGGCCTGCGCGTGCTCATCGTCGAAGACGAGTCGCTCGTCAGCCTGTTTCTGCAGGGGGTTCTGCACGACCTGGGACACAGCGTCTCCGGCGTGGCGCCTTCGTTGCGGACCGCGCTGGCGATCGCCGCCGGCACGCCCAGCGACCTGGCGATCGTCGACATCGGGCTGGCCGGCGACGGCGGCGACGGCGTCGACGCAGCCATCGCCCTGCGCCAGCGCTATGGCATCCCCGCTCTGCTGATGACCGGCGCTTCGTTCGCCGATATCGGGCCGCGGCTGCACGACGCCGAGCCGCTCGGCTTTCTGACCAAACCTTATACGGAGAGCGACGTGGAAACGGCGCTGCGGGCGGCAATGCAGCGGATGCCTGGGGTCTAAACGGCAACGGCGCACGGGGAATCGGAGTCATGGCGCGAGCAGCAATCGAACCTCCACAGGCCGCGGACGGCGTGCAGGGCCGGGCCGAGCCCGACCTGGAGCGGCGCGAGATCCTCGAGGCGCTGCGCCGGCTGCGCCGTGGAGATTTTGCAGTGCGCCTGCCGCTGGACCTGAGCGGCATCGACGGCGAGATCGCCGGCGCCTTCAACGAAGTGGTCGAGCTCAACGACGCCATGACCCGCGACTTCGAGCGGGTCAGCGCGATGGTCGGGCGCGAAGGCCGGATCTCCGAGCGGGTGCACGTGCACGGCGCCAGCGGCTCGTGGGCGCAATGCGTCGACTCGATCAACCGCCTGGTCGGCGACATGTCGTACCCGGTGTCGGAAGTGGCGCGCGTGATCGGCGCGGTGGCGCGCGGCAACCTTTCGCAGTCGATGAATCTGGAAGTCGACGGGCGGCCGATGCGCGGCGAATACCTGCGCATCAGCGCCGTCGTCAACACCATGGTGGATCAGCTTGCATCGTTCGCTGCGGAAGTGACGCGCGTCGCGCGCGAGGTGGGCACTGAAGGCAAGCTCGGCGGCCAGGCGATCGTCCCCGGTGTCGCCGGCACCTGGAAGGATCTCACGGACAACGTCAACTCGATGGCGTCGAACCTGACCGGCCAGGTGCGCAACATCGCCGAAGTGTCGACGGCGATCGCGCGCGGCAATCTCTCGAAGAAGATCACGGTCGACGTCAAAGGCGAGATCCTCGAGCTGAAGGACACCATCAACACCATGGTGGACCAGCTCAACAGCTTCGCATCGGAAGTGACGCGCGTCGCGCGCGAGGTCGGCACCGAGGGCAAGCTCGGCGGCCAGGCGAAGGTGAAGGGCGTTGCCGGCACGTGGAAGGACCTGACCGACAGCGTGAACTCGATGGCCGGCAATCTTACGGCGCAGGTCCGCAATATCGCCGAGGTGACCACGGCGGTGGCGCGCGGCGACCTGTCGCGCAAGATCACGGTCGACGTGCGCGGCGAGATCCTGCAGCTCAAGGAAGCCATCAACACGATGGTCGACCAGCTGCGCTCCTTCGCCTCCGAGGTGACGCGCGTGGCGCGCGAGGTCGGCACCGACTGCAAGCTCGGCGGACAAGCGATCGTGCCCGGCGTTGCCGGCACCTGGAAGGACCTCACCGATTCAGTGAACGCGATGTGCGGCAATCTGACCGCTCAGGTCCGCAACATCGCCAACGTGACCACGGCGGTGGCGCGCGGCGACCTGTCGCGCAAGATCACGGTCGACGTGTCGGGCGAAATCCTCAA
>DATEJG010000054.1:0-51114 GCA_035278165.1 Steroidobacteraceae bacterium
TTTCTTACGGATTCGCCGCCAAATCGCCCTGGCGGATCTCGTGCGAGGTTTCCATCACCAGCGCGTAGCTCATGCGGTCGAACGCCTTGAACACCATGGCGAGGCCGATGCGCTCGTCGGGCAGCTGCACCGATTTACCCCAGCCGCGCGAGGTGCTGGTGGTCGTGGCGCGCATGCCGCCTTTCGAATAATTGTCACGCACCGTGCCGCCGATCTGGCTGATGGCCAGCACGTGGCCGGGCTCGAGGCCGGCTTTCTGGCCGCGGTTGAGCGCGACGACCTGGTACTGACCCATGACGGTGTGGTTGCGCACGGCGATCACGCGTGCCTTCACGTCGGATGTCGGTGCGTGCGGCACGAAGTCGACGTTCACGTCGACCGACTCCGGGAACAGCTTGTCGCCCTGCAGCGCCTCGCGCGTCGAGTCGGTCAGCACGACTTTCGCCGGGTCGCCGGCCGTGGCGACCGGGCCGGAGCCGACGTACATGCCGGAGTAGCCCAGCAGGTCGCGCGTCTCGGGATCGTAGAGCTTCTCGTCGACGTGAATGATGCTGTAGCGCGCGTCCGCGGCCGCGCTGCCGATGCCCTTCGCGTAGACCTCGTTGCCGACGGCGCCGATCACGTGACCGTCGCGCATCGCGACGACGTACGGCGCGCTCTTAACCTGGTCGTTGTCGAGCAGCGTCGGGCGACCCATGAAGCTCGCGATCACGTCGTACGGGATCGCCGTGATCGCCTGGCTCAGCGGCGCCCGGCGCACTTCAGGCGACAGGCGTTTGCCGCCGCCGCTCTCGGTGGCGCCGCCGCGCTCGGACAGCGTCACGCGCGGCTGGCCGTCGACATAGACGAGCTTGAGCACGTCGCCCGGATAGATGAGGTGCGGGTTCTGCACCTGGGGGTTGACGTACCAGATTTCGGGCCAATACCACGGGTCGCGCAGGAACACCTTGGAGATGTCCCACAGCGTGTCGCCGCTCTTCACGACGTATTCGTCCGGAGCGTCGGTCGTCAGCGGGATGTTGCTGCCGGTGGCGATGGTGCGCTGGCTGTCCTGTGCGGTGGAGCTGACAGGCAGCAGGCCCGCAGTGACGGTCAGGCCGGCGACCAGGCTCAGCAGGATCGCCGGACGGAAAGGGAGATTCGCAGTCTTCATGCGCCGAACAAGCTCCTGATCGTATGATCGAGACTTCAGACTCCCGGCCCGCGCGCTGCGGCCGCGATTCCGGCCGTATACTCTCGCCGCGAGGCGTGCGTCGGCACGGGCGATTCGCTCAGGCTGTTGCGACGCGGCACCCGCGGTCGCTCCGCCCGTGCGGAGCCGATATTAAGTTCAACTGCGTCCAAACTTTAGCAGCATCTTTGCAGCGATTGCACGAATAGGGCTCTTTTACGCGACGTGGGTCTCAGTTTGCCCCGGGCGACTCGCTGCGCACCGATCAGTATTGTGTGAATGACCTGATTTTTCTGCCATGGCACTGCTTCAAATTCTGGAATTTCCCGATCCGCGCCTGCGCAACAAGGCGCAGCCCGTCACGCACGTCGACGCTGCCCTGCGCACGCTCATCGACGACATGTTCGAGACCATGTACGCCGCGCCCGGCATCGGGCTCGCGGCGACGCAGGTCAACGTCGCCAAGCGCGTGCTGGTGATCGACATCAGCGAGAAGCGCGATGAGCCGCTGGCATTGATCAATCCCGACATCGTCAAGCGCGAGGGCGTCGAGGAGACCGAGGAAGGCTGCCTGTCGGTGCCGGGCGTCTTCGACAAGGTCACGCGCGCCGAGCGCATCCAGGTCCGTGCGCTGGACCGCGACGGCAAGCAGATCGAGCTCGCCGCCGACGGCTTGCTGGCGGTCTGCATCCAGCACGAGATCGATCACCTCGACGGCAAGCTGTTCGTCGATTACCTGTCGGAGCTCAAGCGCACGCGCATCCGCAAGAAGCTCGAAAAGGAGCGCAAGGAGCGGCCGGCCAGCACGCGCTCCGCTCCGAAAGCGCTTTGAGTGTCCGCCCGCCTGTCCATAGTCTTCGCCGGCACGCCGGAGTTCGCCGTGCCGGCGCTCGAAGCACTGCTGCGCTCGCCGCACCGGGTCGCGGCTGTCTACACGCAGCCTGATCGCCCGGCTGGTCGCGGGCAGCAGCTGGCCGCGAGCGCCGTCAAACAATGCGCGCTGCGCCACGGTCTGCCGGTCGAGCAACCCGCGACGCTGCGTGACCCGTCTGCCGCCGAGCAGCTGCAGCGCTGGTCGGCAGATCTGATGGTCGTGGTGGCGTACGGATTGCTGCTTCCGCAATCGATCCTGCAAACGCCGCGGCTCGGCTGCATCAACATTCATGCTTCGCTGCTGCCGCGCTGGCGCGGCGCTGCGCCGATCCAGCGCGCGATCGCCGCCGGCGATGGCGAAAGCGGCGTGACCATCATGCAGATGGAAGCCGGCCTCGATACCGGGCCGATGCTGCTGACGCGAGCGACGCCGATCGCGGCACGCGAGACTGCGGCGAGCTTGCACGATCGTCTCGCGGCGCTCGGCGCACTGGCGCTGCTCGACTCGCTCGACGACATCGCACGCGGCAACGCGACACCGCGCGAGCAGCCGCAAGCGGGCGTGACGTACGCGGCGAAGATCCGCAAGGAAGAAGCGGCGATCGACTGGTCGCGCCCCGCAGCGGAAATCGACCGCCAGATCCGTGCCTTCAATCCGTGGCCGATCGCCGAGACGCGCTGGAACGGGCAGCAGCTGCGAGTGTGGGAGGCGCTGCCGCTCGAGTCTTCCGCCTCATCCTCTCCAGGCACCGTGCTCGCCAGCAGTGCAGCTGGAATCGATGTCGCGGCCGGCGACGGCAGCTTGCGGCTGACGCGCGTGCAGATCGCAGGTCGCAAAGCGATGGCCGCCGCGGATTTCCTCAAGGCGCATCGGCTGGACGGCGCGGTACTGGGATCGTGAGCCGCTCGGCTGCCGTACGTGCGGATGCTGCGAGGATCGTTGCGGAAGTCGCGGTGCGCGGCCGTTCGCTCGACGCTGCACTGACCGTCGACAGCAACGCGACGCGTCAGGAGCGCGGCCTGTTGCGGGCTCTGGTCTACGACAGCATCCGCTGGTACCTGCGGCTCGACGCCTTGCTCGAACGTCTGCTCGCGCGTCCGGGCCAGAAGCTGGATCCCGAAGTGCGCGCGCTGGCGATCGTGGGATTGTGTCAGCTGATATATACGGAGATTCCGCCGCACGCGGCCGTGGCCGAGACAGTCGAGTCGGCGCGTCTGCTAGGCCATCCGCGCGCCGCTGGATTCATCAACGCGATCCTGCGGCGTTGCCAGCGCGAATACGAGCAGCTCAGCGCGCAGATCGATCGCGACCCTGCAGTCCGCACCGCGCATCCGCGTTGGCTCGTCGACGCGCTCGCGGCGGATTGGGGTGAGCAGTCGGCCGGCATTCTCGCTGCCAACAATCAGCGCCCGCCGTTCTGGGTACGCGTCAATCGACGCCGCATCGGCGGTGCGCAGTACCGAGAGCGGCTGGCGGCAAGCGGCATTGCAGTCGCAGAGAGCATGTTCGACGACGAGGCGCTGCTGCTCGCGGACGCCGTGGACGTCGCAGAGCTGCCCGGATTTGCCGACGGCGACGTCTCCGTGCAGGACGCGGCCGCGCAACTCGGCGCGCGATTGCTCGCACCGCGCGCGGGAGACCGCGTGCTCGACGCCTGCGCTGCGCCGGGTGGCAAGACCGGACACTTGCTCGAGCTGCAACCTGAACTTGCAGAGCTGATCGCGGTCGATGTTTCCTCCGAGCGCCTGGCGCGGGTTGCCGACACGCTGCGCCGCCTGGGGTTGTCGGCGAAGCTGGTGGCCGGCGACGTGGGCTCGCCGACCGAGTGGTGGGACGGCACGCCGTTCCAGCGCATCCTGCTCGACGTGCCGTGCTCGGCGACTGGCGTGATCCGGCGCCATCCGGACATCAAGCTGCTGCGCCGTCGGGACGATGTCGCGGCGCTCGCGGCCAGGCAACTGCAGCTGCTGCAGGCGTCGTGGGCATTGCTTGCGCCGGGCGGGCGGCTGGTCTACGCGAGCTGCTCGGCGCTGCAGGCCGAAACCGTCGCGGTCGTCGAAGCATTTATGGCCACTGGCGCTCCAGCGCGCGACAGCACGGCAGACGTCTTCGCCGGGATCGGAGCGATCGCAGCCACCGCGCCGGCCCGCGCCGGCCGGCGGATCGCGGCAGGGACAGCCGGCATGGACGGCTTTTATTATGCTTGCCTGGAAAAACCGAAGGACAGTGAGTGGCTGCGAGCCTGAGGCCTGGTCGCGAAGCGCGAGATCGCCCCCGTCTGCGACGTGGGCCGTCGGCGTTCCAGCTGCTGCTGCTGCTCGCCTGGGCCGGCTTCGGTTATGTGCCGGAGAGCCTGGCGCAGAGCCGCTTCGAGATCCGCTCCGCGTACGTGGAGCGTGCCGAAGGCGTCTACCAGCTCAACGCCACGCTCGATTTCCAGGTCGCCGAAGGCGCGCGCGCGGCCATTCGTGACGGCGCGCCGTTCACCCTGCACCTGGAAATAGTGGTCCGGCGCGAGCGCTCGCTGTGGCTCGACGAGGTCGTGGCCACCCTCGACCAGAACTACGAGCTGATCTACCACGCGCTCAGCGACCGCTACCTGGTACGCAACGTCAACAGCGGCGAGCAGGTGTCCTACGCCACGCTCGACGCCGCTTTCGACGCTCTGCGCGTCATCAGCAATCTGCCGATCCTCGACCAGGCGCTGGTGCAGCCGGAGCGCCGCCACGAGATCAGCCTGCGCGCCGGCCTCGACGTAAGAACCATGCCGGACACCTTGCGCTTCATCCTGTTCTGGTCCGACGATTGGCGCCAGCGCAGCGAGTGGTACACATGGTCCCCGCGGCTCTGAAGCGCACGCTCGTCTCGATCCTGGTCCTGATCGGCTCAGGGCTGTGGGTTGCCGCGCTCCTCATCATGGCGCAGACGGTCCAGCAGTCCGCGCATTTCAGCGACCTGCATCCGTTCATCGTCGGCGTCAACGTCGCCGGCCTGCTGGTGCTGCTGATCCTGATCGGCGGCCGCGTCGTGCAGCTGCTGCGCGACTGGCGCAAGCGCGTGGTGGGCTCGCGCCTGGAAGCCCGCATGGTGTGGATGTTCGCCACGCTGGCGATGGCGCCGCTCCTGCTGGTGTTCTACTTCTCCGTCGTGTTCCTCAACCGCGGCATCGACAGCTGGTTCCACGTCGAGATCCGCGAAGGCCTGGAGAACGCGCTGACGCTGTCGCGCGCGGCGCTCGACTTGCGCAAGCGCGAGTATCTGCAGCGCACGCACGATATCGCGGCGGAGCTCGCGTCGCGCGACGACCCCCTGGCGGCGCTCGACGAGGAGCGGCGCAAGAGCGAGGCGCTCGAGCTGACGCTGCTCGGCTTGAACCGCCGCATCATCGGTGTGAGCTCGGAGCGCTTCGGCCAGATCGTGCCGCCGCGCTCCACCGACGAAATGGTCATGCAGTCGCGGCAACCTTACGTGACGCTCGACCCGGTCGCCGGCGGCGGCTTCCTCGTGCGCACCGCGGTGCCGGTGCCGCTGACCTCGCCCGGCGAGGAGCCTCGGATGCTCGAGGCTGTATATCCGGTGGAGCGCCGCCTCGGCGAGCTGGCGGACACCGTCGAGTCGGCATATCAGCGCTACGGCGAGAAAGCCCGGCTGCGCGAGCCGCTCAAGACCAGCTTCACGTTGACGCTGACCCTGGTGCTGCTGCTGTCGCTGTTCGCAGCGTTGTACGGCGCGTTCTGGTCGGCGCGGCGCCTGGTGCGCCCGATCCAGGATCTCGTGGCCGGTACGCGCGCGGTCGCGAAAGGCGACTTCGACATGCGCCTGCCGCTCACGTCGCACGACGAGATGGGCATCCTCGTGCACTCGTTCAACGACATGACCAAGCGGCTGGCGCGCACGCGCGAGGAAGCCCGCCGCAGCCAGCATGCGGTGGAAGCTGAGCGCGCCAATCTCGCGGTCATCCTCGCGCGCCTGTCGACCGGCGTCATTTCTCTCGAACCCGACCGCACCGTGCGCACCGCCAATCAGGCCGCGTGCACGATTCTCGGCGCGGAAGTCGACAGCGTCATCGGCAAGCCGCTCGCTGAAGCCGGCAAGGGCAGCTCCTTGTTCGAGCAGTTCGACGTCGCCTGCAGCGCGCATCTCGACGCCGGCCAGACGGAGTGGCGCGAGCAGCTGGTGCTGCAGGCCGAATCGGCACGCCGCATCCTGATGTGCGCATGTACCACGCTGTCCGGCGAGGACCGCAGCCCCGGCGGCTTCGTCATCGTGTTCGACGACATCACCACGCTCCTGCAGGCGCAGCGCGACGCCGCCTGGGGCGAGGTTGCGCGCCGCCTGGCGCACGAGATCAAGAACCCGCTGACGCCGATCCAGCTGTCGGCCGAGCGCATCCGCCGCAAGCTCCTCGGCTCGATGAGCTCGGGCGAAGCGCAGATGCTCGACCGGGCGACGCACACCATCGTGCAGCAGGTCGAGGCGATGAAGGAGATGGTGAACGCCTTCAGCGAATATGCGCGCGCCCCGGAGATGGATGTGTCACGCTTCGACCTGAACCAGCTCATCGCCGAGGTCGCCGAGCTGTACCGCGCCGGCGGCCGCGAGACCGGCCGGGTCGTCCGGCCGAAGCTCACGCTGGATCCCGCCCTGACCGAGATCGAGGCCGACCGCGGGCGCCTGCGGCAGATCATTCACAATCTGCTTGCCAACGCCATCGAGGCGTTGGAAGGTGCTCGGGATCCGGAGATCCGCGTCGAGACGCGGCTGGTCGAGCGGGCCGACGGCCAGCTCGCGGAGATCACCGTCGAGGACAACGGCCCGGGCTTCCGGCCCGACGTCATCGGCCAGGTGTTCGATCCGTACGTGACCACCAAACCGAAAGGCACCGGCCTGGGGTTGGCGATCGTGAAGAAGATTGTCGAAGAACACGGCGGCAGGATCGAGGCCGACAACGCGCGCACCGGCGGCGCGCGCGTACGCATCGAGCTGCCGCTCGCCGCCGGCGTGCGTACCGGCCCGACGCGGGAACGGCGCACCGGAGCGAGGAGGGAACGTGCATGAGTGCAGCGCGCATACTGGTCGTCGACGATGAATCCGAGATCCGCGGGCTCCTCAAGGAGATCCTGGCGGACGAGGGATACGAAGTGGACGTCGCCGCGGACGCCTCCGAGGCGCGCGCGATCCGCACGCAGCACGATCCCGATCTGGTGCTGCTGGACATCTGGATGCCGGACACCGACGGCATCACGCTGCTGCGCGAATGGGCGCAGCCGAACGGCGCCTCCTGTCCCGTAGTGATGATGTCGGGCCACGGCACGGTCGAGACCGCCGTCGAGGCGACGCGGCTCGGCGCGTTCGACTTCGTCGAGAAGCCGTTGTCGCTCGCCAAGCTGCTGCGCACTGTCGAGCGCGCGCTCGATTCCGGGCGCAACCGTCGCCAGTCCGGCCGCTCGCTCGTGCCGCCGCTGATCGCGCCGGTCGGCAAGAGCCGCGCCATGCACGCGCTGCGCGAGCAGGCTCAGCAGATCGCCCCGCACGAGACGCCGGTGCTGATCGTCGGCGAGCCGGGCTCGGGACGCGAATCGTTCGCGCGCTACATCCATTCGCTCAGCCCGCGCTCGACAGGACCGTTCGTGCAACTGGTCGCGACCGGCGTCAGCGACGAAGGTGCGGCTGCGGCGCTCCACGGCACCGAAGACGCGAGCGGCGTGCATGCCGGCGTATTCGAGCAGGCTGCCGGCGGCGTGTTGTTCGTCAACGGTATCGAGGACCTGCCGCCGCGTGCGCAGGGTCTGCTGGTCGCTGCGCTCGAAGCACAGACGTTCACGCGCGTCGGCGGTGCGACGCCGGTCAAGTCGAACATCAGAATCATCGCCTCGGCGACGGCGTGCTTCCTCAACGCCGAAGACACGTCGGGCGTGCGGCTCGAGCTGTTGTCGCGCCTGAACGTGATCACGCTGCAAGTGCCGCCGCTGCGCGAGTACGCGCAGGACGTGCCGGACCTGCTGCGCTATTACGTCGATCGCCTGGTCGACGAGCAGCATCTGCCCTTCCGGCGCTTCGGCGTGGCGGCGCAGAACCGTCTGCGCAACTATCCGTGGCCGGGCAATGTGCGCGAGCTGCGCAACCTGGTGCAGCGTCTGCTGATCATGGGCGGCGAGGAAGAGATCAGGCTCGAAGAGATCGAGCGCGAGCTCGCCGCGCACACACCGACCAACGAGCCGCTGGTGAAGCAGGATCTGCTGGCCTTGCCGCTGCGCGAAGCGCGCGAGCACTTCGAGCGCGCGTATCTGCAGCAGCAGTTGATCCTGTGCAACGGCAAGGTCGGCCAGCTGGCGAAGCGCGTCGGCATGGAAAGGACGCATTTGTATCGCAAGCTGCGCTCGCTCGGCGTCGATTTCCGGCAGCTCGCCGAGGACTAGCGGCGCGCCGGCCATGAGTCTGCAGCTGCGAATGCTCGGCGGGTTGAGCGTTGCTCAGCACGGCCGCGCGCTCGAGTTGCCGGCATCGCGCAAGGTTCGAGCCCTGCTCGCGTACCTCGCACTCGCCTCGCGGCCCACCTCGCGGCAGCGTCTGTGCAATCTCCTGTGGGACACAGTCACCGATCCACGCGCCGAGCTGCGCTGGGCGCTCAGCAAATTGCGGGGCGCCATTGGCGCAGCCCGCATCGTGGGTGGCGAAGCCTTGCAGCTCGACCTTGCGGACGGCTGCGTCGACGCGCTCGAAGTCGAGCGCGCTGTCCGATCAGGTCTCAGCACGCTGTCGCCGCAACGCGCGAGCGAGTTGCTCGCGCTATTCGACGGCGATTTGCTCGAGGGGCTCGATCTTGCCGACTGCCCCAACTTCACGAGCTGGCTGCTCGCGCAACGTCGCCGGTTCGACGGCTGGCGCGTCGCGCTGCTGGAGCTTGCACCTGCGGACGCTCACGTCCACGGCCGCACACCCGTCGCGCAAGCTGAGGAGGCATACGATCACTACCTGCAGGGCCGGCAGCAGCTCGCTCGCATGATGCAACGAGGCTTGGAAGCGAGCCGTACCAAGTTTGCCCGTGCCGTCGAGCTAGATCCTGGCTACGCGCCCGCGTGGGCCGGTCTTGCCACTGTCCATGCCTGTCTCTACGAATGGTTCGATTCGCGGGAGCTCGTGCTCGATCGTGCCGAGCACGCCAGCCGGCGAGCACTCGCCGCCGCGCCGCGGCTCGCCGAGGCTCACGTCGCTTACGGACTCGCGCGCTCGCTCTCGCGGCATTACGACGAGGCCGTCGGCGAATTCACAGCAGCGATCCGCATCAACCCGGATCTGTTCGAGGCGTACTACTACTTCGGCCGCACGGCCTTCGCGCTCGGCGACATGACGCGCGCGGCCGAAATGTTCGCTCTCGCGGCGCAGCTTCGACCCGAGGACTTTCAGAGTCCGATGCTGCTCGCCACCGCAGCGCGCGCTCTCGGGCGAGACGAGACCGCGTGCGATGCGGTGCGAAGCGGCATTCGTCGCGCCGAGCAAGTGCTCGCGCTCAATCCGCGGGACGGGCGCGCGTTGTCGCTGGGAGCCTGCGCGCTGATCGATGACGGTCAGGCGCAGCGTGCGCTCGACTGGTCGCGGCAGTGTCTCGATCTTTATCCGCACGACACGAGCGCGCTGGTCAATGTCGCTTGCGTGCATGCCCGGGTCGGCCAGAGGGGCGAGGCGCTGGATCTGCTGGAGCGGGTGTTCGCGCGGGGCTGCGGCAAGCGCGACTGGATCGTGAACGACCCGGACTACGCCAGCCTGCGTCATGAGCCCCGGTTCGAGCGCATGCTGAGCCGCGTGAGGTAGCGTTCCAACGCTCGTTCCCACGCCTGCGCGCTAGAGTGCAGCCATGCAATCCGATGGCGGCATGACCAGACGCTCCCTGACCAGACGCTCCGTGTTGATGGGCACGGCCGCCGCCGGGCTCTGTGCGCTTGCCCGGGCAGACACCGCTACGAGGACCGCTTCCATGCCACGTTTCATCGAAGTCAGCCACGTGATCGAGCCGGGAATGGTGACGTATCCGGGGCTGCCGGCGCCCGCGGTCGAGGTCATCGTCGATCACGACAGCTCGCGGGCGCGCTACCAGAACAAGTCGGAGTTCCTCATCGCCTCGCTGCACCTGTGCGGCAACACGGGCACCTACGTCGATTCGCCGCTCCACCGCCATCGCGGCGCGACGGACCTCGCCGGCTTGCCGCTCGAGCGTGTGGCTCACGTGCCGGTGCGCGTCCTCGATGCGCGCTCGCTCGGCCGCGCGATCGGGCCTGAGCTGTTCAAAGGAGCCGACCTGCGTGGCGCGGCGGTGCTGGTGAGGACCGATTTCAGTCAGCACTGGCGCACGGAGCGCTATGGACGCGACAACCCGTTCCTGACAGCTGCGGCGTGCGAGCTGCTGGTGCAGTCGGGAGCAGCATTCGTCGGCATCGATTCGCTGAACATCGACGACATGGCCGACCTCGTGCGTCCGGCACACACCATCCTGCTCGGCGCCGGCATTCCGATTTGCGAGCACATGACGAATCTGGCCGCGCTGCCGGTGCAGGGCGGCCGGCTGCATGCGGTGCCGATCGCGTGGAAGGGCGGTGCGACGTTTCCAGTGCGCGCGTATGTGCAGATGGAGCCGGAGTCAGGCTGAAGCCTGACTCTTACTCGCCGACCCTGATAACCAACGCGTCTATGCGCGCATTCCTCAGCTTGCTGCGCGTCTCTTCCAGCTGCTTGAGATTCGTGATCGGGCCGACGCGCACGCGATGCCACGTGTCGCGGTCGATGGTCACTTTCTGGATCTTCGATTCGACGCCCTGCATCGCGATCAGCGCGCGCACGCGGTCGGCGTCCGAGTGGTTGCGGAACGAGCCCGCCTGCAGGATGTACGCGCCCGGCTTCTCCACCGGCCCGGCGCCGCCAGGGCGGGCGGGCACCGCGCCGTCCTGCTCCGGGATGACGACTTCGAACTTCGGCAGCATCTCGTAGAAATCGAACTGCGTTTCGGCATCCTGCTGCTGCGAGGCCGGAGCGGGCTTGGCGCTTGCCGGCGCCTCGTCGCGCGTGATCGGCGCTGCTTCCTGCGCCAGTCGCGCGGCGGGCCGGCGATCGAACAAATACACGCCGACCGCGACGGCGAGGCCGAGCGCCAGCCCGGCGACGAAGCCGGCGATGCCCGACAGACCGCCCGAGCCGCCGCCGCGGCTCTTCGAGTTCTTGTAGTCGCGCGCCACTACATCTTCTCCGGCGCGGACACGCCCAGCAGCTTCAGGCCGTTCTCCAGCACCTGGCGGGTGGCCGCGACGAGGTTGAGGCGCGCGTTGCGCAGGCCGATGTCGTCGACGATGAACGTGTGCGCGTTGTAGTAGGTGTGAAAGTCGCCGGCGAGGTCGCGCAGGTAGTGAGCCAGCTGATGCGGCTCGAGCGCGCGCGTCGCAGCTTCCAGCAACTCCGGATAGTAGGCAACGCGGCGGATCAGCGCCTTCTCGTGCGGCTCGACGAGCCGCGCGACGTTGCGCTCGCCGACCTCGCGATCGTGAGTGTGCCCCTTCTCCTGCAGCTGCCGGAACACGCTGCAGACCCGCGCGTGCGCGTACTGCACGTAGTACACCGGGTTCTCCTCGCTCTGCGACAGCGCGAGGTCGATGTCGAAAACGAATTCCGAATCGGCGCGACGCGACACCAGGAAGAAGCGCACCGCGTCGCGCCCGACCCACTCGATCAGGTCGCGCAGCGTGACGTACGAGCCGGCGCGCTTGGAGATCTTCACTTCCTCGCCGCCGCGCATGACGCGCACCATCTTGTGCAGCACGTAGTCCGGGTAACCCTTGGGGATGCCCATGTCGAGCGCTTGCAGACCGGCGCGCACGCGCGCGATCGTGCCGTGGTGATCGGTGCCCTGCACGTTGATCGCGACGTGGAAGCCGCGCTGCCACTTGGTCACGTGATAGGCGACGTCCGGCACGAAGTACGTGTACGTGCCGTCCGACTTGCGCATCACGCGGTCCTTGTCGTCGCCGTATCCGGTCGTGCTCAGCCAGAGCGCGCCGTCTTTCTCGTACGTCTTGCCGCTCGCGACCAGTGCGGCGACGGTCGACTCCACTTTGTTGTCGGTGTAGAGGCTCGACTCCAGGTAGTAGACGTCGAAGTTCACGCCGAATTTCTGCAGGTCGAGGTCCTGCTCGCGCCGCAGGTACGAGACCGCGAAGCGCCGCACCGCGTCCAGGTCGTCGATCCTGCCGCTCGCCTTGACGGCCTCGCCGTCGAACGCGTGCACGGTCTTCTTCGCCAGGAACTCCTCGGCGATGTCCTGGATGTATTCGCCCGCGTAGCCGTCCTCCGGCCAGCCGGCTTCGCCCGGCTTGATGCCGCGCGCCCGCGCCTGCACCGACAGCGCGAGCTTGTTGATCTGCGCGCCGGCGTCGTTGTAGTAGAACTCGCGGCTGACCTGGTAGCCCTGCGATTGCAGGAGCGAGGCGAGCGCATCGCCGAGCGCGGCCTGGCGCCCGTGGCCCACGTGCAGCGGGCCGGTCGGATTGGCGGAAACGAATTCGACGACCGTGCTCTCGCCGGCGCTGCGCTTGTTGTACCCGTAGGTCGGGCCGAGCGCGAAGATCCGCGACAGCTCGGCCTGGTAAGCCTGCGCCGAGAGATGGAAGTTGATGAACCCCGGTCCGGCGATCTCGGCCCGCTCGATCAGCTCGCTGGACGGCAGTGCGTCGAGGATCGCCTGCGCCAGCTGCCGCGGGTTGCGTCGCGCCGGCTTCGCCAGCTGCAACGCGACGTTCGTGGCGAAATCGCCGTGTGCGGCGTCGCGCGTCCGCTCGACGTCGACGACGGGGCGGACGATGTCGGCGGGCAGGACATCCGGCGGGAGGGTGGCGAGCGCGGCCTGGACGAGTTGTTCGATTCGATACTTCACGTCACGAGTCTATCAATAGTTAGCCGAGATCCAGCGCATCCACGTCGATCGACCAGCGCACGCGCCGGGCTTCCGGCAGCGCTTCCAGCTCCGGCAGCCACGCGCTCATGAATTTCTGCAGCGGCGAGTGCGTGGCTGCGTGCAACAGCACCTGCGCGCGATACCGGCCGGCGCGGCGTTCCATCGGCGCCGGCGCGGGGCCGAGCAACTGCACGCCACGCAGCGTGTGGCGCTGCGCCGCCGCGAGCGCGGCACGCAGGAATTTCATGGGTGCAAGCGCTGTCGCAGCTTCGGCGCGCAGCAGCGCGATGCGCGCGAATGGCGGCCATTGGCTCTGCTCGCGCTCCTGCAGCGCGCCGCCCGCAAAGGCTTCGTAGCCGCCCTCCAGCAGCAGCTTCAGCAGCGGATGATCGGGATATTCCGTCTGGATCAGCACCTCGCCGGGCCGTTCCGCCCGGCCAGCGCGGCCGGCGACCTGCACGATCGTCTGCGCCAGGCGCTCGCCGGCGCGGAAGTCCGTGCTGAACAGGCCCTGGTCGGCATTGAGCACCACGACCAGGGTGACGTTCGGGAAATCGTGGCCCTTGGTGAGCATCTGCGTGCCGATCAGGATGCGCACTTCCTTGCTATCGACGCGCGCCAGGGTCGCCTCCAGCTCGCCGCGGCGGCGCACGGCGTCGCGATCGATGCGCGCGAGCGGCGCGTCCGGGAACAGCTGGCGGACCGTTTCCTCGATGCGCTCCGTGCCCTGTCCGACCGGCTTCGCCGGCTGGCCGCAGTTGGCGCACAGCTCGGGAATCGGCTGCTGCGAGCCGCAGTGATGGCAGATCAGGTAATGCGCGCGGCTGTGAACCGTCAGGTGCGCGTCGCATCGCTTGCAATGCGCGGCCCAGCCGCAGGCAGGGCAGAACAGCACGGGCGCGTAGCCGCGTCGATTCAGGAACAGCATCACCTGGCCGTCCGCGTCGAGGTGGCGGCGGATCGCGAACACCACGGGGGTCGCGATGCCCTGCGTTTCCGCATGCGCGCGCAGATCGATCAGCGCCATCCGCGGCGGCTGGGCGTTCGCCGCCGCACGCTGCGGCAGCCGCGATAGCCACTGCGGCTGTCGTTGCGCGCGATGCAGAGTTTCCAGCGATGGCGTCGCCGAGCCGAGCACGACCGGTATTCCCAGCCGCTGCGCACGCACGATTGCCAGGTCGCGCGCGGAATAGCGGAATCCTTCCTGCTGCTTGAAGGACGCGTCGTGCTCTTCGTCGACGACGATCAGCCCGGCGCGCGCGAGCGGGCTGAAGACCGCCGAGCGCGTGCCGATGACGATACTGGCCGTACCTTCGCCGGCGCTGCGCCACGCCGCAAGACGCTCGCCGTCGCTGAGATTCGAATGCAGCACCGCCAGCGGCGTATCGAAGCGCGCACGGAAGCGTGCGATGAGCTGCGGTGTGAGCGCGATCTCCGGCACCAGCACCAGCGCCTGCTCGCGGCGTTCGATGACGGCCGCAATCGAGCGCAGATACACCTCGGTCTTGCCGCTGCCCGTCACGCCGTACAGCAAGTGGGATGCGAAGCTTCCCAGCGTGCCGGTGATTCGCTGCACGGCTTGCCGCTGCGCGTCGTTCAACGTCGGGCCGGCGCGCGGCGCGGACTGCACCGATTCGCGCTCCGGTGTGCGCTTCTCCTGTTGCACATAGCCGCGCGCTTCCAGTTTGCGCAGGGCATCCGGCGTGCTTTCGGCCGCGCTCTGGAGGTCAGCGGCTGTCATCTCACCTGCGCGCACCAATGCTTCGACGATCGCACGCAGCCGGACCGCGCGCGGCTTGAGCTGCGCCAGCGCTTCTCGCTGCCCCAGCTCGGTGAGCGACCACACGATGGTTTCTTCGCGCAGCGCTGCGCCCGATCGCAGAGGCGCCGGCAGTGCCGCGGCAAGCACCTCGCCGACCGGATGCCGGTAGTAGTCGGCGGACCAGAGCAGCAGCTGGAGAAGGGCTGGATCGAACGTCGGTTCCGCGTCGACCGGCGCGATCACGGATCTCAGCTTGCCGGCCGGCACGTCGGTGCGATCGCGGTGGCCGACGATCACACCCACCACGCGCCGGCGCCCGAACGGCACCCAGACGCGTTGCCCCGGTGCGAGGTCCGGCTGTCCGGCCGGCGCACGGTAGTCGAAGGTCCGCCGCAGCGGGGTGTCGATAGCGACGGCGAGGATCACGCCAGTCCACGCTCTATGCACAGAAGCTGTGGACAAAGCTGTGCATTGGTTGGGATGAACTTACGCAAGTGCGCAGTGGACGGAGAGATTCCGACATTGGTCATAATTTCAGCGGCACTGCGGCGGCAGGGCGCGTCAACCCCGCACCCGCAGCCGCGTTGATACTCCGAATACCTTCTTCGAGGGCGAGTCTGCATGCCTTCTTCTGCTAGCCTGCCGGCCTTTGCCGCGCCGCTGCCGACGCTGCAGTGGGACGGCGGCACGCCGGCGACCGTGGAGGAACCGATTCTGGAGCAGGCGCGTGCCCTCGACCGCTTTCTCGCGAGCATCGAGAGGCGCGCCTTCCGCATGGCCCGCATCGCCCTGCGGCACGACGACGACGCGCTCGACAGCGTCCAGGACGCCATGCTGCAGCTCGCCCGCCGCTACGGCCGGCGGCCGAGCGAGGAATGGCGCCCGCTCTTCTACCGCATTTTGCAGAACCGGATTCGCGATTGTCAGCGCCGACGCCGCGTGCAGGCGCGGATCATGGCGTGGCTGCCGGGGCTGAAGCCGCGCGACGCCCACCAGGACGGCGCCGCCGACGAGTACGCGGCCGTGCCGGATCGCGCGCCGCTGCCGGCGGAGCAGCTGGCCGCAGACCAGGCCATGCAGGCGCTCGAACGTTCGCTCGGCGAGCTGCCTGGTCGCCAGCAGGAGGCGTTCATGCTGCGCGTGTTCGAGGGGCTGGATGTCGCGCAGACTGCGGCCGCGATGGGCTGCAGCGAGGGCAGCGTCAAGACACACTATTCGCGGGCCGTGCACACGCTGCGCGAGCAGCTGGGAGTTGCGTGGTGAGCATGACGCCGCCGAATCCCCGAAGGGGGATGACGAACGATCCGCACGAGAGCGGCCTGGAGCACAAGGCGCGCGCGCTGTTCGAAGAGAGCGTCGACCGCCTGGATGCGCGCACTCGCTCCAGGCTGACGCAGGCGCGCAACCGCGCGCTCGACGAGGTGGCGCGCGGCGTCGCGCGCCGCCGCTGGATCTGGGCGCCGGCCGGCGGCATCGCGCTCGCCGCCGTCGTCGCAGTCGTGCTGAGCTGGGGCGGCTTGCGCTCCGGCGCCGACTCGGGCGCCGTGGCGCTCGAAGACATCGACATCGTCGCCGACTCGGAAAACCTCGACATGCTCGAGGACGTGGAGTTCTACATGTGGCTCGACGACGCGACGCCGGATGGGCACAGCGGCTGAGCGATGCGACAGCTGCGCGCACTGTCGGTGCTGATGTTCGCGTGGGCGTGGCCGGCGTCCGCCGCCGACAAGCTGCCGCCGGTCGACGCGGAGTTCCTGGAGTACCTGGGGAGCTTCGGCGGCGACGAAGAGGACTGGACGCTGTTCGCCGACGACGAAGAGCCGCCGGGCAAGGCGCCGCCCGCCAAGGATGCGGCAGCCAAGGAGCCGGCCGGCAAGCGCGACGGGAGCAAGACAGAGGCCGCGGCGAACCCCGCGGAGAAGCGATGAAGGCCGTGTCGATACTGTGGATCTGCGGATTGCTGTTGCTGGCTGCGCCGCTGGCGCACGCGGCGCAGCCGCAGCCCGAGGCCGGCGTCAGCTGGGACTCGCTGTCCACGCAACAGCGCGAGCTGCTCGCCAACTTCGAATCGCGCTGGTCGCAGCTGCCGCCGCAGCGGCAGAGCAAGCTGGCGCGCGGCTCGCAACGCTGGTTGTCGATGCCGCCAGAGCAGCGCCAGCAGGCGGGCCAGCGGTTCGAGCGCTGGCAGTCGCTCGATCCCGAGCAGCGCCGCGTGATCCGCAAGCGCTATCAGCAGTTCAAGATGCTGCCGGAGGGCGAGCAGGCGCGGATCCGCAAGAACTTCCGCCAGTTTCAGAGCCTGACGCCGGAGCAGCGGCGCGAGCTGCGCCAGCGCTTCCGCGACCTGCCGCCGAAGGAGCGCCAGCGCCTGCGAGAGCAATGGCGGCAATGAGCGGCCACGAGGCCGGCTGCTGCGGCGGCCACGTCCACGTGTCGATCCGCGGCGCGGCGACGGAAGAGCTCTGCGTCCCCGCCGGTGCGATGCACGCCACCGCAAGCGTGAGCTCCGGCCGTGGCTCATACACGACCGCGTAACCTTGCTGCGATCCGGGAATCCGGCCCTGCCACGCCGGTCCGCTCACCAGGATCTCGCAGCAGCGCAAGGCTTCCATGAGCGGCAGCTGCAACGCCTTGGCGAGCGCTTCCTTGACGGTCCACAGCGTGTAAAAGAGTCGCTCGCGCTCTGGCCCGGCTGCAGTCTGCAGAGCGCGCGTCTCGGATTCGTTGAAGGCCGTGCGAGCCGTTGCCACGACATCGCGAGGCCGGCGCGATTCCAGGTCGACCCCGACAAGCAGCGCCGCGTGAGCTTGCACGAGCGCGGCGTAGCCGCCGCTGTGGCTCAGGCTTTCGCTGGCCGGCCCGGGCGTGACTGCGCGGACGTGCGAGCGCAAAGCCCGGCTGACCGCAAACTCCTGACGCCGCGTTGCGCGCCGCAGACGCGCCATGCGCGCGCGCTCGTCGTCCGTGAGTCGAGCCGGATCAAAGTGTTGGGCCGCTTCGGGCGCCGCGAGCCACAGGTTCGGGTTGCCGTGCATAGCGGGGCCATCATAATTCGGGCCACGCCGTTCCACGCCGCACGCTCAATGGCCGTCCATCCCGAATTCGCGCCTGAAGTCTCACCGCTCGAAGCACGGCGTCAGGACGCTTATGTCTGGCGGCTGCTGATGACGGGGCTCAGCTTCGTGCTGTTCGGCATCGGCGCCGTGGTGGCGGGCGTAGTGCTGCTGCCGCTGGTCAGAATCATTCCAGCGCCGCGCGAGCGCAGGCGCGCCCGCGCCCGCAGGGTCATGCGTCTCGCCCTGCGGCTGTTCGTCGGCGTGATGCACCGGCTGGGCGTGCTCACGTACGAGTTCCGGGGTTGGGAGCAGCTGGGTCAGCCGGGGCAGCTGATCGTCGCCAATCACCCCTCGCTCATCGATGTCGTCTTTTTGCTGGCTTTCGTGCGCGGCGCAGGCTGCGTCGTAAAAGCCGGTCTGTGGCGCAATCCGCTCACGCGCGGCGCCGTGACGCTGGTGGAATTCATCCGCAACGATTCGACCGCCGACATGATCGCGGCTGCGGCCGCAGCCCTGCACGACGGACAGCCGTTGATTTTCTTTCCGGAGGGCACGCGCACCCGGCCGCGGCAACCGCTGCTCTTCCATCGCAGCGGCGCGAGCATTGCCCTGCGCGCGGCTGTCCGCGTGACGCCGGTATACATTCGTGTCGAACCGACCACCCTCACGAAGGCGGAGCCGTGGTACCGGATCCCGGCGCGGCGGCCGCACTTCACGCTGGCAGTCGGCGAGGACGTGGACCTGCAGGCCTGGCGCGCGTCCCCGCTGCCCATCGCCTCGCGCCAGCTGAACGAACGGCTGCAGGCCCGGTTCGAGGCGGAACTGGAGCGCCCGGCCTGTTAAACTGCGCCCCCCTGGTAATGGCCGGAATGCAGCACGCGCGAGACGTGCCCGACATCATTTAGTACATGCAATCGCACGACGAAATCCTCGAGCGCATCCGCGACACGCTGGTGCAGCTGTTCCAGCTCGACGCCGCCGCCGTCACGCCGGCGGCGCGGCTGTACGAGGACCTGGAGATCGACAGCATCGACGTCGTCGACCTGATGGACGAAGTCCAGCGCCATACCGGGCGCAAGGTCACCCCGGAGGATTTCCGCTCCGTGCGCACCGTCGGCGACCTGGTGGCGGTCATGCAGCGCCTGCTGCATGCCTGAGAATGGCTGAAAGGGTCTTCGCCCCGTGCGTGGTCATTCCCGTCTACAACCACGAGCACGCGATCGGCGCCGTCGTCGACGAGATTCGCGCGCAGAGCGTGCCCATGGTGCTGGTCGATGACGGCAGCAGCGCGGCCTGCGCCGAGGTGCTGCAGCGCCTGAGCGAGACGCCGGATGTGGTGCTCGTGCGGCACGATCGCAATCGCGGCAAGGGAGCGGCGGTCGTCACCGGTCTGCGCACGGCTCGCGATCGCGGTTACACGCACGCGGTCCAGATCGACGCCGACGGCCAGCACACCGTGAGCGATGTGACCCGCTTCGTGGACGAGGCGCGCAAGCATCCCGGCGCGGTCATCTGCGGCCGGCCGATCTTCGATGCCAGCATTCCGCGCTCGCGCTACTACGGCCGCTACCTGACGCACGGACTGGTGTGGCTGGAGACGCTGTCGTTCGAGCTGATCGACACGATGTGCGGCTTCCGTGTCTATCCGCTCGCCGTCACGCTGCGCATGCTCGAGCGGGATCACGTCGGCGCGCGCATGGACTTCGACACCGAGATTCTGGTGCGCTTGTACTGGCGGGGCGTGCGCACGCGCTGGCTTGCAACCGCGGTGCGCTATCCACGCGACGGCGTTTCGCACTACCGCATGTTCCGCGACAACGTGCGGATGACGAGTCTGCACGCACGCCTGATGCTGGGCATGCTGCTCCGATTGCCGCTGCTGCTGTGGCGCAAGGCGCATGCGTAAGCAAGGCGTGATCGCGGCGACAGTCGAGGCGCAAGTCGCCTTTCATGACGTGGACGTGGCCGGCGTCGTCTGGCACGGTCATTACCTGAAGTACCTGGAAAATGCCCGCTGGGCGCTGATGCAGCGGCTCGACTTCGGCCTGGACGCGATGCTCGCCTCCGGCTACGCGTGGCCGATCGTCGAAGTGCACGTCAAGTACGTGCGGGCCGCGCGTTTCGGCGACCGGCTGGCAGTCCAGGCTTCGCTGGTCGAGTGGCAGAGCCGCCTGGCCGTCAATTACCTGGTCACGCATGCCGCGACGGCGGAGCGTGTCGCGCGCGCACGGACCGTGCAGGTCGCGGTCGAAGCCAGCACCGGCGCGCTGCAGTTTGCGACACCCGCTGTCCTGGTGGAGCGCGTGGATCGCTGTAGGTCGGGCTTCGGCCCGACCGAGAGAGAGGACTGAAATGGAACGACACGACGTGATCGTGATCGGCGCCGGGCCCTCCGGCGCGATCGCCAGCGCGCTGCTGAAGCGGCGCGGCTGGGACGTGGTGGTGCTGGAGGCGCAGCGCTTCCCGCGCTTTTCGATCGGCGAGAGCCTGCTGGCGCACTGCCTGGATTTCGTCGAGGAGGCCGGCATGCTGCCGGCGGTCGAGTCGTACGGATTCCAGTTCAAGAACGGCGCTGCGTTCGTGCGCGGCGCCGAGTACGGCGCGTTCGAGTTCTCCGACAAGTTCACGCCGGGTCGCAACTCCACCTACCAGGTGGAGCGCGCGAAGTTCGACACGTTGCTGGCCGACGAAGCCGCGAAGCAGGGTGTGGACGTGCGCTACGAAGTCCGCGTCAAGGCGGTGACGGCAGGCGCCGAGCCGCGCGTGCGCGCGGTCGAGGCCGGCGGCCGCGAGTACGACATCGCGGGCCGGTTCATTCTCGATGGCAGCGGCTTCGGCCGCACGCTGCCGAAGCTGCTGCAGCTGGAGACGGCGTCGAGCTTTCCGGTGCGCAACGCCGTGTTCACGCACGTTGCCGACCGCATTCCGGACGGCGCATTCGATCGCAACAAGATCCAGGTCGTCGTCCATCCGCAGCACCGCGACGTGTGGTACTGGCTGATCCCGTTTCCGCAGGGACGCTGCTCGCTCGGCTGCGTCGCGAGCAAGGACCTCTTCGACGCGCAGCCGAGCGATCTCGAGCAGCGCCTGCGCAAGCTGGCCAGCGAAGAGCCCTTCCTGGCGCGGCTGCTGAAGAATGCACAGTGGGATACGCCGACGCGCGAGTTGTCCGGCTACGCGGCCAATGTGCGCACCATGCATGGCGAAGGATTCGCGCTGCTCGGCAACGCCGCCGAGTTCCTCGACCCGGTGTTCTCGAGCGGCGTCACGATTGCGATGCGCTCTGCGAGCATGGCGGCGCAGCTGCTCGATCGGCAGCTGCGCGGCGAGCGGGTCGACTGGCAGTCGCAGTTCGAAGCGCCGCTGCGCCGGGGCGTCGACACGTTCCGCGCCTACGTGCGCGCCTGGTACGACGGGCGCTTCCAGGACATCATGTTCTCCAAGAGTCAGCCGCCCAACGTGCGGCGCATGATCTGCTCGATCCTCGCCGGCTATGCGTGGGACGAGACCAATCCGTTCGTCGCCGAGCCGGAGAAGCGCCTGCAGATGGTCGCGGAGCTGTGTGCTGCATGAGCGGGTCAGTCCTCATCACCGGTTCCAGCCGCGGCATCGGCCGCGCGATCGCATTGCGGGCCGCCAAGGCCGGCTTCGACGTCGTCGTGCACTATCGCTCGCGACGCGACGAGGCGGAGGTGGTCGCGCGAGAGATCATGTCGGCGGGCCGGCATTCGCGCGTGGTGCAGTTCGATGTCACCGATCGCGCCGCCTGCGCCGAAGTGCTCGCAGCGGACATGGCTGCGCACGGTGCCTACTACGGCGTGGTATGTAACGCCGGGCTCCATTCCGACGCTGCCTTTCCCGCCATGAGCGCCGAGCAATGGGACGGCGTGCTCAGCGCCAACCTCGACGCCTTCTACAACGTGCTGCAACCTGTGATCATGCCGATGGTGCGGCGGCGCGCGCCGGGGCGGATCGTGACGCTGTCGTCGGTCGCCGGCGTGGTCGGCAATCGCGGCCAGGTCAACTACAGCGCGGCAAAAGCCGGCATCATCGGCGCGACCAAGGCGCTCGCGGTCGAGCTGGCCAAGCGGCAGATCACGGTCAACTGCGTCGCGCCCGGGCTCATCGCCACCGAGATGGTCGACGAGCAGGTGCCGATGGAGGAGATTCTGAAAGCGATTCCGGCGCAGCGCGTCGGGACGGCGGAGGAAGTGGCGGCGGCGGTGGCTTTTCTGCTGTCGGCCGAGGCTTCGTACGTGACGCGGCAGGTGCTCGCGGTCAACGGAGGGTTGTGCTGATGAGGCGGGTTGTCGTCACTGGCGTCGGCGGCGTGTGCGCGCTCGGGGCCAGCTGGCCGGAAATCATGCGCGGGCTGAAAGCGTGCCGGAACACGATCCGCCGCATGCACGAGTGGGATCGCTATACCGACATGAACACCAAGCTCGCCGGGCCGATCGACGGGTTCGCCCCGCCCGAGCAGTGGACGCGCAAACAGCTGCGCAGCATGGGGCGCGTCTCGCAGCTCGCGGTGCGCGCCGCGGAGCTCGCGATCGACGATGCCGGCCTGGCCGGCGACCCGCGGATCTCCAGCGGCGAGACCGGCGTGGCGTGCGGCTCTTCGACCGGCAGCACGCCCGACATCAAGGATTTCGCCGCGATGGTCATCAACAACGACACGAGCGGCCTGAACGCCAACTCGTACGTGCGCATGATGCCGCACACCACCGCTGCGAACATCGGCATCTTCTTTGGCGCGCAGGGGCGGATCATTCCGACTTCGAGCGCGTGCACGTCAGGCAGCCAGGGCATCGGCTATGCGTACGAAGCCATCAAGTACGGGCGGCAGACGCTCATGCTCGCAGGCGGCGCGGAAGAGCTGTGTCCGACCGAAGCGATGGCGTTCGACACGCTGTACGCGACCAGCCGGCGCAACGACGCGCCGCAGACGACGCCGCGTCCCTACGATCGCGATCGCGACGGCCTGGTGATCGGCGAGGGCTCTGCGATCATGGTGCTGGAGGAGCTCGAGCACGCGCAGCGGCGCGGCGCACGCATCCACGCGGAGCTGGTCGGCTTCGCCACCAACTCGGACGGCGTGCACGTCACCAAGCCCGAGGAAGCGACCATGCGCAAGGTCATGGAGCTGGCGCTGCGCGACGCCGGGCTGGAGCCGAGCGCGATCGGCTACGTCAACGGTCACGGTACGGCGACGGAGCACGGCGACATTGCCGAGACGCGCGCGACTGCAGCGCTGTTCGGACGCGTGCCGCTCAGCTCGCAGAAGAGTTATCTCGGTCACACGCTCGGCGCGTGCGGCGCGCTCGAAGCGTGGTTCAGCATCGAGATGATGAATGCGCGCTGGTTCGCACCGACGCTCAACCTGCACGGCATCGACGCGCGCTGCGGCGAGCTCGACTACATCGTCGGCGCAGGCCGCGAGCTCGAGCCGGACTACGTCATGAACAACAACTTCGCCTTCGGCGGCGTCAACACGTCGATGATCTTCCGGCGCCCGGAGCGCTGAGCATGCAATCGCTGCCGTTGCTGGCGCCGGCCGACCCGGCGCGTCCGGTGGCCTATCTGCAAGGCCGCGCTGTATCGCTCGCAGAATTCTGCAGTCACGTGCAGGCGATTGCGCAGCGTCTGCCGCCAGCCGGGTCGATGCTGAACCTGTGCGAAGACCGCTATCGCTTTCTCGTTGCGTACGCCGCGGCGTTATGTGCGGGTCACCCGGTGCTGCTGCCGCCGTCGCGCGCTGAACAGATCGTCACCGAAGTCGCCAATGCGCACGCGGGCAGCTATCGGTGGCAGGACGAGGACGTCGCGGCGGCGCTCGAAGAATCGGGGACATTCATCATTTCCGCCGGAAACGATGCATGTCCCCAAATTCCGGCGGAGCGCACCGTGATGATCGGCTGCACTTCGGGCAGCACCGGGCAACCGAAGAGCTTTCCGAAATTGTGGCGCAGCATGCACGGCAGCAGTGCGTGCAACGCGGCCGCGATTCGCCACGCGCTGGGGATCGCAAACGAGAACGCGTCCGCGACGATTCCCGCGATCGTCGCGACGGTTCCTCCGCAGCACATGTACGGCATGGAGCTGAGCATTCTGTTGCCGCTCATCGGCGGAATGGCAGTGCATGCGGGACGGCCGCTGTTTCCCGCCGATATCGCACTCGCACTCGCCGAGTTGCCTGCGCCGCGCGTGCTCGTGAGCACGCCGCTGCACTTGCGCACGCTCGTCGAGTCGTCGCAGTCATTCCCGCAAACGGCGCTGATCGTCTCGGCGACCGCGCCGTTGGACCGCGAGCTGGCGGCGGCCGTCGAAGCGCGTCTCGGCGGTCAGTTGCTCGAAATGTTCGGCTCGACCGAGACGTGCGTGATCGCCAGCCGCCGCACCGCGGTCGGCGACGCGTGGCACGCATACGCGGGCGTCGAGCTGCATCCGCGGGCCGACGGGACGCTGGTCACGGCGCCGTGGTTCGTCGAGCCGATTCTGTTGCAGGACATCGTGGAATTGCGCGACGAGCGCCAGTTCGTAGTGCGCGGCCGCAGCAGCGACATGATCGAAGTCGCGGGCAAGCGCGCCTCGCTCGCGGATCTCACGCAGCGGCTGCTCGCCGTCGAAGGTGTGCGCGACGCGGTGCTGTTTCAGCCGCAGCCCGATTCGGTCGCGACGATCCGGCGTCTCGCCGCGCTCGTGGTCGCGCCCGGTCTGAGCGCGCGACAGATTCGCGAACGTCTGGCCGCGAGCGTCGACCCGGCCTTCCTGCCTCGTCCGCTGCGCATCGTCGATGCGCTCCCGCGCAACGAGCTCGGCAAGCTGCCGCGGGAACGGTTGCTGGAGATGCTCAAGGAAGAATCAGGCTGAAGCCTGACCCACAGACGCGACTACAGCTGGATGTATTCGATCTCGAGGAGCAGCTCGCGCCGGCAGATGTCGCCCGCGAGAAAGATCGGCGCGGCACCCGGGTACGCTCGCTGCAGGCCTGCCGCGATCATCGGCACCAGCGTTGGATCGCGGACATACACCTTGAGGAGCTCCTGGCCGCGTGCCGGTGCGCGGTCGACGCCGGACTGCGCGGTGACCACGGCGATATTACGCAGTGTCTCGGCCAACTGTGCCTGCGCATCGCCTTCGTGCTGCGAGACGTGCCCGATGATGCTGGCGGTGCCGGAAACGAGCACCGTGCGGTCGGGCGCGATCAGCGCCCGCGAGAAGCTCGGGCTCTCCGGACCGTGCACGCGCGGATACCGGTAGGCGCTCACCTGGCGCGGATTTTCAACCGCGGTGCCGCTGGAGCGGCATGCTACCCAGAAGATCTGGAGCTGCTGCGTCGTTTGCTGCCGGCCGATCGCGCTCGCGGCGGGCAGGCGCTTGCCGCTCGGTCTGTCGAGGCCGAGCGCGCGGCCGATGCAGAACTGGCGATAGCGCTCGGCGTCGCCCTCGCCCTCGTTGATCGCATCCAGGTAGTTCCACATGCGCAGCAGGTGCGGAAAGCCGCTCTGCTCCTGGAACTCGCGAATGGCGGCGTAGCACGCCTGGGCCGTGGCGCGGATACCGCCGTAGGCGCGCTCGTCTTCCTCGACGACGCCGACCAGCAGCTCGGCGTCGTGTGCGTAGCGCACGATGCCGTCGCGTCCGCCGCGCACCGGGCCGTTTGCATACCAGACCTCGCCCGCCGGTCCGCCCAACCGCTGCAGGCGCACGTCGATGGTCAGCGGCGCCCCGCTGCCGGCCTCGCCGCCGCCGCTGCGCATGACGCACAGGACGGAGTCGGGCAGCGAGTCGACGTCGCGATACTCGATCCGCAGGCGTCCGGCGGGGGGCGCGGCCGGCTCCGGACCCGCGCTGGTCGTGCGGGGCAGATCGTCGAACAGGTCGTCGGCTCGCAAGTAAAGAATTCCGTCGGCTTTTTGTAGGGCGCGCGCCGCATACCGTGCGCGGACGCGGATGATACACTTTGCGCCGTGCGGTTCGCCGCTACCCTCTAGGTCCTGAAGACCGTCCAGTTCATGTCAGCCACCCAGTCGCCGGCCGAGCGCGAGCTCGCGGAACTCATCGTCAGCGCTCTCAACCTGGAAGGTGTCGCTCCCGCGGACATCGACCCGCAGGCGCCGCTGTTCAAGACCGGGCTCGGCCTGGACTCGATCGACGCGCTGGAGCTTGCGCTGGAAATTTCCAAGCGCTACGGTTTTCAGCTGCGCTCCGATGACGAGAACAACATCAGGATCTTCAGCTCGCTGCGCTCGCTGGCCGAGCACATCGCGCAGCATCGCGTCACCTGAGCGCCTGTCGACGTAACGGATCGCTCGTCACATTCATTCAGGCTCTAGTCCTGGGGAGGCTCTCATGGTTCGCGCACGCGCCTGGTCCGGCCTGCTGCTGATCTCCGCACTGGTTTTCCTGATGGGCGCCCGGCAGGTGCCGCTCACCGATCCCGAGCCGCTCGCAGTGCCCGCCGGACTCGAGCTCGAGCAGGTCGCCAAGGCGATCAAGGCATCGCTGGTCGGGCGCACCTGGGCGGTGACTTCGGAGGAGCCGGGCCACATCGTCTCGACGCTCAACCTGCGCGAGCACATGGCGAAGATCGACATCGTCTACGACCTGCAGACGATCAGGATCAAGTACCTCGAATCCGGCGAGCTGATGTACGCCGAGAAGAAGGGCCAGCGCGTCATTCACCGCAATTACCTGAACTGGATCCAGAACCTGGTGAACGACATGAATCGCAATCTCACGCTGATGCAGCCCTGACGAACATGCGGCCGCTCGCGATTACCGCCTGTTCGCTGTGCTCGGCCGTCGGTGATGGCCGGCTCGCGACGCTGCGCGCGCTGCGCGAGCGGCGCAGCGGCCTGCAACGCAACGACTTCGGCGCGTCGCCGCTCGCAACCTGGATCGGCCGCGTCGCCGGCCTCGAAGAACAGGCGTTGCCGCAGCACCTCGCCGAATGGGATTGCCGCAACAACCGGCTGGCTTGGCGCGGGCTGGTCGCGGACGGATTTGTCGATGCCGTCGCCGCTGCGCGCGAGCGCTATGGCAGCGAGCGCGTAGCAGTCGTCGTCGGTACCTCGACGTCGAGCATCGGCGCGAGCGAAGACGCCTACCGGCGCCTGGAGCCCGATGGCCGCTATCCCGCGGACCTGCGCCGTCCGATCATCCACACGCCGCATTCGCTCGGCGATTTCGTGCAGCACGCGCTGGGTCTCGCCGGCCTGAGCGTCACGCTGGCGACAGCGTGCTCATCGAGCGCGAAAGTCTTCGCGCAGGCCGAACGGTTGATTCGCACTGGCATCGCGGACGCGGCGGTAGTCGGCGGAGTCGACACGCTGTGCGGCAGCGTGCTGTTCGGCTTCAATTCGCTGGAGCTCGTCTCGCCCGAGCCGTGCCGGCCGTTCGACGTCGAGCGCCGCGGCATCAACCTCGGCGAGGCTGCCGGCTTCGCGCTGCTGGAGCGCGAAGGTCCCGCGCTCGCATGGCTGCTCGGTTACGGCGAGTCGAGCGACGCGCACCACATGTCGACGCCGCATCCTGAAGGTCGCGGCGCGCGGCTCGCGCTGCAAGCGGCGCTGGAGCGCGCGCAGCTCGTTCCTGCCGACATCGATTACATCAATCTGCACGGCACCGCCAGCCAGAAGAACGATGAAGTCGAGGCGCAACTGGTCGCCGAGCTGTTTCCGGCGAGCACGTTCGCGAGCTCGACGAAAGGCTGGACCGGGCACACGCTCGGCGCCGCCGGCATCGTCGAGGCGGCGATCAGCCTGCTCGCGATCGAGCACGGCGTGCTGCCGGGCACGCTCAACTCGCAGACGCTGGATCCTGTCTGCGGCCCGCAGATCCGCCGCGACAACGAGGAGCGCCCGGCCCGCAAGGCGTTGAGCTTTTCCTTCGGCTTCGGCGGCAGCAACTGCGTGCTTGCGTTCGGCGGTGCCGCCGGATGAACACGCACCTGCCCGAGGTGGTTGCGGAGGGCGTGGCGTTCTGGTCACCGCGGTTGCCCGGCTGGGATATCGCGCGCGCGGTCATTCGCGGCGAGCAGCCGGCACCGCAAACGCCGGTGTCGCGTCCAGCGCCTGCGCTGCTCGGGCCGACCGAGCGGCGTCGCGCACCGGACACCGTTGCCATCGCACTCGAAGTTGCAGCGCGCGCTTGCGCGGCAGCAGGGCGCCCGCCCGGCGAATTGCCGGCGGTATTTGCCTCGACGCACGGCGATCTTGCGATCAGCGACTACATGTGCGCCACGCTGGTCGATACGCCCACGCTGATCTCGCCGATCAAGTTTCACAACTCCGTGCACAACGCGGCCGCGGGCTACTGGAGCATCGGCACTGCGAGCCATGCGTCGTACACGGCGATCAGCGCATTCCATCATACGTTCGGCGTCGGACTGCTCGAGGCCACGGTGCAGATCGCGTGCGAGCAGCAGCCAGTGCTGTACGTCGCGTTCGACATCGAAGCGAAAGGCGCGTTGTCGACGATGGCGCCCAGTCGAGGTCTGCTCGGCGTCGCGCTGGTGCTTGCGCCGGCAGGCAGTGCAACGACCGGCCCGGGGCGTCGGCACCTGAGCCTGAGTATTGCGGACCAGGCCGTCGCGCCGACACGAGCGCACTCGGCTGCTGCCGCCCTCGTTGCCGACAATGCGCTCGCGCCGTGCATGCCTTTGATGGAAGCGCTGGCAGCGGATGTGCCGGCGACCTTGCAGCTGACCCTCGGCGAGCGCAGTGCGCTGAATATTCAGGTGAGTGCCGCGTGAAAACCAGCTACGACGTCGTGATTCTCGGCGGTGGGCTCGCGGGCCTCACGCTCGCCATCCAGCTGCGGCAGCAGTTTGCAACGCTGCAGATCCTGGTGATCGAGCGCCGCGCGCACCCCGTGCCGCCGGCCGCGCACAAGGTCGGCGAGTCGTCGGTGGAGATCGGCGCTCATTATTTCGACACCGTGCTCGGCCTCAAGGAGCATCTCGATCGTCACCAGCTGCGCAAGTTCGGTTTCCGTTTCTTCTTCAGCGAGGCGCGCAGCGACCTCGACCGCGTGGCGGAGCTCGGCGCGAGCCGCTATCTCAGCACGCCGAGCTATCAGCTCGACCGCGGCATCTTCGAGAATTTCCTCGGCGAGCAGGCGCGCTCGCTCGGTGTGGAGTTCATCGACAGTGCGACCGTGCGCACTTTCGATCTCGGCGCGAGCGGCGCCGCGCATCGCGTGCGCTTCGTCAAAGGCGATGCGAGCAGCGAGGTCGAGTGCCGCTGGCTCGTCGATGCTTCCGGCCGCGCCGGGCTCATCAAACGCAAGCTGGGCCTGGCGCAGGACAACGCGCACGATGCGAACGCGGTGTGGTTCCGCCTCGCGGCCAAGGTCGACGTCGACGAGTGGTCGTCGGACCGCGACTGGCTCACGCGCTGCGACCCGCCGCTGCGCTGGCTGTCGACCAATCATCTGTGCGGCGAAGGCTACTGGGCGTGGCTGATCCCGCTGTCCTCCGGCTCGCATTCGGTCGGCATCGTCTGCGATGCGAAGCTGCACCCGCTGGAGACGATGAACACGTTCGAGAAGTCGCTCGAATGGTTCCGCGTCCACCAGCCGCGGCTCGCCCAGGAGATCGAGAGCAAGCGCCACCTGCTGCAGGACTTCTGCTTCCTGCGCAACTTCTCCTACGGCTGCAAACAGGTGTTCTCCGCCGACCGCTGGGCGCTCACCGGCGAGGCCGGCCTGTTCCTCGACCCCTTCTATTCGCCCGGCAGCGACTTCATCGCGATCGGCAACACGTACATCTGCGACCTGATCGCGCGCGATCGCGCCGGCGAGGCATTCGGCGGCCGCGCGCACGTGTATCAGCAGCTGTACTTCTCGTTCTACGAGAGCACGCTGTCGCTGTACACGGATCAGTACGCCATGTTCGGCGATCCGGAAGTGCTGCCGGTCAAGGTGATCTGGGATTACACGTACTACTGGGGCGTGCTGTGCCAGCTGTTCTTCCAGCGCCGGCTCACCGACGTCGCCAGCATCTCGCGGCTGTCGGCGCCGCTCAATCATGCGAAGGCGCTGAACTTCGCGATGCAGGAGTTCATGCGCGAGTGGTCGCGGGTCAGCGCCCGGCGCAACGATCCGGTCATGCTCGATCAGGCTTCCCTGCCGTGGTTCGCCGAGCTGAATCGCGGCCTGCGCGACGAGCTCGACGAGGAGGGCTTCCGCGCACGCATGATTGCGAATGTCGCGCTGCTCGACACGCTCGCGCGTGAGACCGTCGCACGCGCGTTGCAGCGTTGTCCGCAGCTCGATGCGAGCGTGGTGCTGGCGCTTCTCGACGAGCCGCCGGGCGCCACAGGCCCTTCCCTGTTGTTCAGGGATGCAGCGTGATGAGTCACTCGCCGCTCCTGCTGCAGCTCGTCGTCATTCTGGGCACTGCGCGCGTGCTCGGCCTGGTGCTGCGCTATTTCGGACAGCCGCCCGTCATCGGTGAGATGGCTGCCGGAATCATCCTCGGTCCGGTCGTGTTCGGCGCGGTTGCGCCCGAGCTGCATGCGCACGTATTCGAGAAGGGCAGCATCGGCGCGCTCGGCAGTCTCTCGCAGCTCGGTCTCGTGTTGTTCATGTTCATCGTCGGCGCGGAGCTGCGCATGCCTTCGGGCGCTCGCAAGCAGATTGCGGCGGCCAGCTGGATCGGTTTCCTGTCGGTGCTCGTGCCGATGGTGCTCGGTCTGCTCGTCGCGGTGCCGCTGCACGACCGGCTGGCCCCGGCCGGTGTGACCTTCTGGCCGTTCGCGCTGTTCATGGCGTCCGCCATGTCGATCACGGCGTTCCCGATCATGGCGCGTATCCTCAAAGAGCGTCAGATGACGCACACGACGATAGGCCGGTTGTCGCTGACCAGCGCCGCCATCGCCGACGTGCTCGCGTGGGTGATGTTGGCGCTCGTCGTGGTGCTCGCCGGCAGCGGCCACGATTGGGGTCAGTTCGCCCGCACCGTCGGCGGGCTGGCCGCGCTGTGCCTCGTGCTGTTCCTCGGCATCAAGCCGCTGCTGGCTCGATTGATCGCGCGCTACGCGAGCGACGGCCGGCCGCAGGGCGCGCTGCTCGCTACGTTGCTGATCGGTACCTTCGCCTGCGCGTACGTGACGGACTCGCTGCAGGTGCATGCCGTATTCGGCGCGTTCCTGTTCGGCGCCTGCCTGCCGCGCGACGATCGTCTGCTCGCCGCTCTCATCGAGCGCATCGAGTACGTGGCGATTCTGGTGCTGATGCCGATCTTCTTTGCATTGGCGGGACTGAACACGACTGCCGACGCGTTCGGGGGCGCCGGCTTGGGTGCACTGGCGCTGATTCTCGCCGCTGCGGTCGTCGGCAAGATTGCAGGCGGCGCCGCCGGCGCGCGCATTGCCGGTCAGCCGTGGTCCGTGTCCTTCGCGGTCGGCTCGCTCATGAACGCGCGCGCCCTGATGGAGCTGATCGTGATCAAGGTCGGCCTGGACATCGGCGTCATCGGCAACGACCTGTTCACGATGTTGATGGTGATGGCGATCGTCACCACCCTCATGACCGGCCCGTTGCTCACGCTGTGCGCCGGCCGCAAGTCCGCCGTCACTCGCGACGAGGTGGTGGAGTAGGTCGGGCTTCAGCCCGACAGCGACGCGGAGTCGGGCTGAAGCCCGACCTACAGCGGAGACAGCACGACTGCCGCGCGCCCTTCCGCGAGCACCTCATCCCCGTGCGTGATCCGGAATCGGTATTGCAAGCTCGCCGCGTCAGCCTGCAGACACTCCGCTTCGACCCGCAGATCGCCGGGCAGATCTTCGACGTAGTCGCGCGTGAACCGCACTGCGCGCAGCGAAACGAGCATGCCGGGCTTCGGCTGAACGCCAGTGACGGTCCCGCGCAACCCGCCGTGCGCAGCCATGGCCTGCGCGCCGTATTCGCACAGATGCAGCGCCCGCAGCCGGCCGTTGATCCGCAGCGGATTCGTCGGCGAGCGATGGCTCGCGGTCTCCAGCACGACGTGGCGCTCGTCCCATTCGACCACGCGCTCCAGCAGGCACATCGAGCCCTGCTGCGGGACGAGTGAGGAAACGGGGACATTCGTCATTTTGCCTCCGGCGGCGGACGAGTCAGCAGCAGCGCGAACACGAAGTTGAAGATGACGCCGAGCGTCACCGTCACACCGATCGCGCGCAGCACCGGAACGTCGGAGAGTCCGAGCAGCGCGAACACCATCAGCGTGGACAGCGAGCACACCAGCACGGCATGCAGCGTGCGCCGCTGCTCCGCGCGATCGGCCGACGCATGCTCGAAGAACAATGCGTAGTCCAGACCGAGGCCGGCGGCCAGGATCAGCGCAATCAAGTGGAAGAGGTTGAGCGACACGCCGCTCAGGCGCAGCACCGCGAGCACGAGCACGGTCGTGAGCGCCATCGGCGCAAGCACGCGCAGGACGCGCGACCGACTGCGCAGCGCGATGGCGATGACACCGACGAGCAGAACCGCTGCCGCGGCGAGCGTCCAGAGCATTCTCGTGCGCTGCGCGGCCACCAGTTGCTCCGACGCATCCTTGATGTCGAGCAGCCGGACGTCATCGCCTGCGTTGCGCGCGAAGGCTTGCACTGCCGCGACGTCGTTGACAGCGCTCAGCGTCACGAGCGCCGTGACATTGCCAGCATGCTGCGTCAGGAGCATGTCGATGCTCGCTCCGAGCGGCGAAGCGCGCAGCTTCTCGACAGTCAGCGGCGGCAATGATCGAGCTTGTTCGACGTCGTGCACGAACGGCTCGAAGACGCCTGCGCGAAACGGTGTGCCCGCCTGCGCGCGTTGCAGAGCCTCACGCAGCGTGGCTGAGTCGGGCAGACGTTCTCGACGCCGCAGCTGCGTTTGCGCGCTCGGAACGTAGCGGGCCGCGTCGTCGTAGCCGCCGATCGCACCGCTCCTGACCAGCGCCTGCAGCGATGGCTCGAGAGTCTCCAGCGTGCGCAAAGCTTTCTCGCTGTCCGCGGCGCCGACGACCAGGAGGTAGCGCGCGTCCGCGGTCCCGAGCTCCGACCGCAGCTGCGCGTCAGTCATCAGCAGATCGCGCGGCACCGGCGTGAGCCGCGACAAGTCGTTTTCCCAGAACGGCTGCGGCGCGAGCGTCACTGCACCAATGGCGATCGCGGCGAGCGCGAGCGCCGTCCAGCGCATGTGCGGCAGCGCCTCGATGCGATCCCACAATCGATCCAGGAAACGGGAGTCGCCGAAGTCGCGGCCGCTGCGCGCCATCAGCGGCGGCAGCGCGAACCGCGTCGTTGCGCCGGCCACGGCGAGGGACGCGACCGTGAAACAGGCGAGCTGCGCGAGCCCGTTGACGCCCGAGAACATGAACGTCAGGTACGCAATGCAGGTGCTGGCCACGCCCGTCGCGAGCGTCGGCCACAAGCCGCGCGCGATCGCCACAGGCTCGTGATCCGGGCTGCGGTGACTCAGCAGATGCATCGGATAGTCCTGCGCCACGCCGATCAGCGTGAAGCCGAACGCGAGCGTGATGCCGTGCACGGTGCCGAAGATCGCGCTGACCGCAGCCATGCCGACGACCGCGGCACTGGCGAGCGGCAGGCTGCTCAGCACGATGCTGCCGAGGCTGCGGTACGCAACCAGCAGCAACACGATCATGCCGATAGTCGCTGCCGTGCCGAACGTTTGCGCCTGCCCGCGCGTGCGCGCCTCCATCAGCACCGAGAACTTTCCTGCGCCGCTGACAGTCATGGTTATGTGGCCATCGCCGGCAACCTGCTTCAACGCTTGCTCCAGCTCGCCGATCGCGACGCGCTGGCGGTCCGGATCGAAGGCTGGCGCCTGCGTGATCGCGAGCAGCAGCGCGCGCCGGCCGCTGCGATCGAACCAGACGTCGAACTCGCGGTGCGGCTCCTGCATCGGCTGCCAGCGCTGCAGCAGCTTCAGCAGCTCCATGGTCGGATCGCGTGGCAGCCACTCCTCGAGGAACGCGCCGGCGGGCGAGGCGAGGTCACGCGCGCGTGCCTGCAGCTCGGCGTGCAGATACTTCTCGTCGAGCGGTTGCGTATCGAGAGTCGGTGAGAGCAGGAAGCGGTATGGCAGCAGCTCGTCCGGAACCGCGTCCAGCGAGACTTCGCCGTTGGTGATGATGCGGAAGCTCGGGTTGTCCCGCAGCGAGTCGACCAGAGCCCGCGATGCGTCGGCGAGCTGTGGCGCATCGGCGCCGCCGAGCGCGATGACCAGCACGCGCGACGCGGGACCTTCGCCGATCTCCTCCAGCAGCAGGCGCTGCTCGGGAGTGACGGGATTCGGCAGGAACAAGCGCAGGTCGGCGCCGATGACGAGCTGCCGCTGGACGAACCAGCCGAGCAGCGCCAGGGCCGCGATCCAGAGTGCGAGGAGCGCCAGCGCTGCCGGAGTGCGCTTCATTCAGCGCTGCACAGGTGCTTGAGGGCGTCGAGAGTCGTCGGCTTGGGGAGCTCGCGATCGGCAGCGGCGCCGAGCAGCAATACGCTGGCGCTGCCTTTGGCGGTGAGCATGGTGAAACACTGCGGCACGTCGGCGTGGCCGTTCACCACGATCTGCTGCAGACGGCGTCGCGCACGTGCATCCGTCGGCGTCAGCTCGAGCGTCCAGGCGTCATCGCTACCGCTCGCGGCGACATCGAAGCTGCGTTCGATCGCGGCCGGGTCGCCGGCCAGCAGGGCGGTGAAGCCGTTCAGCAGACCGCGCAGCTCCGGCGCACGGTTCAATCCGAACGTGCGCGTCGGCTCGCCTTCGCGCTCGACTGTTACCGATTCGCCGCGGATCGCGACGGTCTCACGGTAGGGCTGCGTCACCGTGCGATCGAGGCTCGCCGGGCCGGAATAGCCGAGCTCGCCGGCGACGATCAGCGGCTCGTTCACCAGCGACGAAAAGCGCACCTCGCGGAACGCGACGGTCGCCGGCGCCGGCTTCGCGAGACGTCCGATCAGCGCGCCGGCGTCAAGCGTCGCCGCCGTCGCGCACAGCGCCGGCAGCAGCGTCAGCGCGAGCAGGGGCAGCTTCGGTTTGCCAGAAATCATAGAAGTTGAACCAATTGTACGGGGCCTCGCGCGCGTAGTGCTCCAGCCGGCTGGCGAAGCGCGCCGTGATCTCCCTTAGATGCTCCTCGCGCCGGGTGCGTTCCACGGCCAGGCTGTCGGCAAACGGCTCGAAATACAGGTCGTAGCGATTGCCGCCGCGGTACAGGCCGAAGCACAGCACGATAGGCACCTTGAGCGCCGCGGCGAGCTGCCATGGTGACACCGGGAATGGTGCCGGGTAGCCGAGGAAATCGCAGAGCGCGACCTCGTTGCCGGGGCGCGCGCGATCGACCAGCAAGGTGACCAGCGCCTTCTCGTCGAGCGCTTCCTTGATCGCGAGCGCCGTCGACATGCCGTCGCGGCGCGGGTTGATGATCGAGCGCGCCAGCTCGGGGTTGAGTGCGTTGAGCACGTGCGACAGGCCCGGGTTCTGCTCGATGTCGAGCACGACGCGCGTCTTCACGTCGGGCCGCACCTGCGCGAGGACGCGCAGCGCGTCGAAGCTGCCCAGGTGCGAGCCGAACACCAGCACGCCTTGCTGGCGCGCCCACGCGGCTCGCATGGAGTCGAGGCCGTAGACGCGGATGTCGAAGCGCCTGAAGCTCTCTGCCAGCAGGAAGGCTCGATCCAGAATCACCGCCGCGAAGCAGTGAAGGTGCCGCGTGATCTGCCACAGGCTGACCGGCCGGCCGGTGATGCGTTCCAGGTAGATGCGCGAAGCGCGCCGTTCGGGACCGCGCCGGAGCAGGTAGTACAGCGTGATCGGATACAGCACGAGCCGCGCGGCGCTGCGGCCGCAGAGCTGCGCGAACCTCATGATCACCTTGTAACCCAGAGCCGTACCGGCCTCGGGTCGCTCGAGCCACTCCTGTTTCACGCGCCCGCGCCTCTAGTTGCGCTCACGCAAGCGTGAACGTACCTCGCGCCACGCAGTCCGCGTCGCGCGTCAGGCTGAAACGCAGCTCGCTTCCCTGCAGCGTGAGCTGCAGCTGCGCGGTCTGCTCCGGCAGGAGCGGCGAGATGAACTTGGCTTGCGCGAGCCCGACGACCGACACGTCGCCGAAACAGCGCTGTGCCTCGTCGAGCACGCAGTCGAGCAGGACCACCGCGGGCACGATCGGCCTGCCGGGAAAGTGGCCGGCGAGCGCGGGGTGGCTGTGGGCAATGCGCACACTCGTCGTATGGGCGCGATCGCTGCTCATTGCGGGCGCCCGATGCGAGGCATGGCCGCGACCGTGCGGCGCAGGAAGTCGAACATGTTGCGATAGGGCTGGCGCGGAAACCGCTGGCGGCGGTAAGCGTATTCGATCACGAAGAAGGCCGCGACGACGAGGTATTCGAGCAGGTTCGTGAACAGCGACCATGTCTCGTGCGAGACCGCCAGCCGCGGCTCGATGCCGCTCGCGCGCAGCAACCCGTCCGGCTCGGCGAGCGCGGCGAGCACCAGGTTAAACACAGCAAATGTTACGAAAAGTACCGTCCACGCCGCCGTCAGTCGTCGCGCGTAGGACCAGACCGCGGGCTCCGGCTCATCGCCCGGCGCGTGCAGCACGCGGATCATCTGCGAGATCAACGGCGTACGGCCCGCCCTGAGGGTATTGCCGAACACGTACGCGAGAAACGCCGGCACGATGATCGGCGGAAGATAGAGCGGGATCAGCGGTTGCTCGACGCTGGCGAGCCACCAGTACGCTGCGCCCACTAGCGGCACCGCGAGCCATGCGGCGGCCGCGCCCCGGGCCAGCCCGGGCAACATCGAGATCGCTGCCAGCAGCGTCAGCGCTGCGATCGTCAGCCCCGCGCTGTTGCGCGCGATGGCCAGGTGGGCCAGGACGGGATAGGCAAATGACAGGGCGGTCGTGACTTGGCGGACTGCGGGGGGCTCGGTCATCGCGACACGTCGTGGTTCGGGCGCGCGCCAAGCATGCGCGTATTGCCCAGGCGGGACAAGGCACGCAGAATTGCGCCCTTTGTCGGCGGAGCGTTCATGCCAGTCAAGATTGCGGTGCTCAAAGAAACCCGGCCGCACGAGCAACGGGTCGCGCTGGTTCCCGCGGTGGCGGACAAGTTGAGCAAGCTCGGCGCGCAGCTGCATATGCAGTCCGGCGCCGGTCTCGCGGTCAAGCTCGCCGACCAGGCTTACAAGAACGTGCAGCTGCACGCCGATCCGCTGGAGATGGTGCGCGACGCCGACATCGTGCTGTCGGTTCAGCCGCCGCAGGTCGCGCTCGTGCAGGCGATGAAGGAGGGAGCGATCCTCATTTCGTTCGTGTACGCGCACAAGGAGCCCGAGCTCACCAGGCTGCTGCGCGACCGGAAGATCACCTGTTTTGCGATGGAGCTGGTTCCGCGCATCACGCGCGCGCAGGCGATGGATGCTTTGTCCAGCCAGGCAGCGCTCGCCGGCTACTACGCGGTGCTGCTCGGCGCGACGAATATTGCGCGCATGTTACCGATGATGACCACGGCGGTCGGCTCGATCCGTCCGGCGCGCGCGCTGGTGATGGGGCTGGGCGTTGCGGGATTGCAGGCGCTGGCGACGGCGCGCCGACTCGGCGCGATGACCGAAGGTTACGACGTGCGTCCCGAAACGAAGGAGCAGGCCGAATCTCTCGGCGCGCGCTTCGTGGACACCGGCGTCGACGCACGCGGCGCCGGCGGCTATGCGCGTGAGCTGACGCAGGAAGAAAAAGACAAGGTCGCCGCCGTCATCACCAAGCACATCCAGCAATCCGACATCGTCGTCACGACCGCCGCCATTCCCGGCCGGCCCTCGCCGAAGCTGATCAGCAAGGCGCAGGTCGAGGGCATGAAGGCCGGCAGCGTGATCGTCGATCTCGCGGCGGAAGGCGGCGGCAACTGCGAGCTGACCAGGCCGGGCGAGACCGTGCAGGTCGGGCAGGTGACGATCGTCGCGCCGCTGAACGTGCCGAGCCTGCTCGGCGAGCATGCCAGCGAGCTGTACGCCAAGAACCAACTCAACCTGCTGGAGCTGTTCGTCAAGGACGGCGCCGTCAAGCTCGACTGGAGCGACGAAGTCCTCGCCAGGACCGCGCTGACGCACGGCGGCGAGATCAAGAACGAAGCTGCAAAAAAGGCCGTCGAAGGTTAATCGATCATGGATCTCGCCACTACGCTGACGGGCTTCGTAGCCCTGTACATCTTCATGCTCGCGGCCTTCACCGGCTACGAGATCATCGGCCGCGTGCCGGCGATCCTGCACACGCCGCTGATGTCCGGCTCCAACTTCGTGCACGGCATCGTCGTCGTCGGCGCCATGTATGCGCTGCTCAACTCGTCGAGCACGGTCGAGCAGGTCATCGGCACCCTCGGCGTGCTGCTCGGCGCGGCCAACGCGGCCGGCGGCTACGTCGTCACCGAGCGCATGCTCGAGATGTTCAAGCCCAGCCAGAAGAACATCGACAAGAACAAGAAGGCGTAACCCGGCATGAACCTGCATCCTCAGCTCATCATCGACAGCAGCTACTTCGCGGCCGCGTTCCTCTTCATCTACGGCCTCAAGCGCATGTCCTCGCCGGTCACGGCGCGCTCCGGCATCGTCGTCGCGGGCGTCGGCATGCTGGTCGCGACGCTCGCGAGCTTCCTGTACTTCTTCGGCGTCGACGAAGCCGCACGGCCGCATCTCGGTACCAACGTGATGCTGGCGGCCGCGGCGTTGATCGTCGGCACCGGCTGGTCCTGGTGGCAGGGCAAGCGCGTCGCGATCACTGCCATGCCGCAGATGGTTGCGCTCTACAACGGCATGGGCGGCGGCTCAGCTGCCGCGATCGCTGCAGTCGAGCTGCTGCGCACCGATGCCGAGCACGCGCTCGTACCGCTGATCGTCACGGTCATCGGCGCGCTCATCGGCGCGATCTCGCTGTCCGGCTCGTTGATCGCGTACGCCAAGCTCGACGGCAAGATCGACAAGACCTGGCGCATGCGCGGCCAGCAGGTGCTGAACGGCGCGTTCTTCCTCGCGACGCTCGGCATCGGCGTCTACATCGTGTTCTTTGCGCAAGGCCACGCGGACCCGCGCATCGTCGGCGCGTTCTTCCTCGGCGCGCTGATCTTCGGCGTGCTGATGACGATGCCGATCGGCGGCGCCGACATGCCGGTGGTGATCTCGCTGTACAACGCGTTCACCGGTCTCGCGGTCGGCTTCGAAGGCTACGTGCTGCAGAACCCCGCACTGATGATCGCCGGCATGGTGGTCGGCTCCGCCGGCACGCTGCTCACGCTGCTGATGGCGCGCGCGATGAATCGCAGCGTCGCCAACGTCATCTTCAGCAACTTCGGCGTCACCGGCGACGAGCAGCAGGGCGAGATCAAGGGCAGCATGAAGCCGGCGGACGCGGCCGACGCCGCGGTCAACATGCGCTACGCGTCCAAGGTGATCATCGCGCCCGGCTACGGTCTCGCCGTCGCCCAGGCGCAGCACAAGCTGTACGAGTTCGTGAGGCTCCTGGTCGAAGCCGGCGTGGACGTGAAGTTCGCGATTCACCCCGTCGCCGGCCGCATGCCCGGCCACATGAACGTGCTGCTGGCGGAAGCGGGCGTGCCGTACGACATGATCTACGACCTGGAGGACATCAACGGCGAGTTCAAGGAAGCCGACGTCGCGATCGTCATCGGCGCGAACGACACCGTGAACCCGGCGGCGCGCACCAACAAGTCGAGCCCGATCTACGGCATGCCGATCCTGAACGTCGACCAGGCCAAGCAGGTGTACGTGATCAAGCGCGGCCAGGGCAAAGGCTACTCGGGCGTGGAGAACGAGCTGTTCTTCGCCGACAACTGCAACATGGTGTACGGGGATGCGCAGAAGGTGATGGTGGAGATGATCCAGGCGGTCAAATCGCTGGAAGGCGGTCACTGACCGACGGGTCTCGCGCTGCTATCGCTGGAACCGACGCGAAGCTGGCGAATTACCGGGCAATCTCGCAGGCATTCCTGCTGTTCGCGCGATGGCGAGCCAGCAGCTGCAGCTGTTCGCCGATGAGTGGCGATTCCTGCGGCACGACAGGTGGCTGGATTGCTCGCCCGCGCACGTCTTTGGTCGCGATGACATTGCATCGGTTCGGCACGTTGCGGACGCCCTGAGGCTTGCAGACCCAGGTTATCCAGATCGTCGCGTACCCTGAATCGCCGTACCAAGGCTGCCGTCGCGCTGGCTTTCGGAACCTCTTGATTCCGCCGGTCGCCTCCAGGCCTGTGTGACAGA
Source organism: Steroidobacteraceae bacterium (assembly GCA_035278165.1). Classification (GTDB taxonomy): domain Bacteria; phylum Pseudomonadota; class Gammaproteobacteria; order Steroidobacterales; family Steroidobacteraceae; genus Steroidobacter. Next base: position 40,063 of record DATEJG010000054.1, read on the forward strand.
TTTCACACGCGCGCGGCGCAGTAGCGGATGAGTGCGGATGACGGTCGTTGTACCCGGACTACGCCCCGCCGTTGCCCAGTTGCGCTGCCCTCGCGTATCTTACGGAGCGTCGTGCAAGCGCCGTACAGCCTCAATCAAGAGATCCTGAGGACGGACGTCTCGGGAATGCCCCTGGAGTGGATCGACTACCGGGACGCGGTGCGGCTTTATCACACGGAGCAGGTCGCCTACACGTGCGGCACGCGCCTGTACCGCCTGTTCGGCGGCACCAACGCGCGCACCGGGTTGCAGACCGTGGTCGACGTGAATTCGATCATCGCCACCACCGGCCACACCCACAATCCCGGGAACCTGCGCAACGACTACACGCCGCCGCTGAACAACCAGACGCTGTTCAAGCGCGACGCGCACCTGTGCTTGTATTGCGGCCTGCGGTTCCCCACCAGCCAGCTGTCGCGCGATCACATCCGCCCGCTCAGCCAGGGCGGCCGGGACACGTGGATGAACGTCGTCACCGCCTGCCGCCGCTGCAACAACCTGAAGGCGTCCAAGACGCCGGAGCAGGCCGGGCTGCAGCTGATCGCGGTGCCGTTCAAGCCGACCTACGCCGAGTACATCTATCTCAAGGGCCGCCGCGTGCTCGCCGACCAGATGGAATATCTGCTGGCGCATTTCCCGCGCACGAGTCCGTTGCACGCGAGGCTGAAGGCGCACGCGGTCCAGTGAAGAGTCAGGCTGAAGCCTGACCCACATGCAGTAGACTGCGCGGGTGCTGTATCTAGTCGACGCTTCGGTCTTCGTCTGGCGCGCCTACCACTCGGTCCCGATCGCGCTCGTCGATCCCGACGGCAATCCCGTCAACGCGCTGCACGGCTTCGCGCGGTTCCTCGGCGATCTCATCGAGCGCGTGCGCCCGGTGCACGTCGCGGTGGCGTTCGATACGCAGCTCGCCGATTCCTTCCGCGTCCGCCTGTTTCCGCCGTACAAGGCGAATCGCGACCCGGCGCCGCAGGAGCTGAAGCGGCAGTTCGGCCTGTGCCGGTACCTGTGCGAGGCGCTCGGCGTCAAGAGCTTCAGCAGCCATGAATACGAGGCCGACGACATCGTCGGCACGCTCGCGACGCGCATGCGCGCGCAGGGGCAGAACGTCACGATCGTCACGCGCGACAAGGATCTCGCGCAGCTGATCCGGCCCGGCGACGAGTACTGGGACTACATCGGCGAGGTGCGCTTCCGCTACGACCAGATCGCTGCGCGCTTCGGCGTGCAGCCCGAGCGCATGGCCTGTTTCCTGGCGCTCACGGGCGACGCGGTCGACAACATCCCCGGCGTGCCGGGCGTCGGCCGCAAGACGGCCTCGATGCTGTTCCATCATTTCGAGTCGCTCGCGCACCTGTACGGCGACCTGGATCGCGTGCTGAAGCTGAAGCAGCTGCGCAATCCGGGTTTCGTCTGCGGGCAGCTGCGCGATCACCGCGAGTCTGCGTTCCTGGCGCGGCAGCTGACCGAGATCGCGTGCGACGTGCCGATCGACGCCGACCTGGAGCGCATCGCGCGCCGGCAGCCGGATCTGGACGCGCTCAACGACTTCTACGACACGGTCGGGTTCGGCCGCCTGCTGCGCAATCAGGCGGAGCGGATTTTCGAGGCGAATTGCCTGGTTTGAGCCACGCCCGCCGCGCGTCGGCGCGTTAGGCTGCGGCGCATCTTTCGGTCCCAGGGAAGGGAGGTCCGATGCGATCCGCACTGCCGTTCCATGGCTGCGTACTCGCCGCGCTCGTGGCCGGGCAGGCGTTGGCGGCGTCGCCGCAGGCGCCCGCCAGCACCGTTTATCGATGCACGTCGCAGCAAGGCGTCACCGTCTTCTCCGACCGTCCCTGCGAACCCGCCGCCACGCCGTACGAGCCCGACACGAGCCGGGTCAGTACGTACTCTCCACCGCCGGTCAGCCGCTCGGTCACGACAGTCGCGCCGCCGCGCGCGCCTGCCGTCCGGCGCCGCGGCGGAGGCGACGACCAGGCCCGGCACGCAGCAACGTGCGAGCGCTTGCGCAATTCCCTGAAGGAAGTCGCCGCGCGAATGCGGGCGGGTTACTCGGCCAAGCAGGGCGAGCAACTGCGCGAGCGCAAGGCTCGCTTGGAGCAGCAGCGTCGCGCGCAGCGGTGCCGCTAGTCGCGAGCTACCCGTTCCTGCTCCGTCGGCGCTGGCGCATAATGCCTGCGCGCTCTGTGCGCGGACGATTCAATTACAAGAGCTCAGGGGGTCGCCATGTCTGTGTATCGCCGAACTGCACTGAGATTGCCGCGTCTGCTGGCATCCGGCCTGCTGGCCACCCTGCTGGCCGGCGGCGCATACGCCCAGGACAAGCAGCAGGTGGACGAGCTGATGCGGCAAGGCCAGCAGCAGATGGGCAAGGGCCAGCCGCGCGACGCCGTCAGGACGCTCGGCAAGGCCATCGAGCTCGATCCGACCCGCTCGGAGCTGTACATGCTGCGCTCGCGGGCGCGCGACTCTTCCGGCAACTTCGACCAGGCGCTCGACGATGCGAGCAAGTACATCGAGCTCGAGCCCAGCGACGAGTACGGCTACCTGAACCGGGCCCGCATCTACCTGTCGCTGGAGAAGCCCGAGAAAGCGCTCGACGACGCCAACAAGGCGATCCAGATGAAGCCTGACGAGCCGGATGGCTACTACCGCCGCGCCGACATCTACTCGCAGATGAACAAGGACGCGGAAGCCAAGGCGGACGAGAAGAAGGCCGAGGAGCTGGAAGCCAAAGCGCGTCGTTGATGCCGGCGTTCAACTTCTGCCCGAACTGCGCCGCACCCCTGCATGACCGCGTCGTCGACGGCGAGCCGCGGCGCGCCTGCAGCGCCGGCTGCGGGTTCGTGCACTACGACAATCCCACTCCGGTCGTCGCCGCGATCGTCGAGCACGAAGGCAGCGTGGTACTCGCGCGCAACCGTGCCTGGCCGCGCACGTTCTACGGACTGATCACCGGTTTCCTGGAGCGCAACGAGACGCCGGAGCGCTGCGTGGTGCGCGAGGTCAAGGAAGAGCTGAGCCTCGATGCCGGCACGCCGACGCTCGTCGGCGTCTACGCGTTCGAGCGCATGAACCAGGTGATCATCGCGTACCACGTCACCGCCACCGGCAGCATCGCGCTCAACGAAGAGCTCGACGACTACAAGCACGTGCCGTTCGAGCGCTGCCGCGTGTGGCCCGGCGGCACCGGCACGGCGTTGCGCGACTGGCTGCGCACCAAGGGCTACGAGCCGGAGATGATCCAATTGCAGCGTTGAGTCGGGCTTCAGCCCGACTTCCTACCAGTCGGCCTTCTCCGTTCGATACACCGGGTACAGGTTGTAGCGCTCGTCCCACGACGAGTGCCGCCGATAGAAGAAATCGAGCCGCGCAGCCGGAGTGCGCGCGAACTCCGCATCCTCGCTGAGCCGCCGCTCGAACTCCTGGCGCAGCGCCGGGTCGTTCTTCAGCATCTGCGCGGCCACCTCTTCGGCGACATACGCTTCCATGTATTCCTTGCGCTCGAACGCGGTTGCGAAGAATCCCCCGTTGACCAGCGAGTCCGGGTCCTGCGGCTCGAGCAGCGTCATCGCCAGGAGCGAGCCGGCCTGCGCGATCGGCACGAACAGCGAGCCCGCCGGCACGTCGCGCCGCTCGCGCTGCCATTGACCTTCGAGCGTCACGGGCGTGTGACCTTCGAACGACTCCGGTGCGGCCGTGACCTTCGTCGCGCGGAACACTTCCGCGTCGACGCCGCCAGCGGCAGACACCTTGCGGAACTCGACGCCGTGCAGCGCCAGCTTGTCGCCGACGATCTGCGCATAGCCCGCCGGGACGATGTAGCCGCCGCGCGGCGCCGTTACCGTTGCGTCCGGCGTGACCTGGTCGACGAGCGGAATGCGCCAGATCTGCGGCTTCTTCGTGTTGTAGTGCGTGACCAGGGCGCCCGAGATTGCCGAGGGGTCGCGCGTGTACTCGTAGCCGCGGAACTCGATCGTGCGCACCTGCGGCGTGTTCTTGTACGTCAACACGACGTTGCTGCCGCCGACGTGCGCCGCGCGCTCGTCCGCTGCTTTCGCAGCTTGCATCCACTTGCGACCGTCGCGCGCCGCCATTTCCATCATCGCGATGATGGAGTCGTGCGTGATCCGCACGCGCGTCGGGTAGTCCTTCCAGGAGTGCGTCTCGACCAGCACGCCGAGGCGGTTGCGCGCCGCCCAGTACTCCTGCGAAAAGCGCTTCGGGCCGATGTTGACCGCGAAGCCGGAAGCAGGATCGTCGTCGCGCACGAACGATGGATAGAAGTCGACCGGCAGCGAGCCCGTGTCGCGGATGCGCTGCATGAGCTCGTCGCGCAGCGCCACAGCGCTGCGCAGGACGTCCGCGTCGCCGGCCAGCGTCGGCGAGACGTTGTACGAGACGTCGTGCTCGAACTTGGCGCCGTCGGTGACGTGCAGGTCGACGTACAGGATCGGGGCCCACTCGTTCAGCAGCCGCAGCATCGCCTGCATTTCCGGCGCGTCGGCCTTGACGTAGTCGCGGTTCAGATTGAAGTTCTGCGCGGTCGAGCGCCAGCCCATTTCCTCGGGCCCGACCTGGTTCGGCCGGTTCCAGCGGCCGAAGCGCTCGTGACCGTCGACGTTGAAGACCGGCACGAACACGAACGTCGCGGCGCCCAGCGCGCCTTTCGCCGCGACGCCATCGAGCATCTCGCGCAGCGCGAGGAAGCCCGCATCCTTGCCGTCGATCTCGCCGGCATGGATGCCGCCCTGCATGAGCACGATCGGTCGCTGCGCCCGATGCGCCGCAGCCGCATCGAGCACGCCGTCGGCAGCAGCGACCAGCGCGAGCATCGGGCGACCTTCGGGGGTGCGACCGAATTCGAAGCAGCGGACCTGGTTCGGCCACGTCTGCTGATACGCAGGGCACAGGCGCTCGACCTCGTCGTAGCGACCGGTGCGCAGGTTGCCCGATTGCTCGGCGACAGTGCGCAGCGCCGGACGTGACGGCGCACGCGAAGCGGCTGCTGCAGGTTGCAGCGCCAGCAGCGCGATGGCAGTGAGCGCGCCGAGCGATCGTGTCGTGATCTTCTGCGTCGAATGCGGCATGCCGCGGCTCCGTGATTTGCGAAGCGCGACAGCCTACTGCATTGGGCTGCCAGAATGTGTCAGCTATGAAATCAGGCGCCGGGATCGAGCTGCGTGATCGCGGCGCGCTGGCCCTGCAGCTTCACTTCGTCGCCGACCGAAGCGCCGATCAAGGATTGAGCAATGGGCGAGATCCAGCTGATGAGCCCGTGCGCCGGATCCGCTTCGTCCTCGCCGACGAGCGTGTAGCTGCGCTGTGCGCCGTCCTCGTCGAGCAACGTGACGCGCACGCCGAAGCGAGCCTTGGCGGGTGTGCTCTCCGGCTCGACCAGCTTCGCGGAAGCTTTGCGCTGCAGCCAATAACGCAGGTCGCGATCGACGCGCGCGAGCGCATCCTTGTCCTCGCTGCGCTTGGGCTCCTCGCGCGCCGCTTCCAGCTCGTGAATCCGCTGTTCGATCTGCTGCAGGCCGCGGGCCGTGACGAAATTCGGGTGCGGGCTGACCGGCCGCTCCGGAAGATCCTGCGGAATTTCGGCGCCGTCGGTTTCGCGGACGAATGCGCGACTCATGGGGAGAGCATAGCGCTGCAGCGTCATGGCAGGCATCGGCAGCTTTCCGGCAGTAAACTAACCTCATGTCCGCACTCTCGAACTCACTTGCGAGCTCTCTGTCGAGATCCGTCGCGGATCTCGACCCCGCCGCGGGCAACGCCGACGCGGTGCAGGCGTTACGCGCATGTGGCTGCTCGCTGCTCGCACCACGACAGTTGCAGAGCGCGTGCGCAGTACAGCTCGCGCAGCTCGATGGGTTGCGAGGCAGCTGGGAGCGCCTGCCTCGCGATGCTTATCTGCTCGACGGCGGACGTTATCGCTTTCGCCGTCACAGCTGCTTCGTGCACGAGCTGGGCGCCGACTCGCTGCAACTCGTGCCGCATCGCGCGCACTGGCAGCCCCGCGACTACAACGCCCTGCACGGCGGGCTGGAACGCTGGTTCGAGCCGATCGAGCGCGCCGTGGTCGACGCGGCGACGTGGGCACAACTGCTGCGCTCGCTGGGCAATCTGTTCGCGGCCGTGCGGCCCGTGCCGCGGTGGTACATCGAAGCGCATCAGTTCCGCATCGATACCGCCGAAGGCATCGGCCGGCCGACGCCCGAGGGCGCGCATCGCGACGGCGTCGACTACGTTGCTGTAATCCTGGTGAAACGCAGCGACGTCAGCGGCGGGGAAACGCGCGTCTTCGACGCTGCCGGGCCGGCGGGCGTGCGCTTCACGATGGCCGAGCCATGGACGGCGTTGCTGCTGGACGACGCGCAAGTCGTACACGAAACCACGCCGATCCAGAAGGCCGGCGCACGGGGCATTCGCGACACGCTGGTGCTGACGTTTCGCGCCGACAGCTTCCAAGCGCCGTAACGCGCCTTACAATGCCGGCATGCCTACCTTCGCCGAGCGGCTCCAGCAGAAGATTCGCGATCACAGCCCGCTGTGCGTCGGCGTCGATCCGTCGGCGGCGCTGCTGAAATCCTGCAGCCTGCCCGATTCCGCGGAAGGCGCGTTCGAGTTCGGCAAGCGCGTGCTGGAGGCTGCGGAGTTCCGCATCGCCGTGCTGAAGCCGCAATCGGCGTTCTTCGAGCGCTTCGGCAGCGCCGGATTCCGCGCGCTGGAGGCGCTGGTCCAGCTGGCGCGCGGGCGCGACGTGCCGGTGCTGCTCGACGGCAAGCGCGGCGACATCGATACGACGGCCGCCGCGTATGCCGAGGGCTATTTTTCCGCGACCACGACGCTGCGGGTGGACGCGATCACGACTCATTGCTATCTGGGGCTGGCCGCGCTCGAGCCGTTCTTCGCCGCGGCGATTGCCGCCGAGGGCGGGGTGTTCGTCGTCGTGCGCTCATCCAATCCCGAAGGGCACGCGTTGCAGACAGCACGGCTCGCGAGCGGCGAAACGGTCGCACGCGGCGTGTGCCGCGAGATCACGCAACGCAATCGCAAGCAGCAGCAGGACGGGCTCGGCCCGATCGGCGCGGTGGTCGGCGCAACTTGCGAGGACGCGGACGAGACCGTCGCGGCGCTCCCGCATTCCTTCATTCTCGCGCCCGGAGTCGGTGCGCAAGGGGCGACGATGCGCGACGTTCTGCAGCGCATGCCGGCGGGTCGTGGCCGGGTGCTGCCGAACGTCTCGCGGGCGATCCTCGCCAACGGCAGCCGGCGCGAGGACATCCGGGCGACGATCGCGAGCCTCCAGGATCAGGCCCGCTCGCTGCTCTAGCTGCGTCAGTCGGAGAGTGCCGTGAAGGAAAAAACCATCGCCGCCGCCCTGGCGCGGACGATCGGTATCCCGATCGACGAGCGCTCCCGGCGCGCCGTCTCCGGCGGCACGATCAGTCAGTGCTGGCGCTACGAGACTGCGCGCGGACCGTTGTTCGTCAAGAGCGCTGCGCTCGACTCCGCGGATGCGCTGGCCGGCGAAGCGGCAGGATTGAACGTGCTGGCGCGCAGTGAAACCGTTCGGGTGCCGAAGGTAGTCAGCTGCAGCACGTGCGGGGAAGGTGCGTATCTCGCGCTGGAGTGGATCACGCTGGGCACCCCGAGCAAGGCGAGCGAAGCGCTGCTCGGCGAGCAACTGGCCTGGCAGCACCGCCAGACCAACGCGCAGTTCGGCTGGGACCGCGACAACACCATCGGCGCGACACCGCAGCCGAACGCATGGTGCGAGCAGTGGGTGACGTTCCTGCGCGAGCGCCGTCTGCTGCATCAGCTCGACCTGGCTGCGAGCAAAGGCGCTGATGCGCACATCGTGGATCGCGGCCGCAAGCTGTGCGAGCTGCTCGATGCGTTCTTCTCCAGCTATCGCCCGGTGCCTTCGCTCCTGCACGGCGATCTGTGGGGCGGCAACTGGGGCACCGATGACGACGGCTTACCGGTGATCTTCGATCCGGCCGTGTATTACGGCGACCGCGAGGCGGACATCGCGATGACCCGGCTGTTCGGCGGCTTCGGGCACGCGTTCTACACGACCTATCAGTCGACCTGGCCGCTGGATCCGGCGGCCGGTACGCGCAGCACGCTCTACAACCTGTACCACGTGCTGAATCACTACACCCTGTTCGGCGGCGAATACCTGGCCAAGGCCGGCGCGATGATCGACCGCCTGCTCGCTGAGCTCGGACACTAATCCGGCACTCGCACAGTGCCTGCGACGCGATCGTAGTGGATGCCGCCGCTGCCATCGCTGCCGACGGTGAAGTTGCCGCCGACGTCCTGCACACGAATGCCGCCCGAGTTGTCCTCGTCGATCAGCACGTCGCGCTTGACGTCGGCAATCTCGATGTCGCCGGAGCTGTCGCTCTGGATGTGCACGCCGCCGGTCACGTGCCGGATGGCGAGGTCGCCCGAGCTGTCGACCGTCACCAGCACGTTGCCTTGCACGCCGTCCACGTCCACGTCGCCCGAGGAGTCCTTGAGCTGCAGGTTGCCGCGGACATCGACGATCTTGATTTCGCCGGAGCTGTCGGCGACGTCGAGGTTGCCGCCGATGCGCTGCAGAGTCTGGTCGCCTGAGCTGTCGACGATCGTTGCGCCCTGCACGTCGCTCACGTCCATGTCGCCGCTGGAGTCCTCCAGCTTGAGCATGACCGTGCGCGGCAGGTCGACCGTGACGTCCATGTACGCGTAGTTGCCGATGCCGAACAGCCGCTCGTTCGCGTCCGGCAGCACCGTGCGCAGATAGACCGTGTCGCCGTCGCGACGGATTTCCAGCTTGCTCTCGTCGAGCAGCGCGGCAGAGGACGCGCAGGTGCGCCCGGTCGCCTTCACTTCGCTGCCTTGCCCGCCGCGTACGGTCAGGTCGCCCGCGCCTGCTTCGATCACGACCCGCTTGACGTCCCCGGCTGCCACGTTGGCAGTGCGGTCGGCAGTGTGCCTGCAGTCCTCGGCGCGGGCCGGGCTGATCGTTGCACAGGCGAGCAGGGCGGAGCCGACGGTGAGAGCCGCGACGGTCTTGAGGGTCATGACGAGTCCTTCCAGAGGTGGATGTCGGTTGGACGCAGGTGCAGGTCGAAAGGTTGCTGGCGGAGTCAGGCTGAAGCCTGACTTTCACTCGTCCAGAATTTTGCCCAGCGCGCTGGCCACCAGTCCGCGTTGCACGCGCTCGCCGAACGACCGCGGCGTCTCCAGTCCCATGCGGCTGAGATACGGCCGCAGCCGGGGCGCTGCCGTATCTGCCAGCAGGGCGCGCACCGTGGCGCTGACCTTGCCTGGCCACGAGCGTGTCTCGGCCTGCAGGCCGCGCAACGCCTTCGCGAGCGCGACTTCCTCGGGCGTGATGTCGCTGCCGAACGGCAGGTCGTCGAACAATCCTCGCAGGCGCCAGGGCGCGAAGCGCTCCTCGAGCCGCTGCGGATGATTGCTGCGGGCCGCGTCCGGAACGCGGTAGTCGCGCGGCAGCTTGCCGGCGCGCTGTGCCTGCGCGACGAAACGATCCTGAAAACGCGCGTCCATGACTGCGATCAGCGCCTCGACGACCTCGCGATCGGTCCGTCCGCGCAGATCGGCGATACCGTATTCGGTGACTACGATGTCCCGCAGGTGCCGCGGGATGGTCGCCTGCCCATAGCTCCACGGGATGCACGACGACAAGCCGCCGCGCGACGTGCGCGTTGCGCGCAGGCACAGAATCGAGCGCGCCTCGGGCAGCGCATGTGCCATCGCGACGAAGTTGTACTGCCCGCCGACCCCGCTCACGACGCGCCCGTCCTCCAGCGTGTCGGACACCGCAGCTCCCAGGCCCGTGACCATCATCGTGGTGTTGACGAAGCGCGCATGCCGGCGCTGCGCCACTTTCAGCTCCCACTCGTGGCCGTACAGCTCGTTGACGAAGCTGATGGCGCGCATCGCGAACAACCGCCGCTCGGCGACGGGCAGATTGCGCAGCGCTGCGTAGAAGCCTTTCGGGCCGAAGAAGAAGCCCGCGTCGGCGACCACGCCGTTGCGCAGCCGGTCGCCCAGGCACGTGCGCGCAATCTGCTGGCGCTGCTCCGGATCGTCGAAGTTGGCGCGCAGCTGCGCGCCGTCGGGCGTGATCAGCATGCCGCGGTCGTATTCGACATCGTCGCGAAACAGCCCGAGATCGCGGAACTCGTGGAAGTCGACGAACGACATGCGCCGCATGCCGCCTTCGTACAGCTCGACCAGCGTGTGCTCGCCGACGTGCTCGTCGATGCGACCCTCGTCGAGCAGGCGCTGCAGTTTGGCGCTGGCGTACACGCGGCGCTTCAGTACGCCGCTGCGATACAGGTCGAGGAAGCCGTCGGCGAGCATTTCGGAGCAGCCGTACAGGCCGCGCTCGAATGGCGCGGTGCCGCCCTCGGTCTCGATCAGGCGGCGGTGCTGTGCGAGCAGTCCGAACGACTCGACCACGTCGCGATACACGGCGGGCTGCTGCTGGCGCAGTTGCAGCGCGTACACGATTGCATCGCCGAGCTCGCCGATGCCGAGCTGCAGCGTGCCGCCGTCGCGGATCAGCGTGCTGACGTTGAGCGCGATCGAATACTCGACGCGCGGAATCGGCGCGTTCGGCGGACAGTAGAGCCGCGTGCCCGGCTCGCCCTCGAGCAGGAAATCGAACGTGTCGGCGGCGACGAGCGCGTCGCCGTACATGAAGGGCAGCTCGTCGTGCACCTGGCCGATCAATGCGAACGGCCGGCCGCTGGCGCGCATCTGCGCGATCTGCGGCAGCAGGTCGGCCGTCAGATCGGGGTTCGCGCCGAGACTCAACAAGCCCGCCGGCGCTTCTCCGGCCGGCGGCCGCGCCACGAGCTGCGCGATCACGTTCAGGCCGCGTCGCAAGGCATCGCGCGCGACGTGCGTGTAGTTCGCGCTGAGGTAGTTCTGCTGGAGAGGCGCGTTGTCGAGCCACGCGCCCGGCTCCAGGAAGAACTC
>DATEJG010000055.1:0-24894 GCA_035278165.1 Steroidobacteraceae bacterium
CGGCGGGGCGCGCGGGCGCACCGACGTGCCGAAGATCGTCGACTGGTACATGGACGGCAAGATCAACATCGACGACCTGATCACGCACACGATGCCGCTGAGCGACATCAACAAGGCGTTCGACCTGATGCACTCGGGCGAATCCATTCGCAGCGTGGTGGTGTACTAGTAACGAGTTGGGAGAGAGCACATGGCCATAGCAATACATCCAGCGGTCGACAACGGCGTGAAGCCCGGATCGTCCGACTTCAAGAGCGGCACGCTGACGTGCAAGTGCACCGATGCGCCAGTAACGGTAAGTATCCGCGGCAACGTCGCGTTCAACCACGTCTGCGGCTGCACCAAGTGCTGGAAGCCCGGCGGTGCGCTGTTCTCGCTGGTTGCAGTGACGCCGCGCGACAATCTCAACGTCACGGCGAACGCGCAGAAGCTCAAAGTCGTGGATGCTTCCGCGCCGATCCAGCGCTACGCCTGTACCGGCTGCGGCGTGCACATGTACGGTCGCATCGAGAACAAGGCCCACGCGTTCTACGGCTTCGACTTCGTGCATCCCGAGCGCTTCAAGGAGCAGGGCTGGGCGGCCCCGGAATTCGCGGCGTTCGTCTCGTCGATCATCGAGTCGGGTACGAAGCCGGACCAGATGGGCGCCGTGCGCGCGCGGCTCAAGGAGCTGAAGCTGGAGCCGTACGATTGCCTGTCGCCGGCGCTGATGGACCTGATCGCGACCAATGCCGCAAAACAGAAGGGTGTCCTTGCGGCCTGAAGTGCGCTACACGCGCACCGCCATTGCGCTGCACTGGCTGGTCGCCGCGGTCATTCTCGTCCAGATACCGTTCGGCTGGTATCTGGGCGAGATCCCCAGCGGCACGCCCGCCCGCGGCTGGTACGTGAACCTGCACAAATCCGTGGGCCTCACGCTCGGCGTGGTGATCCTGCTGCGCGTGTGGTGGCGCTGGTCGCATCGGCCACCCGGGCAGCCCGCGTGGGCGCCGCGCTGGCAGCGCGTCGGCGCGAGTGCGAGCCACGTCGCACTGTATGCCTGCATGCTGATCATGCCGCTGACCGGCTACATCGCATCGAACTTCAGCAAGTGGGGCGTGAAGTATTTCAACGCCATCGACCTGCCGCCGTGGGGAGTGGACGACGCGCGGGTCTATGCATTCTTCAACGGCGCGCACGTCCTGACTTCCTATGTCTTCGTCGCGCTCATCGTCGCGCACCTGGCCGCCGCGCTGTGGCATGCGAGCCGAGGCGACGAAGTCTTCCGGCGCATGTGGCCGATCCGAGCGGGGAGAGATCACCCGCACGAGCGCAGGACGGCGGCGCGCGGCTCGGCCTGACGTCGCGCCCCACGGGCTGCTCGTCTGATGGACGATGGCGATCCGTTGCGGCGCCGATTTCCAGTAATCTGAGCGCACCTGATCAGCCAAGGTGAGCTCATGACGGTCCAGCTCGATATCCGCACGTTGTCCGACCGCCTGGTCGACGTCGTGCGCGACTTCATCCTGTCGGGCGCGATCGCCCCCGACGTGCCGATCCGGCAGGATGCGCTGGCCGCGGAGCTGCGCGTCAGCAAGATCCCGTTGCGGGAAGCGCTGGCGCGCCTGGAGCAGGACGGCCTGGTCGTGTCGCACCCGAATCGCGGCTTCTTCGTGCGGCCGATGTCGCCCGAGGAGGCCGAGGAAATCTACGCGCTGCGCCTCAAGCTGGAGCCGGACGCTGCCGCACATGCCTGCCTGCGGGCCGACGACGCCGACCGCGAGAGCGCGCGCCAGGCGCTGGCGCAGTTCGACATCGACGCCGCGGCGCAGAAGCCGACCGTCGGTGCGCTGAACCGTGCATTTCACCTCGCGCTGGTGCGTCCGGGCGGGCAAAGAGTGACCACCAGCATCGTGGCGCGCCTGCACGTTCTCGCGGACCGCTATGTGCGCAAGCATCTGGAGCCGAAAGGGCGCTTCCTGAACGCGGAGGCCGAGCATCACGAGATGCTGGACGCCTGGATCAAGCGCCGCGACGCGCGCGTGCGCAAGCTGATTACGCAGCATCTCGAGCACACGCTCGCCGACCTGCGCAGTGTGCTGCGCCCGGTAGCGGAGCCGGCGAAGGCGGTGGCTGCAAAGAAGCGTGCGCGGCGCTAGAGAGCGCGACGCGATCCTGGAGAGAGATTTCGCTGATGCCGATTGAGCATTCGTTTGGGCATATATAGTATCTCGTATACTATCCAGCGCCGATGAAGATCGAGAACGTCGACGTATCCCGGTGACCTGCATGACCGTCAATCATTGCCGCATGACCGTGCTCGCGTTGCTGGTGTCCGCGCCCGCGGCGCTCCTGGCGCAGACCGCAACGAGCGACGCCGACAAGCGTCTCGAGACGCTGTACGACACCGAGTGGGAGTGGCGGCAGAAGGAGGAGGCGCGAGTCCCCGGCGAATTCGGCCGCCACGCGGCGGACGATCACCTGCCGCGCGTCGATGCAGCCTCGCAGCAGCGGCGGCTCGAGTACTGGCAGAAGACTCTCGCGGAGCTCGACGAGATTCCGCTGGAGCAGTTGTCGCCGCGGGAGAAGATCAATGCGCAGGTGTTCCGCGCCGTGATCGACGAGCAGGTCGTCGACGTGCGCTACAAGAGCTACGAGGCTCCGTTCAACGCCGACACCTTCTTCTGGACCGACTTTACGCCGCGCGAAGGCTTCAGCAACGCGGAAGAGTATCGCCGCTACCTCGGCCGCTTGCGCGACGCACCCCGCTACTTCGACGAGCAGATCGTCAACATGCGCGCCGGTCTCAAGCGCGGCTTCACGGTGCCCAAGGTCTCCGTGACGGGTCGCGACAAGACCATCGAGCCTTACCTGAAGGCGGACGAGAGCAATCCGCTGTACCTGGCATTCACGACGATGCCATCGTCGATCCCGCAGGACGAGCAGCAAAGGATGCGGGCCGAGGCGCGCACCCTCATCGCCGCGCTCGTGCCGGCGTATTCGCAGCTGCTCGACTTCATTCGCAGCGAGTACCTGGTCAAGGCGCGTACGACGCTCGCTGCCGAGAAGCTGCCCGACGGCAAGGCCTATTACCAGGCCATGATCAGGAAGTTCACTACGCTCGACCTGACTGCCGGGCAGATTCACCAGACCGGCCTGAGCGAGGTCGCGCGCATCCGGGGCGAGATGCAGACGACGATGCAGAAGACCGGCTTCAAGGGCTCGTTGCCTGAGTTCATGACGTTCCTGCGCACCGATCCGCAGTTCTATGCCAGGACGCCGCACGAGCTGCTGGCCGACGCCACGTACGTGGTCAAGAAAATGGACGGCAAGCTCAAGGACACGATCGGCTTTCTGCCGCGCTACCGTCATGGAGTGATCCCGGTGCCGGATTCGCTTGCGCCGATCTACACCGGCGGTCGCGGCGGACTCGAGAACTGCATGTTCAACACCTACAACCTGCCGGCGCGCCCGCTTTACACGCTGCCGGCGCTGGCGCTGCACGAGTGCACGCCGGGCCACAGCTTCCAGGCGGCGCTCGCGCTGGAGCAGCCCGAGCAGCCGGGCTTCCGCAAGGAGCTGTATTTCTCGGGCTATGGCGAGGGCTGGGGCCTGTACACCGAATGGCTCGGCGGTCACATCGGTATCTACGAGACGCCGTACGAGGAGTTCGGCCAGCTCACGTACGAGATCTGGCGTGCGTCGCGGCTCGTCGTCGACACCGGCATCCATCACTACGGCTGGAGTCGCGAGCAGGCGCTGGCCTATATGAAAGACAACGTGCCGCTGTCCGAGCACGAGATCACGACCGAGGTCGACCGCTACATCGCCTGGCCCGGCCAGGCGCTCGCGTACAAGCTCGGCCAGATGCAGATCCTGCGCCATCGACGCGAGGCCGAGCAGGCGCTCGGCGCCCGGTTCGATCAGCGCAAGTTCCATGACGCGATCCTGCAGCTCGGCGCCGTGCCGCTGCCGGTGCTGGCCGAGCGCATGGCCAAGTTCATTGCCGATGGCGGCGAGAATCCGTCGCCCACTGGAGTATCACCGTGACTCACTCTCTCTGGCAGGGCGTGTATCCCGCCGCAACGACGCAGTTCGCCGCGGATTTCTCGCTGGACCTGCCGGCGTGCCAGCGCACTCTCACAGCCCTCGTCGATGACGGCATCGACGGCCTGGTGCTGCTCGGGACGGTCGGCGAGAACAATTCGCTGCGGCCGGAAGAAAAGCGCACCGCGCTGGCCGCCGCCGTCGAAGCAGTCGGCGGCCGCGTGCCGCTGGTCGCGGGCGTTTCGGAGCTGTCGACCGAGCGCGCCGTGGAGTTCGCGCGCGATGCGGAGAAGATCGGCATGAACGGCCTGATGGTCCTGCCGGCGATGGTCTACGTGCCGACGGCGGACGAGCTGTACGCGCATTTCAAAGCCGTCGCCGAAGCGACCTCGTTGCCGATCATGCTGTACAACAATCCGCCGGCGTATCGCGTGTCGATCGAGCTGGGGACGCTGGAGCAGCTGGCGAAGATTCCGAACATCGTCGCCATGAAGGAGAGCGCGCCCGATCCGCGGCGCTTCACCGACATCATCAATGCGTTCGGCGATCGCTACACCCTGCTGGCGGGGCTCGACGACGTGGCGCTCGAGGCGCTGCTGCTCGGTGCAACCGGTTGGGTGTCGGGCCTGACCAGCGCGTTCCCGCGGGAATCCGTGGCGCTGATGCGCGCCGCGCAGCGCGGTGACTGGATCGAGGCACGCCGCATCTATCGCTGGTTCATGCCGCTGCTGCATCTCGACGCCGATCACGACCTGGTGCAATCCATCAAGCTCGCCGAGCAGGTCATGGGCCGCGGCTCGGAGCGTGTGCGCATGCCGCGCATGGTGCTCACCGGCGCAAGGCGTGCCGACGTGATTGCGAGAGTGGAGCGCTGCGCGAAGGCGCGGCCGACGCGGCAGGCGGCATAAGAGACGCGCCGTTCGGCGGCAGCGGCGCATCGAGCTACGGGCCGCGCGAGCAAGGGCGCGCCGCCCGGACTTTCTACACGACGAGCAGAACGATCTATCAGCGCGCGCTGTGAGCGCGCCTCCGGGGGAGACGTGACGCAAGGCATTCTGGGTCCGCGCAAGCAGCTCGAGATCCGCGGGCCGCACGAGCCGGGACGAACGCTGAAGAAAACGCTGAGCTGGCCGCACCTGATCGCGCTCGGCGTCGGTGCGATCGTCGGCACCGGAATCTACACGCTGACCGGGGTCGGCGCGGATCGCGCAGGTCCTGCAGTCATCCTCGCGTTCCTCATCGCGGGTGTGGTCTGCGCATGTGCAGCGCTCGCCTACGCGGAGCTTGCGACGCTCATTCCGACCGCGGGCAGCGCGTACACGTACACGTACTCCGTGCTCGGCGAATCGGCGGCGTGGGTCGTGGGCTGGAGCCTCATCCTGGAATACTCGCTGGCGTGCAGCACCGTTGCGGTGGGCTGGTCAGGCTACCTGGTCGGATGGTTGCAAGCTGCCGGCATACATCTGCCAGCTGCATTGCTATCCGGGCCGCATGCGGGCGGCGTCATCAACATGCCGGCGGTCCTGGTGGCGCTGGCAGTCGCCGGCCTGCTCATCGCCGGAACGCGCGAGAGCGCCACGCTCAACATCATCCTGGTCGTGATCAAGCTGACCGCGCTCGCGGCGTTCGTGCTGCTCGCGCTGCCGGACTTCGATGCGAGCAACATGACTCCCTTTGCTCCGCACGGATTCGGCAGCGCGACGGACTCGAGCGGCGTCACGCGCGGCGTCATGGCGGCTGCGGCGATCGTGTTCTTCGCCTTCTACGGGTTCGACGCGGTCGCGACCTCCGCCGAGGAAGCGAAGAACCCCAGCCGCGATCTCACGATCGGCATCATCGGCTCGATGCTCATCTGCACGACGATCTACATCCTGGTGGCGATCTCCGCGGTCGGCGCAGTCAATCACACGCAGATCGCGGCGTCGGGCGAGCCGCTGGCATTCGTGCTGCGCACGCTGGAGCATCCGCTGGCTGCGCGCCTGGTCGCACTCGCGGCGCTGGTTGCGCTGCCGTCCGTGATTCTGGTCATGATGTACGGCCAGAGTCGCATCTTCTTCGTCATGGCGCGCGATGGGCTGTTGCCGCGCAAGCTCAGCGTGGTATCGGAGCGCAAGGGCGCGCCCGTGCTGATCACTGCGTTCACCGGTGTGTTCGTCGCAGCGTTCGCGGGATTCCTGCGGCTAGATGAGATCGCCGAGCTTGCCAACGCCGGCACGCTGGCTGCATTCATCTCGGTCGCGGCGTGCATGATGATCCTGAGGAAGCGCTCGCCCGAGTTGCCGCGCGTGTTTCGTTGCCCGTGGCCGAACCTCATCGGCACGCTGGCGATCGTCGGCTGTCTCTATCTTCTGTTCAGCCTGCCGTCGAAGACGCTGTACCGGTTCTTCCTGTGGAATCTGCTGGGAATCGTGGTCTACGTGCTGTACGGCCGCGCACGCAGCGTGCTCAGTGGAAGCGCTCTAAATCGAACGGCATGACGTCGACAGCGGCCGGCTCGCGACGCGCCAGTGCGGCAATCAACTCGCCGCTGATCGCCGCCAGCGTCAACCCAAGATGCTGGTGGCCGAAGGCATAGAGCAGGTTGGCGGCGCGTCGGCTGCGCCCGAGCGCAGGCAGATAGTCGGGCAGCGTGGGCCGCGCGCCGAACCATTCGCTGGACGGTTCGCGAAACGGCAGGCCCAGCTCCGCGACGTGCTGTCTGAGCCGCGCCCACTTGCGCGGATCGGCTGGTGACCGGTCACGGGCAAACTCCACGAAGCTGGCCGCGCGCAAGCCGGAGCGAAAGCGCGTCACGATCATCGAGCGCTCTTCGAACACGACCGGCGGCAGACCGACGGGCCAGTCCGTGTTCGCGCACTGAATGTGATAGCCGCGTTCCGCGATGATCGGAACACTGTAACCAAGCGGCTCCAGCAGCGCCGCCGAGGCAACGCCCGCCGCCACGACGACAACTTCTGCGTGCAGCGTCTCGCCGCTGTCCAATACCGCCGCTGCGGTCGAGCCATCGACGACGAGGTTACGCACACGGGCAGTGCGCCGTGAGCCCCCGGCATGAATCAAGGACTCGCCCAGGCGTTGCGCGAGCTCGCCCAGGTCGACGATCTGGCCCGTGCCGCTGAAGCGGATCGCGCCTGCGACGCGCGACGACATCCGTGCGGAGAGCATTGCGACTTCCTCGTCCGTGGCATCGCGGATCGTTGCCGTGCCCGTGTCCGTCCGTAGCCACGACTCGCGTCCGGACGCGGCGCCTGCGGGTGTCTCCCACACGACGAAATGTCCGTCTTCCGCGAGGAGTTGTCCGGCGCGCGCGATTGCGGCAAGGCGCCGCCAGGCGGGAAGGGCGCCGCCGAGCAGTGACCGCAATGCCCTCGTGCCAGATGCGAACTGTGCGGGACTGCTGCTGCGCATGAATCGCAGCGCGAACGGCAGCCAGGCGGGAAAATCGTGCAGCGGCAGCGAAAGCGCGCCACCGCGCCAGAACAGCCGGCGCGGAACGCTGCGCAGCGTTTTGCCTGAAGCAAGCGGCTCTACCTGCTCGGTCGCGATGTGCCCGGCATTGCCGTATGAGGCCCGTTGCCAGGCAGGCGCGGGATCGAGCAGGGTGGTGCGAATGCCGTGCTGTTGCAGGTTCACGGCGCAGCTCGCACCGATGAGCCCGCCGCCGATCACGAGCGCGTCGCCAGGCATCGGTGCTACTTCGGCGGATGCTGTTTGAGATGATTGAGCAGGTCGTCGCGCACGCCGTTGATATGAGTCGAGAGGAGCTTCAGCGCTTTGCTGCGCTCGCCGGCTTCGCACAGGTCGATCAGCTGGATGTGCTCCTGGTGCGCGCGCTGCCGGTTCTCTTCCGCCAGCGACAGCTGGATACGCACGTAGCGATCGAGGTTGTCGTGGATCCTGCGGATGAACTCCAGCGTGATCGGCCGGCCGGCCGCGGCGTACAGAGCCTCGTGCAAGCTCCAGTTGTGCTCGCCCCAGTGCACCGGCGGCGCGCTGTCCATCGTCGCGACGATCTCGCGGGCGCGCTCGATGTCCTGCGGCTCGAGCTTGCCGATGGCGCGCCGGAGCAGGTCGACCTCGAGCGTGGCGCGGATGTCGAAGTACTCCTCGATCTCGCTCTCCGACAGGCGGGTGACCACCGCGCCCTTGTATGGAACATTGGTGATCAGGCCCTCGGCTTCCAGCAGCTGGAAGGCCTCGCGGACCGGGATGTGACTGACGCCGAGCCGCTTCGCGATGTCGTCCTGGCGCAGCTGCTGCCCCTGCTCGTAGTCGTTCGACATGATGAGCTCGCGCAGGGCGTCGGCGACCTGCGTGGCCAGGGAGCGGCGTTCGATCGGCAGCGTTCGCGGCATGAAGCCTCGGGGGTGGCGGCGGTGCGACGGCGGCACCATATATATGAAGGGCCGGCCGCGGCGCCGCGCAGGATTGTAGATCGTATACGAAGCACCGTATATGAATTATCGGCGATCTGGTCGAGACGGCTCGCGGACGGCACAATCGCGGCCGGGCTGTTCGATTCATGGCAGAGAAAGGACCTTGGCGTGGAGCATGACGAGTTCACCGCGACCGTACCGCGGCACGGCGCCGTGCTGCTGAAGACCGGCAGGGCACGCTGACCATGCAGCTGGCAGCCATCGACTGGATCATCCTCGCGGTCTATTTCGTCTTCGTCCTCGGTGTCGGCTACGCGCTGCGCCGTTACATGCGCACCAGCACCGACTACTTCCTGTCGGGCCGCTCGATCCCGGCGTGGGTCGCCGGTCTCGCGTTCCTGTCCGCCAATCTCGGCGCGCAGGAAGTGATCGGCATGGCGGCCTCGGGCGCGAAGTACGGCATGGCGACCAGTCACTTCTACTGGATCGGTGCGATCCCCGCGATGGTGTTCCTCGGCGTGTTCATGATGCCGTTCTACTACGGCTCGCGGGCGCGCTCGGTGCCGGAGTACCTGAAGCTGCGCTTCGACGAGAAGACCCGCGGCCTGAACGCGATCTCGTTCGCGGCGATGACGATCTTCTCCTCGGGCATCTCCATGTACGCGATGGCGCTGCTCACCAACCTGCTGCTCGGCTGGAGCTTCGAGTTCAGCGTGTGGGTGTGCGCGGGCGTCGTGCTGCTGTACATCCTGTTGGGCGGGCTGACCTCGGCCATCTACAACGAAGTCCTGCAGTTCTTCCTGATCGTGTTCGGCTTTGCGCCGCTGGTGTTCATCGGCCTGGAGCAGGTGGGCGGCTGGCATGGCCTGCAGGCCGCGCTCGGCGAGGTCGCAAGCTCCCGCGGATACGCCGAAGGCGCGTGGACACAGACGTGGAGCATCGCCGGCAGCCCCGCGAGCAATCCCATGGGGCTGGAGTGGTTCGGCATTGCGATGGGACTCGGCTTCGTACTGTCGTTCGGCTACTGGTGCACGGACTTCCTGGTGGTGCAGCGGGCCATGGCTGCGAACTCGATGTCCGCGGCGCGCCGCACGCCGCTGATTGCAGCCGTGCCGAAGATGCTGTTTCCGTTTCTGGTGATCGTGCCGGGAATGATCGCCATCGCGCTCACGCAGCACGCGGCGACCAGCGGCTTCGCGTTGCCGGTGAAGGCCGACAACTCGCTGAACTACGATCTCGCGATGCCGATGCTGCTCGCCCACTTCTTCCCGCACGGCCTGCTCGGGCTCGGCCTGACTGCGCTGATCGCGAGCTTCATGTCCGGGATGGCCGGCAACGTGACCGCCTTCAACACGGTGTGGACCTACGACATCTACCAGGCGTATCTGCGCAGCAGCGCCAGCGATCGCCACTACCTCAACATGGGGCGCATCGCCACGGTGGTGGGCATCTGCCTGTCGGTGGCGGCGGCCTACGTGGCGAACCGGTTCAACAACATCATGGACATGCTGCAGCTGCTGTTCGCGTTCGTGAACGCGCCGCTGTTCGCGACCTTCCTGCTCGGCATGTTCTGGAAGCGGGCCACGG
This sequence comes from Steroidobacteraceae bacterium, assembly GCA_035278165.1. Classification (GTDB taxonomy): domain Bacteria; phylum Pseudomonadota; class Gammaproteobacteria; order Steroidobacterales; family Steroidobacteraceae; genus Steroidobacter. Next base: position 9,990 of record DATEJG010000055.1, read on the forward strand.
GGCACGGCGCGTTCTTCGGATTGCTGAGCGGCTCGGCCGCAGCCGCCCTGCATCACGGCCTTACGTTGCCGCGCGGGGCGCTGCCGGGAGTGAAGGGCGGCTGGCTGACGGTGCTCGACTCATACCCGAGCGAGATGGCGCAGAATTTCTGGACTGCCATCCATGCGTTCTCCGCGTGCCTGGTGCTCACGATCCTGATCAGCCTGCTGACGAGGCCGCGCGACGAGAAGAGCCTCGTCGGTCTCGTGTACTCGCTGACGCCGCGCGAGTCCTCGCACGAGCTCGCATGGTATGCGCGACCGGCGTCGCTCGGCATCGCGGTGCTCGTCGCGATGGTGCTGCTGAATCTCTGCTTCTGGTAGGAGCCACGCATGGGACTCGACGTGCGCTTGCCGCTCGGATTGATGTTCGTGACGATCGGCCTACTGCTGGCCGGCTACGGCGCGCTGGCTGCCGACGCCGCAGGCGCGGGGCTGAACATCGGCTGGGGCCTCGTGCTGCTGGCGGTCGGCGCGCTGCTGCTGTGGCTCGGCCGGCGCGCCGCGCGATCGCGCCCGCCAAACACTTAGCCGTTGCGATAACTGAAAAACTCTGCGATAGTGAGCCACATGGCTCACCATTCACCGCGCCTCGACGGAATCTTCCAGGCCCTTGCCGATCCCACCCGCCGCGCCGTGCTGCAGCGCCTGAGCAGGGGGCCGGCCAGCATCACCGAGCTGGCGGAGCCCTTCGACATGGCCCTGCCGTCCTTCATGAAGCACATCCGCCTGCTGGAGGACAGCGGCTGGATCCTCACGCGCAAGGAGGGACGCGTCCGCACCTGCGGCCTGGACAAGCGCTCGCTCATCGCCGCCGAGGAATGGTTGTCGGCGCAGCGCGCCCTGTGGGATGCGCGCACCGATCGCCTCGAGCAGTTCGTCACGGCCGCCCGCAGGAAGGAGAAATGATGCTGACCCCGTCCTTCGATCAGTCGCGCGATCTGCAGATCTCGCGCGTCATCAAGGCGCCTCGCGCCGCGATCTGGCGCGCGTGGACCGACCCCGCCAGCTTCGAGCAATGGTGGGTGCCGGCGCCGGCGCGCTGCCGCGTGCGGCAAATGGATTTGCGGCCGGGCGGCGCCTTCATCACGCAGATCAGCGAGCACGGCGGCGAATTCGTGCCGCATCTGAACGCCTGCTTCCTCGCCGTGGACGAGCTGCAGCGGATCGTCTTTACGAATGCGCTCGTCGGCGGCTGGAGGCCCGCGGAGCAGCCGTTCATGACGGCGATCATCACGTTGCACGACCATCAGCAGGGAACGCAGTACGCCGCCCACGTGATGCACAGGACCGGCAGCGATCGCGACATGCACGAGCAGATGGGCTTTTTCGACGGCTGGGGCACCGTGATGGAGCAGCTGGCACGCGAGGTGGAGCGATGAACTGGTTCCGATGGAGCTCGTGTCGCTGGACGGCGTCTCGCAGGGACCGTACGGCGCGCTGACGCGAGCGACTCTGATCGCTGCCGTCAGGTGCCCGGCGCCGCCGGTCCCGCACCGCCAAGCGCAAGCATGAGCTGCGCGGTGTCCATGTAGCGTTGCGCCTGCGCCCGCACGTAGCCGAGACGGGCCTGCTGGTAGCGACGCTCCGCGTCGAGAACCTGTAGCACGCCGACGTTGCCTTCGTTGTAGCTCTGTCGCGTCATCGTGACCGTGTCGCGTGCTGCGGCTTCAGCATTCGCCTGCGCGCGCAGTTGCTCGGCGCCGTTGCCCAGTGCTTCCAGCGAGTCTGCAACCTGGCTGAAGGCAGCGAGCACGGTGTGCTCGTAGTTCGCGGCGTTGGAATGCATCGCATCGACTGCTGCACGCTTCTCGGCCCGCAGAGTGCCGCCATCGAAGATCGGCGCGACCAGTCCGCTGACGATGCTCCACGCATTGCTCTTGCTGTCGAACAGATCGCCCGTCGCGATCGATTGCTGGCCGGTCGTGCCGGTGAGCGTGATGCGCGGGTAAAGATTGGAAGTCGCAACGCCGACGGCGGCCGTCGCAGCATGCAGCTGCGCCTCGGCAGCGAGAATATCCGGCCGCCGACGCGCAAGCTCCGACGGCAGACTCACGGGCAGTTGCATGGGAAGCGTGAGCTGCGCGAGATCGAGCTCCGGAAGCGAGGGGTCCGCAGGTGCAGTGCCGACAGTCAACGCGAGAGCATGCCGCGCTTCAGCGAGCTGCTGTCTGAGCGGCGGCAGGAGCGTCGTATCGCTCGCGAGCTGCGACTGCGCGCTCACCACGTCGAGTCGCGATACCGAGCCCGCCTCGAAAGCGACCTGCACCAGCTTCAGGTTCTCGCGATCGCGATCGAGCAGCGCCTCGACCGTGCCGATCTGCGCACGGAGCGACGCGACTTCGAGCGCCTGGTTGACGGCATTGCCGGTGACGGACAGCTGGGCCGCTTCGACCTGGTGTTGCTGGTACTCGGAAAGTGCCTGCTGCTGCTCGATCGAGCGTGTGAGGGTGCCGGTGAAATCCAGCGTGTAGCTCACGGTGGCGCCGATCGCAAAGTACGTGAACGGCGGCGGCTTCGCCAGCGGCCCGAGGAACTGCGAGCCGTACTTCTGACGCCCGACGCCGGCAGTCGCATCGACCTGCGGCCAGCGTCCGCCGGCCTTGGCGTTCACCAGCTCCTGCGACTGCGCGAGCGACCAGTGCTCGGCGGTGAGCCGGCGATTGCCCGCGAGCGCCCGCTCGACGATCCGGTCGAGTGCGTCCGACTGGAAGAAGTGCCACCACTGAGTGGCCGGACTCTCACCGAGCACGAGCTCCTGGCGATCGACGGGGCTGACGTCTGCTGCGGCCGCTGCATTCTGCGCGATGTACTGTTCCGCGCGTGGCGGATCGGGGCGCTTGAAATCAGGTCCCACGGCACAGCCGGCGAGCACGAGCGCCACGGCGGCGGTCAGGAGGGTCGGAAATTGCGGTAGCGGTTTCATCGGAAGCTCGGGCCGAAGAGTTCGTCGGCTACTCTGCGATTGCCGCGTGAGCGGGGCCCGCGGTAGTCCGCGGCGCGCGCAGCAGCGCGACGAGCGGGATCGCCAGAACCGTCAGGATCAGCATCAGCTTGAAATCGTTGTTGTACGCGATCATCGCCGCTTGCTGCGTCACCAGCGCGTCGAGCTGCGCAAGGTGCGATGTCGTCGGCACGCCGGCGCTCAACGAAGGCGTGAGACCGTCGCCGAACGGCGTTACATGCTCGGCGAGCCGCGAATGCATGATCTGCGTGTTGCGCACCAGCAGCGTGGTCACCGCGGAAATGCCGACGCTCGAGCCGAGGTTGCGCATCAGGCTGAAGAAGGCGGTGCCTTCGTTGCGCAGGTGCGGCGCGAGCGTGGAGAACGCGATCGTGGACAGCGGCGCGAACACGAAGCCGGTGCCGATACCCTGCAGCAGGCCCGACCACACGACCTCGTTCGAGTCCATCTGCAGATAGAAATTGGTCATCCACCACAGCGACGCAGCGGTAAGCGTGAGCCCGGTCGCCATCACGTAGCGGCCGTCGATGAGCGTGCCGAGACGGCCCACGATGATCATCGCGAGGAGCGTGCCGATGCCGCGCGGCGCGGTGACCAGGCCGGTCAACACGACCGGGTAGCCGAACAGGTTCTGCAGCAGCGGCGGCAGCAGCGCCAGCGTCGCGAACAGCACCACGCCGATCAGGAAGATGAAGAGATTGCCGGTGAGGAAGTTGCGATCCTTGAACAGCGCGGGATGGATGAACGGCAGCTTGCGAGTCGTCAGCATGTGCACGACGAACAGATACAGCGAGACGGCGCAGACGCCTGCCTCGATCCACGTCTCGATGTCGCTGAACCAGTCGTTCGACTGACCCCGGTCCAGCATCAGCTGCAGGCTGCCGACCGCCAGCGCCAGCGAGCCGAACCCGAAGAAGTCGAAGCGCGAGACGCGCCGCACCGTCTCCTTCATGAACGTGAGCACGCCGAAGAAACTGAGGATGCCGAACGGCACGTTGATATAGAACACCCAGCGCCAGCTGTACTGCTCCGTCAGCCAGCCGCCGAGCGCCGGCCCGAGGATCGGACCGATCGTGACGCCCATGACCCACACGGTCATCGCGCGGCCGTGCCGCTCGGGCGGGTTGATGTCGAGCAGCGTGGCCTGCGACATCGGGATCAGCGCTGCGCCGGACAGGCCTTGCGCCAGTCGCGCCAGGACGATCTGCGGCAGCGTCTGCGCGAGCCCGCACAGGGCGGAAGCGAGCGTGAAGCCGAGGATCGAGTACAGGAAGATCTTGCGACGGCCGAAGCGACCGGCGAGCCAGCCCGCGAGCGGCGTCATGATCGCGGCGGCGACGATGTACGACGTCAGCACCCACGACATCTGGTCCTGCGTCGCGGACAGGGTGCCTTGAATGCGCGGCAGCGCCACGTTGGCGATCGTGTTGTCGAGCGCCTGCATGATCGAGGCGAGCATCACGGACAGCGTGATGAAGCCGCGATGGGGCGCCTCGTGCGCGGCGCCGGGAATCGTGTCGGCGGCGGCGCTCATCGACTCGCGGTGGCGGATCCGGGGCCGCTACCGGACTCATCGGTGAGCTGCTCGCTGCTGCCGAACAGGTGCCGCTGATACTGCGTATCGACGTCGACGATCGCCGACAGACCGGCATGCAGCGGATAGTCCGCGTCGAGACCGTCCAGCTCGACGCGTACCGGCAGGCGCTGCACCACCTTGACCCAGTTGCCGGTCGCGTTCTCGGGCGGCAGCATCGAGAACTGCGAGCCCGTGCCCGGGCTCACGCTGGCGACCCGGCCCGTGAAGGTCTTGCCGGGATAGCTGTCGATCCTGACGCGCGCCACCTGGCCGGCGCGCATGTGGCCGAGCTGGTCCTCCTTGAAGTTCGCTTCGAGCCAGACGTCGTGCGTGGAGACCAACGCGAAGACCGGCGTCGAAGCGGCGACGTAATTGCCGACCTGCAGCTGCTCGACGCGCGTGACGACGCCATCGCCCGGCGCGGTGATCGTCGTGTAGGACAGGTTGAGGCGCGCACGATCGAGCGCGGCCCTGGCTTGCATGACGGCAGGGTGCTTCGACGGATCGATGTTCGGATCGCCGCCCAACTGCGCGACCGCGCCGGTGATCTCATGCTGGACGCTCGCGAGGCGCGAGCGGGCCTCATCGAGCGAGTGAGTAGCGCGATCGACCTGGGCCTGCGACGCGATGCCGGAGGCGATCAGTCGCTTCTGCCGCGCGAGCTCGCTCTGTTGGAAGGCGAGCGTGTCCTTCGCAGAGGCGAGATCGGCCTGCCGCTGCAGGTAAGTCGCCTTGAGCGACTCGATCTGCAACGTTGCTGCTGCGAGCTGCGCTTCGGCTTCCGCGACGGAGATACGGAACGGCGTGTCGTCGAGGCGATAGAGCAGGTCGCCGCGGCGCACGACCTGGTTGTCGTGCACGGCCAGCTCGACGACGCGGCCAGACACGTTGGCGCTGATCGCGGTGCGCGCGGCCATGACGTAAGCGTCGTCCGTCTTTTCGTAGCGGCCGCCGCTCACGTAGAAATAGGCTGCGAGGGCGACAACGACGACAGGCCCCGCGATGAGCAGCGGCAGCCGTGCACGTTGCCAGCGATTCGGCGGAGCCTCGGTTTCGACAGCGGTCGGTTCGGGCGTAGACATCGGTTGGTCTTCGTCTGGTCGGGCGAGGGTGGGTTCGGTCAGCGGCCGGCGGCGCGCGTGCGGCGCCCGGTGGCGGCGGGACCGGCGGGCGCTGCAACCGCGGGCGTTGCAGCGTCGAGCGCGCATGCGTTGGCATGCACGTGCTCGAGCACTTTCAGGAACGCCTCGCGATCTGCCTTGTTCACGCCGGCGAAAATCTCGTTGCGCGTGATCTCGCTGATGCGGTCGATCTCATCGAGGAGCGAGGCGGCCTTGCGCGTGAGGTACAGCCGCCGGGCGCGACGGTCCGCCGGATCGCGGCGCCGCTCGAGCAGCTTGTCCGCCTCCATCCGGTCGAGGATGCGCACCATCATCATCGGCTCGATCTCGGTCAGCTCGCACAGCCGCACCTGGCTCGCGCCCTCGCTCTTCGACAGGTACAGCAGCACCTTGCACTGCATGAGGGTGAGCGACACTTCCTGCGCATGACGCTCGAAGCGCGCCGCGTAGCGGCGGCTGACGTCCTTCATCAGGTAGCCGACTGTCTTGAAGCGATCCATGTGGGTGGGGCGGGCGGGGCTGCAGATAACGGCGGAGATAATAACAGATGTGATTATCGCGGGCGAGGCGCGCGGTGCGAAAAATTCATGAAGAAGCTGTCATGCGGTTGCATGCTTTGTCATACTGCGTTGCAAATGGCCGGCGCTCCTGCGGGCAGACGGAGGAGGCGCGCGAACGGTTGTAGGTCGTGGCAGCGGAGAATCGATAATGAAGAACGTCGTGCTCGGCTTGGGATTGGTGTCCATCGGCGCGCTGGCGCACGCGGCGGACCCGGGCGGGCTGAAGAAGCGCGCGGTGGCCGGCGTCGAGGCTCGCACCAAGCTGGCGCAGCAGATCAACGACTCGGTCTTCAGCTTCGCGGAGCTGGGCTACCAGGAAGTCGAGACTTCGCGTTATCTCACGGCGCTGCTCGAGCAGAACGGCTTCAAAGTCGAGCGCGGCATCGCTGGCATGCCGACTGCGTGGGTCGCACGCTGGACGAACGGCGCGGGCGGGCCGGTCATCGCGCTGGGCTCGGACATCGATTGCATTCCCAAGGCGTCGCAGAAGCCGGGCATTCCCTGGCACGAGCCGCTGGTGGAAGGCGCGCCGGGACATGGCGAAGGCCACAATTCCGGGCAGGCGGTGAATATCGTCGCGGCGCTGAGCGTGCAGGACATCATGCGCCGCTCGAACATCGCCGGCACGTTGCTGTTGTGGCCGGGCGTTGCCGAGGAGCTGGTCGGCGCCAAGGCCTACATGGTTCGCGATGGCGTCTTCAACGGCGTCGACGCGGTGATCTTCACGCACGTTGCCGACAACCTGAACGTTTCGTGGGGCCAGCCGCGGGGCACGGGTCTGGTGTCGGTGCAGTACACGTTTCACGGTGAGGCCGCGCACTCGGCGATGGCTCCGTGGCGCGGACGCAGCGCGCTCGACGCGGTCGAGCTGATGAACATGGCCTGGGACAAGCGCCGCGAGCATCTGCGGCCCGAGCAGCGCTCGCACTACGTGATCACCGACGGCGGCGATCAGCCGAACGTCGTGCCGTCGGTCGCGACCGTCTGGTACTACTTTCGCGAGCAGTCGTTCGATGCGATCCAGAAGAACTACGGCATCGGCAACAAGATCGCCGAAGCCGCCGCCGCGATGACCGACACGACAGTGGAGCGACACATCGTCGGCACCGCCGCGCCCCAGCACTTCAACAAGCCGATGGCGGAGGCTGCCGATCGCAACATCCAGGCGGTCGGAATGCCGGCCTGGACCGCGGACGAACAGGCGTTTGCACGGGCGGTGCAGAAGAACATCGCCACCAAGGAAGAGGGCCTCGCGACCAAGCTCGAAGGCTTGAAGCCGCCGCAGCCGGAGCCGCCGAGCGGCGGCTCGGACGACATCGGCGATATCTCGTGGACCGCGCCGACGATCGTCGTGCGCTATCCCGCGAACATTCCCGGCCTGCCCGGTCACCACTGGGCCAACGCGATCGCCATGGCGACGCCGATCGCGCACAAGGGCGTCGTGGCCGGTTCGAAAGTCGTGGCGATGACCACGCTCGACCTGCTGACCAGCGAGAAGCTGCGCAGCAGCGCGCGCGACTACTTCACCAACGTGCAGACCAAGGATCAGAAGTACGTGCCGATGCTCGGCGCCGCGGACCGTCCGAAGATCGAGCTGAACACGGACACGATGGCGCGCTATCGCGAAGAGCTGAAGAAGTACTACTACGACCCGAGCCGCTACGACACGTACCTGGATCAGCTCGGCATCAAGTTCCCGACGCTCACCAAGGAGTGAGACGCGTCAAGGAGTGAGACGCGTCGCGGCGCATCGATTCGCTATCTGCCGTGACTGAATTATCACCGGCCGCGAACTGACTTCGTTACGCGCCTCGACTTATCGTCGCCACGCTGCCGCTTCGGCAATGGGGACGACAAGTCATGCGCGCATCTTCGATCAACCGCAGCCCGGCGGTCGTGTACCGGGCGACCACCGCTGCTCTCGCTCTTGCCGCGGCGCCTCTCGCTGCACTCGGGCAATCGGCCGATCCGGTCCTCGCGGCGAATGCGAGTGCGGCTGACGGCGCCGTAGCGCGCATCGAGTCCGTCACCGTGACGGCGCGCCGGCGCGAGGAGAGCGCGCAGGAAGTGCCGATCCCGATCACGACTCTCTCCGGCGCCGCGCTCGAGGATGCCGGCGAGTTTCGCCTCGAGGACCTGAATCGACGCCTGCCCAGCACGAACGTGCAGTTCGGCAATCCGCGCCAGTCGAGCATCGCGGTGCGCGGGCTCGGCAACAACCCGGCGAACGACGCGCTCGAGGCGAGCGTCGGCGTATATCTCGACAACGTGTACCTCGGCCGCCCCGGCATGGCGAATCTCGACCTCATCGACATCGACCAGGTGGCGCTGCTGCGCGGTCCGCAGGGCACGCTGTTCGGCAAGAACACGACTGCCGGCGTGCTCAACATCAGCACGCGCCAGCCGACGTTCGAGCCGAGCGCCCAGCTCGAATCCTCCTTCGGCAACCGCGACTACTACCAGGTGCGCGGGGCGATTGCCGGCCCGATCGCCGGCGAGACGCTGGCGGGCCGGCTGTCGGTCGCGCAGACCTCGAAGGGCGGGTTCGTCCATGACGTCATCGACGGCCGCGACCTGAACGGCTCGAAGCGCACCGGCTTGCGCGGGCAGCTGTTGTATCGGCCGACGCAGGCGCTGTCGCTGCGTGTGATCGGCGATTACAACGAGGAGGACTCCGATGCCGCTGCGAGCGTGCTGTACGGGCTCGGGCCGAACGACGGCGCACTGGTGCGGGCGCGCTACGCCGAGCTCGGCATTCCGCTCATCCTCGATCCCGACTACGGCACGACGATCCTCAACAGCCCGCAGCACATGGCCGTGCGCCAGGGCGGCGGCTCGGTCGAGGCGAACTACGACTTCGGCCAGGGTTACCGGCTCACCTCGATCACCGCGTACCGCAGCTGGTGGTTCACGCCGACCAATGACGGCGACGGCAGCAATCTGAGCGCGATCATCAATGCCGGGCAGCATGTCGACGACGAGCAGTGGACGCAGGAGATTCGCATCGCATCGCCGACCGGCGGCGCAGTCGACTACGTCGCCGGTCTCTACTACCTCTACCAGAACCAGGTGAACACGCTGTTCACGCAGTACGGCCCGGATGCAGGACGCTATCTCGGACGCCCGGTGCTGAACGATGCCTTCAGCCTGATCGACCAGTACCTGCGGACGGACAGCTACTCGGCGTTCGGTCAGGCGACGTGGCACGCGACCGACACCCTCGGCTTCACGCTCGGCGCGCGGCAGACGGTCGAAGACAAGTCGACGCGCGTGCGTCGCAATCCGCCGGTGGGTGGACAGCCCGGCGTGGAGGCGGCACTGGGCCTGTATGAGACGGGCACGCTCGAACGCAGCGACAGCAACACGTCAGTGCTGCTCAGCGCATCCTGGCAGGCCACCGATGACACGCTCTGGTACGTCTCCGCTGCGAAGGGCGCCAAGTCGGGCGGCATCAATCCCGCGGTTCCAAGTCCCGGCTTCACTGTCAGATCGCTGTACATCGAGCCCGAGAAAGCGACCGACGCGGAGCTCGGCGTCAAGTCGACGCTGTTCGACGACCGGCTGCAGCTCAATGCGAATCTGTACTGGACGGACGTCACCGACTACCAGGCGACTGCGCTCGAGCTGTCGACGCTCACCGGCACGTTTCAGCAGGTCCTGTCCAACATCGGCAAGGTGCGCTCGCGCGGCGTCGAGACCGAGGTAACGGCAGTACCGCTGCCTGGGCTCACGCTGTCGCTCGCTGCTTCGTTGAATGACGCGCGCTACCGCGACTATCGCAATGCTCCGTGCTCCGCGGAAGCGATCGCCGCGGGAAGGCAGCTGTGCGATCTGAGCGGCGGGCAGATCGTCGGCGCACCGAAGTGGATCGTGAACCCGAGCATCGGCTACACGCGCGATCTCGGCGCGCTCGAAGGCTACCTGCAGGCCGACTACGCGTGGCGCTCGTCCTTCTACGGCTCGCCCGACAATTCGCGGTTCGCACAGGTCGATCCGTACGGTGTCGTCAACCTCCAGCTGGGCGTGACCGGCAAGCTCGCGGTCTACGAATGGCAGCTCGCCTTGTGGGCGCGCAATCTCACCGATGAGCGCTACGTCATCGGCGGCTTGAGCGGCGCGAGCCAGTTCCTGACGTATTCGTTGTTCCCGGGCGAGCCGCGCGCCTACGGCGCGACCGTTCGCCTGAATTTCTGAAGCCATGAGCGAAGTTGCCGCCGGACTGCCGTCGCAAGCAGCGCCCGAGGGATTGCTGCGCGATCCATTCGTCCACTTCCTGCTGCTCGGGCTGGCGATTTTCGCCGGCACCCGGCTGCTGGGACCCGCGACGCACGAGCAGCGAATCACGATCAGCCCCGAGCGGATTGCGCAAACGTTCGAGCGGCAGTACGGCCGCTACCCGGCCGCAGCGGAGCTGAGCGAGCTGATCGATCGCTACGTGCGCGAAGAGATCTATTTTCGCGAGGGCGTGGCGCTCGGACTGCAGCAGGACGACGAGATCGTGCGACGCCGCGTCGTGCAGAAGTACGAGTTCCTGCAGCAGGACACGACGCTGATCGCGGAGCCGGACACGGCCGCGCTGCAGGCATTCTACGACTCGCATCGCGACGCGTACGCCATCGACGAGCGGATCTCGTTCACGCACGTGTACTTTCGCAGCGATGGTAACGACGACGCATCCAGCCTGGGACGCGCCGAGCGGGTCAAGCGGGAGCTGACGGCCTCGCACGCCAGGCGCGCCCCGCAGGCCGGAGATGCATTCGCTGAGCTGTACGACTACTCCGGGCTCGGCGCCGACGGGCTGACACGGCTGTTCGGCAGCTATCCGATCGTCGCAGCAGCGCTGCACGCGCCGGTCGGCGAATGGTCAGGGCCGTTCCGGTCCGGCTATGGCTGGCATCTCGTACTGGTGACGGACAGGAGCCCGGCGACGACACCGCCGTTCGAGCGAGTGCGCGCCGACGTGCTCGAAGACTTCATGGCGGCCGAGCGCGAGCGGCGCGCCGCCGCAACGCTGGCCGGCTTGCGCAAGAAATACGTAATCGAAGTCGGCGGGCCGCGATGATCGTGCGCTACGGCCTGCTCGCAGTGCTGATGCTGCTGGTCTGCGCAACCAGCCGTGCCCACGAGGTGCGGCCCGCCTACCTGGAGATCGCGCAGAGCGAGCACGGCTATCGGGTCCTGTGGAAACAGCCGGCGATGGGCGCCATCGGGGTGCGGCTCGTGCCGCATCTGTCGGGCGGCGCTCTCGATCGCTCCGCGGACGAAGCCCAGTCGCAGGGCGATTCGGTGCTGCGGGTGTGGAACGTGAGGAACGACGTCACGCCGCTCGAGCAGCAGTCGATCAACATCGAAGGACTGGATCGCACGATCACCGATGTGTTCGTCAAAGTGGTTCTGGCCGACGGCCGCGAGTGGCGGCACGTTCTGACACCGGAGCGCGCCTCGACTGCGCTGTCCGACGACCAGACGGCCAGCATCGGTGTTCCTGCCTATCTGCGGCTCGGCATCGAGCACATCCTGACCGGCTTCGATCACCTGCTGTTCGTGCTGGGGTTCGTGCTGCTCGTGCGGCGCACGCCGCTGCTGGTGAAGACCGTCACGGCATTCACGGTTGCACACAGCGTCACGCTGGCCGCCACGGCGTTGAACGTGATTCATCCGCGTCCCGCCGTGATCGAAACGCTCGTGGCGCTGAGCATCGCGCTGCTCGCGGTGGAGATCGTCAGAAGTCAACGTGGCGCGCCCGGCATGACGGCAAGGTATCCGTGGCTGATTGCCGGCGCGTTCGGCCTGCTGCACGGCGCAGCGTTCGCGGGTGCATTGCTCGACATCGGACTGCCGCGCGACGACGTGGTACCGGCGCTGTTCCTGTTCAACGTCGGCGTCGAATGCGGACAACTGCTCTTCATTGTCGCAGTGCTGCTCGTCCGTCACCTGTGGCAGCGCGCGAGTCTGCCGCAGCCGGGCTGGGCGCGATTGCTGCCCGCCTATGCGATCGGCGCCATGGCATGTGCCTGGACGATCGAGCGCCTGACGGCCGCTCTTGTTTTGACCTGAGGGAGAAGAACTCGATGAATCGCTACATCCTGATCGCGGCAGCCGGGCTTGCCATCCACGGGAGCGCGCTCGCGGCTTCCGCGCCGGAGCGCAAGGCGTACTTCGGCGACCTGCATCTGCACACGACCTATTCCTTCGATGCTTACGTGATGGTCGGCACCAAGACCACGCCCGATACCGCGTATCGCTTCGCGCGAGGCGAGCCTGTGGAGTACCTCGGGCACACGGTGCAGCGCCGCTGGCCGCTCGACTTCCTGGCCGTCACCGATCACTCGGAGAACATGGGCGTCTTCAATACGCTCGAGGATCCGGACAGCGAGCTGTCGCAGTCCGATCTCGGCAAGCGCATCCGCGAGCAGGGCGCAACGATCGATCGCCCGATCTTCTGGGAGATCGTCCAGCTGTTCACCTCCGGCAAGCAGCTGCCCGGCGTCAACGCCAGGCCGGTGACGCAGTCCACCTGGCAAAAGCAGATCGAGGCGGCCAATCGCAACTACCGGCCGGGCACGTTCACGACCTTCATCGGCTACGAGTGGAGCTCGATGCCCGAGGGCAAGTTCAACCTGCATCGCAACGTGATCTTCCGCGGCGACAGCGCGCCCGATCCGTTCTCCTCGGTCGACTCGCGTCGCCCGGAGGATCTGTGGAGCTATCTCGAGCAGAATCGCGCGCGCGGCGTCGAGGCGCTGGCGATTCCGCACAACTCCAACGCCAGCGGCGGCTACATGTTCGACTGGAACGACAGCGACGGCCGCCCGATCGACGAAGCGTACGCGCTGCGCCGCGCGGCCAACGAGCCGCTCACCGAGATCTCGCAGAACAAGGGCAACTCCGACACCTCGCCCGAGGCTTCGCCGAACGACGAGTTCGCGAACTTCGAGGTGTTCGAGCACCTGCTGGTGTCGGCGGCGAAGACGACCGTGCACGGCAACTACGTGCGCGAGGCGCTGGGGCGCGGGCTGGAGATCGAGGCGCGCACGGGCGCCAACCCGTACAAGTTCGGTGCTGCCGGCGCGACCGACTTTCACAATGGCCTCTCCACATCCGACGAGAACGCATTCAACGGACTGGAGGGCATCGATCCGCGCAAGGACGGGCCTGCGCCGGAGGCGGCGAAGGAGCTGCTCGGGCACCAGACGCTCAAGGATCCCGAGCACGGCTACGACCGGCTGGAGAACGGCTCGGGCAGCATCACCGGCGTGTGGGCGGAGGAGAACACGCGCGATTCCATCTACTCGGCGTTCCGCCGCAAGGAGACGTTCGCGACGTCCGGCACGCGCCTCAAGCTGCGATTCTTCGGCGGCTGGCAATATGGCGCGGCGGCCTTGCAGGATGCGCGCTGGGTCGAGCGTGCGTATGCCCGCGGCGTGTCGATGGGTGCGGATCTGCCGAAGCGCGCAGCAGACGCCGCTGCGCCGACGTTCATTGCCTGGGCCGCGAAAGATCCGGACAGCGGCAATCTCGATCGCATCCAGGTCATCAAGGTCGCGCTCAGGAACGGCAAGGCCGAGGAACGCATCTTCGACGTCGCGCTATCCGGCGAGCGCAAGATCGATCCGATGAGCGGCAAGCCGCAGCCTGTCGGCAATACCGTCGACATCAAGACGGCGACGTACAAGAACACGATCGGTGCCACGCAGCTGCAGGTCGTGTGGACCGATCCCGAGTTCGACGCGAGCGTCCCGGCTCTGTACTACCTGCGCGTGCTGGAGATTCCCACGCCGCGCTGGTCGACGATCCTGGCCGCGAAGCACGGGCTGAGCCCGCCGAGCGGCGTGCCGACCTCGATCCAGGAGCGCGGCTGGTCCTCGCCGATCTGGTACACGCCGGCGCGCGTCACTCGGCAATGAGCTTGTAGCCGGCGGAAGGAATCGTGACGATCAGGCGCGGCGCCGACGGATCGCTTTCGATCTTGCGGCGCAGGCGATAGATGAGCTGCTTCAGCATGCGCTGGTGGCGTGCCGAGCTGCCGCCCCACAACTGCGCGAGCAGCTTGGCCGTCGACACCGTGCGGCCCGGTGTGCTGATCAGCAGCCTGAAGGTGATGACTTCGAGCGGCGTGAGGCGAATCGGCGCCAGGCTGCCGATGTGCAGGGCGCGGTCGGTGAGCCGCAGTTGAATGTGCCCGGCGCTGACGATGTCGGGATCGCTGGTGGCGAAACGTCGCGACAGCGCTTTGATGCGTGCCAACAGCACGCGCGGGCTGAACGGCTTGCGGACGTAGTCGTCGGCGCCTGCATCGATGGCGCTCACCAGGTCGTCCTCATGATCGCGAGCGCCGAGCGCCAGGATGGGCACCGCCGAGCGGCGGCGGATCTCGCGACACAGCTCGATGCCGTCGAACTGCCGCATGCCGACGTCGAGCACGACGAGCTCGGGCGCCTGCTCGACGAGAGCGGCGAGCGCAGCAGTCGGGTCCTCGGCCCGGTGGCTGGCGTGGCCGGCGTAGCGCACCGCGAAGTCGATCAGGGCGCTGGTCTCGTTGTCGGCTTCCACGAGCAGGATCCTCATGGCCGCATTCTGCGGCGGCAGCGCGGCTGAAGTCGGTGGCGCGCCGGTGACAATCCGGTGGCGAGCCGGCGCGCGCG
>DATEJG010000056.1:0-22935 GCA_035278165.1 Steroidobacteraceae bacterium
TGCTCGCGAGCGCATATCGCGGCAGCCTCAACAGCCTCGTGTACGTCTTCGAGCTGGACGCGAATGGCAAGTTCTTCCGCCGCGCGAAGCTCCAGCCGCTGGATCCGAAGCCGTTCGACAACTTCGGCCGCTCGTTGAGCATGACGGACACGACGCTGGTGATCGGCTCGCCGGTCGATCACCAGCGCGCCTCGCACTTCAACATTCCGACCTACGACGGCACGGGCGCGGCCTATGTGTTCAAGCGCAACAGCCGCGGCAACTGGGCGCAGACTCAGAAGCTCGTGCCGGTCGAGCCCGCCGCGGGCTTCGGGCTCTCCGTCGCGATCGACCAGGGCATGATCGTCGTCGGTGCCCCGGGCGATGACCTGGAGACCGAGTTCGACACGTCCGACGGCCACTGGGCCGGCGGCGGCGCGTATGTCTACCTGCCGACGGCCGGGCGCTATCTGCAGACCTACCGCCTGCGACCGACGATCGACCAGAAGTTTGCGTTCGTCGAATTCGGCTTCCAGGTGGCGATGAGCGGCCCGAACATCGCCGTCACGGCTGTCGAGCCGTACGGATTCATCGACGAGTTTCCGCGCGGCTTCCTGTTCGTCTATGAGCGCGACGGCTCCAACCTGCCGCTGCTCAGGGGCATCGGCGACTCGCTGTCGAGCAGCTCGCTGGCGCTGTTCAACAACCTGGCGATGATCGGCGATCCCGGCGACAACCGTTGCATCTTCGGGTGCCCCGGTTCCGTCACGTTGTACAACGTCACGCAACTGGCGCAGTAGGGCAGATCACGAGCTACGAGCGATTGCGTCGAGTCTTCTCCGGAGAAGCGCCTGCTCCGCGTGAGTAGGCGCTGCTTCGAGCGCGCGCGTCAGGTGCACGGTCGCGCGCTCGACGTCTCCCCGACGACGGTACAGCTCGCCAAGCGTCGCGTCCCACAGGTAGTAGCCGAGCAGCCACGGCGGCGGCTTGATTGCTTCGAGCACGGCGAGCGCCGCATCGGGACCTTGCCACTCGGCGATGGCGATCGCCCGGTTCAGCGTGGCGATGGGCGAGGGCGCGACTCGTTGGAGCAGTTGATAGAGACGGGCGATCTCTTGCCAGCGCGTGCGTTCATACGTCGGCGCAAGGCAATGCTCCGCGGCGATCCCGGCTTCGGCGTGATATCGCGTGAAAGTCTCGCCGCGCGCCGAGCGCTGCAGGTAAGTCAAGCCGGTCTGGATCAGGTCCCGATCCCAGAGCGAGCGGTCCTGTTCCTCGAGCAGCAACAACCCGCCCGCGCCGTCGATGCGCGAGTCGAAGCGCGCCGCATCGAGGTACATCAGTGCGAGCAACGCAGCGGTTTCGGGTACGGCACCGACCGGATGCTCGTCGAGAAGCCGGCCGAGACGGATTGCTTCCTCGCAGAGCTCGTGACGGATCACGCGGTCCGGCTGCGCCGAGCTGTAACCTTCCGTGAACAGCAGGTAGACGATCTCCAGGACCCCCGGCAGCCGGTTCGCCAGCTCTTCGATGCCGGGCTGCTCGAGCTCCTGCATGTGCTCGCGCAGCGCGCTACGCGCCCGCTGCAAGCGCTTGTAGATCGCCTCGGGACTCTGGAACAGCCGCAGGGCGATTTCCTCCACGCCGAAGCCGCAGAGGATCTTCAACGCGAAGACGATCTGCGATTCGCGCGGGATCTGCGGGTTGGCGCAGACGAACAGCATCCGCAGCTGGTCGTCCTGCACTTCGTGCTCGAGATACACCGCTTCGTCGGTGCTGGTCTCGGCGGGCAGCTGCTCGGCGTCGTCGACGCCGACATCGCTGCGCCGGTCGCGTCGCAGCGCGCCGAGCACTTCGTTGAACGCGACGCGGTAGAGCCAGGCGCTCTTGTCGTCCGGCACCCCGCGTTGCGGCCACGATTGCACCGCGCGGAGCAGGGCTGTCTGGACTGCGTCCTCGCACAGCTCCACGCGGTGCACGCCGAAACGACGCGACAACACCGGGACCAGGCGCCCGAACTCGCGCCGGAAGTAATGTTCCGGGAGCGCGGGCGCCGGTCCCGGCCCGGTCACATCGAGTACCCCGCGAGCTCGCGGATCTCGACGCTGTCGCCGGCGCCGATCGGGCATTCCTTGATGATCTCGATCGCGCGCGCCAGCGAAGTCGTTTCGAGCATGGAGTAGCTGGCGATGACTTCCTTGGCTTCGATGTACGGACCGTCGCTCACCGTGCCGCCGCCCTTGACGAGCGCGCCGCCGGTTTTCAGGCCATCCCCGGGCAGCAGCTCCTTTTCGAACTTCTTCATCCACGCCTGCCAGGCGGCGTAGGCCTTCTGCATTTCCTCGGGCGAGGAGGGCTTGGCCGGCCAGGCGCTGGTGGGGAAGCGGAACAGGCAAAGAAACTTGGACATGTGCGTGACTCCGATGGCGGTCCCGGCGGCCGATCCGCGGGCTCTCACGGCGAAGATGATCGGCCGTGCCCGGATTGGACACGGCCGGCGAAGATTTTCTTCGGAGTCCGATGAAACCGCACAGCCGTGGAAGATACGAGCGCATTGGCGCTGCGAGAGCATACTCTCAAGATGGACGTCGAATCCCCGGTAGAGCCGATGCTCGCCACGCTCGCCGAGCAGCTGCCGGCCGGTGACTATCTGTATGAACCGAAATGGGACGGGTTCCGGGCGATCGTGTTCCGCGGCGAGGACGATGTATACGTGCAGAGCCGCGACTCGCGGCCGCTCGATCGCTACTTTCCGGAGCTGCACGACGCGTTGCTCGA
This sequence comes from Steroidobacteraceae bacterium, assembly GCA_035278165.1. GTDB lineage: Bacteria > Pseudomonadota > Gammaproteobacteria > Steroidobacterales > Steroidobacteraceae > Steroidobacter. Next base: position 2,758 of record DATEJG010000056.1, read on the forward strand.
ACGCCTGCCGAAACAGTGTGTGGTCGACGGCGAGATCGTCATCGCGAGCGCGCACGGCCTCGACTTCGACGCTCTGCAGCTGCGACTGCATCCGGCGGCATCACGCGTCGCAAAGCTCGCCAGGGAAACTCCGTCGTCGTTCGTTGCGTTCGACGTACTCGCGGTGGAAGGGCGCAGTCTCATGGACGAGCCGCAGTCGGCGCGTCGTGCCGCGCTCGAAAAGCTGCTTGGCAAAGTGTTGCCGCCTGTGTACGTCACGCCTGTCACGCGCGATCGTGCAGTCGCACTCGACTGGCTGACGCGCTTCGAAGGAGCGGGTCTCGACGGCGTGATCGCGAAGCCGCAGTCGGGAGCATACCTGCCGGGTAAGCGCGCGATGATCAAGGTCAAGCACGCGCGCACGGCGGATTGCGTCGTCGCCGGGTTTCGCTGGCACAAGAGCGGCAAGGGCGTGGTCGGTTCGCTGCTGCTCGGTTTGTACGACGATGACGGTACGCTGCAGCACGTCGGTGTCACGTCATCCTTCACGATGGCTGTGCGCAGGCAGCTTGCGAAGGAGCTGGCGCCGCTGCGTGCGAACGCGATGGACGATCATCCCTGGCGGGAGTGGGCAGGCGCGGCTGCCGAGTCGAGCCGCATGCCGGGCGGGCAGAGTCGCTGGAGCGCGGGCAAGGATCTTTCGTGGGAGCCGCTGCGGATCGAGCGCGTCTGCGAAGTGAAGTACGACCACATGCAGGGCGATCGCTTCCGCCACGCTGCGATCTTCCTGCGCTGGCGCCCGGACAAGCGGCCGCAGGACTGCCGCTACGACCAGCTCGAAGTCACCAAGCCTTACGAGCTCGAGCGGATCTTCTCGTCCGGATCGAGCGGCTCCTGAGCGGGCCGCAGCTCCTCCGGCACGTGCTCGAGATTGACGCGGATCCGCGTCCACGTGCTGGAGCGCCCGCGCATGGAGTCGACCAGCACGTCGGCCGGCTGCAAGTGTTCCGCCGTCCGCGGATGTCGCGCCTTCCAGCGTTCGAGCCCCGCCAACGCGTCCTGCTCGTGGCGGGCGCGGCCGATCTCGATCAACGGCTTGGTCGGTTTGCGCGCTGCTGATTTGCGCTTGGAAGGCTGAACGCGGGGCGGCTCCGAAGCTTGCCTGCGGTAGTGCGGCGGCCAGGGAGCATCGCCGAGGCCCTGACGCTCGAAGAGCTCCAGCAGACCTTCGAGCGAGCCTGCATGACGATCGATCTGCGCGTGCAGGTCGCCGACGCTCTTGAAGCGCGCTGGCATCGAAGCGAGTGTGAAGTCCGCCGGGTCGCACTGGTCGACCTCATCCCAGGTGAGCGGCGCGGAGACACGAGCGTCGGGGGTCGGTCGCACGGAGTATGCGGAGGCGACAGTGCGATCCTTGGCGTTCTGGTTGTAATCGACGAACACACCGTGACGCTCTTCTTTCCACCATTTGCTGGTGGCGAGCGTCGGTGCGCGGCGCTCGACTTCGCGCGCGAGCGCGAGTGCGCCACGGCGTACTTCATCGAAATCCCAACGCCGTTCGAGACGCACGCAGATGTGCATGCCGCGCGACCCGGACGTCTTTGGCCAGCCGACGAGGTTGAAGTCGTGCAGAACGGCGCGCACCACGGCCGTGACTTCCTGGATCTGACGCCACGTGATGCCCGGTACCGGATCGAGGTCGACGCGCAGCTCGTCCGGATGATCGAGATCCTCGGCGCGCACCGGATGAGGGTGCAGCTCGAGACACGCAAGGTTCGCGAGCCATGCGAGCGCAGCAGCGTCGCGGGGCACGACTTCCTCCGCTGTGCGGCCCGACGGGAAATTCAGCTCGACGACTTCGATCCAGTCGGGCCGGCTCTTGGGCGCGCGCTTCTGGTAGAAGTGCTCGCCTTCGACACCGTCGGGATAGCGCACCAGCATGTTCGGGCGGCCGCCGGCGCCGCGCAGCGCGCCGTCCGCCACGGCAACGTAGTAGTGCGCGAGATCGAGCTTGGTGTGCTTCGGCTTCGGGAACAGCAGCTTGTCCGGGTGCGAGATCGCCACTTCCCGCCCGGCGAGCGTCAGGATTTCGGCTGCGCGGCTTTCGGCCATATCGGGCGGAAGATACCGCACGAACGGGAGTTGCGCGCGCTATTGCCTCAGATTCCCGCGTACAGCTCATTCGCGCGGCTTGCCGGTCCAGAACACCTCGCGATAGGTGATCCCGGTTGCCGCGACCGGCTGGCCTTCGACGAACTTCGGACGGAAGCGCGAAGCGCGCACGGCCTGGAGGATATCGTCGGCGTATCGGTCGCGCGTGTTGTGCTCCACGATGCGTGCGTCCCGCACCGAGCCGTCGGCGTTGACCGTGAACTCGGTCTCGACGTAGTGGGAGCGGGTCTCTTCCGGGTGCACGACCGGGACGTAAGCCACGATCGGCGGGGTCGGGTAGTAAACCCGCTGCGGAAGATTCAACGCCGTGCTGACCGAGCCCGGCAGACCCGGCGTGGCGTTGATGAGTTGCCACGCGCGCCGGTAGTACGACAGTGCTTCCCGCGGCAGTCGCTTGATCTCGTACCAGTCGCCCATCTGGAGCAGCGTTTCGATACGCTGCTGCGGCGGCGCCGCGTTCGGATCCGCGTCCAGGATGCGGACCGCTCTCTTCAGTGCTTCCTCGCCTTCCTGATTGACGTCCCGCGCGCCGATCTGCAGCACACCGGCCTCGTGGTAGCGAGGCTTGGTCGGGTCGTACGGCGCCTCATGCGCGGGCAATCTGGACTCCGCATAGCTCTGTGCACGCATGCGCGTGCGCGCGATTCCCCGCAGCGGCTCGACGATGATCGGGTCCTGCAGCGACAACTTGTCGCCGACGATGTTGAGCGCCATGTAGAACGTCATGCGGGCCTCGCGCGACTTGCCCACTTCGGAGAACCAGTCGCCCAGCTCACAGACCACGGGAACGACTTTCGGACTGCCCGCACCGTAAGTCTTCTCCGCCGTGCGGACTCTGTAGACCATCAGCTCCTGCGCTTCGGGCAGGCGATCGAGCGCAGTCAAGCTTGCGGCCAGCACCTTGAGCGCTTCCTGCTGACGATCGTCGAACAATCCGTACTCCGAGCGCATGACCGCCACGGCGCGTTGCAGGGCAGTCACCGCTTCTTCGTGATGCCCGGCTCGGGCGAGCATTTTGCCCTGGCCGACGAGTACGAACGGATCGGCAGTCTCCGGCGCGACCGGCTCCGCGGCGGCGCCGCAGGTTGCAAGGCCGATGACGAGTGCTGCTACAGCAGCTCTGAAAGGGTGTGGATCGGGACGGTCCATGGGCGAGACATCCGCTGCACCTTTTCTTGTATAGGACGATTCGCGGGAGGTGACAACCGCACAATCAGCCGGTCGCGATCCAGGCGGCCGGTGAATATTGCATGAGGTACCGCAAGCGCGACTGCGAGTTCGGGCGGGTCGGGTCGCCGTTCCAGCAATGCTCGGCGCCGAGTCCCTTCTCCCAGTCGCGCTGCATGATGTGGACCAGGTCGTAGTTGTCGCGCCAGTAGCTCGCAACGCTGCGGTCGATCGCACCCGTGCGCTTGTTGCAGATGGGCTTGGGATAACCGAGCACCAGCTCGGTTGTAGCCGGCGAGGCGGAAGCGGTCGCTGTAGTCCGGCGCCAGATTCGGGTCCGGCGGCTCGCGCACGGTGGACTGTTCGTGCCGACATCGATCTGGAATCGCGGCTCCTTACTGCCATCGACCGACAGCAGCAACAACAATCTGCCGTCGAGCGGCTCGCGCGCGTGCTCAGGCGCGAGCGTGACGGGGAACGTCGCAGCCTGCGACGTGCCGAGGCCGAGGCAAGCGAGCAGCCCCAGCGCGGGGGCGAGTCTCACTTCTTCGCTCCACCGAGATCGACCGCCAGTCGATAGATCTGATCGATGCCGTGATAGAACGCAGCGACCGGCAAACGCTCGTTGAGGCCGTGCGCGAACATTTCGCTCGGCTTGCTGAACAGGCCGGAGCTGGCGAACGTCGGGATGCCGGCCATCCGATACACCTTGCCGTCCGTGCCTCCCGATTCCAGGTAGGGAACGACGGGGACGCCGGGATAGCTCGCGTGGATGATTTTCGTGATCGCAGCCATCACATCGGGCCGCATCTCCGAGACCGGGCTCGCTTCGGGATTGCCGCGCACCACGACCTTGACTGCGGGATCGCCGATTGCCTGGGCGAGCGCATCGCCCACGCTGCTGACCGGCACGCCAGGGAAGATGCGGCAGTTGACTGCCGCTTTCGCTGTCTGCGGCAACGCGTTCTCGGCATGACCGGCGTCCAGCATCGTGGCGACACAAGTGGTGCGCGTCGTGCCGACGAACTCGGGCGACTTCGCCAGTACCTCGGCGGCGCCGGCGTCGGTCGGATCAGCAGAGAACTTGCGCAGCGCTTCGCCGAGCGGCCCCGGCTGCGCTTTGCCCACCGCGCCGAGATATGCGCGCGTGAGATCGTTGGCCATCACCGGAAAACGGTAAGCCTCGACTTTCTCGAGCGCATGCGCGAGCTGATAGATCGCGTTGTCCTCGCGCGGCCGCGAGCTGTGCCCGCCGGGATTGGTGACGACGAGGTCGAACGTCGCGTAGGTCTTCTCCGCGCCCTGCACCACGTAGATGAGCGGCTGGCCGCTGGTCTCATCGAGGAGGCCGCCGCCCGCATCCGTGTTGATCGCGAACTCGGCGTTCTTCACCCAGGCGTGCGCCGCGATGCTGCGGGTCGTCTTCATCTCGGTTTCTTCATCGCCGACGAAAGCGAACACCAGGTCGCGCGCAGGCTCGAGCTGCGCAGCCTTGAAACGCAGGATCGTCGACACGAGCGCGACGACGCCCGCCTTGTTGTCGGAGGTGCCGCGGCCGTAGAAGTTGCCGTTCTCCTCGATGAGCTTGAACGGATCGCGCTCCCACTCTTCGGGGCGCGCATCGACGACGTCCATGTGCGCCGAGAACAGAATCGGACGGCCCGGCTTGCGGCCGGGCAGCCGCACGAGCAGCGCACGGGTGTCGCCCTCGTCGAGCGTCGCGATGTCCGCGTCCGGCACTGCGCCGGCCTTCAGGGTTTCGGTGAGATACGCGACCATCGCCGGCATCTGCCCTTGACCGGCGGCAGTCCGGAACGAAATGACGCGGGCGTAGATCTCGCGGGCCTGTGGGTAGTGCGGCTCGGTTTGCGCGGCTGCCGGACCAGCGAATGCGGCCGACAGCGCGGCCGCGAGGAAAACCAGTTTCTTCATTCTTCCCGCCCCGTGATAGAACGGCGGAAAGCATACTCGATCCTGGGGAGGCGGATTGGACAACGACAGCAGCACCGGCCCGAAGCTCGTCCGGGGTTTGAAGACCTGGGACGTCACCCTCATCACCTTCAGCACGATCGTCGGCTCGGCGATCTTCATCGCCGCGAGCATCGTGCCGCGAGCAGCTCCGGATCCGACGGTGATCCTGCTGCTGTGGGCCGTCGGCGGCCTCGTCACGCTGGCGGGCGTGTTCACTTATGCAGAGCTGGGCACGATGTTCCCGGAGGCCGGCGGCCAGTATCAATTCCTGAAAGAAGCTTACGGGCCGCTGTGGGGATTTCTGTTCGGCTGGACTTCGTTTCTCGTGATCCAGAGCGGCGCGATTGCATATCTGGCTGTCGCCGCCGCCCAGAGCGTGGGTGGCCTCTGGCCTTCGCTCGGTACCACGGAAACGCTCCTGACGCTGCAGCTCGGCGGCTGGACCTTGCGCATCGACGCAGGCCAGGTCGGCGGCGCGCTGCTGATCGCAGCGATCACGTTCGTGAACTACTTCGGGCTGCAGGCGGGCGCGGGCCTGCAGAATGCGATCGCTGCAGTGAAGATCGTGTCGCTGCTCGCCCTGATCGTGTTCGGTCTCGCGGCTTCCCCTGCAGATGCGACGACTGCGCCACAGGCAGCAGCCAGCAGCGTGATTACGGCGAGCAGCCTCGGCGTCGCGATGATCGGCGTCCTGTGGTGCTTCGACGGTTGGTATCAGGCCGCGTTCTGCGCCGGCGAGATTCGCGACCCTGCACGAAGCCTGCCGCGCGGCATGATCCTGGGCACCTTCACGACGGCAATCCTGTTCGTTCTCATCAACGTCGTATACCTGCGCGCGCTGCCGCCGCACGAGCTCGGCGAAGCATCACGGGTGGGAGAGGCTGCTGCGCTGTCCTTGTTCGGCGCGGGGCCGGCGCGGCTCATGTCGCTGGCGGTGCTGATCGCAATCGTCGGCTGCCTGGCCACGTGCATTCTGACGGCCGCGCGGATCTACCTGCCGATGGCGCAGGATGGTCTCTTCTTCAATGCGCTGGGGAAAGTTCATCCGGTTCATCTGACGCCGGGCGCGTGCCTGATCGCGCAAGCGGCGTGGTCCATCCTGCTGACGTTCACCGGCTCGTACGAGCAGCTCGGCACGTACGTCATCTTCGCGGTCTTCGTGTTTCACGCCGCGACCGGCGCAGCGATATTCGTGCTGCGCCGGACTCGCCCCGATTCGCCACGGCCCTACCGCGCGTGGGGCTATCCGTGGACGCCGGCCGTTTTCATCCTCACGTCGCTGGTGTTCGTCATCAGCACGCTGGTGGAGCGCCCGATCGAGTCGCTGTGGGGGCTCGGCATCGTCGTGCTCGGCGTGCCGGCGTATGCGTGGTGGCGTCGCGGCCGACAGGCGCAGCGCGAGTACGCATAGCAGTCGCGCTCACTTCGTCATGCGTGTGGGGTTCGAGCGAATGATCGCACCGGGACCGAGGTCGCCGTAGACCAGCGCTTCGTACGCGCGGAACGTTGCAACGCGTCCCAGCAAATTCTCCGAGACGTCGGTAGTGCGGCGCGCCAGCGCCTCGATGTCGTCGCGATTGTCGAGCCGCATGAGCATGAAGTTGCGGCAGTTGTCGAGCGTGTTGGAATGGATCTTCGCCGGGCGTTGCGACACGAGGATCAGGAACAGGCCGTACTTGCGGCCTTCGCCGGAAATCCGGTTGACCCAATCGAGCGTGCGCGCCTGCCACGGCTGGTCCGCCACCGCGGGCGCGAGGTTGTGAGCTTCGTCGATGACCACGAACGTGGTGCGCCGGCTCTTCTCGTTGCGCTCCCACAAGGCCGACAACACTGCTTCGGCGATCGTCGCGCGCCGGGAGAACGCCATGCCGCCGAGGTTGTACTGAATGAACCGCAGCGCCCGGCTGTCATCGAGGATCGTGTCCACCGCATCCTTTGCGGTACCGATCCAGGTCGACGGATCGATCTCCTGGAGTCGCGCCTGCGCGAGCGCGCCGAAGCGATCCTGGCGGATCTTCGGGTCGGCGATGAGCTCCTTGGCCACTGCCTCGAGCTTGACCTGATCCTCCGAGAGCTTCTTCGGGTCGGCGGCGTCAGGCTTGCTGAACCTGGCGAAGTCGGAGTTCGGATCGAGCACGATCACCTGCGCAGCCGGCAGCTTCAGCAGCAGCTCTTCCACTGCCACGAACAGCAGCGTCGTCTTGCCGGAGCCGGACGAGCCGAAGACGCAGCAATGTCGCTTGAAGTTGTCCGCCTGAAGGTTGACCGCGACGTCAGTGCTCGTTCCCCAGAGCTTGCCGAGGCGCATCTGCGACTGCGCAGCTCCAGGCGAGAACAGCGGTGCCAGCGACGATTGCTCGTCCGTCTCGGTAACGTACGCGTCGACCAGGCTGCGCTTCTGACCGGGAGTCAGCACTTTGCAGTGGTACTCGAACGCGTGCCGCTCCTGCTGGTGGCGATTGATGTCGCCACCGCCGCTTTCGATGATCGCGCAGATCCGCTCGTCGCCGGTTGCGCCCGGCAGGACGACGTCGACGAACCGGCCCGGGGCGAGAAAGTCGTCGTAGTCTTCCGTCAATACGAAATCGAAGCGCTCGGGGCTGTGTTGTCGAGTGACTTTTCCGGCGATGTCTGTGCCTGACATGATGCGATTTCCTCATGCGATTGCACTGGCTGGTGCTGCACGCCCGGCGAGCTGGCCAGTTCCACGCGTGCGGCGATCTCGTTCCACAATGCCGAGTACAGCTGTCCCTCGGCACTGTTCGGCGCATAAGCGGGCAGGGGCGCGCGACGCACCGTCATGCGCTCGATCTCGCTTGCATATCTGATCTCGGTGGCGAGGACGGAGGGAACTTCCGCGCGTACGCTCTCGATCACCGTGTGATGCAGCGCCTTGCGCCGATCCACCATCGAGAAGAACGGCAGGACGGCCATGTCGGACCATCCTTCGCCTGCGATGAATTCATTGAGCTGCCTGAGCATTCGCACGGATAGCGGCGTCGGCAGGATGGGCACGATCACTGCGTCGGCGGCCCGCAATACGTTCTCGGAGAGCAGCGAGATGCCGGGCGGGCAGTCGAGGAGCAGAACGTCGTACTTCTGTCGCAAGGCCGTGCTCATCATCAGCAACCGCTCCGTCGGGCGCTTCTTGTTGCTCAGGTGAACGTCGAAATTGCGATAGGAGAAATGCGCGGGAATGAGGTCGAGCCGCGGGTAGCCGGTCTCGACCAGCAGCTCGGGAAGCTCGCGCTTGCCGGCGACGAGCTTCTTCGCCGATGCGCTTTCACCCGCTTCGCAACGCAGCGTGTACGTCGCAGCGCCTTGCGGATCCAGGTCCCACAACACCGTGACGTGCCCGCCGGCAGCACTCAGGTAAGCAAGATTGACGGCAGTCGTGGTCTTGCCCACGCCACCCTTGATGTTGCTGACTGCGATGATCTTCATGCCACGCGCAAGGATGCGCCATCAGCAGCGCGCGCGCATCAGGAACGCAGGTGTCGAGTCGCTTTACACCGCTCGGGCGAGCCGGTTGCCGACATAGGTCAACGGTACGAGCGTCAGCAGAAACCACGCGTGGGACTGATCGAAGTACCCCGTGTCGGTTGCGAGCGTCCCGACCGGGAGCGCCGGCGCGCGCTCCATCTGCGCCAGCGTGGCTCATCCGCTCAGCCCATCAACATCCGCGCGAAGCTCTGCCAGGGCTCGGAGTAGCCGATCGCGAATCTCAGTACCTCGGAGGCCACCGTCACGCTTCCGCCCCACAGCGTGACGGGATGCAACCGCCCGCGTGTGTTGAAGTCATGAACGAGCATCGCGATCAGAAATACATTGAGCAGCACCACTGCACCCACCACTCCGACGACGGCGCCGTGCGTCGCTTGCATGACGATGCGCGCGAGCGCGGGCACGATCAGGTTGGACGTGGCGAGCAGCATGTATCGCTTGTGCGCATCGGGACGATTCCTCCTGGCGATCCCCAGCGCAACGAACGCCGCGAACAGGCCGATGGCCACGAAGGGAAAGATCAGGAAGACGTACGGGTCCGCCACGGTCCCGGCGGTCTCCACCGTGTGCACGCGGCGCTGACTATGGAGCGCGATGAAGATGCCCGTGACGACGACCGCCGCCGCCACGGCCAGTCCCGCCATGCCCATGCGGCGATGAATGTCACGGCGTCCGTTGGCTATCAGGCGCGTCTGCAGGATCAGCAACAGTATCCATGCTGTTGCCAGTGCACCGTGCAGATGGATGACCGGGGTGAGCGGCGGTATCGGAGCATCGTGAAACCCGGCGAGATAATAGGTCCGCGCGAACCCCGCGAAGGTGACCGCGCCCATCGCAGCGGACATCCAGGTGAAGAATCGCCTTTCGCTCAGCGGTTGTACTTGTGTCGCGACGCTGACCATGGATGGCCTCTCACGCGGACTGGCGAACCGCGCTGACCATACCACAAAGGCGGTTCGGCACTAAGCATCGGCCGCTGTCGCGAGCGCGACGGCGTCGGCACCCGCAGGGAAGCGCAGTTGATTCGAGACGTCATGCACGGCGCGCCACACCGCATCCGCGACATCAGACGGTGACGTCACCGCAGTCGGCTGTGCGAACTCGGTGAGAATTTGCCGGGCGAACGCTGCGTACGCTTCGGGAATCGAGCCCTGCATGCGTGTGCCGCTGTTCTGAGTGAATGCAGTGCCGGGGCCATAGCCGGGCTCCACCAGCTTGACGCGAACGTCGAACTGCTGGAGCTCGAACGCGAGCGAGGCGGTGAATCCCTCGATCGCGGTCTTGCTCGCGGTGTACACCGCCACCAGAGGCATCGGCGCCAGCGTCGCGCTCGACGTGACATTGACGACTACGCCCGACCTGCGCGCGCGAAACTGCGGCAGCACCGCCTGAGTCATGGCCATCACGCCGAAGGTGTTGGCCTCGAACACTTCGCGCGCGGTAGCCATCGGCGTTGCCTCGAATGCGCCGAACAGGCCGATGCCGGCGTTGTTGACGAGAACGTCGACCGGTCCACTCGCAGCGAGCGCGCCCTCGATGCTCTGCGGCTTCGTCACGTCGAGCGGCAGGATGCGCAGACGCTCCGAGCGGGGCAGGACATCCTGGCGCGGAGTGCGCATCGTCGCGATGACGTTCCAGCCCTGCGAGTGGAAGTGCCGCGCGGTCTCGAGGCCGTAGCCGGACGAGCAACCCGTGATGAGGACGGTCTTCATGCGATCTCTCCAGTGATGCTTGCGATGGGCTGCACGATAGCCAGCGCAGGCCGGACTCTCTACAATCGGAAGTCCAGGTTTCGTTTGCGACAGTCCGGAATGGTCGATCCGCTTGCCGAGATCATCAGCCTGCTGCGTCCGCGCGCGGTGTTCTCCAAGGGCATCAGCGGGGCAGGGCGCTGGGGCGTTCGCTACGAGGAGTTCGGGGAGCCGAGCTTCTGTGCCGTGCTCGAGGGACGCTGTCTGCTCGCCGTGAAGGGGGAGAACGCAGTTGCGCTGGAAGCGGGAGACTTCGTGCTGCTGCCGGCGACGCCGAGCTTCACTATCTCAGGATTCGAGCGGGTCAAGCCGGTGGTGGTGGACCCGAAAGTCGCAGCCGTCGCCAGGGGTGAGGTTCGCCACGGTCGGCGTGGCGGGCGCCCGGATGTGCGAATGCTCGGCGGCTACTTCGCTTTCGACTCGCCGGACGCGGCGTTGCTGGTGTCGCTGCTGCCGGCGCTGCTGCACATACGCGGCGTCGAGCGCCTGACTGCGCTCGTCGAGATGGTTGGCGAGGAATCGAGCGCACAGAAATCCGGTCGCGATCTGGTGCTCGCGCGCCTGGTGGAGTTGCTGCTCATCGAGGCTCTGCGCTCGCGGGCTGGCGATGACACGCCACCCGGGTTGCTGCGCGGGTTGTCGGATGCCCGGCTCGCCGCGGCGATGCGATACATGCATGGCGACGTTGCGCGTCCATGGACGGTGGCTCAGCTTGCGAAGAAGGTTGCGCTCTCGCGCTCTGCGTTCTTCGAGCGCTTCACCCGCGCCGTGGGCTTGCCGCCGATGGAGTATCTGCTCGCGTGGCGCATGGCTGTCGCGAAGGACCTGCTGCGCCGTGAGGACATTGCACTTGCGGAAGTCGCCGAGCGAGTCGGGTACGGCTCGGCCAGCACGTTCAGCACCGCCTTCAGCAGGCATGTGGGCCAGGCGCCGGGCCGCTATGCCCGCCAGGCGAGCTAGATTCTCTCCAGGCGATAGGTCAAGCCGTAGCGGCTGTCCTCATCGTCGGACACATATTGATGCTCGAATCTGAAGCGGATCGTCGTCGAGCTCAGCGGCGTCGGCGGCTGCGGATAGACTTCAGTGCGGATGCCGTCGATCTCGTACGGCGTGACTGCAGGAGGAACGACGCCTGCTGTCGTGAGCCGGCTCGCGAGCAGCGGATCCATCATGATCAGATCCGAGATGATGGGATCGGCCGGCGCCCATGCAGCCCACAACAACCCCGCGCCCAGTACGATCACGATTGCGGCGCCGGCGGCGGCGATCGCCCACGTCTTCCCGACTGCTGCGACCAGCGCGGTGAATCCTTTCTCCAGCAGGCTCGAGCTGCCGGCGCCGGCCAGGAACACGACCTTCAGATACTCGACGTACGCCTCGCCGAGCGTGCGAATCTGCTCCTTGGCGGCGTCTTCGTCGTCGACCTCGAGGCCGGTGATGCCGCAGGTGACGATGAACGGGATGTATTCGGGCACGCTCTTCGCCAGCGGCCCGCTGTAGAGCGGGAACGGCTTGAGCTCGAGCGGAATGGTCGAGCCGGTATCGATGTCCTCCGCTTCGATGGCCTTTTGCGGCGACGGGAAGACCAGCGGCGCGCTCTTGTCGAACACGAACGGCATGATCGTCACCCACGGCTCGTCCGAGCCGGGGCCGGAGGTCTCCTCGTGGCAGTAGGCGTCGTCGATGGCCCACGAATAGCTCTGCGTCGGGTCGGGCATCATCTCGAAATACGCAGCGTTGCTGTACAGCTCCGGCGGCACGATGATCTTCTTCTGCCCGTCGACGAATGCCTCGAAGGCGAAGTTGTCCTCGTTCGGCACGATGAGCCGGATCTCGTAGTAGCCCGGCGGGAGCTTCGGCTTGTTGATGCCCTGGTCGAACGTGTCGGGAAGATTGAAATGCGCGTGATCTTCCACCAGGCACGTCGCGACAGTGTCGGGACGGAACGGATCGCCGAACACCTCGCTGCACGGAATGTCCGGAATCACCACTGACGTGTCGACGGCCGAGGGCGGCGGCGACTGCGCTTCGTACACATCCGAGTCGTTGAACGAGCCGCTGGTGAGCTTGCGGATCCGGATGCGGCAGTTCGTCGACAGGAAGTTCAAGCCGCGCAGCGTGATCGGGCCGCCCGGATACGTCTTGGGGATATCCAGGCACGTCGCAGTGCCGAGCACGGGCGCAGTGTGCTGCATGCCGTGCGGACAGGAAGCGAAGCTGCCGAAGCCTCCGCCGCCGCCGCTGCCTGCGTCGTTCGGAGTGAGCGGGTTGCAGTTCGGCGTCTCGCCCGGCTTGCTGGCCGGCGTGCATTTCATCTTGATCTCGTGCTGCTCGTACTGAACGCTGCCCGGCGGGAAGTTGCCGGGCGTGCGATAGCTCTCGTTGCGGTACCAGCGCTGCGCTTCGACGTCGGTCGCGACCGCGCAGATCCATGGCCACGGACCCTTGGTGGGCTGCGTCTTGATGCTGAGCATCTCGGTGCCGTAGCCGATCAGCACGGGTCGCTCCCACTGCCGCGCCTTGCCGCGCCCGGGCAGGCCGTCGTGCGAGTGGAACAGAACCTGGCGGCCGGTCTTGGCCGACTGGTCCGCGAACGCCTTGCCGACGAAATCCCAGTCGATCTTGCAGCGGTCGGGCCACTCGTCGAAGCGCGTTTCGAACACGCACTCGCGCGTGCGGTCGCTCGAGTTGCGATAGTTGTCGAGCAACTCCTCGAGCGCTGCGCGCTGCGGCGCGCTCAACGAGCCGAGAAAGCCACGGATCTCGAGTTCCTTGGCATCGGTCGTCGGAACCTTGTCGCGCTCGCGGCGCAGGATGAGCATCAGCAGCGGCAGCGTGATGTCCTTGATGGTCGTGCGTGCACAGCGGGCCGCGAGGCGCGCGTTGGGCTTCTCCTTGGGCTTGTGGATCTTGACGCGCCCGCCGCGTTCCAGGGCACGCAGGATCTGCTCGCAGCAATCTTCGCGCGATGGGCGCTTGGGACGTTTAGGTGGTGCAGTAGCGGCGGGCGGCGAGCCATGACAGCGGCAATCGTCACGGTCCGTGAAGGTGTCGAGCGGCCAGCCGTGGCAGGCGTCGTCCTGATCGGACGGGTGCTCGGACGCTGGTCGGTAGGATTTTTCTGACGACGATCGCGCTCGTCGCGTGAATTGGACGAGGCCGGGTCATGCGTGTGCATCGTCTCCCCCTGCGTGAATGCAGGGAGTATTGAATGACGTGTTCCGCGCGCGCCATGTACTAAGGGATGAGGGGCAGCGGCAGTCTGGGTGTCGCCCGCGCACGGCGCTCGTTCTGCCGGACGCGCGGGCGACGACGAGGCACTCGATCTAGAAGTACAGGTGTGTGCAGAACGCGCCGAATGTCGGTTTCATCGTGATCTTGTTGAACCCGATGATGACCCTGACGCAGGTCAGCTCGTAGCCCTTCCTCGCACAACTCGCGTCGTGCGTCGTGCCCTTGCACAGCGGCAGCGCGTGCGTGTGCTGCTTGACCACTAACCTGGACGATCTTTCGATCCTGAAGTCCGTTGCGCCTGGCATGGTGCTTCTCCCTGATGATGGTTGAGTCCCCTGGTTGCATCTGACCGTTGCGCGGTCAACGCGATGGTAGGCAACGTCGCCGGAAAAATCATGCTGCAGAACTGAAACGGGCGGCTGTTCTGCGGGGGGCACAGCGACAGGTCGGAGAACACCGGGCTGACTACTGGACAGCTCGCGCAGCTCGTCGGAACCATGTTGTGGTCGTGAGATTCAATCGAACTGAACGTGCCAGTGCGCTGGATCTCCGTGCTCTTCCAAGAGAAATCCCAACTCTTTCGCCCTGCTGCTGAACCACTGCTGTTCCTCATTACTCATGCTGGTTCGATTGATGTCGGCATGGCGACCGTCCATGTGTGACTGGTGCGGTGAAACAAACTGGCCGGCTACATCGAAGCGTCCTCCGCTCTGGAGGCTCATGTCGTTGACATAGATGGGTCTACCAAATTTTGTGAAGAACGCGACTCCCAATGTTCGCAGTGCGTTGCATAGACGTGCGGTTCCCCAATGATTGCTCGGGTGCATAGCGGTAGCGCCGACCAGCGAGATTCCTGTTGTCGCGCTCAAGTGCTCAAATGGACCAAGCGCGACCGTAACCAGGAATTCTTTGGTCGTATCGCCAATGGTCGTTCGGTCGAGAATTTGACAGCAGGTCGGACCTGCCGTGTAGATTTGCACCTGATTCTGCGGCGGCGGACCCTGAAGTGTCCCTTCGACCGGCGTGATCTCTCCCACCGCAAACTTGCTCACCGTTCCAACACCATGAGCATGCCCTCCACTGAGTTGATAGATCAGCGTGGTCTTGAACTTCGTGCCGGCCGGACCGTTCAGATACCAGCGGATCTGCTTACCAGGGCGCACTGCATTTGCTTCGGCCTTCGGAACAAAGCGACTGTTGTTGTCAATCGGAAAGGATGTACGAGAGACAAGTTGTGCCGCCTTCGCTTCAATGGTGTCGAACAGATCCAGAGTCTCGTAACCAGCTCCGCACGGCTCAATATCAGTGGACATGGTGTTCCCTCGGCGTCTCGCTGCTGGTCTCAGTCCGGCAGTTCGAGTACCTGAGTTGGGTAGATCAGATCAGGGTTGGTCGTCAACGAGGCGTTCTTCGTGAGGATGTCCCGAGTTCGAGTCTCACTACCGAAGACTCGCGACGAAATTCTTGCCACCGATTCCCCGTCTCGAACAGAGCCCTGAGCTGACGCGAGCTTGTACATGAGCGGTAGACTGACCGTCTCGCCGGCTCTCAGCAGGTTTGCTCGACCTCGAATGGGCGGGTTTGAGCTGAGTAGTGCCGAAATGTAACGGCCGTCGCCATAGTTCATTTTGGCGATCTTCCAGAGGCTGTCGTCCGGTAGCACATGGTGTTCAGTCTTCGCTGCTGGAGACGCGCTGCGAATCATTGCGGCGGTGCTCTGAATCTCTGGCCAGCCGGCAAAGCAGTATTCGGCCTCCTCAATCGCCATTGGGGATTCGGCATGAAGCCTCAGAAACAGGCCTCTGTCCTTATCGGAGAGGAAGCCGGTACCGCTTTCCGCGTAGCGTGGCATTGCCTCTTCGGGAATGCCGCCGTGCTCGAGCGACGTTTTGTTTCCGATCTGCGCCGCCCATCCTTGGCTATCCATGGCGTCCAGGCTTCGGTCAAAGGTTTTTCGCCCGGCAAGCAGTCGCCCCAGAAATTTCTCGACATCGTTCAATCCCGTCGTCCGCTTGTTCTCGTAGAAGATGTCTACGCCTCGGCTTTTCACTCGCGCTGTGAATTCAGTGCGGAAGTCGAGAGTCTTCTGAAACCATTTATTGCGGACGTGCTTATAGGCACGCCTGCACTTGAACCCGTTGCACTTCGGATAGTGGAACCCGCCGCAACTCCACTTCTCGTATCTGACGCTGAAGGTACCTTCCGCTTTGCCTCCCGCTGCCGGCCGTACCGTGAACCCCCACGGGAAGTATCGTTCCTCGCAGCTGTTCGCCCCAATCTCCTCTCGAACGATCGACTCGTACTTGCGGAGGATGCCGCTGCCATCGACATCGGTTTGTGTGACGATGCGTGCAAACCGAACAGGTTCGACTTGTGTTCCTCCTCCCTCGACCGGCACGCTCACGTCTTTCGAGCTGCGTATGTGGTCGAACGCGATGCGAGAAATCGGAAAGGACTCGAGCGTTTCTCGGTCGATACCGACGTCCAGTAGCCCGGCATCCGAAAGGATCAGGAGATTGGGCCGGTCGATCTCAAGTCGCTTCAGGTCGCATGGAGCTGCGCTGAGCGATAGGAGGCTGCCGCAGACTAGGCCAAATAGACGAGCTTTCATTTTCGCTCCCTGACAAATCACTTGTCTTGCTGGTCCGGCTCTTCTTCCTCATCGAGGCCGAAAAATTGGCGAATCTTCGGTGCGTGTTCTTGAGCGGCTTCGCTATAACGTTCTGCTGCGGCCTCGCAGAAGTTCAACTCTTCGCGATACGATTCCAGCCTCTTGGCATTCTCGGCGGCTATGCTGCGATCTTGCTCATCACTCCTCGCGGCCTCTTCGAGTTCCGTAAGTTTCTGCTGTAGTTGATCAAGAGATACTTCCTCGGTCTGCACCGTGAGCGCGCACAATGCAGCGTCGCCAGCGTCGATCCATTCGTTCAGGTCCTTGAATCCGGCGCGAGATACTTCGTTGGATAGCGCGTGTTTCTGTTCTTCGGTCCAAGTGCGCGATTGACTTCGCAGCGGTCTCAGGAAGTCGATGTCTTCGGCACGCAGTTCGCCGCCGTCCGTCGAGCTGGGACCCTCGCTCGGAGTCGCGAAGGCGGGGTTGTTTCTGACCGCCTCGGCAACGTCGAGGAAGTGCCTTATCGAATCGCTAGGCGGAAGGGCGACATCCGCGCCACCTGAAGGCGGTTGGCATCCACACAGCAGCAGCAGCGCATATCCAACTGAGAGTGAGCGCGTCATGGAGTAGCCTCCGCGATGCGAGCCTGCAGTTGCTGCGGGCGCAACCCTATCCTGAGGCAGGAATGCGACGTGCTAACCATGAGTGCATCAGAAGCGGCTTGAACGCGACGGATCTGGCCGCCCCAGCGGCGTTGAAGGTCAGCGTCGCCGAGCACTAGGTTCAGGCTCTTTTCAGGTGTGTCGAAATGCACCGAATCGACGGAGTCACCATCCGTCAGCCCGAGCGATGCCTCGACAGTCGCCGGCACGATCACCTTCACGGGCAACGTCCGGTTTGCTACTTCAATCGACGCCGTAAGCTCGCAATCCTTTGGCCCCGAATTCATCAACTTGCCGGAAGACAAGGTGATCGACGAGCGATCGCATGGGTCCGCGCCGTCGGCAATCTGAAAGATCCGGTGAACTTCGTCCATTTCGACGGTTCCGACTGCCACTCCATGGCTCAACGCGCTGCGAAAGTCTGTCAGCTGAGCGCCGATTTCGGCTGTTGAACTGAACGACTTGCAGAATTCCGAGAGACCTTCGTCGCACGCGCGTTGGCAATCGATGGGTCGATCGCTGAAGGCTACTCGCAGCACTTGCCCTGCGGAGTCTTCAAGCGCTACCAGTTGATCGTCGGGTGCACCTATGTTTGAGCCGGAGAAGTCGAACCAGAATTTCTTCTTCCATCTTGTGACACACGAGCGAATCTTATCGACGTTGTCATTCTTGGTTACGTTCGTCGTGTACGGGCTGCCGGATGCCAGCTCCTTGCAGGCTTCCAAGGAGCCTACGCACGTGCTGGCGTATTCGTCTGCTCCGGTTGTGACTACGCAGCAGAGCGGCTTTCCAGCGTCCTTGCCGCACAGTTGATCTGGCACCTTCTCGCACGCAGCCAATGGAAGCAGCAATGCCAGGGCGATCCAGCGTTGTCTCGACACAAGATGAGCAACTGCGCCCGCAGCACACGGCACGGGCGCGTGCAGTAGAACTCGCATGACACAACTCCCTTGTATTGTTGTTCTATGACTCTCGTTCTCTACTCTCTGTCGCGAACCGATTGAAACTCTCAGCGCCCGGACCAAGCGCCGGATACAACAGATTGGAGATCGGAACGCATTGTCGCAGCGCACTTCGCGCGCTCGTTTCGCCGTGCTAGCGATGCTGTCGCGACCCGGCGCGCGAACGAGGCTGATGCGCTCGCTACGTGGACATCGTCGAATTCAGAGCTTGTTCGGTCGCAGGAGTGGTCGACTTCGACTTTCAGCCCGGGAGTTAGTCGGACGAGTCAACGGGGTGCGGTTGCGCGACTTCTCACATCCTTTGTCGCGAGACCTCCATCACACTCGCTCCGCCAACTTTCCGTCGCCGCCAACCTCGTGTGCTCTGCATCACACTCCATAATTTCTGCTTTCCCTTTCCCTCTTAACCACTTACATCGCTGCTGCGCGCACTGGCATTCGCCTTGCACCTCCTCGCACGCGAAGTTTCAGCAGCGAGGATCAGTCGATGTCAGATGCCACCACCGCGGACGCGGATGCCGCGAAGGACAGCAAGGAGCCGGCCGCCAGGAAGGGCGGCAGCAAGCTCCCGATCATCATTGCCGCCGCCGTGCTCGCACTCGGCGCGGGGGGTGGTGGAGTGTGGTTCTTCGTGAACAAGGGGCACGCGGAGGAAGCATCGGCTGACTCCGGCGAGGAAGGCGAGCACGACGCCAAGGATGCCAGGAGCGCGAAGAAGGAGAAGGGCAAGAAAGGCAAGAAGGGCAAGGATGCCGAGCCGAAGGCGCCCGCGATCTACGTCGAGTTCCAGCCGCCGTTCGTCGTCAACTTCGACGCCAAGGGCGTCATGCGCTTCCTGCAGGTCAGCATCCAGGTGCTGACGCGCGATCACGAGACTTCGGAGCTCATCAAGCAGAACGAGCCCAAGGTGCGCAAC
Source organism: Steroidobacteraceae bacterium (assembly GCA_035278165.1). Lineage (GTDB taxonomy): Bacteria > Pseudomonadota > Gammaproteobacteria > Steroidobacterales > Steroidobacteraceae > Steroidobacter. The sequence continues at coordinate 21,690 of DATEJG010000056.1, forward strand.
GACATGCTGATGCTGCTCGGCGCGCAGACGCTGGACACGATCAGCACGACGCAGGCCAAGGAAGCGCTGCGCAAGCAGGCGCTCGGGGCGATCGTCAAGATCGTCGAGGATGAAGGTGGGGAAGGCAAGAAGGTCGAAGACCTCTACTTCACCAGCTTCGTGATGCAGTAGACGCCCATGGCGAATGAAGTACTCAATCAGGACGAGATCGACGCGCTGCTCCATGGAGTGAACAAGGGCACCGTGTCGACCGAGCCGGCGGCCGCGCCGGGCGAGGCGCAGGCGTTCGACTTCGCGAACCAGCAGCGCATCGTGCGCGGCCGCATGCCGACGCTCGAGATGATCAACGATCGGTTCGCGCGCCTGTTCCGTGCCAGCCTGTTCTCGATGCTGCGCCGGACGCCCGAGATCACGGTGCTGCCGATCCAGATGGTCAAGTTCAACGACTACGTGTCCTCGCTCCAGGTGCCGACCAACCTGAACCTGGTCAAGATCCTGCCGCTGCGCGGCACGGCGCTGATCATTCTCGATCCGAAGCTGGTATTCGCGGCGGTCGACAACTTCTTCGGCGGCAACGGCCGCTTCACCAAGATCGAAGGCCGCGAGTTCACCGCGACCGAGAACCGCATCATCCACATGGTGCTCAAGCACGTGTTCTCGGACCTCAAGGAAGCCTGGTCGCACGTCGCGCGCCTGGACATCGAGTACCTCAGCTCCGAGATCAACCCGCATTTCGCCAACATCGTCAGCCCGACGGAGATCGTCGTGGTCACCGGCTTTCGCATCGAGCTCGACGGCGGCGGCGGCGAAGTGCACGTCACGATGCCGTATTCGATGGTCGAGCCGCTGCGCGAGCTGCTGCACTCCGGCGTCGCGAGCGATCGCGCCGAGCACGACGAGCGCTGGGGCCAGGCGTTGCGCGAAGAAATCGAGGATGCGGAAGTGGAGCTGAGCACCGTGCTCGGCCGCGGCCGCATCACCATGCAGCAGCTGCTTGCGATGCAGCCCGGCGACATCCTGCCGTGCGACTTCATCGGTCGCGCGACGGTCCTGGCCGAAGACGTTCCCGTGTTCCGCGGCAAGTTCGGCGTATCGCACGGCCAGCAGGCCGTGCAGATCGAGGAGCGCGTGACGCGCTACAAGCCGAAAATTCCCGAAACCCTTCTGACTCAAAAACCTTAAGTTCACGGATACATCTTCGTCATGAGCACCAAACCCGACGCCCGCGCCGCGCAATTCGGCGACT
>DATEJG010000057.1:0-81732 GCA_035278165.1 Steroidobacteraceae bacterium
TGAGTGCGCCGACACCCGAGCAGCGCGCCGCGCTCGCCACGTTCGTGGTGGCCGAAGTGCATCCCTTCGCCGATGGCAATGGTCGCACGTCACGCCTCGCCCTGAATCTGTTTCTGACGCAGGCCGGGCTCACGCGCATCATCATCCCGACGGTCTATCGCGACGACTACATCTCGGCGTTGAAGGCGATGTCGAGCACGGCACATCCAGTGCCGCTCGTGCGAATGCTCTCGCGAGCGGCGCGCTTCAGCCGTTGGCTGGACATGCGCTCGAAGGAGAGTGCATTCGCCGCTTTGAAGCAGTCGCACGCGCTCGAGCAACCCGCAGCGGCCAAGCTCACGTTCGATGTATAGCGCGCCTCGGCAGCGCTTGCGCGTCGTCGCTCAGCCGGCAGTCGATAGAGCTGCTACTGCCAGCTGTACTGCCAGCCGTAGGGAATTGAGGGGAAAGCAGGGGAGTGGGATCTGTCCATAAATCAGTAAGTTGCTGATTCTTAGATCTCATCAGTTAGGTCAAAAGCCCATCGAGGGTTCGAATCCCTCTCTCTCTCTGCCAGTTCTCTCGCTTGCATTGCGCGCCTCGGATTTTCGCGCAGCTGCATCTGTCTCGACCGCGCCCTCAACCCAAGCCGCATACGCGCCCTCAACCCAAGCCGCATAGGCGCGCAGCATCGTCGCGATGCTGCGGCCCAGCCGTGTCGTAATCGGGAAGTCGTCATGGCGGCGCGCTCGAAAAAGCGATCGCGCGCGCTGCTGTGCATGACGATGAAGAGGACGACACCGCTGCGCCAGCACGAGGCGGGCGTGAGCAAGCGAACCAGATGAAGCGACGCGAGCGGTGTCGAGCCGCATGCGCATCTCTCGCTGCTGTTCGCGCGGCGACTGCGTCGTCTAAAAGAAATGGTATGTGCATTCATATACTTTAGTTATGGCGTGCACTTGACGCTCCATCCGACGGCAGTAAATCCTCTGTGCCAGATCGCGCGGAAGCGCGGCATTTTTCGCTGGCGCATTTTTGATCTGGGGGCGCACAAGAATGAGAGTTTCCCGACGCATCTTCTGGTTTTGTTCAGCGACAGCTTCGTTGTGCGCAACGACCGGTGTCGCGGCTGCTGCCGAAGGGCCGGAATCAGCGGCGCAAGAAATCACCGAGGTCGTCGTTACCGGCTCGCGCATCCCGCGCCGGGACTACGAAGCCAACACTCCGATCGTCACCGTAGGGGCGCAGGCCCTGCAGCAGACCGGCGCGGTCTCGATGGAGATGGCGCTGCAGCAGCTGCCGCAGTTCATGCCGGACATGAACGCGAACACTCCGCTGCTCAGCAATGGCGGCCGCGCCCAGGTCAACCTGCGAGGTCTCGGCGCCAACCGCACCCTGGTGCTGCTCGATGGCCGGCGGATGGTTGCGTCGGATCCGACGGGCGTCATCGACCTCAACACGATTCCGACGTCGATGATCGAGTCGGTGGAAGTCATCAGCGGCGGTGCTTCCGCGGTCTACGGGTCGGACGCGGTTGCCGGCGTCGTCAACTTCAAGACGCGGGAAAACTTCGAGGGTATCCAGATCGATGCCCAATACGGACAGTCGACCCGAGGCGATGCCGGCCAGGAGCAATACTCGCTCACCTTCGGCGGCAATTTCGCCGAGGACAGAGGCAATGCGGTCTTCTCCCTGAACTACATGAGCCGCGATCTGATTCGGCAAAATACGCGCCCGTTCTTCCGCGACGCCAATCCACAAGCGGTATTGCCGCATGGCTCCTATCAGGTCGATGCAGCCAATCTGCCGACGCAGGCGGCCGTGAACGCGGCTTTCGCGCAGTACGGCGTGGCGCCGGGCACCGTCCTCAACACACGCAACCTCGGCTTCAACGACACGGGTGGTCCGATCACGCTCTTTCCGCTCACGGGGACGATCGTCAACTACCAGGGGCCCGGGCGGCCGTACATCATCCAGACTCCGACGTCGCTCACATCGGCGGCGGGACAGTACATCTCGTTGGTCCAGCCGATCGAGCGGTACGCCGGTTACGGGAAAATGCACTACGACCTGACCGATCGCGTCACGGCTTACTCGCAGCTCTACTTCGCGCAGAACGACGTGTCGACGACGGCGGGCCCGGCTACGGTCACGATGTCGGTCTCTGTCGACAACCCGTTCGTCCCGGCCGATCTCAGGCCCATTCTTGCTTCCCGGCCGAATCCCACCGCGCCGTTCACCGTCTCCAAGATTGCCGGTGAGCTGGGTATGCGCGCGTTCTCGTATCGATACACCACGTACCAGCTCCTGGCAGGTTTCAAAGGTGATTTCGATCTGCTCGGATCGCGCTGGAACTGGGATGTGTACGGTTCCCATGGAACGACGAGCAGCTCTTTCTCGACGTCATCGAGCACCGACCAGAACGTCGTCAACAGGCTCACGCTCGCAGCGGATGGCGGCGCATCGCAGGGCTGTGCCTACAATCCGTTCGGCTACAACAACGCCATCACCGAGACCTTCACGCTTTCCGAAGCTTGCCTGAAACTCCTGACCCGGCAGCCACGAGACGAAACCAATCTGTCGGCGCAGGAGGTCTTTGCCTCGCTCGGAGGCCCCGTCGCGAAATTGCCAGCCGGCGATCTGCAGATTTCGGCAGCCGCCGGCAGCAGAAAGTATGGCTACACGTTTGCGCCGGATGCGCTGCGCTTCAGCCAGCTGGTGACGGGGGGAACCGACTTCGCGGTGTTCACCGATGCCAGTGACTCCGTCAAGGAGGTCTCCCTCGAAGCAGAGGTGCCCATTCTCAGGGACCGGACCTTCGCGCAAGTGCTGAACATCAACGTGGCGGGGCGGTATTCCGATTACGACAGCACGGGCGGAACCACGACCTACAAAGCGGACGCGGAGTGGGCACCCATATCTTCACTGCGTTTCCGCGGCGGATACGAGCACGCCCTGCGTGCGCCGAACCCGGCCGAACTTTTTGGGGCTGCGTCGACCGTTCAAACGACGCTGGGTTCGCCTCCCAACGCCGGAGATCCCTGCGACGTTCGTAACGCGGCGGCGAGCGGTGCGGCTGCTGCGCAGCTGCGAGCACTGTGCATCGCGACGGGAGTGCCTGCATCACTGGCGAGCAGCTATCAGTTCACCAGGACCACGGCCGGCGGTCAGTCAGTCGGCAATCCCGATGTGGAGCCTGAGACAGCCGACACCTATACGCTCGGAGTCGTTTGGGGCGGGGACCTTGCGGGCCTGAGCGTTCGAACTTCACTGGACTGGTACAGCATCGAGGTCAAGGATGCGATCACCACGATCCCCCTGACGACCATCCTCAACAGCTGTTACAACCTGAACGGCAACAACCCGACGTACAGTGCAAGCAACTTCTTCTGCCAGCTGACCGGACGCAACACCGCTGACGGCACCATCACGAACGTGCTGCTGGCCAACCAGAACGTCGGCGGCTTGCGGACCAGGGGCGTCGATCTGGAAGCCGACCTGCGGTATCCGTTGCCGCACGGCGCGCTGGTGTTCAATGGCACGGTGAACTACACCTACCTCTGGGAAGTCAAGGCCCTGCCGACTGCGCCGTGGCAGGACGTGAACGGCGAAGTGGTTCCGACCGTTACCGTGCTGGCGCCGCTGACGCCGAAGCTGCGAGCCATGCTGCGCCCCAGCTACGAGATCGGGCCTTTCCGGATCGGTGCGCGCATCCAGTACATCGATTCGATGGTCGACCCCACGCACTTCGTGAACCCGGCCACGGCGTTGCCTGGAGTTCCGTCCTACACGTACTACGGCCTGGACGCGAGCTACCAGCTCGGCAACTTCACTCTGCGAGCCGGCATCGACAATATCGAGGACAAGGAGCCGCCGATCGTGCGCGGTACGCGCAGCGTCACCAGCCCGACTACGTATGACACCGTGGGGCGAAGATTCTTCGTGGGCGCCTCAGTCTCCTTCTAGCCATGAAGCAGGCACGCTGGCCGACGCTCGCGATGGCGCTTCTTGCAGTCGCGGGTCCGGCTCTCGCGGCGGCGCCAGCGACGTCGGCCGCGCCCACCGCCGAGGATGCGCGGCTGACCGCGTTCCTCGACGGCGAGTTCGCGCAGGAGTTGCAGCTGCGGCCGCAGCTGGCAACGCGGCTCGGCAACAAGGAGGGCGCCGACCGCCTCGATGACCTCAGCGACGCCGGCCAGCTCAAGCGCATCGAATGGCGCCGTGCGAGCGTCGCGCGGATGAAGGCGCAGTTCGATCGGGCGAAGCTGTCGTCCGAGGCGCAGGTCAACTACGACATCTGGGCGCTCGAGCTGGAGCGCGCCGAGCTCAGCTACAAATATCGCGCCTACTCGCCGCCCTTCTACTCGTTCCTCAGTTCCGTTCACACGGGGCTGGTCGAGTTCATGGTCAACACGCACACGGTGCAGAGTGCCGCGGATGCGCGCAACTACGCCGCACGAGTGCGCGCTATTCCAGCAACACTCGATGCCGCTATCGCGCGGACCAGGCTTTCGAGTCGCGCCGGCGTGCACACGCCGAAGTTCCAGGTCGAGAACGTCATCTCGGGCAGCAAGGAGCTGATCACGGGCGCGCCGTTCGGCGATGGGCCGGACACGCCTCTCTGGAAGGACATCAAGGCCAAAGTCGGCAAGTTGCAAGCAGGCGGCAAGGTCACGCCGGCCGAAGCCGAAGCTCTGCTCGCCGATGCGCGCACCGCCTTGCTGGCAGTTAAACCCGCTTATGAGCGCGTAATCGCGTGGGCGCAGTCCGAGCTGCCGACCGCACCGAGCGGCCGGGTTGGCGCAATCTCGCTGCCCGGCGGCGCGGAGTACTACGCTGCCGCGCTCAAGCTGAGCACCACGACGGACCTGACCGCCGAGCAGATCCACCAGATCGGTCTCAAGGAGGTCGCGCGGATCGAGAGCGAGCAGGACGCGTTGGCGCGCCAGGCTGGCTTCAAGGATCGCGAGGCATTTCGCGCGGAACGGGAACGACTGTACCCGCCAAAGCCGTGGACCGACGCGTCACGCGCCGAATACTTGCGCGAATCCAACGCCGCGATCGCGCGCGTGACTGCGCTCCTGCCCAAATACTTCGGCCTGTTGCCCGCTCATCCTATCGAGGTCGTCCGCGAGCCTTCGTTTACCGAGATCGCCGGCGGATCGCCGCACGCCCAGGCTCCGAGCCCGGACGGAACGCGGCCGGGACGCGTCTACGTCCACCTCCTCGGCAACACCAACGACCCGGCCGTCATCACCGATCTGATGTGCCATGAGGGCGCTCCCGGCCACGTCATGCAGGGCGACATCCAGATACGCCAGGCAGTCGGCCCGAAGTTCCGCAAGAGCTACGGCTACGTCGCGTTCGGCGAAGGCTGGGGCCTGTACGTGGAAGCGCTGTGCAAAGAGATGGGCGCCTATCCCGACATTGCCTCGGATTACATGCGCCTCGGCGGCGAGCTGACGCGCGCCGTGCGCCTCGTCGTCGATACCGGGATCCATGCCAAAGGATGGACCGAGGATCAAGCGGTCGACTACATAACGAAGACGCTCCACACCGATGACGACCATACCAATGCGCGCGCCCGCCGCTACATCACGAACCCGGGCCAGGCGACCGGCTACATGATCGGCATGATCAAGATCGTCGAGCTGCGCAGGAAGGCGGAACACGCGCTCGGGCCCAAGTTCGACATCAAGGGCTTCCACGATCTCGTGATCGGCTCGGGCTCGCAGCCGCTGGCCATTCTCGAGCGTCGCGTCGACGACTGGATCGCGACGCGACGCTGACGAGCCGGCTCAGGGCACTCGCGAGTTGAAGGGCGCGAACACGCCGTCCGGGTTGTATTCCCAGATCCAGGCGTGCAGCGTCCACAAGCCCAGCTCGTGATTCGCGTCCCATCCATCCGCGTTGCCCACGAAGCCTTGCGGAGCGCGCTTCGACAGCTCCAGCGGCACCGCGTACTCCACGGCGACCAGGCGTCGCTTGCCGCCGCACGGATCGTCCGCGTACACGAGAAGCTCCGGACCCGTCGCGTTGAAGCGGCTGTCGACGTTGCCGGGCTTCAAGTAGTGCCAGCCCATCCCGGGAACGAAGGCGCCGATGTCCACATATCCGTCGGCGACGGCGGCATCGACGTCGAGATAGCGGGCGGTCGCTTGACGCACCTCTTCCAGCTGCAGCGTCGCGAGCGGACCGACCTCTGCCTGCTTGCCTGAATTCGGCGCGTGACTGCCATGGGCGAATACAGAGGTGATGAGGCCCAGTGAGAGCGCCGTCGCGGCAGCGACTGAGCGCAGGGCAGTAACAGCTTTCGATTGCACGTCGTGTCTCCTTGCGGTTGATGATGCTGACAAGGAGAGACGCGCAAACGACGCGAAAAACGGCTCACGCGGCAGCGGATCCCGCTGAGCGCGCCGGAAACGTAATAACGAACGAAAACGGGAAATCCCGCACTCGAGCGGCACGAAGCCGCCGCTCGTCTTGTGTTCGCACCGCGCGGCGGTAATCTGCGGAGCATGGACGAGGATTCGCTCGACAACTGGTTCATCCGCGAAATTCTCGTGCACGAAGCGGCGCTGGTCGGTTACCTGTTGCGCAGGTGGCCGCACCGCCCGGATGTGAACGACCTGCGTCAGGACACGTACGTCCGCGTGTACGAAGCGGCAGCCAGGTCCCGCCCGCCAGTCCCGAAGGCGTTTCTGTTCTCGACAGCGGCGCACCTGCTGGCGGATCGCATGCGACGGCGGCGAGTCGTCGCGATCGACGCCGTGGGGGACATCGAAGCCCTGGACGTTTCAGTCGAGGAAGTCTCACCCGAGCGCCGGATCTCCGCACACGAAGAGCTGCGGCGCCTGGCGCAGGCGATCGACCTGCTTCCGCCCAGGTGTCGGGAAGTCGTGTGGATGCGGCGCGTGGACGAGCTGCCGCAGAAGGAAGTTGCCCGCAGGCTGGGGATTGCGGAGAAGAGCGTCGAGAAGCACGTCATGAAGGGCATGAAGCTCCTGGCCGCGGCATTTCGCAGCGGCCCGACGCAGGTGATGCAGGAAGCGCCGCGCATGGCGAACGACCCGGAGAAAGCGCATGGAAAGCCATAGCCAGATCGAAGATGCAGTGACCGAGTGGCTCGCGCGGCGCGACAGCGGTCGCTGGTCCGAAGACGATGAGGCGTGCCTGCAGCAATGGATCGCCGTGTCCACCGCACGTCGAGTCGCGTACCTGCGGCTCAAATCGACGTGGGACATGGCCAGCCGGCTGCGAGTGCTGCGCGGTGGCACGTCGCCGACTCAATCGGCCGGCGCGGTGCCCGCACCGGGCGAGTGGCGCCGCTCGCCATTCTTCGAGCAGTCGGCTGTTGCCGCGCCCGCAACCGTCACTGCGCCTCGACGCAGGCGCGGCATGCTGGTCGCCGCTGTCGCAGCCAGTGTCGTGATTGGAATTTCCGCGGGCTTCGCCGCATACCAGCTCTGGAGCACGAGCGGCGATCGTTACGTGACGCCGGTCGGCGGCCTGGCTTCCGTGCCGATGCCGGATGGCTCGAATGTCACGCTCAACACCGACAGCCAGATCCGCGTCGCCGTGACCGACACCGAGCGCCGGGTCGAGCTGCAGCAGGGCGAGGCCTTCTTCGACGTGGCCAAGGATCCCACGCGGCCATTCGTGGTTCACGCCGGCGCCCGACGAATCGTCGCGGTCGGCACCCGGTTCTCGGTCCAGCGTCTGGACGATGACGTGCGCGTACTCGTCACGGAAGGCAGAGTGCGTATCGAAGGAGAAGCGTCATCTCCTGTGCTCATCGCAGCTGGCAGCGTCGCGCGCGCCGCGGGTTCTGCCGTAGTCGTTCGCAAAGCGTTGCCTCCGCAGGTGGACGAGCTCCTGAGCTGGCGCGAGGGCTACCTCAGGTTTCACGAGACCTCGCTTGCGGATGCGGTTGCGCAGATGAATCGCTACAACACGCGCAAGATCGTCATCGAGGATCCCGGGCTTGCAGCCATCCGGATCAGCGGCACGTTCCGGCCGACGCAGTACGAGGCGTTCGTTCGAGTGTTGCAAGATGGGTTCTCGATACAGGCGCGCAACGAGTCGGAGCGCATCGCACTCACCGGGGGACCGTAGCCGGAACTATTTTCAGCACGGAGTGCGGGATTCCAGTTCGCTGATCGTAATAACTCCCTGAAGGCCACCGACAGAGCCACATTCGGGGAGTCACATGCTGAAGGCGCTGATGCTGCGGTCCACGCTCGTTGCATTCGTCTGCTCCGTCACGTTCACGGCGCACGCCATAGCGGATGCGCCCAAGCGCATCGACGTGCCCGCCGGCGAGCTGGTAGCGGCGCTGGAAGCGCTTTCCAGGCAGGCGCCGGTAGATCTCGTCTTTCAGCCTGAGCAGCTCAAGCGTTTTCGCACCGATGGTGTGAGCGGCAACTACACGCCCGAGGACGCGATCCGCATCCTTCTCAAGGGCACACCGCTGCAACTGCGCACGGACTCATCGTCCGGTGCAATGGTCATCGCGCCGGCCGCGCCGCAAACCTCCGCCGTCTCCCGCGCGGGCAGAGGGCCGCAAGGCGAGGGATCCTTCTGGTCCCGTCTGCGCCTCGCGCAGGTCGATGCATCCTCCGCCTCGCAAGCAGAGCGACGCAGTGAGGTCGCGAGCAATGAGGAGGGGAAGGAAGATCAGCAGCCTGTGAAACGAGCGGCTCTCGAAGAGCTGATCGTGACCGGCACTCATATCAAAGGGATCGGCAATGCCACCGCGCCGGTGCTCACCTTCGATCGCGAAGCCATCGAGCGCACCGGCTATTCCACCACCGAGGACCTGCTCGAGTCGGTGCCGCAGAATTTCGGCGGCGGCCAGGCCGGCGCCAGCGCCGATGGACTGTTCGGCAACGGCGCGTTCCGCCTGCTCAACTATTCCGCCGGCACGGGCATCAACCTGCGCGGCATTGGAGCTTCGTCCACGCTGGTGCTCGTCAACGGACATCGCGTGGCGCCCGCGGCGCTCGGCACCTTCGTCGACATTTCGGCGATCCCGCTGAGCGCGGTGGAGCGGGTGGAGATCCTGACCGACGGCTCTTCGGCCATCTATGGCTCGGATGCCGTGGCCGGAGTGGTGAACATCCTGCTGAAGAAGGATTACTCGGGCGTCGAGGCCAGCGCGCGCTACGGCAGCGCCAGCGGCGGCACGCGGGAGGAGACGACCCTGGCCGGTTCCCTCGGAACTCATTGGAGCGGCGGAGGCGGCGTCATCGCGCTTCAGCACCAGGACATGGCCCCGCTCCTCACCCGCGAGCGCAGCTTCGCGAGCGGCGTGCGCCAGCCCTCGACTCTGCTGCCGGAGACCGTCAACTCCAGCATGCTCATGAATCTCGGTCAGGATATCGGCGAGCGCGCACGGCTGGGCGTCGATGCTCTCTACACGCACCGCGACGTCTGGGCGCAGGAAGCGGTGAGCTTCATTCCCGCCGTCGACACCTCCGACGTGAAGCAGGATGGCTTCAGCGTCGCGCCGACGTTGCAGGTCGCGCTGTCCGATCGCTGGTCCCTGGACATCAACCCGCTGTTCGCGAAGCAGCGCCTGGACAAGCAACTCGTCCGCCGCTTCCAGGCCGGCATGGTCGACACGTCGAGCGACGTGTCGACGTTCGAGCTGTCCTCGCTGGACGTACTGACCAACTTCGGCCTGATGCAGCTGCCGGCGGGCGAGTTGTCGGTGGCGACGGGAGCGGCCTATCGGGACGAGCAGTTCGATGACGACTTCCAGGGTCTGGGCGGTTTCGACGCCAAGGTGTCGGTGGGCCGCAACGTCACTTCGGCGTTCGCGGAGTTTCATGTGCCGCTCGCGAAGGTCCTCGACTTGTCCGCGGCGGTGCGCTGGGACAGCTATTCGGATTTCGGCGACACGACCAATCCGCGCATCGGCTTGCTGTGGAGCGTGGGCGAGACGTTGAAGGTGCGAGGCTCCTACAGCCATTCGTTCCGCGCGCCGACCGTGATGGAGTTGAATACCAGCAGCCAGGGCACCGTCGGGGTCATCGCCTTCGATTTCGTAGCTCCCAGCGGCGTCGGCAACGTGCCGGCGCTCTTGATGTCCGGCGCCCGCACGGACCTGGAGCCGGAGCGCGCGAAGACCACGTCCTTCGGTTTCGACTTTGCGCCGGCTGCGGTGCGCGGCCTGATCTTCGGCGCGACCTACTATCGCATCGACTACACCGATCGCATCCTGACACCGCCGTTTGCCCGGACGGTGCTGACCCGGCCGGACGTCTACGGCGGTCTGATCAGTACTTTCGCCAGCGATGCCGAGGTGCAGGCTTTCGTGAACGCGGCAGTTGCAACCGGCGCGAGCTTTTTCGACGGCACGGCAGCGCAGACCGGCATCGCAGGCGTGCGCCACGTCTATGACATCCGCCAGCAGAACGCCGCGAAGCTCCGCCAGGATGGGTTCGATCTCACTGCAGCCTACAGAGTGGACCTCGGCGGAGTGGGCCTGAGCCTGCGCCTCAATGCCACCAACGTGCAGCACATTCTCACGTCGTACCGGGGCGCGTCGCAGGACGCGGACCAGGTGGCGACGTACGGCAATCCACCCAAAGTGCGTCTGCGCGGCGATGTGGGGTTGGACACGCGGATCTGGTCGCTCAATGCCGCGCTCAACTCTTACGACGGCTATACGAACAACCTGCTCGCGGCGAATCAGCCGGTGGATTCGTGGTTGACGCTCGATCTCTCCGCACGTCTGGATTTCGGCGCCTGGCTCGCGGCGCCGGCCGCGAACGGACTGACGTTGCAGCTCAGCGCGCAGAACATCCTCGATGAGGATCCGCCGTTTGTCGACCTCGGCCTTCCCCAAAGCGTGCGCTACGACTCGGCAAACGCCAGCCCGCTCGGACGTTTCCTGGCCTTGCAACTGCGCAAGCAGTGGTGAGCCATGGTCCGCGCGCACGTTGCCGCAGGCTTGCTCTGCGTCGTCTTGATTTCCGACATCTGCTCCGCATCGGCCAAGCAGCCGCTCACCGTAGCGCGTGCGCTCGAGACCACGCGCATCATGACGAACATGGAGGCGGCGGGTCCGGCCAATCCGGACGGCGCTGTGTCGATCTCGCCGTCCGGCAAGCGCTACGTGCTGCGCCTGGTGCGCGGCGACGTGGCGCGCAACGGCGTCTGGATGGAGATTCTCACCGGCAGAATGGACGCGCTGCAGACGGCCAGGCCGCAATCGGTAGCCCGGCTGTTCACCAGCGGACTGGGCGCGGGGCTCGGGTCTTTCGGCTCCGACATGGATGTGACGGACGGCATCCCGCTGCGCTGGCTGAGCGAGAACGAAGTCGTGTTCCTGTGGAGCGACGAGCGCAGCATCCGGCAGGCTACGCGGTTGAACCTCGATTCGGGGCAGATCGACCGTCTGACTTCGCACCCCACGCCGCTCGCCGGCTTCGATGTGGCCGCCGACGGCGCCGTGCTGTACTACGCCAAAGCTCAGCCGCGAAACGGCACGGCGGCGCTGGAGAAGAGCGGCTTCGTCGTGCCGCAGAACGTCGACGCGTACAGCCTGTTTCATCGAAATCTCGACGTCACCGCCTTCGACGTGGCCTGGAACACGCAGTGGTTCATCCAGCAGCGCGGACAAAGCACGCCACGCGCGCTGGCGATCGCCGGCCGCGAGATCGACCTGGGGTCTTTCCACCGCGTGCAGTTCGCTCCGGATGGCAGGACTGCGGCGGTGACCAGCGCGCCGCAGCGCTATCCCGAAGAGTGGAGCGCTTACGTCGGGTTCGTGGAAACCGGCATCAGGGTCGCGCAGCGTGACGTGCGCAACCCGGCGGCGCGCGTACTGCAGCAGCTCCACGTGGTCGATCTGGCCAGCGGCGCCTCTCGTCCGGTGTGGAACACCATCAATTCCGTCTCGGAGGTGCGCTGGTCCAGCGATGGCCGCTCGCTGCTGCTCGCGCCAACCTATTTACCGCCGCCCGATCGCGATCCCGCCGGACTCGCCGGCTATGCCGCTGCCGTCGTCGAGGTGGCCAGCGGCAAGTATCAGCGCCTGCCAGTGGACCTTCGCGGCCGCAGCCTCGGTGCCGTGCGTTGGGTCGGCGCGAAGGAGATCGAGCTGGAAAGCCGCAGCGGCGACGACGTGCAGCGTGCCGTCTTCCGCAAAGAAGGCGCGCAGTGGCGCCTTCACTCGAGCTTGTCGCAGCAACAGGCTGCGCCGCCGATTCGCCTCGAAGTGCGGCAGGATCTGAACACGCCGCCCCGGCTCTACGCTGTCGAGCTCGACAATGGCACAGCGACCGGCCGCGAGGCGTTGATCGCCGATCCCAATGCGGACCTGCGCGCGCAGGTTGCGCTCGGCAAGGTGGAGATCGTCGAAGGCAAGCTGGGCGCAACGGACACCTGGCGCGGCCAGCTCTTCTATCCGGTGAACTATCAGCCCGGGCGGCGCTATCCCTTGCTGATTCAGAGCTTCTACGGCGCGGCGGCAAGATCGGAGTTCACGTTGTACGGCCTGGGGAGTCTGGGGCCGACTCCGGCCGCGTGCTATCCCGGACAGGTGATGGCCGGTCGCGACGTCGTCGTGCTGCATCTCAACGTCCACATGGGAAGCAAGTTCGGCACGGTCGAGGAGGCCGAGACGCGCAAGAACGGGCTGAGGGCCGGCGCTGAGTTCCTCATCGAGCGCGGGCTGGTCGAGCCGACGAAGGTCGGGCTGGCAGGTTTCAGCCGCAACGGCTGGTACACGGAGTACTCGCTCACGCACGACGGATTCCCCTACGCCGCCGCGATTGCGGCCGACAACTGGGACCCGAGCTATACGACGACGATGCTGTTCGGAGACTTCGACAATGCGGCGGCGGTCAACGGCGCGCCGCCCTTTGGCGCAGGACTGCACAAGTGGCTGGAGAAAGCGCCGGCCTTCAATGCCGATCGCATCTCGACCCCGCTGCTGAAGATCGAGCAGTCGACCGGCGGGCTGTTCGGCGTGCTGACGCAGTGGGAGCTGGTCGCGCGAATGCGCTTCCTCGGCAAGCCCCTGGAGCTCTACGTCATGCCGGACGCGCCCGAGCACGGCTCGCACAACACGCAGAATCCAGGCCAGATCCTGGCCGTGCAGCAGCGCGCCGTGGACTGGTTCGACTTCTGGCTCAACGGCCGCGAAGACCCGGATGAGCACAAGGCGGAACAATACGTTGGCTGGCGCAAGCTTCGCGACCAGCATCGGGCGGGTTCCAGCGCTCCCGGACCTGCTCGTTGATCGAGCTCGCGAAAGCTAGAACCCGCTTCGGGCGAGCGCGCGCTCGACCCGCGTCCGCACTGAGCTGACCTGCAGCGGAAACGCTCGGAAGAAATCCTCACGTGTGAGCGCGGCGTTGCGCTCGCGCACGTTCGCAGCCCACAACGCGGCTCGCGGTTTGTCGCCCGCGAGCTCGTGTGCGGCCGTCGCGATCATCGCGATCAACACATGTGCGCCCGGTGAGCGCGCGCCACGCTCGGCCCAGTGCGCCGCTTCGGCGTCCTCGCCCGCAACCATGTGCGTGAAGCCGCGCGTTGCCAGCATCGCGTAGTGCAGCGGATCGAGCGGACTCAGCCGCATGGCCAGGTCGACGTGCTGACGGCCGTCCGCCGCCCGACCCGCCAGCGCTTCCGTCCACGCGCGTGCGTAGATCCCTTGAGCGTAGTGCGGACTCACCTTCGTCGCCCGCTCGAGCCAGGTGAGGCTGGTATCGAGATCGCCGTCGAGCCAGTAGGTGCGGGCCATCGTGAAGTTGACGAACGGGTCGAGCGGATCGAGCTCGAGACCGCGCGACGCGCAACGACGTGCGTTGTCCACGGCGCGCGCAATGTCATCCGTGTAACGCATGAATCCCGTCTGGAAGTGAACGAACGACAGCCCGGCGTGAGCGCGTGCGAACGTCGGGTCGAGCACGACCGCCCGTTCGAACAGTGCCGCGGCCGCAGTGTTGTCGATGCGATTGAAGCGATACAGGTGCTGCAGGCCCAGGTGATAGGCGGACCAGGCATCCAGATTCTCGACCGCCGTACGGCGTGCGCGTGACGCTTCGTGCAGCGGGATACGGATCTCGAGGGCTGCGAGAATGTGCGAGCGAATCTGCTCGCGCATCGCATGCACGTCATCGACGCGCCCGGAAATGCGATCCGCCCAGACGACGCCGCCATCCGCGGTGTCCACCAACTCGACGATCACTGCGAGCCTGCCTTCGGCAACCTCGACAGTGCCCGACAAGCAATAGCGGACGCGCAGCAGTCTGCCGATCTCGCCGAAGTCCGCATCGGGCGCGCGCAGGCGAAACGACGAGCCGCGAGCCGTCACGAACAGCCAGTGCAGCTGCGCCAGATCCGTGATCAGCTCGTCCGGCAGCGCGCTCGCGAGCGCCGCATAGCGCTCATCGGTGCCGACGAAGCGAAACGGCAGCACCGCGAGCGATGGACGGGAGATGCGCTCCAGGCTCCGAACCATGCCCGCGAGGCCGTCATGGGCGTGGTCCTCGCGCCGCCCTTCGACTGCGGCCGGCAGCGCGTCGCCCCGCGAAATCCTGGCCGGTGCGATGAACCGATAGCCCTGGCCATGAATCGTCTTGATGTATTGCTGCGACCTGCCGTCGTCGCCGAGCGCCTGGCGCAGCGACTTGACGCGGCTCGCCACCGCCGCGTCCGAGACGATGCGGCCGTCCCAGACCTTTTCGATGATTTCATCCTTGGAAACCAGGCGCTCGCGGTTCTCCACCAGCAGCACCAGCAGCGCGAACACCTGCGGCTCGAGGCTCACGGCCGCGCCGCCCGAGCGCAGCTCGACGGCCGCGACATCCACTTCGAAGTGACCGAACGTGTAGAGCATCCGCGGCAAGAATAGATCGGACCGCCGCGGCACACCAATCTCTGCAGAAGGTCTCTGCAGAATTTCTCCAGCCCGTCTGCAAGCTTCGCCGGCCGCGCCGTGGGAGCCTGTCCGCAGCGGTCCGGAATCCTCCGGACCCACGCAAACCGACAGGAGTAGCCGCAATGCCCCTCGTAACGATCGATGTCATCAAGGACGTCTTCACCCCGGCGCAGAAGAAGGACCTGATCTCGAAGGTGACCGAGGCGATGATCGCCGTGGAAGGCGAGAACATGCGCCCCGTGACCTGGGTCCGCATCAACGAGATCGAGCAGGGCGACTGGGCGATCGGCGGCAAGATGCTGCGCTCGTCGGACGTTCACGCGCTCGCCGCGGGCAAGGCCGCGTAGAGTCGCAGCGACGGGCACGTCTGCGGCGCTTACCCCCGCGGCCGCAGACGTGCTCCCGCCATGCACCAGGCGGCGCCGGTCATGGTCATCGCGATGACGAGCATGGTCCATTCGACACGGCTGTCGGGATCGCCGATGACTCGCGGGACGTGCAGCAACAGCACGAAGCCGCTCACCATCGCCGCAAACAGGATCGCAGCGAGCCGCGCGAGCACGTTGGTCAGGATCGCGATACCGGCGATGAAGTGACCGGCGCCGGTGAAGTACGCCCAGAACAAATGCGCGGGGATGAACGCCGGAATCATGTCCGCGGTGAATTGCGGATAGACCCAGTGCGCGATGCCGAAGACCGGCAGGGACACGCCGAACGCGATCCTCGCAACGAGCATGCCGCGCCGGGCGAGATCGGTACCGGGCAGTTGTGTCGCGGCCAGCATGAATGCGCCGGCGGCAACCTCCAGGCGCTCCGTGAATCCGAGCCAGGGCATGACGTGCAAGGGATTCCCCACCACGCCTGGGCCATGCAGTAGCACCGCCCACACCACGAACGTCGCAGCGATTGCGACGGCGAACTGATACTTGTAGCGCTCGACCAGCAGACCCGTGCCGAGAATCAGGAACAGTACGGCCGTGACATAAGCGAGGGTCGCGCGCCCCGGAATCCACTGCGGCACCGGCTGCCAGTTCAGGGCGAAGTCGCCCGTAACGATTCCCAGCACACCCAGGCCGAGCGCCGAGGCCGCCAGGCACATCCGACCTGCGTTCAGCAGGGTCGGCAAGGACGATTCGGCCGTGCCCGTAGCGCGCAGCAACGGGTCACCTGCTTCCGCATGCGCGGTGCTCGTGCTCTGATTCATGTGGGGTTCATCCTTCCGGCTGCAAAAGGGCAGGCTAGCGCAGGGACGGTCCCGAACACTTGGGGGATCTTGCCGCGGGGAGAGCAATGACCTTCTGGCCTGAGACACGTTTAGCCGGTATCTGCACCGAAGCGAAGATCGCCGACCCGACCGCCTACGGCCTTGCGCCGGGGCCGGCCGGCTACCGCGTCGCCGACCTGCGCTGTGCCCCGGCGATCCAGCCGCAGCCGCAAGGTGTCTACACGCAAAGCGGCGTCGCGCTGGTGCTGTCCGGCATGTTCGAGCACCTGGGCGACAATCGCGCCTGCATGGCCGTGCCCGGCTCGCTCGTATTCGCCAACAAGGGCGCCGAGTTCTCCTTCCGTCACCAGGGAGCGGAGGGCAATCGCCGCATCGTGGTGTTTTTTTCCGAAGAGCTGCTCGAGGAGCTGGCCGCCGAGCTGCGCCTGGAGGCGCCGCGGTTTCAGGCGGTGTCGGCGCCGCCTTCGCGCCTGACGCCGAAGGTGGCGGGGCTGTTGTTGAAGATCGCGCGCGGCGCAGTCGACAGCGACGAAGCTGCCGTCGCGATCGCGAACCTCTCGCTGAGCGCCGGCGAGCGCTCCACCGCGGCCGGCGCTTCCGATCATGACACGCGCCGCGTTCTCGAGGCGGTGCGTTACATCAACACGCACTTCGCGGAGCCCTGTCCGCTCGACACGCTGGCAGCCGTCGCCGGACTGAGCCGCTTCCGCTTCGCCAAGCGGTTCCGTGCTGTGACCGGCGAGACGGCAAACCAGTACGTGATCAACCGCCGCCTGTCGGCTGCCGCGACGCGCCTCGCCGCGACCAAGGCGCCGATCGCCGAGATCGCCTTCGAGGTGGGCTTCAACGACCTTTCGTATTTCGACGCGTGCTTTCGCTCTGCATTCGGCTGCGCGCCGAGCATCTGGCGCCGCCGGTAGGTCGACGTGCGCTATCTGTCAGCTCGCGATCTCGACGATCTCCTCGCGCCCGCGAAGATGGTCGATGCGATAGAGCTGGCGTTGCGGGATTTCGCGCAGGGCAGGGTGATCGTGCCGCCGCGGCAGCACCTCGAATGCGACGACAAGGCGCTGCTGAGCATGCCGGTAGTCGGAGCTGCCGCGTTCGGCGTGAAGCTGGTGTCCGTCGTGCCCGGCAATGCGAGCCGCGGACTTCCGGTCACCAACGGCCTGATGATGCTGAGCGACGGTCACTCCGGCGTGCCGGTCGCAGTTCTCAATGCGGCTGCGCTGACTGCGCGCCGCACGGGCGCGGTGGGTGCGCTCGCGCTCAAATACCTATCGCCCGCCGACGTGGACTGCATCGGCGTCATCGGCACCGGAGTCCAGGGCATGTGGCAAGCGATCTGCGCAAGCTCCGTGCGACCGGTCAGGACCGTGTGCTTTCTCGCGCGCTCGCAGGAGAGCGCACAGCGCTTCGTCGACAGCGTCGCGCCGCGTATTCCTTCGGTGCAGCTCGTGCGCTGCCGGGATGCCGAGGAGCTGCTGCGCAAGAGCACGGTCATCATCGCGGCGACGACGTCAGCGGTTCCAGTCCTGCCTGACGATCGCACGCTGCTCGCAGGCAAGCACTTCATCAGCGTGGGTTCGTTCCGGCCGGCGATGCAGGAGCTGCCGAATGCCGTCTACGAGCTGGCGCAGTGCGCTGTCATCGATTCGGACGGCGCGCGGCACGAAGTCGGCGATCTCATCAATCCGCTGGCGGCGGGGCTGCTGCGCACGGACGACGTCTACCATCTCGCGGAGCTGGTCAGCGGAGCGCGCCGCGTCGACGTCGGGCGCACCACTGTCTTCAAGAGCGTCGGTATGGCGCTCTACGACCTCTACGCTGCAAGCGCGCTGGTCGCTGAAGCGCAGCGAGCAGGCAGAGGGACTGAGCTCGATCCCTGAGCCTGGTCACCGCGAGCTTTGCGGCTCTCCCCGGCTCAAGACCACGTGAGTTGCGCGCGGTGTCGTGACGTGCTCGGTGCAGCTGTAACCGAGCTCCACCAGGTTCATGCCTGCGAACAGCGATTCGCCGCTGCCGAGCAGCACCGGCGAGATGGCGACGTGCAGCTCGTCGATCAACCGCTCGGCAAGATATTCACGGATCGTGGCGGCGCCGCCGCCGAGCCGCACGTCCTTGCCGCCGGCTGCCGTGCGGGCGCGTTCCAGAGCGGCATGAATACCGTCGGTGACGAAGTGAAACGTAGTGCCGCCAGCCATCGACAGCGGCTTGCGCGGATGATGCGTCAGCACGAACACGTCGCAGCGATACGGCGGCTCGTCGCCCCACCAGCCGCGCCACGCCTCGTCGGGCCACGGTCCGCGGATCGGGCCGAACATGTTGCGGCCGAGGATCCACGCTCCGATGTTCTCGAAGCCGCGTCGTGCGAAGTCGTCGTCGGGGCCGGTGTCGCCGCCTTCCTGGCCGTACAGCTGTTTGAACATGCGCGTGTTCACCAGCCATGTGTGCAGGCCCTCGCCGCCCACGCCGAGCGGCCATTCGAGACTCTGGGCCGGTCCGGCGCCATAGCCGTCCAGCGAGATACAGAAGCTGCAGACCCGCAGTTTGCTCATCGTGCGATTCCCGGTTGCACCACGCGCCGCTCGATGCGTCGCGACGCAGGGTGCAACTGTACAGGAAACTCACGCTGCGCCGATTTCACCCTGGCGCGTGTCGTGCTTCGCCGGCGGAGCCTGTCAGCCCGCTGATCCTGAAGCGCGGGCCGCGCTGGTCGGCTTCGTGCATGCCGACGAACGTGCCGTCGTTGCGCTGACAGATGATGCGCATCAGCGCGGCGAAGCGGATGCTCGTGTACTGCGGCGCCTCGGGTGTCACCGGGAAGCCGATGGCGTGGATGCGCACGCGGCGCTCGCCGGTTGCGTCCGAGCGGTTGACGAAGTCGACGGTCTTCACGACCGAATCGATCGACGGGCCCGTGAACTCGTCGCCGAACACGTAGATGCTGATGCGCTTGTCGGCCGCCCAGTAGGTGCGGATCGCGCTGACGATGCCCTGCGAGGGATTCGACGCCGAGAAGATGTTCCAGGTGCGCAGCCGGTCGAGCACCAGCTTGCGCTGCGAAGCGCTGTCCATGATCCACTTGCCCTGGTAGCCCGGAAACATGTGCGTGCCGACGTCGTTGGTCACCTGGAAGCCTTTCAGGTGCGGGTACAGGTTCAGGATCTCCTGCATGCTCTGCAGCATCATCGGCCACGCGTAGTTGAACATGCTGCCGGAGGTGTCGATCACGAAGATCACGTACTCGCTGTCGATCGGCACGCCGCCGACGATGTCGCTCTTGGTGCGCTTGAACTCGGGGCTGGAGTACAGCCGCTTCATCTCCTCGGTGAGCTTCTCCTGCGCCGACACGAGCTGTCCCTGGATGTCGTTGACGGCCTCCGCCTCCTTGTGCGAGGCCGCGTACTTGCCGCGCACCGAGCTCAGGTCGCCTTGCAGCCGCGCGATCCGCTCCTTGACCTCGGAGAGCTGCTCCTGGCGCGAGCGCAGGTCCTCGCGCAGCGAGATGCGTTGGCGCTCGATGTCGACCAGCTGATCTTCGAGCTTCACGACCGTCTCCTGTTCTGGCGGCGATTGCTCCGACAGCGGAGCGCGAATGTTGCTGATGACCAGCAACAGCACGACCGAGCCGAGGCCGCAGGTGATGCAGTCGAGGAACGAGATGCTGAAGATCTCGGTCTCACGGCGTTTGTGTCGGCGCGGCACGGCGTTACGGCCAGTCCTTGGCCGGCATCAGGAAGGCGCCGCCGCTGCGGCGCGAGGCGACCCAGAACGCGCTGGCGGCCTGCGGATCGCCTTCCATCGGCAGCAGCACGACGTTGAGCGGCACGCTGCGCGGAAACTTCGCCATCGCGCGCTCGAACAGCTTCATGCGGCCGTCGCCGTCGATGGTCTTGTGAAGGAGCGGCGCGCTGGCGCCTTGCGTCGGCAGGCCGTCGGTGACGAGGATCACGCGGTCGGGCGCGGGCGACAGAGCGTTGAGCGCAACGAAGGCGTTCTCGAGGCTGGTGCCGTCCTTCGGTATCAGCTCGTGCAGCGCGCCGACTGCGTCGTTGAGCGTCTTGGCGTCATGGCCGTCGAGCCATTGTCCGTCCGAGCCCTTTTCGAGCGCCCACGGATGCGTGTTGAACGCGTAGATCTGGAACTTGCTGGTCTCCGGGATGTGCGCCGTCAGCCAGTCGACGATCGAGATCGTGCGCCGCCACTTGTCGGCCAGGCGCTTGTGCGTGTCGGACATGTTGCGCAGGCGCAGGACGTTCACGACAGTCTCGTCGAGCATGCTGGCCGACGCATCGACCAGCAGCACGATGCGCTCGCCGCCGACCTTCATGCCGGTCAGATATTCGACGTCGCCATTGCCCTGGAAGCCGCGCAGGTGCGTGCCGGGCGCGCCCGGGCTGCGGGTGCCGCCTTCCAGCCGGCGATTGCCTTCGTCCAGCGACTTGAGATCCGCCTTGAGCTGCTCGATCGCCGCGCGCTTCGCGAGGGTTTCCTTGTCCGAGTCGGAGAGCTGCAGCTTGGTCTGCTCGATCTGGCTCAGCACGCGCGGCGCGAGCCCTTCCATGCGCACGCGCTCGGCGTCGGTCTGTTGCAGCGAATTGCGCAGCACCAGCAGGTCCTGGTCGCCTTGCACCACGCGATCTTCGAGCTGGGTGATCTGCGACTGCGAGGCCTTCGACTGCGCCATGGCGCGCAGGCCGCCCTGCGCATTGATCAGCGTGTAGACCAGCACCACCGACCCGAATGCACAGGTGATGCAGTCGAGGAACGACAGGCTGAAGACTTCGGTCTTGCGACGGGCCATGCTCGCTCGGGCGGCCGGCGTGTTGGCGTCGGCCGGATGCGCGCGGTGCGCTGACCCGTATGTTAGGTGCGGGCTGCGCGGCGGATTCCTTAAGAAGTCATGAAGAATTCGTCATGCGGCCGCGCCGCTTCACATTCCGTCGGCAATCTCCGGCTCGACCAGCTTCGCCAGCAATGCGAGCGATTCCTGCCAGCCGAGATAGCAGGCTTCCAGCGCAATGGCCTCGGGCAATCCTTCCTGCGTGATGCTCAGCTCGACGCCGACGGGCACCGCCTCGATGACGACCGTCGTCTGCATCTCGCCCGGCAGGCCCGGATTCTCGAAGCGGTCCGTGTAGCGGATGCGCTCGTTCGGCACCAGCTCCAGGTACTTGCCGCCGAACGAGTGGCTGGCACCGGTCGTGAAATTCGTGAACGACATGCGATAGCTGCCGCCGACGCGCGACTCCATCTCGTGCACTCGCGCGGTGAAGCCGTACGGCGCCAGCCATTTCACCAGCGCGTCGGGATCGAGGAATGCGCGGTAGACGCGCTCGGGCTTGGAGCGCAGCACGCGATGCAGCTTCACGGTGTTCGCAGACATGTAATCTCTCCTCAGTTGCCCGCGCGTCCGAGATAACGGTCGAACCAGTCGGTGACGTCGGCGGCGACGCGATTCGGCGGCAGGGTGAAATGCCCCGTATCGTATTCGATCTGCGACTTGCGATCTGCAGGTGTTCCCAGGAGCTCGAAGGTGCGCTTCTGCGATTGCTCGTACGGATAGATGTGATCGTAGCGGCCGCTCAGCATCAGCACCGGGAGGGTGATGCGCGGCGCGTAGTTGATGAGATCGATCATCGGGTGCACCGGGCCGTGGATCCAGAAGCCGCCGGCGGCGAGCGTCGCCGCGCGAATGCGCGGCTCCAGCGCGAGATTGAGCGCGCCGGCAAAGCTCGCGCCGCGACTGACGCCGAAGAAGCCGATGTGCTGCGCGTCCAGGTCGGGGCGCGACTCGATGTAGTCGATCGCAGTGCTCATGTCCTGCTGCCAGAGCATCGACAGGCGGCGCTCGCGATCGATCGCTGCGGTCCGATCGGGCGGCGTCGGCCAGTAGCGCTCGTAGCCGCCGGCCCAGATCGGCATCACCAGCGCGCGACCGCTGTTCACGACGAAGCCGGCGATCTGCAGCTGCTCCAGCACGTCGCGGTTCGGTCGCTTCATGAAGCAGCAATCGCCGACGCCGGAGTAGACGATGGGCTGCAGCCGCCCCTGGTGCGCTTGCGGACGCACTACGTACAGCACCTGCGGTTCCTGCGCGGCGAACGTCAGCGTGACTTCCTCCGCGATCCACAGCGGCGAGGTCTCGATGCGAGCCACTTTGGCTGCGGTCGGCGCGACGTGCGGCGTCGTGAACTGAAAGCGCATCGCGGCGAACGCGTCGTCGGAGACCGGTGCGCGATTCGCGAACGCGGTGTCGCGCACCAGCTTGATCGGCTCCAGCAACGCGGGCTCGACCGGTGCATCGTCGAGCGTGCGCATCAGCCGCACGCCATGATCGGGCGCGCGCGCCAGCGGATCTGCCGTGTAGATGCGCGCAAAGTTCGACGCATACTCGGGCCAGCCGCTGCCGAGTGCGACGGCATCATCGCCCGCGAAATTCCAGACCCATTCGCGCGCGTTGCCCGCCATGTGATACGTGCCCCACGGCCCGAGCCCGCGCTCGCTGCGTGCCGACTCGGGTGCAGCGGCGAAGAATCTGCTCTGGGCGGTGATCGCAGCCGCGGTCGGGTACATCGAGTCGTATGGTGTGAATGCGGCGCGCATCCAGTGATGGATCGTCGGCAGCATCTGCTTGCGGAAGCGCGCGTACGCGACGGCCTCGTACCAGCTGATGCCGCCGACCGGCAGATCGTCCTGCCCGCGCGGATAGGTGCTGAGCTGCCAGCCCGCCGGCCCGGGTCGGCCGGTCGCGTCGACGAGATACTTGCGCGCTTGCTCCCACGACAGCGCCTGGCCGCGATAGCGGAAGCGCAGGTCACGCCAGTACTCCGCGCTCTCATAGCCGCCCGCATCGACGAACTCCTTGAACTCGCGGTTGGTGACCTCGCTGCGAGCAATCGCGAACGCGGGAATGTCGTGCCGGTCGCTGCCGAGCAGATCGGTCGACCAGCCGCTGAGATACACGGGCAGGTCAGTGTGCGGGACGTACACCATGTCCGGCGGCACCTTGCCTTCGGCCACGAGCTCGAGCGGCATGCCCGACGGCTCGATCGGCAGGCGACGCTCGGGCGGCGCTTCGGTCTGCACGGAAGGCCCGGGGACCGCGACGACGAAGTACCCGGTGCGAAATCCCTGCTTCTCGACTTTCAACCGCAACGCGCCGCGCGGCGCTTCGACCCAGCTCTGCAGCGGCGTCGTGCCGGCAAGCATCCATTCGCCGGCGTCGTCTTCGTAGGGCTTGAAGTACACGGTCGCGCCGGACTGCGCGACGAGCGGCTTCATCCGCACGACGATCTGCTTCCACAGCTGCGCGAATTGCGGATTCGCCTGAGCGCTCGCGCTGTGTCGTAACGGCGAGGCTGCGGCAAACGCCGCGCCGTAGCTGTCCTTGTCGACCAGCGCAGCGACTTGCGCCAGGACTCGCGTTTGCGTCGCCCGCTCCCGCTCCCGCTCCCGCTCGCGCGAGCGCAGCTGCGCGACGCCGGCGTAAATCGCGCCGCCCGCGACCAGCGCAACCACGACGATGCCCGCAATCCAGCGCGATCGATGATCGGCGGCGGCAGTCGGTGCGGTAGCAGGCCCGGCCGGCAAAGCGCCGGTTTCGGGTGAGGGCGGCGCGGGCGCCTGTGCCGGTGTCAGCCGATAGCCAACCCTGGCGATCGTCTCCACGGAGAACGCGCCGTGGGCCTCCGCCAGGCGGCGCACACGGGCGATGCAGCGGTTGACGGCGTCTTCGCCGACGACCCGTCCGGACCAGCAGGCCTCGATGAGCTGGTCGCGCGAGACGACCTGGCCGGCGTGCCGCGCCAGCAGCACCAGGACCTGCATGACCCGGGGCTCGAGGACCTCGCGCTCGTCGCCGCGGGCGACCTCCCGCGAGGACGGGCGAACCGCCAGTTCTCCGAGCATGAAGTCCGGTTCCTGCGCCAGATCGACGGGGCGGGGCGCTGCATCGGCATTCATCGGCATTTCATCGGCGATTCATCGGCTGGAGATCCTGGCCGGCGGCGCGCCGCGACGGTGTCATGGCGTGGCGTAGGGCTAAGCCCCTGTTTGGCCGGAGCATAACGCGAAGCGCGCGGCACTGGCGATCAGGGGGCGACAAGGGTGAGCCGATTTACTGGTGGTTTCCGCGTTACCCGCTATGACCGGTGCGAACATCCGCAAACTGACCGTTGCAGCGCTCGTGCTGAGCGCCTGGTGGCATGCCGCTGGCGCGCAGCAGCAGGCTCCGTCGCTGCCCGTGCACCTGCGCGATACCGGCCTCTACGCCCCGGGTCAGGGCACGCAAATCGATCCGCGGAACCTGCCGTTCTCGCCGCAGTACCCGCTGTGGTCGGACGGTGCCGTCAAGCGCCGCTGGATCTACCTGCCGCCGGGGACGGCCATCGATGCGGCCAACGCGGACGCGTGGGACTTCCCGCGCGGCACGCGCCTGTGGAAGGAGTTCTCGCTCGATCGCCCGGTCGAGACGCGGTTCATCGAGCGGCTGGCCGATGGCACCTGGCGCTTCGGGACCTACATCTGGAACGAGGAGGGCACCGACGCGACGCTGGCGCCCGCCGGCGGCATTGCATCGCTGCCTGCGCGTGGCGCGCCACGGGAGGGTTACGCCGTTCCTTCCGAATTCGATTGCCGTGCGTGCCATGAAGGCGCCGCGGCTCCGGTGCTCGGCTTCAGTGCACTGCAGTTGTCGGCTGATCGCGATCCGCTTGCTCCGCACACTGATGCGCGCAGCGGCATCGACCTCAAGGAGCTGGTGGCGCGTGGGCTCGTCAAGAACCTGCCGCCCGCGCTGATCGACGCGCAGCCGCGCATCGCAGCGAATTCGCCGGTCGAGCGTGCAGCGTTGGGCTATCTGCACGGCAACTGCGGGCATTGCCACAACCGCAATGGCGCGCCAGTGCCGGTCGACCTGACGCTGGCGCAGAGCGCCGTCGACGGTGCGGATGGAGTCGAGCGGGTGCTGCGCTCGATGATCGCAGACGGCCGCTTCCGCGCGCACGGCGCGAGCAGCACGCAGCTCGTCGCGCCGGGCCAGCCCGAAGCCAGCCTGCTCGTGACGCGAGTGCGCTCGCGCAATCCGCAGACGCAGATGCCGCCCATCGGCACGCGCCTCATCGATACCGAAGCGCTCGTGCTGATCGAGCGCTGGATCAAAGAGAAATCATCCACCGAGGAGGAGTTGAAGCCATGAGAGTCGATTCGATCGTTGGGTTACGGGCCGCGACCTTGTTCGTGCTCGCCGTGGCCTGCATTCACGTTGCGTTCGCGGCCGAGGGCGACGCTGCCGCGGTTGCACGCGGCAAGTACCTGGTGACCACAGCCGGCTGCCACGACTGCCACACGCCGTGGCACATGGGCTCGTCCGGTCCTGAGCCCGACATGAGCCGCGCGCTGTCGGGTCATCCCGAGAGCCTGGTGATCGACAAGGCGCCGGTGCTGCCGCCCGGCCCGTGGATCGCCGCCGCCTCGCACACCAACACGGCGCATTACGGGCCGTGGGGCGTGAGCTTCACCGCGAACCTGACGCCGGATCCCGAGACGGGCTTGGGCAAATGGACGGCCGCGACGTTCATGCAGACGATCCGCACCGGCCGTCACATGGGACGCGGCCGGCAGGTGCTGCCGCCGATGCCGATCCAGGTGTACCGCAACTTCACCGACGAGGATCTCACCGCGATCTTCAGCTACCTGCGCACGGTCAAGCCGATCAAGAACCGCGTGCCCGAGCCGTTGCCGCCGGTCGCGGCCGCGACGGCCCCGGCGACGGAGGGGACCCGATGAAGCTCTATTTCCATCCGGTGTCGACGACCAGCCGGCCGGTCGCGCTGTTCGCTGCCGATCACGGCATCGAGCTCGACTACCAGCTGGTCGACCTGTTCGTCGGCGAGCACCTGCAGCCGGCGTTCACGGCGGTCAACGCACACCAGGCGGTGCCGGTGCTCGAAGACGGCGAGCTCCGCCTGACCGAGAGCTCGGCGATCCTCAAGTACCTGGCGGACAAGATCGGCTCGCCGGCATACCCGCGCGAGCTGCAGCAGCGCGCGCGGATCAACGAGCGCATGGACTGGTTCAACACGAGCCTGTCGCGGGAGCTGTGCTACGGATTTCTGTATCCGCAGCTGATGCCGACGCACAAGCGCGAGGACGAGCGTGCGCAGCGCGACACGCTCGACTGGGCGCGGCGCAACGCATCGCGCTGGCTCAGCGTGCTCAACGACAATTGGCTCGGCGGCGACAATCGCTACGTCTGCGGCGAGCGCATCACGATCGCGGACTATCTCGGCATCGCGTACGTCACGGTCGGCGAGGCGGCTCGCGTGGACTACTCGCGCTGGCCGAATCTCTCGCGCTGGATCGACCGCATGAAGGACCGGCCGAGCTGGGCGCGCGTCAACGAGGCGTTCTACACGTATCTCGTGCAGCCGCACGCCACCACGCGGTTCGAGACGCTGTAAGCAGAAGGCCAGACTGTCAATTTCTTCCTCCTTTCCGATCCCTGCCGAAGGCGCCGGGAACTAACCGCACCTGCGATCGTTCACAGGATCATTGCGGCGGCGGGAAGAGCAGCGATGAGTCTGCGCGATTGGGTGGCGAGCGGGAATCGTCTGTCAGCAAGCGATCTGCACGTGGAAGCGGATACGCCGCTGGTCATGCGCATTCGCGGCGAGCTGGCGACGCACGGCGATGCAGTGCCGGCGGAGCAAGTCGTGCAGGCCGGTCGCGAGCTGCTCGGCGAGCAGCGCTGGAGCGAATTCCTGGCGCGTGGCTCGGCGGACCTGTCCGCGAACATCGCTTCGGTGCGCTGTCGCGTCAACGTGTTCAAGACGGTGCGCGGCGTCGCCATCGCGGTGCGCCTGCTCACCAGCTCGATCAGGACGCTCGAAGCCTGCAACCTGCATCCGGACCTGCGGCGTTTCACGTACCCGCACTCGGGGCTCATCGTGCTGTCGGGACCGACGGGCTGCGGCAAGTCGACCACGCTCGCGGCGCTGGTCGAGGAGATCAACTCGGCCCAGGCGCGCAACATCCTGACGATCGAGAGCCCGATCGAGCACCTGTTCGCCAACCGCCGCTCGTTCATCCGCCAGCGCGAAGTGCCGACGCACTCGCCGAGCTACGAGCAGGCGATCGTCGATGCGCTGCGCGAGGACCCGGACGTGCTGGTGATCGGCGAGATGCGCACGCCGGAAGTGATGCGGCTGACGCTGAATGCAGCCGAGACCGGGCACCTGGTGATCACCACGATGCACTCGGCGACGTGCGCGGAGGCGCTGTATCGCATCTCGATGTCGTTCCCCGCGGAGATCCAGGGCAGCATCCGCGCGCAGCTCGCAGATTGCCTGGTCGGAGTCGTGTGTCAGCAGCTGGAATTCATCGAGGCGTACGGCCTGCTCGTGCCGCGCTGTGAAGTGCTCACCGCGAGCTCGGGCGCCAAGGGAACGATCCGCGCGGGACAGTTCAGTCACATCGCCAACGTGCTGCAGTCCGGCGGCGATGACGGAATGTGGACGTTCGATCGGTATCAGCGCTGGATGCAGCAGAAGCGCGATTGGGTGCAGCCCGCCGCCACGCCGGCGCCAGCGGTGCCGCAAGGTCGTGCGTCGGAGGCGGCTTTGACCTCGCAGCAACCCGTGCGGCCGCCGGGCGCGCCGAGCACGGATCCTTCGCTGGAAATCACCATCGACGATGACGTCGATCTGGCGGAGATTGCCAGGAAGGTCGACGATAGCGTGCGCCGGCGCTAGGCGCGGCCAGCAGATAGCGATCGCCGAGCCACGAAACGGCGTTTTGCACTGCCGGGCCGTAGTCGTGCACGGGAAGCTGTGGATGCTCGTTCGGGCGTTTCATGGCGGGTTCCTCGGTTCCTGGAGCACATCTTTCTCCAGTTCCCGCGCCCGAAAAACCCCCGGTGGGGACATGCAATGGTGCCGCTGCGTCAGCATTCGCCCCTAGCCCTGGTCGGTGCTCGCGAACGTCACCGTCACCGTGCTGCGCCGGTAGGCCCGCTGGTCAGTGGCGGGAGTTGCGCCGATCTCCAGGGCATACGACGTGGGGGAGGTGCTGCCGAAAGTGGCGCCGCGAGCTTCGGCGATCTTCCACGGCGTGCGCAGCTCGAAGCGTGCGGGCTGCGACGCCAGGTGATCGAGCTCGATCGTGTATGTCCGTCCCTGCAAGCTCACGCCGACGATCTTCATGCCGCGACTCGGCTCTCCGAGCACCGGGCGCGAAGCAGCGGGCACGATCGCAACTCCGCCGCTGTATGCCAGGTGCAGCAGCGTCTCGCCGCTGGGCACGTCGATGTCGACGTGCGCGTGGTTGTCCTGCGGATGCTGAAGCAGTGTCGCGGCAACTTCGCGCTGCTCGATGCGCGCACTGCGAACTTTTGCGCCGAGCGGCAGCTCCGGATCGAACGACAGCTTGACCGGCCCGCCGGCATTGCGGATGCGCAGCGCGACTTCGCCAGGGGATCGCGACAGCTCGAGCGCGATCTGCGAGTCGCCGACCATGATGCGGTGGGCAGCGACCTTGTCCCACGCGGCCGGCAAGTGCGGAGCGAAGTGGAGTCGTCGCGCGACGCCGTCGACGCGCAGCCCGAACAGTCCCCGCACGGCCGCGGTCAGGAACGTCGCGGAGGACCACGTCTGCTCGGGAACGGACTCGATCTCCTCGTGATAGAAATCGCCCGCGAGCACTTCGTGCATGTGCCCGGGCGAGTCGAGCGAGCTCCACGGTACCAGCGCGTTCCAGATCGCAAACGCCGTCGGCGAGCGGTGCTCGTGCCAGTACGCGCCGGCAACTGACGCGGTCCCGATCCCCCACACGCTGCCGCTCGCATACAGGTTCGGATCGTACGTCGGGTCGTTGGCGGCCTTGCTGCGCGTTCCCCAATCGGTCTGGAAATCGGCGGATGCGATCTGATCCAGGGCCGAGCCGCGCTGCTCCGCCGAGAACAAAGACTCCAGCACCGTGCCGATGGGCCGGATGTCGCGATCCAGCACGGGCGCGCCCGCGCGCGTATGGCCGCTGATCCAGAAGTTGCGCTGCTGATCCCAGTACTTGCTCGCGATGGCTCGACGCGCCCGCTTGTTGGCATCCAGTGCGGCGCGCGCCGCCGATTGCCGTCCGGTCGCAGCAGCGAGAGCTGCGAACGCTTCCGACGCCGCGACCCAGCCGGTGGAGAGCGTCAATTCGTCGCTGAGCGCGTCCTGCTCGTTCTGGCCTTGCTTGTCGGCGGGAATGTGCGGCAGTCCGTCCCTGCCATCGAGCAGCGACTGGCAGTAGCGGTATGCGGACTGCAGCGCGTCCCAGTTCTTCTTCACGAACTGCAGATCGCCGGTGACTGCGTAGTACTCCGCCACCATGTCGAGAAAGTCGTAGCTCAGATCGACGTGCACGAACATGTAGGGATACTTGCTCCACTCCATCACGCCGGCGCTCTGCGACAGCTCGTGCCAGATCATGCCGGTCCTGCGATCCTGGAACTTGAGGATCAGCTCCAGCTCCTCGCGGGCGCGTTGATAGCGCCCGGCAGCGAGCAGGGCGCGCGCGGCGATCATGCCGTCGCCGGCGAAGAACCAGGCGTACTGCGGACGTCGTGCTTTGCGCGAAGGGCCGTAGCCCGCGACCTGGCCGCAACCGATGTCGGCGTTGCACACCCACGCCTGTTCCAGCGCGAGCTGCGACCAGGCGAGCGCACGGTCGACTTCAGGATCCGGTGTGTCGAGCTGCAATCCGCTCGACAGTGTCTGCGCGTAGTGCCGTGCGGCTGCGCTCTCGAGGTCAGCGCGCTTGCTCAGCAACTCCTTCGCCAGCGGCACAGGGTCTGCGCCCGCGAGGCCCGCAGCCATGGCGACCGCCGCGGTGCGGTCCTCGCTGGCGCGAATCGTGAAGGCGACACCGGGCGATTTGCCGACCGCGCGCGTGATGTTCGGCGTCGCGTCGTGCGCAACGATGTTCGGCGAAGCGACCAGCGCCGAGTAGCGATGCAACGGCTCGGAGAGCACGTAGCCCGAGGCTGCTGAATTCCACGCTGCCTCCTGTCCGCCGAAGCCGCCCGGCCACATCAGGTTCAGCACCGGCGTAAAGCGCACGACGATGTCGACGGGCCGCGCGCCGTCCACCTGGTAGCTCACGATTGCGCCGGGCGCGTCGAGCGGGACGAACAGCTTCTCGCGCACCACGAAATCCGGGCCGACGTAGATGCGGGTCACCGCTTCCGGTGCGTACTCGACGCGCCGGAGCACGGCGCGGCCGTCGATTTCGGTCGTCGCCTCGCGGTGGCGGAACGCGACGCCGAAGGAATCCACGAGCTGCAGCGGATACGCCCAGACTTCCAGGCCGTTTTCCGAGTAGCCGAAAGCAGCGGAGCGGCGTCCGTGGACTGAAACGAAGCGCGCCGGCTGCGCGGATTCGATGCTCCAGGTCAGCTCATCTGCCGCGTGCGGAGCTGCGACCTGGGCGTCGGCATGTGACGCTGCCGCGACGAGCAGCACGCATGCGCAAAGGCGGGTAAGGCTTGCAACGGTGTCGGGTCGCACGAGGGCATCGAGAGTGCCCGTCGGTGGCAGAACGCGCAAGTGCGGGCGGCCTGTCGAGCGGCGGTCGCGAGCCTCGCTCAAGGGGGCGTGCGCGGCACGCGCGGCAGGCGGATGATGCCGCACGGAACTCGAGTGCGCTTTGCGAGGAGCCGGTCATGAATCTCTCTCACGCTTGCTCAGTACACAGCTCCGGCCGGGTGGCCGAGACACCGGTCGTGTTCGTCGTGGATCCCGATCCGGCGGTGGGTGACGCTCTCGACGCGCTGATCCGCTCCGCCGGCTGCAAGCCGCGCGCACTGGCGTCAGCGGAGGAGTTCCTAGAAGCCCCGCGCACGCTCACGGCGAGCTGTCTCTTGTTGGAGCTCGATCTCCCGGGACTGAGCGGGCTCGATCTGCAGCGGCTGGTCGCGGACCGGCCGCAGATGCCGGTCATCTTCATGAGCCGCCGCGCCGATATCCAGGCGACGGTGCGTGCGATGAAGGGCGGAGCGTTCGAGTTCCTGATCAAGCCCTGCCCGCCGGAGGTGTTGATCGACGCAGTCTGCGGCGCAATCGAGCGCAGTCACGCGGCGCTTCGCCACCAGGCGCAGATGCTCGCGCTGCAGACGCGCTATGACTCGCTCAGCCGTCGCGAGCGCGAAGTCATGCGACTGCTGGTGTGCGGCAGGTTGAACAAACAGGTCGGTGGCGAGCTCGGCATCTCCGAGATCACGGTGAAAGCTCATCGCGGCAAGATGATGCGCAAGATGCAGGCGAGCTCGTTCGCGGAGCTGGTGACGATGGCGACGACGTTGCGCCAGGCTACGCTCGCCCTGCAGTGATGCGCCGCTGCAGGGCCTCGAGGGCTTCCAGGTAGATCTCCGAGAACGTCGGGAACGGCTGGATCGTATCGCGCAGCACGTCGAGCGGCACGCAGGCACGAATTGCCAGTGTGGCTTGCTGCAACCACTCGCCGGCCTCGGGACCGAGCCCGTACGCGCCCGTGAGTCGTTGGCCGTCGCTCAGCAGCGTCATGAAGCCGTTCGACTCGGCGTATGCGCGTGTATACGTAGCGGTCTTGGCGATCCCGGACATGCGTGCGGTCGCGGTGAATGGCGCTTCGGCAGCGCCGACCGACGCGGCCTGCGGATCGGTGAAAACCACGCGCGGCACTGCATCGTAGTTGGCTTCGCGTGGCTCGCCGAGAATGTTGGCCGCGACGACGCGGCCCTGATACTTCCCGACGTGCGTGAGCTGCCAGATGCCGTTGACATCGCCGATCGCCCAGAGCCGATCGCCGGCGCGCAGGTGCGCGTCCACCTTGATCCCGCGACGGCTCGCTTCCACGCCGACGGTTTCGAGGCCGATTCCCGTGACGCGCGGACGCCGGCCGGTCGCGACCAGCAGACGATCGCCGCTCAGCGTGCGGCCGTCGTCGAGCTGCAGCGAGTAGCAGTCTCCTTCGTGCCGTGCGGCGGTTGCGTTCACGCCGAGCGCGAGCTCGATGCCGTCGCGTCGCAGGACTTCGGTGAGCGCTGCGCCGAGCGGCGCCGGCTCGTGCGCGAGCACGTGCGCCTGATTCACGACGAGCACCACTTCACCACCGAGCCGGCGCACGGCCTGCGCCATCTCGACACCGACCGCGCCCGCGCCGAGCACCAGTAAACGACGCGGCACCGCCTTCATGCCGGTCACTTCGCGATTGGTCCAGACACCTTCGAGCTCGCGCAGACCGGCGATCGGCGGGATGAACGGATCGGAGCCGGTCGCGATGACCACGTGCTTCGCGCTGTAGCGCTTGCCGTCGACTTCGACGACGCCCGTGCCGGCGAGCCGGCCGCTGCCGCGGATCAGGTCGATGCCGTTCTCGGCCAGCCAGCGCTGCTGACCCGCGTCGGAATAGCTCGAGACCATGAAGTCGCGCCACGCCAGCGCCGCGGCGACGTCGACCTCGGCGTGCGCCGCTGCATCGTTCGCGCTGTGCGCAGCCTCACCGGGACGCAACAGTGTCTTCGACGGGATGCATGCCCAGTACGAGCACTCACCGCCAACCAGCTGGCGCTCGACGAGAGCAACCCGCAAGCCGCCCTCCGCGAGCGCGCCGGCGCAGTGCTCGCCCGGCGCGCCACCGCCGATGATGATGACGTCGTAGTCGCTGCTCACGTTGGCAGTGGTTTGCCTTTCTGTTCCGCAATCATGTACGCCGCGTACCAGCTGGGCCAGTCGGCATCTCGCTGACCTGTGCGCTTCTCGTGCTCGCCGTGCGCAGTCTCCGCACGGCGCATGGCATTCGCGAGATCGGTCGACGAGCCATACGCAGTCTCATCGCCCGTCACGCGCCCGGGCAAGCCGGGAGCCGCGGACGTGAGTCCCTTGCCGAAGTGGATCGAGCACGGCGAGCCGGGCGGCGTGAGCTGCACGACGCGAAACTCGTCGCCGGCGGCGAAATCCGCGTCGAGCCGCCACCCCAGCTGCTCGGCGTAGAAACGCTTGGCCCGATCGACATCGGCGACGGGAATGACCACGACCTCGAGCTTCAGATCGACCGTCTTCATGTGACCTCCCGCGCAGCAGGCTGGGACGCCGATGCGATCACATGCGCAAGCTCGATGCCATTACACGATGGTATGCCCGCCCCGTCGGCAGACGGGGCGGGCGATGCGGACTACCTGCTATTGCTTCGCGCCGAGCATGCGCTCGGTCTCTTCCGCGGAGAGCGCGACACCCGGCTGTGTCGTTCTTGCAGAGGTGCCGGCGGCCTGGCGTGCACCCATGTCGATGCGGCCGTTGAAGAACGCGCCGTCCACCAGCCCGACGCGCGGCGCGAAGATGTTGCCGGTGACGCGGCCCGTCGCGTTGACGACGACGGACTCGATGCCGTGCAGGTCGCCTTCGACGCAGCCGTCGATGACCACCACGCGCGCGTGGATGTTGCCCTGGACGACGCCCTCGGTGCCGATCGTCACGCTCTGCGTGTGATTGATCGAGCCTTCGATCCGGCCCTGCAGGATGAAGTCCTCTTCCGCGCTCAGCTCGCCCTTGAAGCGCAGGGTGGGGCCGAGCACGGCGACGTCGCGACGCGGCGCCGCAGTGGTCGCGGGTCGAGCGGGGCTGAGACTGCCGGCGGCGGGACCGGGCGGCGGCGCCGCCGGCTCCTGGCGCTCCTCAAATCCGAAATTGCGCATGAAAGCTCTCCATTTCATTGTCCACGGGAATTCGCTGCGGCGCGCGCGGCCTTGCCGTCGCTGCGCGAGGATTGCTGGGCGCCCTTCTTCGACTCCATGTCGATGGCGCCGTTGAAGTGCGCGCCTTCGACCAGGCAGACCGACGGCGCATGGATGTTGCCGCGCAGGTTGCCGCTCTCGGCGACGAACACCGAGCGCTCGGCATGCAGGTCGCCTTCGACTGCGCCTTCCACCTTGATCACCTGTGCGCGAATGTCGGCCTTCACCTTGCCTTCCTCGCACACCGTCACGCGTTGCGTGTGATGGATCGTGCCCTCGATCGACCCCTGGATCAGCAAGTCCTCCTCGGCGGAGAGCTCGCCCTTGAATTTCAAGCTGCGCGGCAGGACGGACATGCGTTCGCTTGCCGTGTCGTACGGATTTCCCATGCGTGATCTCCCAGTTTGTCGCGGTGCCTGGCGGGATTCGGCGCGAAGCGCGCCGCCTGACGTTGACAATCTACGCAGGCGTCGCTCGCGCGCAGGCGGACCCACGTCACACATTCTCCGACCGTAAAGAATGTAACGCAGCGCCGGCGTGGTTTCCCTCAAGCAAAGTCGCAGCTGTTAAATTGTCCGCGTGAGCCCACTGCTCGCCGCGGCCGCATATCTCTTCGCGTACGTGTTTCTCGAATGGATCAGCTACGTCCGGCCGCTGCTCACGCCGGAGATCACGCCGTGGAATCCGCAGGCCGGGTTGACGCTGGCATTGGCAGCAGTCGTGCCCCCCGTGCTCGGCACGTGCAGTGGTTCGATGTTACTCGCGCCGCCCCTCGATCCGCGCTTGCGCCAGCAGCGGCGTCCACCGCGGGTCCGCGTGCAGCGGCGCGAGAATGGGCGAGTAGCGCAGCTCCCATGCCGTGCGCTGACTCGTGGGCGGCCATCTCGATGTGTCCAGATCGAGGTCGGCCGCTGTGAGCGTCAGCCATTCGAATGCCGCATCGGGGTCGCCGCGATAAGCATAGGTCTCGGCGATGCGCAGCGGCTCGCCGTGCCTGGCCGTTTCGATCAGTGTCGCAAGCGCGGCGTCTGCGTCCTTGACGCGACCGAGCGCGTGGTAGGCCATTGCGCGGCATTGCTGCAGCCGGGGCTGCGCCGGCTGCGCTCCCGCCAGATGCAACGCGGCGTCGAAGCGCCGGCTCAGCACCATCGCGATGCAAAGCTCGGTCGGCGCATCGTCGGGACGCATCTCGTGGACCCGCTGCAGCTCGATTGCCGCCTGCTCCAGCCGGCCGCCATACAGCAGCAGCGATCCCAGATTCTCGCGAATCAGCGGCGACAGCGGATCCTGTTCGGCGGCGCGTTGGTGGATGCGGATCGCATCATCGAGCCTGCCGTCGAGCGCGGCCGCGCTGGCGCCGAACAGCAGCACCAGCGGATGGTTCGGTTCGCTGGCTGCGGCGCGACGGCTGTGCTCGTTGCCCTTGGCCCGGTCGCCTGCCGACCAGTAGTAGTTCGCCATCCGCATATGGGCCTCCGCCACATCTGCGTCGAGAGCTAGCGCCTTCTGCGCCGCCTCGTACAACTTGCCGAGCCCGACATCCCGCGGCAGCTCTCCGGTGACGCTCTGCAGCCAGTACACGCCGGCGAGCCCGGCCCAGGCGCGCGCGAAACTGTCGTCGATGGCGAGCGCTTCCTGGTAGTAGCGCTGCGCAAGCGCGACATCGCCGGGTGCGCGACGCTGCACGAAGAACTGCGCCTGCAGGAAGCGGTCGTACGCGA
Source organism: Steroidobacteraceae bacterium (assembly GCA_035278165.1). Classification (GTDB taxonomy): domain Bacteria; phylum Pseudomonadota; class Gammaproteobacteria; order Steroidobacterales; family Steroidobacteraceae; genus Steroidobacter. The sequence goes on from DATEJG010000057.1 coordinate 35,574, forward strand.
CAGGGTCGGGCGTCGGAGGCGGCGGGAGAGTGCCGAGCTTGATCTGCAGCGCCGTGGCGATTGCCGCCGCAATCTCGCGTTGCACCGCGAAGACGTCATCTGCGTCGCGTTCGTACGCCTCAGACCACAGGTGCGCGCTGGTTCTCGCGTCGATCAGCTGCGCGGTGACTCGCAGTCGCTCGCCGGCGTGGCGCACGCTGCCTTCCACTACGAACGCGACACGCAGCTTCTCCGCGACGCTGGCGATATCGACGTTCGTGTTACGGAACGCGAACGACGAGGTCCGCGCAGTGACCCGTAATTCCGGCGCCTGCGCCAGCACGTTGAGGATTTCCTCCGCGAGCCCGTCCGAGAAGTATTGCTGATCCCGATTCGGGCTCAGGTCGAGAAAAGGCAGGACCGCGATCGATTTGAGCGCGGCCGTCTGCGGCGATTCGACTGTGCGCAACGACCACCATGCCGTCGCGGCCGCTGCAACGAGCGCGACGAGCGACGCGGCCGCCGGCAACAGCCAGCGACTGCGCTTCCGTGCAGGCTCAGTCGGCGGGGCAGCCGTGGACGAATCCACCGTGCCGAGGAACCGATAACCGATGCGCGGGATCGTCTCGACATAACGCGGCGCGTCGGCATCGTCGTCGAGCGCGGCGCGCAGCCGCCGCACGGCCGTGTTGAGCGCGGTGTCGTAGTCGACGACGCGCTTCGGCCACAGCCGCGCGACCAGGTGCTCGCGCGTGACGATCCGCCCTGGCGCCAGCAACAGCTCTTCGAGGAGCTGCAACGGCAGCTCCTGCAGCGACACGCGCTTGCCCTCGCGCAGCAGCTCGCGTGGCGAGCGGCGCAGAGTCCAGACGCCGAAACGGAGTTCCCCAGGTTCCACGAAACAAGAGCTTACACAGTCGGGCGCACGCGTCATATCTGCGTCACAGGTCCGTCAGACGCAGTCCATGGCGTGCCGCGCGCATTCCTGCGATCTCGCGCATCTCTACGTTCACTTCACTCACACTCACTCAGGGGAGAATCTCGATGAACGCGCGAAAGCTGTCAGGACTGATTGCGGCAGGATGCCTCGCCGTTGCAGCGGCGGCGCCTGCGGTCCGGGCCGATGGCGGCGACCGGGCGGATCGGCACGTGCGCCTGACAGGTGTCTGGCACATCTCCGGACAACCTATCAACTGTGCGACCGGTCAGCCGCTGCCGGTGGCGCCGATCACCGGCATCATCGCGTTTCATGCCGGCGGCACTTCGACGGAGTCCGGTCCCACGGCGACACCGCGCACGCCGGGCCTCGGCACCTGGGAGCGTGTCGGACGACATCAATTCAACGCCGTGGCGACGGTGCTGACCTTCGACGTGAACGGCTTGCCGACCGGGTCGCTGGTCGTGCGCCGCACGATCACTGTCGAGCAGGGCGGCGACTCGTTCACGGCACCGACGCGCACGACCATCACGGACGCGAGCGGAATCGTCACCGAGCGTTGCGCGACGGCGGAAGCGGTGCGCGCAGCGAAGTAAGACTTCGACAGGGTTGCCAGGTCAGGACACGTCGTCTTCGCCTGGCAGCCCGCCTTCGTCCTCCCAGCGATTGATCGCGCGGACTTCCTTGCCGGCGAACTTCAGCCGCACCCCCGCGCCGCCGCCGTTCTCCGGAATGAACACCACGCCGTGCTCTTCGAGCGCGGAGCGCAGGCGCAGCCTCGTCTGCTCGTCGGGCTCGTACAGCTTGTGCTCGAACTCGCGCAGGATCCGCTCGTCTACGCCGCTGACCTGCGCCAGCTGCTTGCAGGACATGTCGATCAGCGCGCGAGCTGCGCGCGTTTGCGCAGCAGTGAGTATCGCGGTCATGGGCAGAGCCTAGCACGCGCTCCGCCTGCGCAAAAAAATGGGGCGGCCGCACGCGGCCGCCCGAAGCACCTCAACTCGGACGATCAGCGATCCTGGTTTCCGCGGCGATCATGGTCACCGTGGTCATCATCATCGTCATCGTCGAGCGGCAGCAGGAAATGATTGAACGCCCACTCCGCTACGCGCTCGCCCTGGTCGCGCGCCGTCGTGTCCGCGAAGCGGAAGTGGATGCCGAGATAGATGCGCGCCTCGACCACGTCGTCGGCGGCTGCCGAGAAGCGGTGATAGGTGCGCGTCTTCTTGACCGCGAGCGGCGCGAGCGTGCTGACGTCGAAGGTCATGCGGTCGCGACCGAAGAACAGCGCCAGCGCGCGCGTTGCCGCGCCGGTCACGTTGTTGGCGCCCGAGGTGTAGTCGGGATAGTTCGGATTGTTGATCAGCGGCCGCCAATCCGGATCGCCGGCCGTGTCCGGATTGCCGTCGTTGGCACCCTCGTTGATCGCCGTCAGCGGGCGCCAGAAGAAGTAGAACTTCTTGCTGTCCCACGAGGTGATCAGCGCGTCGGCGATCGCCAGGTTGACCAGCGCGAACAGCCGCGCAGAGTCGCCGGTGCGTCGCACGTGATTCGTGGCGATGCCGCGCACCGCGCGATTCCACTGGGCCAGGAAGTTGTCCGTATAGAAGTAGGCGATGTCGGTCTGCTCGGCCGTGCGGTCGGTGCTGGCGAACGCACCGAGCCGCTTCACTTCGTTGTAATCCTTCGTGTAGCGCGCGCTGGTCAGCGCCGGCGGCGGCGGGGCGCGGAAGCGCGTCGGGCTCGTCAGCGTGAAGGGATCGAAGCCCGACATCCAGTGCACCGCCATGGGCGCCCCCGAGGGCGGCGCGGGCGGATTGCCGATGAAAGAGGGCGTCGGCCGCCACTGGCCGATGCCGGTGCCGCCGAGGAACGGCGCCGCGGCGGGGACCGGGTCGGTGCGGCGCAGCGGCAGGATGAGAGCGGCGACTTTCTCGCCGACCTGCAACCCGGGGTCGTTGCTCAGGCCATTGTTGGCGAGATAAGTGAAATACGTGGCGTCGAGCGTCGTAGCCTGGGCCGGATACATGCCGACCAGCACGGCGTGCGCCGCGGCGGCCGCCGCCGCCGAGCGCGATCCGCGGGCTCCGGGCACTTCCGCATGGTAGGGCTCGAACCGTCGGTCGATCGCCTGCACGGCATCGTGCACGGCAACCTGGACCAGCGCCGAATCGATCGCGCCGATCGGGCCGGCCCGCCCGGCGACGATCGCCGCCTGGGCGATCTCGTTCCAGTCGGTGACTGCATCGCCGCGGGCCGGTGCGGCGACCCCGATCAGGCCACAGACGCTCAGCGCGCCGATGGCGAGTTGCCTGTAGAACATCATGATGACTCCCCGATTACGTTATGTCGGAAACTGCGGCCCCGCCGAAGGTTGCGGGCGTCCGCGCAGGAAGTGGAGAATCGCCGGGCGGCAGCTAAAAACTCCTTGGCCGCAGCTCAAATGTTCTCAATGACCGGCGGGTGATCGGCGTGACGTCGCAGCAAGTGCATCTGATCTACGAGTTCGGCGATTTCCGGCTCGATGCACTGCGCCGCGTGCTGTCGCGGAGCGACGGCGAGCCGCTGCAGGTCACCGGCAAGGTATTCGACGCGCTGCTGTTCTTCGTCGAGCGCGCCGGGCAGCTGCTCGACAAGCGCACGCTCCTGGAGGCGCTCTGGCCCAAGGTGGTCGTCGAAGAGAGCAACCTGACGCAGACGATCCACACGTTGCGGCGCCTGCTCGGCGAGCGGCCCGACGACCATCGGTTCATCGTGACGGTGCCGGGCCGCGGCTATCGCTTCGTCGCGCAGGTCATGACCCGGGCGATCGAAGAGGCGCCGCCGCCGGCGGCGGCCGCAGAACCCGCGCCGCAACCCCGCGACGTGACGCTCGGCAGGCGCCGACTGCTCGCCGCCGGCGCGGCGGCCATGGTCGTCCTCGCGGGTGTGGTGTTCTGGTTGCTGCAGGGATCCCATGCTCCGCACAGCGCCGTCGCCGCAGCCCCGGCGCAGTTGTCCATCGCCGTGCTGCCGTTCGTGGATATGAGCGAGACGCAGGACCAGGCGTATTTCGGCGAAGGCCTGTCGGAGGAGATCCTGAATCTGCTCGCGCAATCGACGACGCTGCGCGTGACGGCGCGCACTTCCTCGTTCTCGTTCAAGGGCCGCAACGCCGATATCGCAACGATCGCGGACACGCTCAAGGTGACGCACGTGCTCGAGGGCAGCGTGCGCAAGTCCGGCGACCGCGTGCGCATCACGGCGCAGCTCGTGGACGGCGCCGGCAGCTCGCACCTCTGGTCGCACACCTACGATCGCGACCGCACCGACATCTTCGGCGTCCAGGACGAGATCGCCACGGCCGTCGCCGAGGCGCTGCACGTGAGGTTGACCGGCGACGCGGATCCGCGGCCGGGCCAGACGGCGAGCGCAGTGGCGTTCGAGCGCTACCTGCAGGGCAAGTACTTCCTGAATCGTCGCGGCGATGCGGACGTGGCGCGTGCGCAGGAGTATTTTCAGCAGGCCCTGCAGGTCGATCCGGACTATGCGCGCGCCTGGGCAGGGCTCGCCGGGGTGTACAGCATCAGCGGCGAGCGCACTTCGGGGGTCACGTCCCCGGAATGGGGCACTGCCGTGGAACGTGCGTTGCGGCTCGGCCCGAATCTCGCCGAGGCGCACGTCAGGGCGGCGCAGTACTACTGGCGCATCGGCAAGCCCGATGCTTCGGAGCTGCACTGCAAGCGAGCGATCGCGCTCAATCCATCGGATGCCCTGGTGCTGAGCGTGTCCGCGGGCAAATCGTTCATCGCCGGCCACTGGAGCGAGGGCGTTGCCCTGCAGCGTCGCGCGGTGGCAGTCGACCCGCTCGCGGCGGTAGGTCGCGCCAATCTCGGCGTCTATTTGTCCGCCGTGGGCGAATGGGATGAGGCGATCGTCGAGCTCGAGAAGGCGCGCGCGCTGAGCCCGACGTTGAAGGACATCGACAGCGTCGTCGCCAGGGTGCAGATCCTGCGACAGAGCTTCGACGAGGCGCTCGCCGCGATCGAGCGCATTCCAGCAGGGTTGCTGCGAGACCATTGCTCTGCGCTGGCCTATCGCGCGCCCGGGCACCTCGCCGCGGCGAACGAGGCATTCGCGCGTCTCAGGAAGGCCGGCGACGTGCCGGTGCCCGACGCATCGATCGCAATCGCGATCGCCGAGGTCTACGCATTTCGCGGCGATACCGTCGCAGCGCTGCAGTGGGTGGATCGGGCACTGCTGCCGACGGATCCGAAGGAAGCTCGCCTGTGGACCCGCGGCGAGATGCTACAGTCACCCTTCCTCAGGATTCTGCATCCCGACGCGCGCTGGAGCACGCTCATCGCGCGGGCGGATGCGCCGTGATCGATTCCAGGAGCAGTGCATGACGATCAAGCGTATTCAGGTCGGTCCCCGCATGAGCCAGGCCGTGGTTCACGGTGCGACGGTGTATCTCGCCGGCCAGGTGGCCCCGGCGGACAGCGGCGCGACCACAGTAGCGGCGCAAGCCAAGGTCATTCTGGAGCAGATCGATCGCCTGCTCGCCGAAGCCGGCACCGGCAAGCAGAACCTGCTGTCCGCGACGATCTGGCTGACCGACATGGGCACGTTCAAGGAGATGAACGAAGTGTGGGACAAGTGGGTCGTGCCGGGCGCGACGCCCGCGCGCGCCACGGTCGAAGCGCGCCTCGCCGGACCTCAGTACCTGATCGAGATCGCGGTGATCGCAGCCGTGGGTCAGTGACGGGTCGCCGTCACGATCCAGGCGCGTGAGTCGAACCACACGCCGCGCTCCTTGTAGCGCTGCGCCAGCGTTTCGCGCAGCCGGTCCAGCGCATGTCCGGCGGCGGCCGGCTCGAGTCGCTGCAACAGGTCGCGCGTGCAGGTGAAGCCCTGAATCCAGTCGAACGCCGCGGCGACGCTCGGGCCGTAGTAGACCGGCTCGCGTACGTCCTGGAACGAGACGCCGACGTAGCCGGCATTGGTGAGAATCCGCGCGACGGTGGTCGGATCGCCGAGCGAGAACGCATCGGGCGCTCCTGCGGCCGGCGCGGGCGGTTCGGCATCCGGGGCGAGGGAGTGCTGGATGGCGACGAACCATTCGTTCACTTCGCACGGCTGCCAGACCATCATCACCAGGCGCGCGCCGTGGCGCAGCGCGCGGCCGATGTTGCGGAACGCGGCGACGGGGTTGTCGAAGAACATCGTGCCGAAGCGGCTGATCGCGACATGGAAGTGGTCTGTCGGGAAACCGTGGACCTGCGCGTCGTCGTGCTCGAACCGGATGTTGTGCAGTCCCGCCGCGGCCGCGAGCTCGCGCGCCCGCGCGATCATCGCCGCGGAGCTGTCGATGCCCACGGCGCTGCCGGCCGCCGCGATGCGCGCCGCTTCGCGCGTGGTGTATCCGGCGCCGCACCCGATGTCGAGCACGTGCTCGTCGTGCGCGATGGCCGAGGCCCGTCGCAGTGCCTCGTTGTGGAAGCGCAGCTCGGCGTCGTAGTCCATGCAGCTAATGTAAACCTCTGGTCCGGCCGGTGCATCGAAGGCATGACACAACATCTGGCAGTCGCATGCGTTCCCTATTGATGCTGCTCGCGGGGCTCCCGCTGTGCGCGCTGGCGCAGCGCGCCGACGACAATGCGGTGAAGTCCGCCGATGACGCGTTCGGCACCAGCGTCGGCAACGAGAACATCGGGCTCTACAACCCGTTCGAAGTGCGCGGCTTCAGCGCGGTCGACGCCGGCAACGTGCGGCTCGACGGGCTGTATTTCGACCGTCAGACGGACCCGAGCAACCTGCTCGTGCCGAGCAGCACCATGCGCGTCGGCATCTCGGCACAGGGCTACCTGCTGCCGGCGCCCACCGGCATCGTCGACTATCAGCTGGCCCGGGCCGGCGAGCGGCTGCGCTTCAGCCCGGTGGTCGGCTACGGGCCGTTCGACAGCATTTTCATCGACCTGGAGATGGAGCTGCCGCTGCTGGCCGAGCGCTTCGGCATCGCCGGCGGCGTCTCGTATTTCGAGGATGCGTTCGAGAGCGGCGTCGACGAGCGCGGCTGGAGCGTCGCTCTCGCGCCGCGCTGGCGTCCGGGCGCGCAGGCCGAGATCATTCCTTTCTACAGCCGTACGACGATCGACGACAACGAGGCCGCGCCGCTGGTGTTCGTCGACGGCCCGCACCTGCCGCCCGAGGTGAAGCGCGACTACTTCTACGGCCAGGAGTGGGCGGACAACGAGAGCACCGGCGAGACTTACGGCGCCGTGGCCAACTTCGGCTTCGGCACGAATTGGATCGTCAACGCCGGCATGTTCCGCTCGCAGTTCGCGGCGCCCGCCAGCTTCGTCGACCTGTTTCTCGACACCACGTCCGACGGCTTCGCCGATCACGTCATCATTGCGGATCGCAACCAGAAGTTCGCCTCGACCTCCGGCGAGCTGCGCGTCGCGCGGCTGCTCACGCAAGGCGAGCGGCAGCATGCGTTCTACTACTCGCTGCGAGCACGCGATCAGCAGCGGCGCTATGGCGGCTCGGACATCGTGGACCTCGGCGTTGCGCGCATCGGCGAGCGGGTGAGCCTGCCGGAGCCGCAGTTCGAGTTCGGGCCGCAAACGCACGACGAAGTACGGCAGTGGACGCACGCCCTGGCGTATCGCGGGCGCTTGTCGGAGCTGATCGAGCTCACGCTCGGGTTGCAGAAGACGGACTACGAAAAGCGCGTGACCGAGCCGGGCAATCCCCTCCCTCAGCTCGGCAAGGACGATCCGTGGCTCTACAACGCAGGGCTCGCGTTGTACGCGAGCAAGCGGCTGGCGTGGTACGCGAGCTACTCCCGCGGACTGGAGGAGGGCGGCGTCGCGCCGGACAACGCCTCGAACAAGAGCGCCGCGCCGCCGGCAATCCGCACGCGTCAGTGGGATGCCGGCCTGCGCTACGCGTTCACGCCCGCGCTCAAGCTGGTCGTCGGCGTGTTCGATATCGACAAGCCCTACTACGGGCTGGATGACGCCAACCTGTTCCGCGAGCTGGGCGAGGAGCGGCATCTCGGCCTGGAGCTGTCGCTCGCAGGTGAGCTGGTCGACGGGCTCAACGTCGTCGTCGGCACGGTGCTGCAGCGGCCGCGCGTTTCGGGCGAAGAGGTCGCGAGCGGCATCATCGGCAAGGTTCCGGTCGCGCAGACCGAGCGGTTGACGATTGCCAGCTTCGACTATCGCCTGCCGTGGTTGTCGGGAGCCTCGGTCGACGCCACCGTGACCAGCGTCGCCGATCGCATGGCGAGCACCGACAACAGGCTCTCCATTCCCGCGCGCACCGTGCTCGACGTCGGCGCGCGCTATCGCTTCAAGATCGGCCGTGCGCCGACCACGCTGCGCCTGTCCTTCGGCAACGTCTTCGACGAGTTCGGCTGGCGCACGAACCAGTCGGCGGTGTTCGTGACGAACGCGCCGCGCCGCCTCGCCATCACCATCGCTGCGGATTTCCTCGGCAGCGAGCGGTGAGGGGTCTTTACACCGCGGCACCGCGTGTGACTTAAGGGCGGCTGACGGGCGCGCAGCCGGGTGCGAAGATCGGCGCCGGGCACAAGAACGAACGAGGGCCGCCCACATGCCGATCGCGCGAGTCTCCAGGGCCGGGTGGTTCGTGGCGCTGGCCCTGCTGTGCGCCGCCACGACCGGCTGCAGCACCACTGCGAAGCTGAATTCGTTCGCGGAGCTGAGCAGAGTCGGCGTCGCATATTCGGATGCGGCCAATGCGGTGATCCAGCAGGCGGCCGCCGGTAGCATCGCGGCCGATACGGCGACGCTGGTCGTATTCCACGAGCTGAACGACGACACGGCCGCGCGTCGCAAGGCGCTCAGCGATCAATCCACGGCGCTGCGAACACAGCTCGGTCTGCTCGCCGACATTCGCCGCCACCAGTCGCTCGTCAAGGAATACTTCGTCGCGCTCGGCGCGCTCGCCGATGCGGGCGACGCGGATTCCGCGATCGGCAGCGCCGCCAGCGACGTGATCGGTGCGCTCGGCAACCTGAGCGCCGGATTCGCCGGGCAGCGCATCGGCGATCAGACGATCGGCGCGTTCGCGGCGCAGGCGGTGCCGCTGGTCGTTGCGAATCTGCGCTCGCGCGCACTGGAGCGCGAGCTGACTGCGCACGGCGCGGCGATCAACCGCGAGCTGCTGGTCTCCGAGGGGCTGATGGCCTTCCTTGCTGCGAAGATCAAAGCCGACGATGAAGCAGTGCAAGGGCCGAAGGAGATCGACGCCGTGTTCACGCCGTTCATCAAGGGCGAGAAGCTGCCGAACGACTGGCCCGCAACGCGCCTGGCTTTTCTCGAGCACGGTGTCGACATGGCTGCCGTCGGCAGCGCGCAGGATGCGGCGCGTAAGCTGAGGACAGCGCTGGCCGCCGCGGCCGAAGGGCGGCTCGCACCGGGACAGCTGCAGCTGCTCGTCAACGACCTCAGCACGCTGGTCGACGTCCTCGAGCACGTCAAGAGCAAGCCGCAATAAGGGAGGGTGCGATGGCTACGCCCGGAGAGATTCGCAATCAGCTGCTGCGCGACCTGCGCGGCGCCCGTGCTCAATTGATGTCGGCCGAGTGGCTGTCGATGATCCGCGAAGCGCCGAAGCCGCAGAAGCAGAGCGCCGCCGACAACCTGATGAAGATTCAGCTGGCGCTGCTCGATCTGGAGAACGAGGAGCTCGCCACGTTTCGCGACGAGCTGGCGGCGAACGAGGACGACATCGTCGAGTCGACGCAGAGCATGCAGAGCGCGCTCGACAAGTTGCAATCGACGACCAAGGTGCTGCAGGCGGTGACCAACTTCCTCGGCGTGGTCGCGCGCATCGTGACGTTGTTCTGATCAGCTCTTCCATTTGATGTTGCAGCCGACGCTGGGCTTCTGCTGCGCCAGCGGGCCTGCGCCGCTCAACAGCGCATCGCATGCGGCGCGCAGATCCTTGCCGGTCGGCGTGCCGCGCCCCGGCCTGCTGTCGTCGAACTGGCCGCGATAGACGAGCTTGCGCTGACCGTCGAACAGGTAGATGTCGGGAGTGCAGGCCGCGTCGTAGGCCCTGGCGACTTTCTGCGTGAGGTCGCTCAAGTACGGAAACGTGTAACCTGCGCTGCGCGCTTCTTCGGCCATGCCGGCGGGGCCGTCCTGCGGATGCGTGTCAGTGTCGTTGGCGCAGATCGCCACGACCGCGATGCCCCTGGCCTGATACTCGCGGGCGAAGCGCGCGAACTCGTCGCGCATGTGCTTCACGTACGGGCAGTGGTTGCAGATGAATGCAACGACGAGCCCGCGCGCGCCGGCGAAGTCTGCGAGCGCGCTGACCTTGCCGTCGAAGTCGGGAAGCCTGAAATCCGGCGCCGGCGTGCCGAGCGGAAGCATCGTGGATTCGGTGGCGGCCATGAGCGTGTCTCCAGCGGGGCACGCAATATACCCCAGTGCAATGTACCCGGTGACGCGCCTCAATAGCGCCACGCGAACGACAGCACGTAGTTGTTCTCGATGCCGCGATGAACGTACTTTTCCATGAGCGCCTGCGTAGCAAGTGCGCCGACATCGATCGACAGGTGCGCGGGCTCGTACGTCGCGCTGAGACCGAGCGTCAGCGAGGGATCGCCGAAGTGCTTGCCCTGGCCGACGTCGGCGGTATTGCCGCGCAGATCGAAGTCGGGCCCGGTGATGTGTCCGGCGATGCCACGACGCGGCAGCGGCAGCGCGAACAAGGCGTGCGGTGCAATCGACCAGCGTCCGAAGGTTCGCGGCAGCTGCAAGCCGACGAACGGCGTCACGTGCGAGTAGTCGGCGTCGAAGTCGATCTGGCCGCTGAGGCCGCGTTGCGGTCCTGCGGTGATCTCGTAGTCGAGTCGATAGTCCTGCAGCGTCACGCGCTGCCACAGCACGCCTGCCGTCCATGCGTGGTCGCCGAGCCAGCCATCCGCGCTCGCACGATTGACGAACACACCCGCGCCATAGTCGGTAGCGCGACCGTCGAGATTCGAGAAGTGCGCGTCGACGGGGCGAGCGATCGGCGTCGCGGGCTGGAACAGAGTCTGCAGCGGACGGTCGTCGCTAGCAGCTTTCAGCTGCAGCGGATCGTAGAAGGCAAATGCGCCCCAGCGCCACGAGCCGCGCAACGTGTCGGTGAACGCGATCGAGAGCAGCGGCCCCTGGATCGTCAGGCCGCCGCTGCCGCTGTCGCTCCACGCAGCCTGCATTTCGAATGAGGGTGCATTGCCGGTTTCGCTGGCGGCCGACCACACCGGGAGCGTGCCGTAGCGATTGTCCATCGCCACTTCCGGCAGATGCTCCTGGACGAACTCGATGTCTTCGGCAGCGGTGGCCGGCGGCGCGGCGGCAACGAAAAGGAGCGCCGCGGCGAGCACGCCGCGGCGGTCGATAGGCAGGCTCATGGCCGTTGGACGCGGCCGGCGGCGAAATCTATCGCTACGGCGTTTCCAGCACCTTGGTCCGCTCTTTGGCGCGCTCGTCGAACTGGTGCTGCCACTTCGAGCGATCGACGGCGGGCGCCACCTGCACGGCGGTGACCTTGTACTCCGGGCAGTTCGTCGCCCAGTCGCTGTACTCGGTCGTCACCACGTTCGCGCCGGTCTGCGGATCGTGGAACGTCGTGTACACGACGCCCGGCTGCACGCGCTCGGTGACGACCGCTTCGAGCGTGATGTCGCCCTTGCGGCTCGACAGCGAGACGCGGTCGCCGGTCTTGATGCCGCGCAGCTCCGCATCCGACGGATGAATCTCCAGCAGGTCCTCGTGGTACCACACGACGTTGTCGGTGCGACGCGTCTGCGCGCCGACGTTGTACTGCGACAGGGCGCGGCCGGTGGTCAGGATCAGCGGGAACTTGCGGCTGGTGCGCTCGTCGGTCGGCACGAACGGCGTCTCGACGAACAGGCCCTTGCCGCGCACGAAGTTGTCGATGTGCATGATCGGCGTGCCCATCGGCGCCTGCTCGTTGCACGGCCACTGCACGCTGCCGACTTCGTCGAGGAACTTGAACGACACGCCGGCGAACGACGGCGTCAGCGCGGCGATCTCGTCCATGATCTGCGCTTCGCTCTGGTAGCTCATCGGGTAGCCGAGCGCCTGCGCCAGCTCCTGCGTGATCAGCCACTCCGCCTTGCCCTGGCGCGGCCGCATCGCCGGACGCACGCGGTTGATGCGGCGCTCGGCGTTGATGAACGTGCCGTCCTTCTCCAGGAACGAAGTGCCGGGCAAAAAGACGTGCGCGAACTTCGCGGTCTCGTTGAGGAACAGGTCCTGCACGACCAGGCACTCCAGGCTCCCGAGCGCCGCTTCGACGTGCTTCGTGTCCGGATCCGATTGCGCCAGGTCCTCGCCCTGCACGTACATCGCCTTGTAGCTGCCGCCGATGGCAGCGGCGAACATGTTCGGAATGCGCAGGCCGGGCTCGGGATCGAGCTGCACGCCCCACACCTTCTCGAACAGGCCGCGCACCGCTTCGTTGGCGACCGGGCGATAGTCGGAGAGCTCGTGCGGGAACGAGCCCATGTCGCACGAGCCCTGCACGTTGTTCTGGCCGCGCAGCGGATTGACGCCGCAGCCGCTGAAGCCGATGTTGCCGGTGGCCATGGCGAGGTTCGCCATGCCCATCACCATCGTCGAGCCCTGACTGTGCTCGGTCACGCCGAGGCCGTAGTAGATCGCGCCGTGCTCCGCCTGCGCATACAGGCGCGCGGCCGCGCGAATGTCCGCCGCGGGGACGCCGCTGATCTCGCTGACGGCTTCCGGAGAATTCTCCGGCTTCAGGACGAACTCGCGCCAGGCGGCGAACGCCTCGGTGTCGCAGCGCTGGGCCACGTACTCTTCATCCACCAGGCCTTCGCTGACGACGACGTGCGCGAACGCGTTGATCATCGCCACGTTGGTGCCCGGCAGCAGCGGCAGATGATAGTCGGCCTCGATGTGCGCCGAGCGCACCAGCTCGATCTTGCGCGGATCGACCACGATCAGCTTCGCGCCTTCGCGCAGGCGGCGCTTCATCTGCGAAGCGAACACCGGATGCGCGGCGGTCGGGTTCGCGCCGATCACCACGATCACGTCCGCATCCATCACGCTGTCGAACGGCTGCGTGCCGGCGGACGTGCCGAGCGTGCGCTTCAACCCATAACCCGTCGGCGAATGGCAGACGCGCGCACACGTGTCGACGTTGTTGTTGCCGAAGGCGGCGCGCACCAGCTTCTGCACGATGAACACTTCTTCGTTCGTGCAGCGCGACGAGGTGATGCCGCCGACGGACTTGCGCCCGTGCTTCGCCTGGATCTCCTTGAAGCGGCGCGCCGCGTACTGGATCGCCTCGTCCCAGCCCACCTTGCGCCACGGGTCGGTGATCTTGTCGCGGATCATCGGCTCGAGCACGCGATCCTTGTGCGTCGAGTAGCCCCACGCGAAGCGGCCCTTGACGCAGCTGTGGCCGTGGTTCGCCTGGCCGTCCTTGTGCGGCGTCATGCGCACGACCTGCTCGCCCTTCATCTCGGCCTTGAACGAGCAGCCCACGCCGCAATACGCGCACGTGGTCAGTACCGTGTGCTCCGGCTGGCCGTGATCGATGACGGATTTCTCCATCAGCGTCGCAGTGGGGCACGCCTGCACGCACGCGCCGCACGAGACGCATTCGGAGTCGAAGAACATCTCGCCCATGCCGGCCGACACCTTGGCGTTGAAGCCGCGGCCTTCGATCGTCAATGCGAACGTCCCCTGAACCTCGTCGCAGGCGCGCACGCAGCGCGAGCAGACGATGCACTTGGCGGGATCGAACGCGAAATAGGGATTGCTGGTGTCCTTCACCGCGTCGAGATGATTCCGGCCGGTGAAGCCGTAACGCACCTCGCGCAGGCCGACCGCACCCGCCATGTCCTGCAGCTCGCAGTCGCCGTTGGCGGAGCACGTCAGGCAGTCGAGCGGATGGTCGGAGATGTACAGCTCCATCACGTTGCGGCGCAGCTTGGCGAGCGCCGGCGTCTGCGTGCGGATCTTCATGCCGGGCTCGACCGGTGTCGTGCAGGACGCGGGATAGCCTTTGCGGCCTTCGACTTCCACCAGGCACAGCCGGCATGAGCCGAACGGCTTGAGGCTGTCGGTGGCGCAGAGCTTCGGAACGTCGATGCCCGACTCGCGCGCGGCACGCATGATCGTCGTACCGGCGAGCACTTGCGTCGGACGGCCATCGATCTCGACCGCGACTGTTTCCTCGCGGCGACTGGGGGGCGTGCCGTAGTCCGCCTCTTTCAGAACGCTCATCGCTTTGCTCCCGCGACTTTACGCACGGCGGCGCTGCGCCGCAGAAAGTCGCTTGGAAAATATTTCAGCGCGCTGCGCACCGGGAACGGCGTCATGCCGCCCATGGCGCACAGCGAGCCGTTGACCATCGTGTCACACAACTCCTGCAACAGCGCGAGGTTCGCCTCGCGGTTCTCGTCGGCGACGATGCGGTCGATGACCTCGACCCCGCGCACCGAGCCGATGCGGCAGGGTGTGCACTTGCCGCAGGATTCGAGCGCGCAGAACTCCATCGCGAACCGCGCCTGGCGCGCCATGTCGACGCTGTCGTCGAACACCACGATGCCGCCGTGGCCGATCAGGCCGCTCAACGCTGCGAACGCCTCATAGTCGAGCGGCGTGTCCAGCAGCTCATCGGGAAAGTACGCACCCAGCGGTCCGCCGATCTGTACTGCGCGGATCGGGCGCCCGCTGTGCGTGCCGCCGCCCCACTGCTCGATGAGCTCGCGCAGGCTGAGCCCGAACGCCTTTTCGACCAGCCCGCCGCGACGGATGTTCCCGGCGAGCTGGAATGCGAGCGTGCCGCGCGAGCGGCCGGTGCCGAGCGCTGCGTACGCCGCGCCGCCGCGTGCCAGGATTTCCGGCACGGACGCCAGCGTGATGACGTTGTTGACGACCGTCGGCTTGCCGAACAGCCCCTGCAACGCCGGCAGCGGCGGCTTGTAGCGGATCACGCCGGCCTTGCCTTCCAGGCTCTCGAGCATCGCCGTTTCCTCGCCGCACACGTACGAGCCGGCGCCGAGATGCAGGTCGATGTCGAAGTCGAAACCGCTGCCCTGGATGTTGCGGCCGAGCCAGCCACCGTTGCGCGCGACGACCAGCGCCTGCGTGAAGATCGCGCGTGCCAGCGGATACTCGGAGCGCAGGTACACGTAGCCGCGATTCGCGCCGACTGCGAAGCCGGCGATCAGCAGGCCCTCGACGAGCGTGAACGGATCGCCTTCCATCAGCATGCGATCGGAGAACGTGCCGCTGTCGCCCTCGTCCGCGTTGCAGGCGATGTACTTCTGCGGACCCGGCGCATCGGCGACCGTCTTCCACTTGATGCCGGTCGGGAAACCCGCGCCGCCGCGGCCGCGCAGACCTGATGCCGTGAGTTCCTTGACGACCGCTGCCGGTCCGAGCGCGAACGCTTTGCCGAGCCCGGCGAAGCCGCCGTTGGCGCGATACTGCTCCAGCGACAGCGGCTCGATCAGCCCGCAGCGCCGGAAGGTCCAGCGGTCCTGCGTCTCGAGATACGGAATCTCGGTCGTGGGCCCGAGCCGCAACGGATGCGCGCCGCCTGCCAGCAGATCGGCATCGAGAAGACTGTCGACGTCCGCGACGGTGACCGGACCGTACGCGATGCGCTCGCCCGCGACGACCACTTCGACGAGCGGCTCGAGCCAGCTCATGCCCCACGAGCCGTTGCGCACCAGCTCGATCGCTCGGCCGCGAGCCGCGGCGCGCGACGCAAGTTGCGCCGCGACGTCGTCGGCGCCGACCGAGACCGCCGCGGTTTCGCGCGGCACGAATATTCTCACCGGCGCGCTCATTGCGGACGCTCCGCGCTCTTGCGCAGCAGCTCGTCGAAGCGCGCAGCGTCGACGCGGCCGTAGACGCGATCGTCGATCATCACCGCCGGCGAGCATGCGCAGTTGCCGAGACAATAGACGGGCTCGAGCGTGACTTCGCCGTCCGCAGTCGTGCTGTTGAGCGGGACGCCGAGCTTGCGCTGCGCGTGCTCGGTCAGCTCGCGGCAGCCCATCGACTGGCAGGCCTCGGCCTGGCAGATCTTGACGATGCGCTTGCCCGGCGGGGCGGTGCGGAAGTCGTGATAGAAGCTGACGACGCCATGCACGTCGGCGCGCGACAGGTTGAGCGTCGCCGCGATCTGCCGCACGGCTTCTTCGTTGATATACGAGTAGCGCTCGACGAACGCGTGCAGGATCTGCACCAGCAGCTCCGGCCTGGCACCAAAGGCGTCGATGATCTGCGCAGCGCCGGCTGCGTCGTAGGTTCTGCTCACGATGGCTAGATCTGCATCATCGCCTTGCGCACGCTCTCCAGGTGCGCGCGCATGGCGGCTTTGCCCTTGTCGGGCAGGCGGTTGACGATGGCGGTCACGATCGCCGTGTGCTGGCGATCGTAGAGCCGCTGGCGCTCGCCCGTCACGGATTTCTTCTTGAGCGCGATCCAGTCGGGCTGGTTGCGGATCTGGTTCACTGTCCGGTAATACCCGATGAGCGCCGTATTGCGCGTTGCACGAAAAATCGCCTGGTGCAGCTGCCCGTCCCAGTGCTCGAAATCGTTCAGGTTCTTGGCGGCGAGGCTCTCCGCCAGCGCCTTGCGGATCGCCTCGATGTCCTCGGCGCGTGCGCGCAGCGCCGCAAGCGCGACTGCTTCGGGCTCGATGACCAGGCGCGCTTCCAGCACTTCGATCGGGCTTGCGTCCAGAATGTAGTTGTCGATGGCACCTTCGCCGCCGTGCGCGCCGTTGCCGCGCCCGGTGCCGGCAGCCTCCGTCTCCTTCCGTTTCACGTAGGAAACCACCGGCCGCGAGTTCTCGGTGGTCGACAGGTAGCTCTCGGCGGCGAGCAGCTTGATGGCCTTGCGGATCGTGTTGCGCGACGCACCGAACTCTTCCGCCAGCCCGCGCTCCGGCGGCAGCCGCGTGCCGGTCGCCCACGAACCGTCGGTGATGCGGGCGCGCAGCGCCTCTTTCACTTCAATGTATGAGGTCATCGGTGAGAACTCCTTGTGCCGCACGGTCCGCGCGGTCCATGTCCTGGAGACGACGGAATGAACCGTACCATACGGTTGGTTCAGGACCAACCGGGCATCGAGGCCCAGGATCGTCGTTGTGGGGCTCCATCGCTGCGGCAATTTTGGCCCGTATGGGTCAAAAATAGAACCAGAACCGCCTCGAACCGCGATCCGCCATCCGTCAGGGCTCGCCGGCGTCGGACGCTGCACCGAGCGAACGGGACAGCAGCTTGTAAGCGAGCATCTTGTTGTAGAGCGTCTTGCGCGAGATTCCGAGGTAGTGCGCGGCCTTGCCGCGGCGGAAGCGATTGCGTCGCAGGCCGTCGAGGATCCAGTCGCGCTCGGATGCGAAGGTCTTGCGCGCCGGGGCGCCGTCGCGCGTCAACAGCGTGGCGACGTCCCGCTCGGAGATCGTGCCGCCGCGCGCGGTCAGCAGGCTCTTCTGCAGGACCGTCCGCAGCTCGCGCAGGTTGCCGGGCCACGGGTGACTGAGCAGCGTGCGGTACGCCGCAGGCTCGATGCGCGCCTTCGCGCCGCCCGGGCTGGCGCGCAGGATCCGCTCCGCCAGCATCGGCAGATCTTCCAGCCGATCGCGCAGCGGCGGCAGATCGATGCGCAGCGTGCCGAGCCAGTGAGCGAATGCGGCATCGAACCGCCCCTGATTGACGTCGAGCGCGGGGTCGAAGCGCGTGATGCCGATGAAGCGCACGTCGAGCGGCACGACTTCGGTAGCGCCGCGCGGCCAGAAGTTGCCGTTGCGAGCGGCATGCAGCAGCTGTGCCTGCACGTCCTTGCCCAGCAGGCCCGCGTCCGTGAGCAACAGTGTCGAGCGGCGTGCGGTCTCCAGCAGACCGGTCCGCGCGGCGGAGATGCCGGGCATCGCGCCGGCCGCACAGCCGAAAAGCTTCAACTCCATGTCCTCGGCGGGGTCGCGGCACTCGGCCAGCACCAGCCAGCGTCCCTGGCGCGCGCGCGATTCGTGGATGGCCTTCGCGAGATCGCCGCGCCCCGAGCCAGGCTCGCCCACGATGAGCACCGGCGCGTTGCCGTCCATGGCTTGCGCGACGCGCTCGCGCGCCTGCGCGATGCCTTCGCTCAAGCCGATCAACGAATCCGCCGCGACGCGCCGATGCAGCTGCTGCTCGAGCACGTCCACCTGCCGGCGCAGGCTTCCGATGGTCTTGAAGGCGCTGGTCGTCATCTCGATCGCGCCTTCGAGCGGCACGCGGTCGATGGTCGAGCCGCCGATGTAGCCGTCTGCGCCTGCGGTCGTGCAGACCTCTTCCATCTGCTCCGGGGTCACGATCGGGCCGCCCTCGATCACGCAGCGCGCGTGCTCGTGAATCGAGCGCACCGCGCGGATCAGCTCTGCAGCTTCGGCGGCTGCGTCCTGCAGCTCCAGCGCGCTGTCGACGCCGACAGTGCCGCCGACGTTCCAGCCGAATTCGATGTTCACGATGTCGACGCCGGCCTCGGCGGCGAGCCGTGCCTCCTCGACGGTGCTCACGTACGCCAGGGTCAGCAAGCCCGCGGCGCGCGCCTGCTGCAGCAACTCGATCTCGCGCGAGAACCCCATGCCGGATTCTTCGAGGAACTGCCGGTAGCGGCCGTCGAGAAACAGCCGGCTGGGGAAGTTCACGACCCCGTGGAAGCCCGCTGCGGCGATCGACTCCACCAGCTCGTGGAAGTCCTCGGTGCCGAACGACCCGGCGCCGAAGAACACAGGTACCGCGGCGCGTGGCAACAACTCCGTGCTGCCGAACTCCATGACCATGCTGTTCGGATTGCGCAGCGCGAGCATGCACGCCGCCGACGGCGTTCCCATGCTGCGAAAGCGTCCGGCGTTGAGAGCCAGCAGAAAGTCGGCGCCGCCACGCTCGGCCGCGCGCGCGGCCATGCCGGTGCCGATGGCTGCGCCGAGCAGGAAGCGTCCGCGCTTCGGCAGCACTGCGTTGCGACCCGGCGGTACGACTTTGTGGCGCGGCGTTCTGAACGTCGGCGGCACCGGTGAGAACGGCGCAAGCTGCGACAGCGGGATCAATGGCACGCCGCTCGCGCTCTTGAGACGCGACACTGCGCGTGTCACTGCCTTGTCAGGCTCCGGATCGGCATGCGTCGGCGCGCCGCCGTGCACGATCAGGAAGTCCGCACCGGCTTCCAGCATGCGCCGCGCCGCTGCGGTATTGCCGGCAATGCCCGCGATGCGCAGCCCGGCCTCGCGGCAGGCGATCAGAAAACGGATCTCGCGATCGATGCCGAGCCCCAGATGATCCAGCGTCGCGCCGGCCTCGCCGTCGATGAACGAGACGCTCGGCAGGTTGATGACGCCGCCGACGCCGGCGGCTTTGATCGCGCGGATCAGCGCTGCATCCACGCGCAGAGGATCCGCAGCAAACACGCCCGCGTACACGCGCGGCCCGAGTCGGCGCGCGCCGTGGAGAGCCTGCAACAGCGCTTCGTTGGCGCTGTGTGCAGCGAGAGGACTCATCCAGATCGCGAGATGTGAGGGGCTGCGAGGGTAGTGCGCGAGCACGGGGCAGAGCACACACGCCTCGCTGCTGCGCGCCTTGCTCAGCTGCGTGGTGTCTAGCGCGATGCGTAACGTGTCGGCCGGCATTTTTCGCAGCTTAGCGGCTGCCTTTACCCAATATTACCCATCAAGCCCGGCTGGTCCATGGATATTCTTGCCGCCACGATCAGGACGGGCGCTTCCAGGAATGGACCACAGAGCCATTATGGTTCACGAGTAGCCCGTGGAAGTTGACATCGGTGTGGCATGAGGTTCATAACCCGAGCCCATCGTGGACCATAAGGATAAATACGGTCCATAAAATAGACCAAGTGGTATCACCAGCGATGGTGCACCAGTCAGGGGGCGTTGAAGCATGAAGACGGCAAAGAAGGCGGGGAATCCTGCGGAGCTGGCGCCGGTCTACGTCATCGCGACGCTGGACACCAAGTACGACGAAGCGAGCTTCCTGGCGGAGGCGATCCGCGCCGAAGGCGTGCCGGCCACGCTGGTCGACGTCGGCACGTTGAATCCGGCGCAGGGCGAGGCCGGCATCAGCCGCCGCGCGGTCGCCGCGTTTCATCCGGGCGGCACCGGCGCGGTGCTCGGCTTGAACGACCGCGGCCAGGCCGTCATCGCGATGAGCCAGGCATTGCGCGGCTTTATCGTCGACGCACAGCGCGCCGGCAGTTGCTCCGGCGTCGTCGGTATCGGCGGCACCGGCGGCACTTCGATGATCGCCACCGCGATGCGCGCTCTGCCGATCGGCTTTCCCAAGCTGATGGTGTCCACGGTCGCGAGCGGCGACACCAGCCCGTACATCGGCACCAGCGACATCACGATGATGTTCTCGGTCGTCGACGTCGCGGGACTGAATCGCGTGTCGCGTCGCGTGTTCCGCAATGCCGCCGGCGCGATCGCCGGCATGGCGCGGCTCAAGCCGGTGGCGCAGGAGGGCAAGCGCGCCGTCGGCATCACGATGTTCGGCGTGACCACGCCGTGCGTCACGGCCGTGCGCAAAGTGCTCGAAGAGAAGGGCTACGACTCGCTGGTGTTCCACGCGACCGGCGTCGGCGGCCGCGCGATGGAAGAGCTCGCCGGCAGCGGCCTGCTCGACATGGTGATGGACATCACCACCACCGAGGTTGCCGACGAGGTCGTCGGCGGCGTGTTTCCCGCCGGCCCGGCGCGCTTCGAGGTGATCCTGCAGAAGCAGCTGCCGTACGTGATGTCGGTGGGCGCGCTCGACATGGTGAATTTCGGCGCGATGAACACGGTCCCGGAGAAATTCCGCGGCCGCAAGCTCCACGTGCACAACTCCGCGGTGACGCTGATGCGCACCACGCCGGAAGAGAACGTGGCGTTCGCGCGCTGGATCGCCGGCAAGCTCAACGCCTATCCGAACAGCTCGTTCACGCTGCTGATTCCGGAAGGCGGCGTGTCGGAGCTCGACAAGCCCGGCAACCCGTTCCACGACCCCGCGGCCGATCGCGCGCTGTTCGAGGAGCTCGAGCGCAGCGTCAAGCAGGGGCCGAGCCGCCGCATCGTGCGGCATCCGCATCACATCAACGACCCGCAATTCTCCGCGGCGCTGGCCGCGGCAGCGCTCGGTTGAAACGAAAAGAAGCATCGAAGGCAGAGCACGACATGCGCTGGAAACGCCACGAAATCCTCAGCCGCTTTCGCGAGAAGATCGCTGCGGGCAAGCCGATCGTCGGCGCCGGCGCCGGCACCGGCATCTCCGCCAAGTGCGCCGAGCAGGGCGGGGCGGACCTGCTGATCATCTACAACTCCGGGCGCTTCCGCATGGCCGGGCGCGGCTCGCTCAGCGGCCTGCTCGCCTACGGCAACGCCAACGAGATCGTCGTCGACATGGGCAAGGAAGTGCTGACGATCGTCGAGCGCACCCCGGTGCTCGCAGGCGTCAACGGCACCGACCCGTTCCTGCTGCTCGATCCGTTCCTGCGGCAGATCGCCGGCATGGGCTTCGCGGGCGTGCAGAACTTCCCGACCGTCGGCCTGATCGACGGCAACTTCCGCCTCAATCTCGAAGAGACCGGCATGGGCTTCGGCAAGGAAATCGAGATGGTCGCGGCCGCGCACGCTGCGGACCTGCTCACCACGCCCTATGTCTTCGACGTGGAGCAGGCGCGGCAGATGACGCGCGCCGGCGCGGACGTGATCGTCGCGCACATGGGGCTCACCACCGGCGGGCAGATCGGCGCGAAGACTGCGATGAACCTCGACGCGGCCGCGGTGCTCGTCAACAAGATCATCGACGCGGCGCGCAGCGAGCGCTCCGACGTCATCGTGCTGTGCCACGGCGGACCGATCTCGAGCCCGGAAGACGTGGCCGTGATCCTCGGCAAATGTCCGGCCGTGAACGGCTTCTTCGGCGCCACCTCGATGGAGCGTCTGCCCGCGGAGATCGCGATCACCGAGCAGGTGCGCAAGTTCACCTCGCTGTCCTTGAAGAAGAAGGGGTAATCGTGCAACGGAGCAGCATCTTCGTCGTCGCCGCGGCCGCGTCTGTGGCGGGCGCAGTCTCATTTGCCGCGATGGCGGCCGACGCGCCGGCCAAGGGCGCGCCGACCATCGTGCTGGTGGGCGCGAAGAAGGCGCCGAACCTGCCCGACGCCGAGCACGACTGGGCCGACGGCGCGCTCAAGATCGAGCGCTTGATCAAGGCCTCGCCGGCGTTCGCCAGCGTCAAGGCGAACGTCAAGGTGTTCCCGGTCGGCTTCCCGAAAGATGCGGCCGAGCTCGGCGACGCCAGCGTCGTAGTGCTGTACTTCGGCACGCAGCGCGGCGCGAGCGGCAGCGCCAATCCGCTGCAGGATCCGGCAGCGAAGCAGGCGCTCGGCGCGCTGATGGCGAAAGGCGTCGGGCTGGTCGCTCTGCACCAGTCGTTCACCGTTGCCGACCAGAACAGCGGCGTGCCCTTCAAGGAATGGCTGGGCGCCGAGCGCATCGCGGTGACCGACTACACGTTCGAGGACGCGCCCATCGCGATCCCGGCCAAGGGCCACCCGATCGTCAGCGGCGTGCAGGCGTTCGACGCGCTCGATGAGTACTACCCGACGGTGGAGTTCGCCGCCGGCGCGAAGACGACGCCGATCCTCACTGCGCGCCTGCACGTGCAGCACAAGCGCAGCGGTGCCGTATTCGAAGAGCCGCCGAAGGACCGCGTGGTCGCGTGGGCGTACGAGCGCGCGAACGGCGGCCGCTCGTTCGGCTTCTCCGGCGGCCACTATCTCGCCTCGTTCGATCAGCCGCAGGTTCGCACCACGCTGCTGAACGCGATTCTGTGGGCCGCGCACGCCGCCGTGCCGGCGAGCGGCGCAACCGTGTCGCCGCCGCCGCCGCAGCGCGTGGTGCTGAAGAAGAGCGAAGTGGAAGTGCTGCCGCAGCCGTGGGGCAAGCTCGAGTGGTACGTCTCGCGCCCGATCGGCAACTCCGCGACGATGACCGTCGGCCAGGCCACGATCTCGCCGGGCAAGTTCAATCCGCCGCACTGGCACCCCAATTGCGACGAGATCCTGCACGTGGTGCAGGGTCACATCATGCATCGCGTCGGCGACCGGGAGTACGAGATGCGCGCCGGCGATACCGTCGTGATCCCGGAAGGCACCGTTCACAACGCACGGAACATCGGCACCGAGGATGCAGTGCTCATGGTGTCGTTCAATTCGGCCGATCGCGTGGCAATAGGCGAATAACCGCAGCTGCAGCTCGCGCGCAGGCGCGGGCTGCGTTGCCAACACAACGCAAGCGCCGCTCACGGGCGGTGCTTCGACACAAGCAGACTTAGGGGGCTGACATGATCAGAAGAGTTCTTCAGAACGAATCGCTGAGCACGGTCGGGTTGCTGGCGCTCATGCTGGGCCCGGTCTACTCGGCCAGTGCCCAGGAAGCTGCCACGCCGCCGGTCAGCGACGAGCCGCTCGAGGAGGTCACCGTGACGGGCTCGAGCCTGCGCGGCGCGCCGGCCGTCGGCTCGAACCTGATCAGTCTCGATGCGGTGGCGATCGAGGAGAACGCCGCATCGTCGGTGCAGCAGATCCTGCAGTCGGTGCCGCAGGTGTGGGGCAGCAACGCCGCCGGCCAGGGCGCGTTCGCCTCGTTCGACGCCTCGGGCCTCGCCGTGCCGCAGATCCACGGCCTGGGCGGCGCCAACAGCAGCAGCACGCTGGTCGTCATCGACGGCCATCGCTTCCCGCTGATGGGCGTGCGCCGCAACCTGCCGGATCCGAACTTCATTCCGCCGAACGCGATCCAGCGCGTCGAGGTGCTGCCGGAAGGCGCGTCCTCGATCTACGGCTCGGACGCGGTGGCCGGCGTCATCAACTTCATCACCAAGAAGCGCTACGAAGGATTCGGCGTGTCGGCGCAGAAGGGCTCGGGCGATGACTACGACACCTGGAGCGCCTCGATGTCGCTCGGCCATCGCTGGGACGACGGCGGCATGGCGGTGTTCTACACGTTCTCCGACCGCAGCGGCCTGCTCGGCGGGGATCGGCCGGAGACGCTCGCCACCAACCAGATCAACCGCGGCGGCCGCAACTTCGGCAACTTCAACTGCGCGCCGACGACGTTCCAGCCGGCCGGCAGCTCGCAGATCTTCCTGTATCCGTACACCACCGGCATGTCGAACGCGCAGACCGGCGCGCCGTGCGAGCAGAGCGCCGTCAGCGACATGATCCCGGCCGAGCGCCGCCACTCGCTGATGCTGAAGCTCGATCAACAGGTCGGCGAGAAGCTGCTGCTGACCGGCGACGTCGTGTACTCGGATCGCGAAGCCGATCAGCGCGTCAACGTCGGCACGATCTCCGCGACCGTGTTCGGTCCGGGGAGCGGCCGCGGCGGCCAGATCAATCCGTTCTACGTCGCGCCGACCGGCTCGACCGCGACCAGCGGCACGGTGCGCTTCGCGGCCGACGAGTTGTTCCCGGACGCGCACGCGATCACCGGGCAGGAAATCTTCTACGCCTACGGCAACGCGGAGTACTCGCTCACCGACAACTGGCGGCTGACGGGCTTCGTCGTCGCGGGCCAGGCCACCAGCTCCGAGAACAGGTACGGCGAGCTGTGCTCGGCCTGCCTGCTGCTCGCGCTCAACGGCTCGACCAACAGCAACGGCGTGCTCACCGACCCGGCGATTCCCGGCACGACCGTGGTCGTGAACAACGTGCCGCTGACCACCGCCAACGCGGTCGACCTGTGGAATCCGCTCGCGACCAATCGCACCTCGCCGGAGGTGATGCGGCGCCTGACCGACTCGCGCACCTTCCAACGCGTCGAGCAGGTGATGCAGCAGTACAACGTGAAAGTCGACGGCTCGCTGTTCAGCATCAAGCCGGGCGACGTGCGCGTCGCTCTCGGCGTCGACTGGGTGAAGCTGAGCGCGGACTCGGAAGTGACCGAGCCGAACAACACCGGGCCGTCGAGCCAGTCCGCCAGCTACAACGCGTTCCTGTACGAGCGCGAAGTGAAGTCGGCGTTCGCCGAGGTGCTGATCCCGGTCATCTCGCGCGACATGGACATCCCCGGCGTGCGCTCGCTGGAGTTCAACATCTCCGGCCGCTACGACAAGTACGACGAGTTCGGCGATCTCACCAACCCGAAGTACGCGTTCAACTGGGAGATCATCGAAGGCCTGAAGATCCGCGGCAACTACGCCGAATCGTTCGTCGCGCCGCAGTTCTCGACCTACGGGCCGGACAAGCTGACCGGCCAGTTCGGCCGCAGCATCGACGCGTTCTTCGGCCCGCGCGGCGGCACCGTCGAAGTGCCGCTCGACAAGTATCCGGAGGCGCGCACCATTCCCGGCTGCAATACCCCGGGCCAGACGGTCTGCGTGATGGGCACGAGCCAGATCCCCGGCATGCAGATCGACGGCGCGAATCCGGACGTCGGCCCGGCGACCGGCGAGAACTGGGCGCTCGGCCTCGACTTCACGCCGACGTTCCTGCCGGGCTTCGTCACCAGCCTGACGTACTGGCACACGCTGCTCGAGGACGCGGCCGGCTCGCCGCCGCTGTCGATCGTCGTGAACTCGGATCGCTTCCACGACCTGCTGCGCATCTACCCGGGCGGTGCGACGCCGGCGCAGATCAGCGAGTTCCGCGGCGACCGCCGCCAGCGTGCGCCGCTCGCCGCCGGCCCGATCTACTTCGGAATCGACTTCCGCAACTTCAACGTCTACACGGTGGAGGTCGAGGGCATCGACTACGACGTGCACTACCGCTATCCGTTCTCGTGGGGCTCGCTGCGCGCCGGCATCAACGGCACGTACAAGACCAAGTTCGACCAGTCGGCGGGCGGCAACGAGCCGTCCTTCAGCATCCTCGACCGCAACCGCTTCATCGGCACGTTCCCGTCGATCCAGAGCGAGTGGCGCGTCGACGTCGGCACCGAGATCGGCAACTTCAAGGCGACGGCGTTCGCCAACTTCACCGGCGGCTACACGTTCTGGGGCACGAGCGCGATCAACCCGGTGCTCTCCGTCAACGGCATTCCCACCAGCGGCGGCGACCACGTCGACTCGTACATGACCGTGAGCCTGAACCTGCAGTACAAGCTGCAGGACATCCTGCCGGGCGACGTGACGGTGTTCGTCGACGTCGACAACCTGCTGGACGAGGAGCCGCCGTTCGTGAACTTCGCGAGCGGCTACGACAACTTCCTGGCGTTCCCCCTGGGCCGTGTGATCACGGCCGGCCTGCGGGCGCAATTCTAGCCTGCAGCCCGGGCCGCG
The DNA here is from genome assembly GCA_035278165.1 of Steroidobacteraceae bacterium. GTDB lineage: Bacteria > Pseudomonadota > Gammaproteobacteria > Steroidobacterales > Steroidobacteraceae > Steroidobacter. The sequence continues at coordinate 61,829 of DATEJG010000057.1, forward strand.
GTCGGCGCGCACCGGCCGCGGCCCGTCTTTCGCAACAACGAAGAGGGTCAGTCAAATGAAGAACACGCTCGGTCTCGCCGTGGTCGCGCTGGTCGCCGCTGTTTCCAGCGTGATCTGCGCACGTCTGCAGATACCGGTCTGGTCGATGTTCATCGGCTGGATCGCATTCGTCGCCGGCGGCATGAGCTCGAAGACGGCGCCGCCCACGCTCGTGTGCGCCATCCTCGGCGTGCTGCTCGGATTCCTCGGTGCGTTCCTCATCGGCAGCACCACGCCGGCGCTCGGCGGCGATCTCGCGCTGCTGCTCGGCGTGTTCGTGATCGTGTTCGCGGCGCTGCTCGCGCAGGGCCTCCCGTTCGCGAACCTGGTCATCTGCTACTTCATCGGCATGACGACGTTCTTCGCCTCGAACCTGGCGCCGCAGACCTCCACGCTGTTGCTGCTCGGCTCCGGCCTGCTGGCCGGCGTCGTCTCCGGCCTGGTGGCGGTCACGATCTCCGGGCGCATCACCCGGGCGTCGGCGCCGGCCCAGGATGTCGCCGCATCGCGAGGTTGAGCGGGAATCGCGATGAAGCTGGCGACGATCAGATCCGGCGGCATAGTCGAAGCTGCGGTCGTAGACGAAGAGGCGGGCAAGGCGCATCCGCTGGGGACCGACATGCTGTCGGTCGTGCGGTCCGGCGGCGTGCGCTCGGTGCCCGCTGCCTCGATCGCCCTGTCCGCGGTCGAGGTGCTGGCGCCGATTCCGCGGCCGGCGCGCAACATCTTCTGCGTCGGCAAGAACTATCACGCGCACGCGCGCGAGTTCACGCGCAGCGGCTTCGACAGCTCGGCGAAAAGCGAGGCCGAGGCGATCCCGACGGACCCGATCATCTTCTCCAAGGTGCCGGAGTGCGTGATTGCCGACGGCGCGCCGATCCGCTATCCGTCCGGCATCAGCGAGAAGGTCGACTACGAAGCCGAGCTGGCGCTGGTGATCGGCAAGGGCGGGCGCGGCATCAGCGCGAGCGCCGCCTACGAGCACGTGTTCGGCTACATGATCGCCAACGATTTGACCGCTCGCGACCTGCAAGCGCGCCACAAGCAGTGGCTCATCGGCAAGTCGCTCGACGGCTTCTGCCCGATGGGACCGTGGCTGGTGACGGCCGACAGCGTCGACCCGCGCGACCTTGCGGTGCGTTGTTGGGTCAACGACGAGCTGCGGCAGGAAGCGAGCACCGCGCAGCTGATCTTCGACATCCCGACGCTGATCGCCACGTTGTCCGCCGGCATCACGCTCTATCCCGGCGACATCATCGCGACCGGCACGCCGGCCGGCGTCGGCATCGGCTTCGATCCGCCGCGCTACCTGGCGCCGGGCGACCGCGTGACCATCGAGATCACGAAGCTCGGCCGCCTCAGCAACGTCGTGCAGTGACGGCGGCACCGTGGACGCCGTAACGACGCTGCAGCCGACCGCGATCCCGGTGCCCTCGACCGCGGAGCGGCGGCGTGCGCTGTGGGCGAGCCTGATGGGCACGTCGGTCGAGTTCTACGACTTCTTCATCTACGCGACCGCCGCCAGCCTGTTCTTCGGCCCGCTGTTCTTCCCGGCGCACTCGCCTTCGGCGCAACTGCTGGCTGCGTATGCGAGCTTCGCGCTCGCGTTCTTCGCACGACCGGTCGGTGCCGTGCTGTTCGGGCACTTCGGCGATCGCGTCGGCCGCAAGGCGACGCTGGTCGCGTCGCTCCTGTTGATGGGCGCGTCGACGTTCCTGATCGCCTTCCTGCCGACGTTCGAGAGCATCGGCTGGTGGGCGACGCTGCTGTTGTGCACGCTGCGGCTCGGCCAGGGTCTCGGGCTCGGCGGCGAGTGGGGCGGCGCATCGCTGCTCGCAGTGGAGAACGCGCCGCCCGGCTGGCGCGGCCGCTACGGCATCGTGCCGCCGCTCGGCGCGCCGATCGGCTTCATCTTCGCCAACAGCGCGTTCCTGCTGCTCGGCCTCGCGCTGAGCAAAGAGCAGATGATGGACTGGGGCTGGCGCATTCCGTTTCTCGGCAGCGCCCTGCTGGTCGCGATCGGCTTGTGGGTGCGCCTCAAGCTCGCCGAGACGCCGGCCTTCGCCGCCGTGCTCAAGCGCGGTCCGCCGGAATCGCTGCCGGTCGCGCGCGTGCTGCGCGATCATCCCGGCGTCACGCTCTGCGGAATCCTCGCCGGCATCGCGTGCTTCGCCACGTACTACATGGCGACCGCGTTCATGCTGGGCTACGGCACCTTGACGCTCGGCTACGAGCGCAACCAGTTCCTGCTGGTGGAGATCGGCGCGATCCTGTTCATGGCCCTCGGCATCGTGCTCTCCGGCATCTACAGCGATCGCTGGAATCCGCGCCTCGTGCTAATCGGCGGCTGCATCACGGTGCTCGCGCTCGCCGGACCGCTGATGGCGCCGATGATGGAAAGCGGCTCCATCGTCATCGTGTTCATCTACCTGTCGCTGGCGCTGCTGTGCATGGGCCTGTCGTACGGTCCGCTCGGCGCGTGGCTGCCGAGCCTGTTCCCGGCGCGCGTGCGCTACACCGGCGTGTCGATCGCTTTCAACGTGTCCACGATCATCGGCGGCGGTATCGCGCCGTACATCGCGCAGAGCCTCGCGCATCAGGGCGGACTGATGCCGGTCGGTGTGTATCTCTCGATCTGCGGCGCCGTGAGCCTGGGCGGCTTGGTGCTGGCGGGGCGTGATGTGAGAGAGAAGGAAGAGTGAACAGGATGCTGGAGCTAGGACAGGCCCCGGGAAGTCTGCATCTGTGCCTCTCACATCCTGTTCATCCTGTCCATGTCTCTGGTTCTTTGCCTGGAGTCGACCATGAGTAACCCGAACTTCAAAGCGCCATCCGGTGAGCCGGCGGACCGCGCGTCGCTGGATCGCGAGCTGGGCGCGCAGGACATCGTCGGGTTCTGGAAGCTGCGGCATGCCTACGAGGCGTTCGAGCCGCAGAATCCGGAGAAGGCGGCGCTGTGGCGCTACGCCGATTACTCGCCGCTCGGCTTCGCGTCGACGCGCCTGATCCCGATCGAGGAGGCCGACCGGCGCAACCTGATGTTCTCCAATCCGGGCCTGCCCGGCACTGGAACCATCACGCAGCGGCTGTTCGGCGGTGTGCAGGTGATTCCGCCCGGCGAGCTGTCGCCGGTGCATCGTCACGTCGGCGCGGCGACGCGCGTCATGCTCGAAGGCAAGGGCGCGTACACGACCGTCGAGCGCGACAAGAGCGCGCTGGAGCGCGGCGACGTCGTCACCAATCCCGCAGGCGCGTGGCACGAAACCGGCAATGAAGGCAGCGAGCCGGTGATGTGGTTCGACACGTTGGAGCTGCCGCTCACCAAGTGGCTTGGCACGAATTTCTTCTTCAACAACTACGCCGAAGAGGAAGGCGGCAGCCGGGTCGCTAAGAAATTCCAGACGGCGAAGCCGCGAGTGAACTGGTCTGCCAACGCTTACGGCGTCGGCGGCGTGCGGCCCGACTGGGTTTCGCATCACGTCGCGCGCGGCGCCGGCTCGCCGCAGTTCCTGTATCGCTACGAGCCGACGCGCGAGCTGCTCGAGCGGCTGCGCGACGACGAAGGCTCGCCGCATGACGGCATCATCGTCGAGTACTACAGCCCCGAGACTGGCGGCAGCGTGCTGCGCACGCTCGGCGTTCACATGCAGATGCTGCGCGCCAACGAGCGCACGCTGGAACAGCGCAGCACTGCGGCCCGCATCTTCGTGTGCCTGGAAGGCAGCGGCACGACGGTCGTCGGCGACACGCGCCTCGAATGGCAGCGCAACGATGTGTTCGTGGTGCCGGGCTGGGCGTGGTACCGCATCGAGAACGGCCCGAAGAATTCAGTGCTGTATTCGGTGACCGACGCGCCGACCTTGCGCGCGCTCGGCCATCTGGTCGAAGAGCGCAAGACGCGTGCGGGGGAGATCGTCCGCACGCATGGCGAGCCGCGCTGAGCGCGTCAACCTGAGGTCACAACCACAATGAATCCGCGGAATTTGCTCCTGGGTGTCGTGCTGGCGACGTGCTCCGCTGCGGCAAGCGCGGGCGGCGCGCGCGCCGTCGACAAGTTGATGGCGCACCTCGATCGTGCGCACACCGGCTGGAACTCGCAGGAAACGGTGCTCACGCCGGAGGCAGTGAAAGGCGGCAGCTTCGGCCTGCTGTGGTCGTCGCCGCAGCTCGACAGCTTCAACGACGTGCCGCCGCGGCTGTTTGCCGCGCCGCTCTACATGCACTCGGTGAAGATGACCGGCGGCGAGTACCGCGGCAAGACGTTCGCGACTGCCTTCGTCAGCACGACGACCGGGTACGCGTACGCGATCAGCACCGCGAAGTCCGGCAGCGTGCAGCCTGGCACGATCCTGTGGAAGACGCGGCTCACCGAGAATCCGTGCAGCAAGGGGATGATGGGCAACTACAGCACGCCGATCATCGACGCCAGGACCAATCGCATCTATCTGACGAGCTGCACGACCGACGACAAGCGCAGCATGTTCAGCGCGCACGCGCTCGACATCCGCAACGGGCAGCAGCTCGAGGGTTGGCCGGTCGAGATCAGCCGCACGATGATCGAGCAGCCCGCGCTCAACAAGAACGGCACTCGCACCTGGCGCTTCGGCGGCCCAGGCTATCGGTGGGTACAACGCGGCGCGTTGAATCTAAGCGCCGATGCCTCGCGGCTGTACATCGCGTTCGGCGCCGATGGCGTCGGCTGGATGACAGTGATCGACACGGCAGCGCGCAAGGTTGCTTCCGCATTCTCCGCGACGCCGAACGAAGAGCAGGACGGCGGCGGCATGTGGGCGTCGGGCGGTCCCGCGATCGACCCCGAAGGCCGTATATACATGACTACCGGCTCCAACCTGCGCGGCGCGCTGGACCTGGGGCTGGCGAGCATCTACGCCGACAGCGAGCACAGCTGGGCCCACTCGATCCTGCAGTGGACCGACGACAAGGCCGACGGCCTGACGCTCACGGGCAGCTACACGCCGTACAACTACTGCCAGGCCGCGAAGGCCGATATCGATATCGGCAGCAGCGCGCCGATCGTCGTCGATCTGCCCGCGGGCGCTTCGGCGACGCCGCGATTGCTGGTGCTCGGCGGCGGCAAGCAGGGCAACGTCTATCTGCTGGATCGCGACAAGATGCCGGGTAACGCGACCAAGCGTCACCCGTGCACGATCGACCCGGCCGACGACACTTCGCTGCTCGCGCCGGAGCCGCAGCCGGAGTGGAAGCGCCGCGGCCCGATCAACCTGTTCAAGCCGTTCTCCGACGAGATCGGCGCTTACGACCAGGCAAAGAGCCGCACGACGTCGAGCATCTTCCGCGACGAGAGCGGCACGACCTACGTCTACGTCAACGGCGCCAGCAAGAAGGGCGAGAACTTCAACACCAGCATGCCGCCCGGGCTCGCCAAGGTGAAGATCGTCACCAGCCCGAGCGAGCCCGCGTTCCTGCGCGTCGACAAGCTCGAGACCAAGACGACGTTCCACAATCCCGGCTCGCCGATCGTCACCAGCAACGGTGCGCGCGGCGGCATCGTCTGGATGGTCGACCAGAACGCGCCGCGCACCGCGAATCTCTACCAGAATCCGCCGCAGCCGCTCTTCTATGCGTTCGACGCGCTGACGCTCGACCTGCTGTGGCAGAGCGCGCCCGGCGAGCTGTACACGACCGGCAACTATGGCGAGCCGACCATCGTCAACGGACTCGCGCTGGTCGGCACCGATCGCCTGCAGGCGTTCGGCATCAAAGCCGATCAACCGAAGTCGTCGGCGGGCTTCGTCTCGCCGTTCGACGGCAAGACGCTGACCGGCTGGCGCGGCGATCCCGCCATCTGGTCGGTGCGCGACGGCGCGATCACCGGCGGCTCGGACCAGGACATCCCGAGCAACACGTTCCTGATCTACGACAAGCCGTACGCCGACTTCGAGCTGCGCTACAAGTACCGCATCAACGGCAGCGGCAACTCGGGCGTGCAGTTCCGCAGCTACGTGGCCGACGAGAGCAAGTTCGCGGTGAAGGGCGTGCAGGCGAACGTCGTGCCGACCGACCAGGCCGAGCGCTTCGGCATGCTGTGGGACGAAGGCAGTCGCGGCGAGCTCGCGCTGCTCGGCCACAGGATGGTGATCAGCCGCGGCGAGGACGGCAAGCTGATCGAGACGGTGCCCGAGTCGGTCAATCCGCGCGAGCTGCTGCTGAGCAAGGTGAAGCCGTATCCGGAGTGGAACGACGTCGTCGTCGTCGCCTACGGCCCGCACATCGTGCACGCGCTCAACGGCTATCTCGTGTTCGACGCGATGGACAACGACCCGCAAGCGCGCAAGGACGGCATCTTCGCGATCCAGGCGCATTCGGGCCCGCCGATGTACGTGCAGTTCAAGGACATGCAGGTCAAGGCGTTGAGCGCCGAGCCCGACCTCAAGGGTCGTTTCATCACCAATCCCGGGCCGCCGACGCCGGCGCAGCCGGGCCCGCGCGTGCCGCGCAAATAGGAGAGTTCCCATGGCTTGCACTTCGAGAATGCTGACGAGCACTGCCGCACTGCTGCTCGCTGCTGTCTTGCCGCTCACCGCGTCGGGCGCTACCAAGGGCTTCACGTCGATGTTCGACGGCAAGACGCTCGAGGGCTGGCGCGGCGACATGGCGTACTTCACCGTGCGCGACGGTGCGCTGACCGCGGGCTCGGAGCAGGACATTCCGCGCAACACTTATCTGATCTACGACAAGCCGTACGCGGACTTCGAGCTGCACTACAAATATCGCTGGGCGACGGAAACCGGCAACTCCGGCATCCAGTTCCGCAGCGGCGTCGCAGAAGGTCATTTCGCGCTGGCCGGCATGCAGGCGAACCTGACGCCGTTGATCCCGCAGACCGAGCGTTTCGGCATGCTCTATGAAGAGCTGGGCGACCGCGTCGAGATGGTGTTGCTCGGGCAGCGTGCCGAAGTCACGCGGCGCGCCGCCGGGCGCGGCGGCCAGGGGCGCGTCGTGCGTACCGTGCTCGCCACCACGAATCCGCGCGAGAAGATTCTCGCGGCGATCAGGCCGTATCCCGAGTGGAACGAAGTGGTCCTCATCGCGCACGGCGAGCACATCGTTCACGCCATCAACGGGCTGCTGGTGTTCGACGCGATGGACAAGGATCCGCTCGCGCGCCGCGACGGCCTGCTCGGCATCCAGGTGCATGCGGGCAAGCCGATGGTGCTGCAGATCAAGGACATGGAGATCAAGGCGATCGACGCCTTTCCCGACATGAGCCGGTTCAAGACCGAGCCGGGCCCGGCGCCCGAGCCCTCGCGCACCTACAAGGATTCCACCAAAGTGGCGGTGCCTGACGTTGCATTGCCCGCGGAATGAACGACTGGCGCAACGTCGGGTCGAATCGGCACGCTATGATCGAGTCGAGATGATCAGGTCGAGGGTCCGAGAGTGAAGAAAGGTCAGCGTGCTGGCGGTGCGGCTGCGGCGGCGATCGCCGTCGTGGCACTGGCGTACGCCGCGGCCGAGTCCGCGAGCGCCGGCGACGCAGCGCCGGTCGAGCAGCTGGTGACTGAACGCTGCACCAAGTGTCACGATATTTCGGTGGTGAGCGCGCGGCGCGCTTCGGCGGAAGAGTGGCACCAGATCATCGAGCGCATGCAGACGAACGGCGCGCAAGTGAGCGACGACGAGCTGGAAACGATCGTCCAGTACCTTGCGAAGACCTACGGACCGGACTCGCCGTCCGGCTAGATCGAGAAAGAAGGATGTACTGATTCGTGCGCATGTTCACATCGTTTTCGCTTCCCGCGGTCAAGCGCGCGTGGTCGACGGATGACGTTCGCGCGCTGCGCGAGCTTTCGCTGCAAGGCCTGCCGGTGACGACGATTGCGCGCCGCCTCGGTCGCAGCGAGTCCGCGATTCGCAACAAGGCCGCGATGCACGGCGTGCCCGTGCGCAGCGTGGCTGAGCCGGAGCCGGTCACCTAGTCGTATCGAGCGGCGCGCCGTGTGTCGCTTTGCCCTTTGAATCTGCAGACTGTTTGCCGCGCGGAATGACGGGCAGCAGCACGTACGATGCGCGCTCGCCGCCCGTGTAGATCGTGTTGTTCTTCAAGTGATACGCCGCGAAGTAGTGCTGGCCGTCGTGCGGCTGCACGTCCAGGCGGATGCGCGAGCCCTTCTCGTACACCATGCTCGTCGGCCAGATCTCCACTTCGACCTTCACGACTTCGCCGGGCTGCAGCTTCTGTTCGACGTCGTGCGTGTGATACGGCCGCGCCGGCGTCGAGAGCGCCGGATCGAGCTTGCGATGCGAGACTTTGAGCACACCGCGCGTCGCGGTCTGCACGGTGCCGTCCGGCATCGTCTTGCGCAGGTAAGCGAACAGGTCCATGTCGTCGGTATCGGATGACACCCACATCACCAGATTGATCGGCCCCGTGATCTCGGTGTCAGCGGCGAGCGGTTCCGTAGAGAACGACACGGCCGGCAGACCGCGTTCGCCGCGCGCGTCGGAGGCAGGGCCGGCGTCGTACGTGAGCGTGCCTGCGGTTGCAGGTGCAGCGGACTGCAACTTCACGTCATGGATCGCGTCCTTCACGGCGCCGGCCTTCTCGCTGGTCAGGTAGAAGCGCGTGTAGTTGGTACGGGCGAGCGGCCACTCGTTCTCGAAGCGCCATTGGCAATCGCGCACCGAAGTGCGGATGCACAGCTTGACCGGCGGCTCCTTCATGATTCCGGTGTCGATGCCCTTGAGCCAGTAGTCGTACCAGCGCAGCTGCTCGTCGCGGCCTTCCGGACTGTAGAAATCGTCGGTGTGACCGCCGATGTGGACCTGCAGTTTCCTGGTCTTCGACGCGGCGCGCGTGAATGCTTCGAGATTGCCGCGCAGGTGATGGTTCCAGCCGCCCCAGTTGCCGGAGCTGTAGAACGGCACGGTGATCTTGTCCATCTGCGCGCGCGCCTTGCTCTCGTCCCACCAGCGGCTGTCGGTCGGATGGCGCAGGTATTCGAGGATCAGGTTCTCGTTCATGCCGTCGGGACCGTCGGCCACGGTGGTCTCGAGCAGCTGCTTGCCCATCACGTCGAGCCACCAGTTGCCGTAGAACGCCTGGTTGAACAGGCCGCCGTGGAATACCGAGTCGCGATACAGGTCGGCCCAGCCCTCCCACGGCAGGATCGTCGTCAGGTGCGGCGGCTGCAGGCTCGCGACGTTCCACTGCGTGATCGCATAGTAGGAAACGCCGCTCAGGCCGACCTTGCCGGTCGCCCACGGCTGCGCGGCGGCCCATTCGATCGCGTCGTAATAGTCGCGCGCCTCCTGCATCGACCAGATGTCGGTGCGCCCCGGCGACTTGCCGGTGCCGCGCGAGTCGACGAACACCAGAATGTAACCGCGCGGCACCCACCAGTCGGGCTCGGGCCGCTCCTGGTGCGTGAACGGCGCCTGGTGCGGCAGGTGCTGTAACTCCTTGAGATACGCACTCATGCTCATGAGGACTGGAAATTTTTCAGCGATCCTCTCTGCCGAAGCTGCGCGCGGCAGGTAGACGTCGGCCATCAGGTACGCACCGTCGCGCAGCGGGATCCGGACATCTTTCTGCAATTGCACCTGGTAGCGTGGCTGCGAGGCGGCGGGGGCCGCGGCGCCGGCCGACTCGACGTTGCAAACGATTGCAGTTACGATCAAAAAAAGGGCGGCGCGGCGCCCTGAACGGTCCGGTCCCCACGTGCGCAGCATTCCCGACATGTCGACTCCCCGCTCAACGATTGCCACCGCGGCGCGCGCGACGATAGCCGCCGGCACAGCGGATTGGAAGCGCTGGTGATCACGCTGCACGTCAACGGGCGCACGCGTGCGGTCGATGACGACCCGCAAACGCCGCTCCTCTACGTGCTGCGCAACACTCTCGAGCTCAACGCGGCGAAGTTCGGCTGCGGGCTCGCACAGTGCGGTGCGTGCATGGTGCTGATCGACGATGAGGCGGTGCCGTCCTGCGTGCTGCCGATCGCGACGCTGGAAGGCAGGAAGATCACCACTCTCGAAGGTCTCGGCGGCGGCGACGCGCTCGGTCCGTTGCAACGTGCGTTCGTCGAAGAGCAGGCCGCGCAGTGCGGTTACTGCACGGCCGGCATGATCGTTCGCGCGCATGCGCTGCTGTCGAGCAATCCCGCGCCGACCGATGCGCAGATCCGCCAGCACATGGAAATGAATCTGTGTCGTTGCGGGGTTCACCTGCGCGTGCTGCGCGCGGTGCGGCGTGCGAGCGAGGAGCTGCAGAAAAATCGCAAGAGTCCGGCGTCGGATTCGCAGCCATGAGCGCGATCGCCCGCAAGATTTCGCGGCGCGCAGTTCTGAGCGGAGGTGCGGCGCTGGTCGTGAGCTTCTCGCTGCTGCCTGCCGTGCGCCTGCGCTCTGCGGAGAGCAGCGGCTTGCCAGGGAGCCTGGATCGCGCGCCGCTGCTCGACGCGTGGATCCGCATCGACGAGCACGGCAAGGTCACGGTGTTCACCGGCAAAGCCGAGCTCGGCACGGGCATCAAGACGGCGTTGCGGCAGATCGCCGCCGAAGAGCTGTTCGTCGCGCCGGAGAAGATCGAGGTGATCACCGCCGATACCGCTCGCACCGCCAACGAAGGCTACACGGCCGGCAGTCACACGATCGTGGACAGCGGCACTGCGATCATGAATGCGGCTGCGCAGGTTCGCGTGATCCTGCTGGGCGCCGCCGCACAGAAGTGGTCGATGCAGGTGACGCGGCTGCGCGCCGACGACGGCTTCGTCGTGAGCGACGACGGCAAGCGCGTCGGCTACGGCGAGCTCGTTGCGCAACGTCTGCACGTTCCGGCCGGCGCACGCTCCGAGCTCACGGAGCCGGGCAGGCATCGATACATCGGCAAGTCTCTGCATCGCGTCGACCTTCCTGCCAAAGTCAGCGGCGGCGCGGCGTACGTTCACGACATGCGCCTGCCCGGCATGGTGCACGCACGCGTCGTGCGCCCGCCGGGCTACGCGGCCCGCCTGCGCGAGGTCGATGCGTCCAGGCTCGAGAAGATGCCGGGCATCGTGAAGGTCGTCCGCGACGGCAATTTTCTCGCTGTTGTCGCCGAACGCGAATACCAGGCGGTCACCGCGATGACCGCGCTCGCCGCCGCAGCGAAGTGGGATGAGCCTGCATCGTTGCCCGAGCAGCGCGACGTGTTCACGCATCTGTTGCAGCAGCCGGCGCAGACGACCACGATCCTGGAGCGCGGCACGCCGGCGGCTGATTCAGCCAAAGCACTGGAAGCGACGTTCCGTCGCAGCTATCAGATGCACGCGTCGATGGGCCCGTCGTGCGCAGTCGCGCAGTCGAAGGACGGCGTGATGACGGTGTGGACTCACACGCAAGGCGTATTCCCGCTCCGCGGCGCGATTGCGCAGCTGCTCGGTGTCGATCAGGAACGCGTGCGCTGCATTCATACTGAAGGCGCGGGCTGCTATGGACACAACGGTGCGGACGATGCCGCAGCCGACGCTGCACTGATTGCCGCGGCATTGCCGGGTCGGCCCGTTCGAGTGCAATGGATGCGCGAGCAGGAGCACACGTGGGAGCCGTACGGATCGGCGATGGTCACGAAAGTGCGCGCGACCGTGCAGGACGGGCGCGTCGCATCGTGGCAGTACGACGTGTGGAGCAGCACGCACTCGACGCGCCCGAGCGGCAATGCCGGCAACTTGCTCGCCGGCCAGCACATCGCCAAACCGCATCCGCAGCCGCCGCCGCGCGCGATCCCGCTCCCCGACGGCGGCGGCGATCGCAACGCCATTCCGCTCTACACCTTCGCGAACGCGAAAGTCGTGCACCACTTCATTCCCGCCATGCCGCTGCGTGTGTCCTCGCTGCGCTCGCTCGGCGCGTACATGAACGTGTTCACCACCGAAAGCGTCATGGAAGAGCTCGCCGGCGAGGCGGGCGTCGATCCGGTGGAGTTTCGTCTGCGTCACCTCGACGATCCGCGCGCGCGGGCCGTAGTGGAGCTCGCCGCCGAGAAGTTCGGCTGGACACGTCGCGCGCAAGCGCCGGGTCGCGGCTGTGGGTTCGCGTATGCGCGCTACAAGAATCAGTCGACATACGCCGCGATGGCGGTGGAAGCGAGCGTCGATCGCTCGACCGGCGCCATCGAGCTGATTCGCGCCGTCGCCGCAGTCGACTGCGGCCAGGCGGTGAACCCGGACGGCATTCGCAACCAGATCGAGGGCGGCTTCGTGCAGGCTGCGAGCTGGACGTTGTTCGAAGCGGTCAGCTTCGATCGCAGCAGGATCACGAGCCGCGACTGGAGCAGCTATCCGATCCTGCGTTTCTCGGCGGCGCCGCAGAGCCTCGATGTGCACGTCATCGATCGGCCGGGGCAGCCGTTCCTCGGCGCTGGCGAAGGAGCGCAGGGGCCGGCGGCTGCGGCCATCGGCAATGCGGTGGCCGCGGCGGCGGGTCAGCGCATCCGCGAGCTGCCGCTGCAGGCGCCGCTGGCGAGGGCGATCGCTAATTCGTAGCGGCGCGCAGCGTGAATTTCTGGATCCTGCGTCCCGTATCGGTCTCGGCGACGTAGAGAGTGCCCTTCGAATCGACCGCGAGTGCGTGGCCGTGAGTGAAGTTGCCGAGCTGATGCCCCGGGCGGCCGAAGCTGCCGAGGATCGCGCCGCTGTCGCGCTCGACGACGTGCACCTGCTCGTTGCGCCCGTTCATCACGTAGAGGAAGCGCTGCTCGCGATCGCGGGAGAAGTCGACGGCCCACACGGTGCCGCGCTCGTCGGGCAGCTCGCGCGTGCCGGTCCGGATCCAGACATTGCGTTGGAAACGGCCGAGCTTGTCGAAGATCTGGATGCGATCGCCCTGCCGGTCGCACACGTACAGCAGACCCGTGGCGCTCAAGGCTATGCAGTGCACGACCTCGGCGAACACCGCCGGCTCGCCGCTGCGCGTTTCCTCGGGCGTCGCCTGCCGGCCCCATTGCCGCAGGAACTTGCCATTGCGATCGAACACCGCAACGCGCCGGTTACCGTAGCCGTCCGCAACGTACACGTCGCCGGTGCCGGGATCGACGACCACGCCGGCTGGCTTGAAAAACCCCGTGCGGCTGGAGTTGCGCGGCTTGCCGTCGAGCGACCCGTCCTCGCTGTCGACGACGCCGCGCTTGCCGATCTGCAGCAGCAGCTTGCCGTCGTGCGAGTACTTCTGCACGACGCCGTCCTGGTGGCCGGTGATCCAGATATTATCGTCGCGGTCGGCGTAGCAGCCGTGGATGCTGCCGGGCCGGCTGTCCCAGTCGCCGCTCCACGATTCGACCAGTGCACCGGCGGCGTCGAAAATCAGCACCGAAGGCGCCTGCAGCGAGGTCTCGGCTTCCTCTTCGGTGATGTCGCGGCGATTCGTGACGATGACGTGATCGTGCGAGTCGACGCAGACACCGCCGAGCCGGCCGGTGATCCAGCGCTCCGGCAGCGGCTTCGGCCACCAGGGATCGATCGTGAATTGCGGTGCCGCGCCATGCGCCGTGCCGGCGATCGACAGCGTCAACAATGCAGCAGCGAGCATGCGGGTCATGAGATATAGACGACAGACGGCCTCGCGGCCACAGCAGGCGAGCCCCGGCCCGACGTTGAGGTGCCAGCCGCCGGCGTCGTCATGGGATGGGGAGGTTTTGTGATCCTTGCACGCAAACCGCTGGTTGCCGCCGCCGCGATCGGCGTCACGGCGCTCGTCGCTCTCGGCTGGTGGCTTTCGCGCTCACCGGTTGCGCAACGCGCGCCTGCGGCGATTCCCGTGCGCGCCGTGGCCGTGGCTCGTAAGGATGTCGCCGACTCGATCCGCGCGATCGGCACCGTGCGCTCGCAGCGCAGCGTCGTGATCAGGCCGCAGGTCGACGGTGAGCTCGTCGAGCTTGCCGTGCGCGAAGGTCAGCAGGTCAAGCGCGGCGACCTGCTCGCGCGCATCGACGATCGCGCAATCCGCGCAGCCCTGGAGCAGGCGCGGGCGCAGCTCGATGTGAGCGAGGCACAGCTCAAATCCGCGAACCTCGATCTCGAGCGCTATCACCGGCTGCGCGATGAGCACGTCATCTCCGCGCAGCAGATCGACCAGCAGCAGGCTCAGGTCGAGCAGCTGGGCGCGGCCGTGCGCAACAATCGCGCAGCGATTGCGGCGCGCGAGGTGCAGCTGTCCTATACGCGCATCTTCTCGCCGACCGACGGCCGTGTCGGCATTCGTAATTTCGACGAAGGCAGCTTCGTCCGCGCGACCGACACCGAAGGCCTGTTCTCGGTCGTGCAGCTCGATCCGATCAGCGTCGAGATTTCGCTGCCGCAGGCGATGCTGCCGGCGGTGCAACAGCTGCTGCATGACGCGGGGTCGAAGCCGCCGCAGGTGCTTGCCTACGACGGCGACGGCGGCACGCTGCTCGGCGAAGGCGGGCTGGTGCTGATCGACAACCGCGTGTCGATGGCGACGGGCACGATCCGCGTCAAGGCTGACTTCGAGAATCGGCAAGGCAAGCTGTGGCCGGATCAAACCGTGGCGGTCGCGGTGCAGTCGCGCCTGCTGCGCGACGCGCTCATCGTGCCGCAGCTCGCGATTCAGCGCGGCCCGGACGGCGACATCGTCTATCGCGTGCGGGACGAGCATGTCGAGATCGTGCCCGTGCACGTGGTGTACTCCGACGAGAAGATCGCGGCGCTGTCGGGCGTCGAAGCCGGCGACATGATCGTGATCGACGGGCAGTCGCGCTTGCGCGCCGGCGCGCGTGTTCAACTGCAGGCCGCCGAGCGATCGGCTGAGCCGGACGATGCGCAGCCCATCGAGCAGCCGGCGGGCAGGAGCGAGTCATGAAAATCGGCGCTGGTATTCCCGCATGGTGCATGGACCATCCGGTCGGTACGACGCTGCTCGCGATCGCGCTGATGCTCATGGGCGCGTTCGCGTTCCCGCAGCTCGCCGTCGCGCCGCTTCCCGCTGCGGATTATCCGATGCTGCAGGTCAACGCCAGCCTTCCCGGTGCCAGCCCGCAGACCATGGCGTCCTCGGTTGCGACGCCGCTCGAAGTGCAGTTCAGCTCCGTGCCCGGCGTGCGCCAGATGATCTCTTCGAGCGCCTTCGGCACTACCCAGATCACGTTGCAGTTCGAGATCGACAAGAGCATCGACACGGCGGTGCAGGACGTGCAGGCGGCGATCAACACGGCCTCGTCGCGACTGCCGGCGGGCATGCCGAGCCTGCCGACCTGGCGCAAGCAGAATCCCGGCGAAAGCCCGATCCTGATGATCTCGCTGACTTCGCAGACGCTGCCCCTGACCGAGGTCAGCGATTACGCGGAGACGCTGATCGCGCGCCAGCTCAGCCAGATCGATGGAGTCGGTCAGGTGGGCATCATGGGCCAGAAGCGGCCCGCGATCCGCATCCAGGCCGCACCCGAGAAGCTGACTGCGGCAGGCCTCACGCTCGCCGATGTCCGCGCGGTCGTGCAACGCGCCAGCACCAATCAGCCCAAGGGCGCGCTGTTCGGCAGCAATCGCATGTCGACGATCGCAGCCAACGACCAGCTGATGAAGCCGAATGAGTATGCAGGCCTGGTCGTGGCGTATCGCGACGGCGCGCCGGTGTTCCTCAGGGACGTGGCGAATGCGCGCTTTGGCGCCGAGAACGACTACGTGCAAGGGTGGGCCGACGGCCAGGGCGGCGTGATCATCACTGTGCAGCGCGAACCGGGGGCCAATGTCGTGGCCACCGGCGATCGAGTGAAGCAGGCTTTGTCGCAGCTGCGCGGCGCGTTGCCGGCGAGCGTCGACCTCGAGCTCTTCAACGACCGCACACGGTCCATCCGCGCGTCGCTCCATGAAGTCGAGATCACGCTGATGATCGCCGTCGTGCTGGTCATCGGCGTGATGGCGCTGTTCCTGCGACAGCTCGCCGCAACTGCCATCGTTGCGGCGGTGCTGAGCGTTACGCTGATCGCGGTCTGCGGCGCGATGTTCCTGGCAGGCTTCACGCTCAACAATCTGACGCTGGTCGCCGTCATCATCTCGGTCGGTTTCATCGTCGACGACGCGATCGTCGTGATCGAGAACATCCACCGGCACATCGAGGCGGGCATGCCGCGTCGGCAGGCCGCACTGCAGGGTGTGAGCGAGATCGCGGCCACCGTGCTGACCATCGGCGTATCGTTGATCGCGGCCTTCATTCCGCTGCTGTTCATGCCGGGCTTCGTCGGCAAATTGTTCCGCGAGTTCGCACTGACGGCCGCTGCCGCGATCATCATCTCGGCGGCCGTGTCACTGACGCTCGGCCCGACGCTCGCAGCGCTGTTCATGAAATCTGCCGGCCATTCGTCGCAGGCACGGCTTTCGCTGCTGCGTTATTACGACCGCGTGCTCACCTGGGCGTTGGCGCATCAGCGCGCGACGCTCGCCGTGTTCGGCACGACCGTGCTCGTCGCCGTCGTCGGCTTCGTGCTGATCCCGAAAGGCTTCTTCCCGTTGCAGGACATCGGTTTCCTGTCGGGCTCGTCGCAGGCGCGCCCGGACATCTCGTTCGACGAGATGAAGCAAAAGCACGCCGAGATGGAGCGCATCGTGCGTGCCGATCCGGCCGTGGCCCGCTTCGGGCACGTGGTCGGCCCCACCGGCAGCAACCAGCTGAACTCGAGCGGCCGCATCTGGGTCATCCTGAAGGAGCGGGGCGACCGCGACGCGGACGCGAGCGCAGTGATCGACCGGCTGCGCCCCAAGCTGGCGCAGATTCCCGATTTCCAGGTCGTGCTGCGCGCGCAGCAGGACATCAACCTGACTACCGGCACGCCGCGCGCGCAGTATCTATACGTGCTGCGCACGCAGGACAGCGACCAGCTCAACAAGTGGACGCAGCAGCTGACGGATCGGCTCAAGGACTCGCCGAAGTACACGGACGTGTCCAACGACCTGGTGCTCGGCGCGAGCGTCACGCGCGTCACGATCGACCGCTCGGCCGCTGCGCGCTTCGGCCTGACCGCGACCGATATCGACAATGCGCTCTACGACGCTTTCGGTCAGCGGCAGATCAACGAGTTCCAGACCGAAACGAATCAGTACAAGATCATTCTCGAGTTGAGCACCGCGCAGCGCGGCAACGCCGCGAGCCTTGCGTACTTCCGGCTGCGCTCGCCCGCCACCGGCGAGCTGGTGCCGCTCTCCGCGGTCGCGACGGTCGAGCCGCCCGAGACGGGGCTGTTGTCCATCGCGCACGACAGCATGCAGCCTGCAGCGAACATCTCGTTCAACCTCGCGCCAGGTGTCGCGCTCGGCGACGCAGTGAGCACTCTGAATGCGCTGCGTGCCGAGATGGGGATGCCGGTCTCGGTCGTCGGCACGTTCCAGGGCGCCGCGCGCGCCTTTGAAGATTCGCTTGCATCGCAGCCGCTGCTGATCCTCGCCGCATTGCTCGCCGTCTACATCATTCTCGGCGTGCTGTACGAAAGCTTCGTGCATCCGCTGACGATCCTTTCGACGCTGCCCTCGGCGGCGACCGGCGCGATCCTGCTGCTGTGGCTGAGCGGTCACGACTTCTCGATCATGGCGCTGATCGGCGTGATCCTGCTGATCGGCATCGTGAAGAAGAACGGCATCCTGATGATCGACTTCGCCCTGCAGGCGCAGCGCGAGCGCGGCATGACGCCCGAGGCGGCGATCCACGAAGCCTGCCTGACGCGCTTCCGCCCGATCCTGATGACGACGCTGGCGGCGCTGTTCGGCGCGATGCCGCTGACCCTGGGCCTGGGCGCCGGCTCGGAGCTGCGCCAGCCGCTCGGCGTCGCGATCGTCGGCGGCCTGGTGCTGAGCCAGCTGCTGACGCTGTTCACGACGCCGGTCGTGTACCTGACGCTCGACCGCCTGCTGCGGCGCCGCCGCTCCGTGCAAACGATTGCAACGGCTGAAATGCCGGTGTAGTCTGCCTCCCCGGTGCATACCGGCCGCTGCCCGCGCCACCGCGCGGGCGGCGCCAATCAATTACGAATCTTCCGGGGGATCTCGCATGGCTCGGATAATCACGTCTCTTGCACTGCTGACGCTTGCGTGCGCGGGCACCGCCCTCGCCGCCGACAACACGCCGGCGCAGAAGACCTCGCGGCCGCAGTGTCACGAGGGCGAAACGTTCGAAGTGTCCACCGGCAGCTGCCGCCCGCAGTCGCACACTGCGGAGCTGAGGAGCCAGAAGGATCGTCCGTACCTGAGCGTGGCGCGCAAGATTCCGACCTCCGGCACGCCGTACGAGCTGCACCTGGTCGAGACGCGTGACGAGATCTACGTGCCGGTCGGCGTGCGCAAGCCCGCCGGCAAGGGTCCCTTCCCCGCGGTGCTGGTCGGCTCCGGCAACGGCGTCGGCGGCTTCAGCAAGATCGAGTCGGCGCTGTACCGCCTCGAGCCGATGATGGACGAGATGCTGAAGCGCGGGTACGTGGTGGCGTACGCCAACTATCGCAACGAGATCCCGGAGGCGTACAACGCCGCCGACCGCTCCAAGAACATGGAGGACACGATCAGCGGCGGCGCGCGCGTGCTCAAGTCCACCGCCACGCTCGACTCCGACGACTACATCGCGCTGATCGAGCACCTGCAGAACCTGCCGTTCGTGCGCAAGCAGGACGTCGGCACGATCGGCGTATCGCACTCGGGCGAGCTGCAGGCGAAGGCGGCTTCGCAGGTCACCTGGGGCGGCGGCGTGCTGATCGAGGGCGCTTCGTACGAGTTCCTGGCGGTGGATACCAGCAAGGCGCCGCGCAAGGACGGCGTGATGCAGCTGCAGGACCCGGATCTGGTGAAGAAGATCGCGAACAAGCAGACGGCGATGGAGCGCATCCGCCGCATGAAGACGCCGTTCCTGCACCTCGGCCGCGATCGCGATCATCTGCAAGGCGTGTTCCGCACGCTCTACGACTGGATGACCGAGGCCGGCGTGAAGGACCAGACGTGGGTTTCAGCCGATCACGATACGCACGGCTACGGGCTGCTGTATCGCAAGGAAGACGGCTCGTACGCGCCGGACCAGATGCAGAAGAAATCGTTCGACGACTGGATGACGTTCTTCGACAAGCACCTGCACAACACGGCGCAGCGCTGAACAGCGCAGCTCTCCGGCAACTAAGGCAGAACCGCGCGCAGCACGCCGACTGCGCGCGCGATGTACTTCTCGACCATGCTCTTCGAGACGCACAGCGTCATCGCAATCTCTTCGTGACTGAGGCCTTCCAGGCGCTGCATGACGAGCGCCCGGCGGCATTTCGCCGGCAGGCGTTCCAGCGCCGCCGCGATCAGGTGTAGCGCTTCCTCGGCAACGAGCACGTCATCCAGGGCAGTATCGCCGGCCGCGACATCCGCTGCGTCCTCGAAGTGCACGACTGCGCCGAGCCGCTGCAGGTCGCGCTGCCGGCGCGCGCGCTGCCGGGCGCGATCGGTCAGCAGGTTGCCGGCGACCCGGAACAGAAACGCCTTCGGATCGCGCAGCGCCAGCAGGTTCTCGCAGCGTTGCAGGCGCAGGTAGCACTCCTGCGCGACGTCGTCGGCGTCGCCGCCCGGCAAGCGTGCGCCGAGGAAGCGCAGCAGCTCGGCATGCGCAGCGCTGCGCAGCTGCACGACGTGTGCCCAGCGCACGCATCTGGCTGGCTCGAGGTCGCGGCGCGCGGCGCTCGCCTGGGCGGTATTTGCAAACGATTGCACAACGGGAATTACAGCAGTGCGCGCCACGCGCTGTCAACGCGGCGGCGCGCTTGCCAGTGGCCCCGGCGGGGTTGTAAGGTACGGCGGTCGCGCAATCGTTTGCAGCGCGACGCGCGCGGCGCCGCCGCGCGGCATGTCAACAGCGCGCACGCGCGAGGCCCCCAAGATGGT
>DATEJG010000058.1:0-36330 GCA_035278165.1 Steroidobacteraceae bacterium
ACCAGCAGTAGGTCGGGCTTCAGCCCGACTCCGGCCATCGTGTCCAAGCCTCCCCGGTTCTACCGCGCCATCTCCGGCATCCTGCTGCTCGACAAGGCACTCGGCGTCTCTTCCAACGCAGCGCTGCAGGAAGTGCGCGCATTGTTTGCAGCGGCCAAGGCCGGTCATGCGGGGAGTCTCGATCCGCTCGCATCGGGCCTGTTGCCGGTGTGCTTCGGGCAGGCCACCAAGGTGTGCGGCCGCCTGCTCGGCTCGAACAAGACGTATCGCGTGCTCGTCCAGCTCGGGGCGCGCACCGAGTCGGGGGATGGTGAGACTCGAGTCATCGAGCGCGTCGCGGTGCCGCCGCTCGACGAGCGCACGGTCGATGCCACCCTGGCGACGTTCGTCGGCGAGCAGGAGCAGGTGCCGCCGATGCACTCGGCACTGAAATTCGAGGGCAAGCGGCTGTACGAGCTCGCGCGCCGCGGCGAGTCCGTCGAGCGCGCGCCCCGGCGGATCGTGATCGGCCGCCTGGCCCGGGTCCGGCTCGAAGGCGACCAGCTCGAGTTCGACGTCGAGTGCTCCAAGGGCACGTACATCCGGACCCTGGCGGCGGATGTCGCGCAACGGTTGGGCACGGTCGGCTACGTCAGCGGCCTGCGGCGGCTGTCGGTGGAACCGTTCGGACACCTCCCGATGTACACGGTCGAGCAGCTGGCCGACCTTGCGGTACCCGCGCGGGACGCCCTGCTGCTGCAGCCCGACGTGGCATTTCCCGAGCTGTCACGCGTCGAGCTCGAGGCTTCGGCAGTACAGGCGCTGCTGCAGGGGAGGACCGTGTCGGCCGTGCCGCCGGTCGTGCCCGGCGAGCTGCGGGCCTATGACCGGCAGGGTCGATTCCTCGGGATCGTGCAGGGATCGGCGGACGGGCGCGTCCGGCCGGTCCGGCTGTTCGTCGACGTCGGCGGCTAATTCCGTGGTTTTGCTTGAGATTATCGGCCGCCCGAGTACAATGCGCGGCTCTCAAAAGGGCATACATCACTCGGGCACGAATGTGCCCGCCGCGCGCAACTGCGCGGTGAATCTCAGAGGATAGGGCATGTCATTGTCGACCGACCAGAAGGGCGGAATCGTCCAGCAGTATCGTCGCAACCCCAACGACACGGGCTCGCCGGAAGTGCAGATCGCACTGCTGTCGGCGCGCATCAACGAGCTCGGCGAGCACTTCACCGCTCACAAGCGCGACCACGCTTCGCGCCGCGGGCTGCTGAAGATGGTCAACCAGCGCCGCAAGCTCCTCGACTATCTCAAGAGCACCGCACCGGAGCGCTACCAGGACGTGGTCGCGCGCCTGGGTCTGCGCCGCTGATCGATCCGGGTCGCAAGCCTCCTCCCTCCACCTTCCGTCCGGTGAGTCGCCCGCAGCGCTTCGGCGCGCAGCCGGACAGGTACGCATCGTGAGCTCAATCAAGAAAGTAACGTTCCCCTACGGCCAGCACTCAGTCACCATCGAGACCGGCGAGCTCGCCCGCCAGGCCGACGGCTCCGTCGTCGTCACGATGGGCGACACCGTCGTGCTGGTCACGGCCGTCGCTCGCAAGGAAGCCGATCCCAAGAAGGATTTCTTCCCGCTGACCGTCAACTACGTCGAGAAGACCTACGCCGCGGGCCGCATCCCCGGCGGTTTCTTCAAGCGCGAAGGCCGTCCGTCCGAGAAAGAGACGCTGACCTCGCGGCTGATCGACCGGCCGATCCGGCCGCTGTTCCCGGAAGGCTTCTTCAACGAAGTGCAGGTCGTCGCCACCGTCGTCTCGCTGAACCCCGACGTCGATTCCGACATCCCGGCGATGCTCGGCGCCTCGGCGGCGCTGGTGCTGGCGGGCGTGCCGTTCCGCGGCCCGATCGGCGCGGCGAAGGTCGGCTACAAGGACGGCCAGTACATTCTCAATCCCACGGCCACGCAGCTGAAAGACTCGAAGCTGGAGCTGGTCGTGGCCGGCACACGCGACGGCGTGCTGATGGTCGAATCCGAAGCGGACAGCCTGACCGAAGAGGTGATGCTCGGCGCGGTGACCTTCGGTCACCAGCAGATGCAGGCTGCGATCCAGGCGATCCTGCAGCTCAAGTCGGAAGCCGGCAAAGCGGACTGGCAGTGGCAACCGGCGGCAGCGAACAGCCAGCTGGAAGCTGCGCTTGCCGCGCACTCCGAAGCTGCGCTGTCCGACGCGTACAAGGTTACCGAGAAGCTGTCCCGCCGCGACCGCATTCAGAAGATCAAGGAAGGCGCCGTGCAGGCGCTGGCCAGCGGCGACGCTCCCGCTTACACGTCCGACGACGTCGCGCGTGAGTTCGCGAATCTGGAATATCGCATCGTGCGCCGGCGCATCCTCGCCGGCGAGCCGCGTATCGACGGCCGCGACACGAAGACCGTTCGTCCGATCTCGATCCGCACGGGCGCTCTGCCGCGCACGCACGGCTCCGCGCTGTTCACGCGTGGCGAAACGCAGGCGCTGGTCGTGACCACGCTGGGCACCGGTCGCGACGCGCAGATCATCGATGCGCTGAGCGGCGAGCGCAAAGAGCCGTTCATGCTCCACTACAACTTCCCGCCGTTCAGCGTCGGCGAGACCGGCATGATGGGCTCGCCGAAGCGCCGCGAGATCGGCCACGGCAACCTCGCGCGCCGCGGTATCTCCGCGGTGATGCCGGACATGACGACCTTCCCGTACGTCATCCGCGTCGTCTCGGAAATTCTCGAGTCGAACGGCTCGAGCTCGATGGCGAGCGTGTGCGGCACCAGCCTGTCGCTGATGGATGCGGGCGTGCCGATCAAGGGCGCCGTGGCCGGCGTCGCCATGGGCCTGGTGAAGGAGGGCGACCGCTTCCAGGTGCTCACCGACATCCTCGGCGACGAGGATCATCTCGGCGACATGGATTTCAAAGTGGCAGGCACGCGCAGCGGCGTCACCGCGCTGCAGATGGACCTGAAGATCGACAGCATCACGCGCGAGATCATGCAGGTCGCGCTCGACCAGGCGAAGGCCGGCCGCCTGCACATCCTCGGCGAGATGGACAAGGTGCTGGCCGAGCCGCGTGCCAAGATGAGCGAGTGGGCGCCTTCGATCATCACGATCAAGATCGACCCGGAGAAGATCCGCGAGGTCATCGGCAAGGGCGGCGCAGTCATTCGTGCCATCACCGAAGAGACCGGCACCTCGATCGACATCGAGAACGACGGCACGGTGAAGATCGCCTCGGTGGACGGCACGTCCGGCCGCGAAGCGCAGCGGCGCATCGAGCTGATCACGGCCGAGGTCGAAGTCGGCCGCATCTACGAGGGCAAGGTCGCGCGCCTGATGGACTTCGGCGCGTTCGTCACGATCCTGCCGGGCAAGGACGGCCTGGTGCACATCTCGCAGATTTCCGACGAGCGCGTCGAGCGCGTCAGCGACAAGCTCAAGGAAGGCGACGTGGTGCGCGTCAAGGTGCTGGAAGTCGACCGCCAGGGCCGCGTGCGATTGAGCATGCGCAACGTCGACGCAGCGTAGAACTCGAGTCAGGCTGAAGCCTGACCCACACCCCAAGCGACCCTGCTGGGTCAGGCTTCAGCCTGACTCATCAGGTCCTGCGCTCGTCCCCGGCGCCTTCTTCCCGCTTCGCGCCGCCGCACATCGCCTTGAAGATGTCGTCCTGCACCGAGCGCCAGCGCTCGATGTTCTTCTGCGTGAGCGAGCTGATGGCGTCGTAGCCTTCGCTGCCCATCGTGCTGCGCAGGCGCTCGCGGATCTGCTGTTGCTCGGTCGACAGGAGCTTCAGGCTCTGCTCCAGGTAGCTGCCGACCACGCTCTGCATCGCGCCGCCGTACGAGCGGATCACCTGTGACAGGAAATCCTGGCTCATCAGCGGCTCGCCGGCGTGCTCCTGCTCGGCGATGACCTGCAGCAGGATCGAGCGGGTGATGTCTTCCTGGGTCTTCTTGTCGACCACCAGGAAATCGACCCGCTCCATGACCAGGCGGCGGATGTCGGCGAGCGTGATGTAGCGACTCTCGACCGTGTCGTACAGGCGCCGGTTGGGATACTTCTTGATCACTCTCGATTCAGTTTTGGGCTCGCTCATAGACGCTCCCACCGTCGCTGCGCGAGGCAGCTCTGAGCCTTGAACCGGTCGTGTCTCTATGGCGTTCATACTAACTCCATCCTCGCATCGTGCCCAAGTTGCGGCGGTTGCCGGCCTTGTCAGGGGGCTGCAACCGTGGCCTGGCGCATTCCGCTGAGCGACTGCGTCTGCCAGTGTTCTATCGCCCATTCCCACAATGCAGCCGCCGGGCCTCGACGCAGCGCCGGCGGCGGTCCCTGTCGCAGAAACTCCAGCGTGCGCCACAGTTCCTGCGCCGGCTGGCGCAGATCGACTGCTGCAGCGCCCGCCGATTTGGAGAGTTTGACCCCATTGGCATCGATGGCTAGCGGCACATGTGCGTACTTCGGCGTGGTCAGACCGAGCGCGGCTTGCAGGGCAATCTGTCGCGCGGTGCTGCCGAGGAGGTCGGCGCCGCGCACGACGTGCGTGACGCTCTGGGCAGCGTCGTCGACTACGACCGCCAGCTGATAAGCGAACAGGCCGTCGCGGCGGCGGATGACGAAGTCGCCGGTCTGATGCAGCAGATCCGTGCTCTGCAGGCCTTGCAGCTGGTCGGTGAACTCAATCGTGTCCGCTTCGACCCTGAAGCGCATCGCCAGCGGACGCTCCGGCGCGAGCACACCGTTGCGACACCAACCGGGGTAGTACAGCTCGTCGGACGGATCGCGGCCGGGCGGCTGCGCAGCTTGCAGCTCGGACCGGCTGCAGGAACAGGGAAAGGCGCGGCCGGAGTCGAGCAGTCGATCGAGCGCGACCTGGTAGGCCGCGTGACGCTCGCTTTGTTTGACTATGGACTCATTCCACTCGAAGCCGAGCGCGGCAAGCGCCGCGACGATCTGTTCGGCGCTGCCGGGGACTTCGCGGGGTGGATCGAGATCTTCGATTCGCAACAGCCATTCGCCGCCGGCGTGGCGCGCATCGAGATAGCTGGCGGCTGCCGCGACGAGCGAGCCGAAGTGCAGAGGACCGGTCGGCGACGGTGCGAAGCGACCGCGGTAAGGCAGCAGTGACTCGCGACTAGTCACCAGCGACTGTTACCAGTCGCTGCTCATCTATACCGGTCGTCCCGGTCACCGTACTGCTTTTCCCGACGCTCGCGGCGCTCCTGCGCCTCGACGCACAGCGTGGCGACCGGGCGCGCTTCGAGCCGCTTGATGCCGATCTCTTCGCCGGTCTCGACGCAGTAGCCGTAGGTGCCGTCCTCGATGCGCTTGATCGCTTCGTCGATCTTGCGGATCAACTTGCGCTCGCGATCGCGCGTGCGCAGCTCGAGGCTGAACTCCGACTCCTGCGTCGCGCGGTCGTTCGGGTCGGGAAAGTTCGCCGCCTCGTCCTTCATGTGCAGCACGGTGCGGTCGACCTCGTTCATGAGGTCGCGCTTCCAGGTGTTGAGGATCAGCCGGAAGTGCTCCAGCTGCTCCTTGTTCATGTACTGCTCGCCGCGCCGTGGGATGTACGGCTTAACGTTGCGCGGGCCGGCGAGCAGGTTGGTGTTGGTGACGTCGGGGCTGTCGCCCTCGTCGGCGTCGTTCCCGCCCGCCGCGTCGAGGTCGTTGATGTTCAGGGGTGTCACGGGCTTCGCTGGAATCGTGGGCTTGGCAGGAATCGCGGCCGCCGCGCGCGCCGGCCTGGCTGGCGCAGGTGCCGCTGCGGGCGGCGCCTTGGCCGGCTTCGGCTCGACAGCGGGCACGGGCTTGGCCGCGGGCTTCGTCGCGGGCTTCGCTGAGGGACGGGCGCTCGGGGCGGGCTTGGCTTTCACCACGGCCGCGGGCTTTTTCGCCGCCGCTGCTTTCTTAGCAGAATCAGCTTTCTTGGCAATGGTCTTCTTGGCCTTCGTCGCCTTCGCAGGTTTCTTGGCGGCCATCTTGCGGAGCCTCCCGGCGTCAGTCCAAAGCGGGCTGTTGCGGACGGTTGATATCAAAAGAGGGGCGCGATTATACAGACGGCGCTTGGCCGGTACAGGATCTCTCGCGGCTCTACAGTTGCGTCCACACGCCCGCAGGTTTCACATACACTACCGCGCGGCAAACGACCCATTCTTCCGACACCAGATTGCCGACCCGAACAGGGGCTCTCTCACGCGCGATGCGACTCAATAAGATCAAGCTGGCCGGTTTCAAGTCCTTCGTCGATCCGACGGCCGTCAACTTCCCCAGCAACCTCATCGGAGTCGTCGGCCCGAACGGCTGCGGCAAGTCCAACATCATCGATGCCGTGCGCTGGGTGATGGGCGAGATCTCCGCCAAGCACCTGCGCGGCGATTCGATGGCGGACGTCGTGTTCAACGGCTCCAGCTCGCGCAAGCCGGTCGGCACCGCCTCGGTCGAGCTGGTGTTCGACAATGCCGACGGCCAGCTTGCCGGCCAGTACGCCGGCTACGCCGAGGTATCGCTGAAGCGCGTCGTCTCGCGCGACGGGCAATCGGCGTACTTCCTCAACGGCGCGCGTTGCCGCCGCAAGGACATCACACAGCTGTTCCTCGGCACGGGCCTCGGCTCGCGCAGCTACGCGATCATCGAGCAAGGCATGATCTCGCGCGTCATCGAAGCGCGACCCGAGGAGCTGCGCGGCTTCATCGAGGAAGCGGCCGGCATCTCCAAGTACAAGGAGCGCCGGCGCGAGACCGAGAATCGCATCGCGCACACCAAGGAGAATCTGGAGCGGCTCGCGGACGTGCGCGAGGAAGTCGAGAAGCAGTTGAACCGTCTGCAGCGGCAGGCGGCCACTGCGCGACGCTACCAGGTGCTGAAACAGGAAGAGCGCAAGCTGACCGCCGAGCTGCTGGCGCTGCGCCTGCGCGTGATCGAGCAGGACTCGCAATCGAAGGAAGGCATCCTGCGCGAGCGCGACACGGCGATGCAGGCGCTGATTGCCGAGCTGCGCTCGATCGAAGCCTCGATCGAGTCGGCGCGCGAGGACTTCACCGAGAAGTCCGAAGCGCTGAACGCCGTGCAGGGCCGCTACTACCAGATCGGCGCGGAGATCTCGCGTACCGAGCAGTCCATTCAGCACGCCCGCGAGCTGCGCCAGCGCCAGCGCCAGGACCTGGAGCAGGCGGAGCAGGGCGCCACCGAGGCGAACCTGCACCTGACGCGCGATCAATCGCAGGTCGACGTCCTGCGCAACGAGCTGGAGCAGCTCGAGCCCGGTCTCGGCGCGGCGCGCGACAGCGAGCGCGCGTCGGCGGCTGCACTGGCGCAGGCCGAAGAATCGATGCAGGAGTGGCAGGAGCGCTGGGAAGAATTCAACCGTGATTCGCGCGCCGCCAGCGAGAAGACGCAGGTCGAGCGTGCTCGTATCGAGCAGATCGAGCATCAGCTCGCGCGCCTGGTCACTCAGCGCGAGCGCTTGCAGGCCGAGCTGTCGCAGCTGACCACCGCAGAAGTCGATGCGCGCATCGCGACAGTACAGGCGGAGCAGGAAGAGATCCGCGTGCAGTCGGAGCAGGCTGCGAATCAGCTGCGCGAGGCTGCCGAAGAAGTTCAGCGTCTGCGCGAACGTGAGCGAGAGCTCGTCGCGGCGGATGATCGCAGCCGTCAGCAGCTGCAGGACGCGCAAGGGCGTCTGATGTCGCTGCACGCCTTGCAGCAGGCAGCGCTGGGTCTCGCGCAAGGCAAAGTCACCGAGTGGCTCAGCTCGAATTCGCTCGCCGATCGTCCGCGCCTGGCTCAGCAGCTCGTCGTGGAGCCGGGCTGGGAGCGTGCGGTCGAGACAGTACTTGGCTCGTACCTGGAAGCAGTTTCCGTCGACACGATCGACACGATTGCCAATCGGCTGGAATCGCTGCAGGTCGGCGCTGTGTCCTTCTTCTCATCGGGCGGCGTCAGCGCGCAGATGGTCGACAGCGGACGGTTGCTGGCGCGCGTGCAGGGTCCCGCAGCAATCTCTGCGTTGCTGACAGGCATCATCGCAGTCGATTCGCTCTCCGAAGCGCTGGAGAAGCGACGCACGCTGCTGAGCGGCGAGTCGGTGATCACGCGCGACGGCGTGTGGATCGGTCGCGAATGGCTGCGCGTCAGCCGCGACAAAGACGTGCACGCGGGTGTCATCGAGCGCGAGAAGGAGATGCGCTCGCTGCGTGAGGTCGTTACCGAAGCCGAGCAACAGCGCAATGCCGCTCAGGCCGAGCTGGCCGATTCGCGCGCCAGGCTCGCTGAGCACGAGCAGCGCCGCGACGTAGTGCAGGCAGAGGTGAATCGTCTGCATCGGGTTGCCGGCGACTCCAACGCGCAGATGGGTGCGTTGCGCACGAAGTCGGAGCAGACCGCAGAGCGCATGACGCGCATCGCCGCCGAGACAGCAGAGCTGGAGCGCGATCACGCGAGCCGCGCCGGCACGCTCGCCGAAGCGCGCGCGCGTCTCGAAGAAGGCATCGAGGAGATGGCGAAGTTCGAGACGGCGCGCACCGACCTCGAGCGGGAGCGCGAGGAGCTGCGCCAGAATCTGTCGTTCAAGCGCTCACAGGCGCAGACCGACCGTGATGCCGCCCAGGAAGTCGCCATCAAGGTCGAGTCGAAGCGCTCGGCGCTGCAGTCGATTTCCGCCGGCCTCGAACGCCTGCGGCATCAGCTGGAGCAGCTCACTCAGCGGCGCGACGAGTTGACGCGTCAGCTGGCCGAAGGCGAGGCGCCGCTGCAGGTGCTCGCGGCGACGCTGGAAGAGGCTCTGCAGAAGCGCGTGCAGGTCGAGCAGGAGCTCGCTGCTGCGCGTACCGCCGTCGAAGGTGCCGAAAGCCGCATGCGCACGCTCGATCAGCGTCGCGTGGATGCGGAGGCGGCGGTCGATGTCGCACGCGCAGGTCTCGAAGACGTGCGCATGGCCGCGCAGGAGCTGAAGGTCCGGCGGGAGACGCTGCTGGAGCAGTTCAAGGCGACGCAGCTCGAGCTCGCAGCCGTGTACCAGCAGCTGGCGCCGGAAGCGGACGTTGCAACCTGGGAGACGAATCTCGCGGAGGTCGCCGGCAAGATCGAGCGCCTCGGCCAGGTGAACCTCGCGGCGATCGACGAGTTCAAGGAGCAGTCCGAGCGCAAGGAGTACCTCGACCGCCAGTTCAAAGACCTCACCGACGCGCTCGAGACGCTCGAAGCCGCGATCCGCAAGATCGATCGCGAGACGCGCGCGCGCTTCCAGGACACGTTCGATCGCATCAACGCCGGTCTCAAGGAGCGCTTCCCGCGCCTGTTCGGCGGCGGTCATGCGTATCTCGAGCTGACCGGCGAGGACATCCTCAACGCGGGCGTGTCGATCATGGCGCGGCCGCCGGGCAAGCGGAACAGCACGATCAACCAGCTGTCGGGCGGCGAGAAGGCGCTGACCGCGGTGGCGCTGGTGTTCTCGATCTTCGAGCTGAATCCTGCGCCGTTCTGCCTGCTCGACGAGGTCGACGCGCCGCTCGACGACAACAACGTCGGCCGCTTCTGCGACACCGTCAAGGACATGTCGAGCCGGGTGCAGTTCATTTTCATCACGCACAACAAGACCACGATGGAGCTGGCCTCGCAGCTGATCGGCGTGACCATGAACGAGCCGGGCGTGTCGCGCCTGGTGGCGGTGGACGTCGACGAAGCCGTGCGGATGGCCGCCGCGCAATAACAGAAGAATCTGGAATGAGCGAGCTGCGCTGGATTCTGATCGGTTTCGGGATCGTCCTGCTCGCAGCGATCTACTTGTGGGGCCGGCGCGGCAAGAGTGCGGTCGCCAGCGACGATGCGCTGCTGCGCGTGCGGCCCGAGCCCACGGTGCACGGCGCCGAGACGACGCTGACTCGTCACGTTGCGGACACGCCCGAGCCTGAGGAGCCCGAGCCTGTTGCAGAGCTCGAGCCGCCGCCCGACGAGTACGCGCCGCCGGCTTCGCAGGATTCGTGGCGCGGCCGGGTCGAGCCGACTTTCGCCGATGCGCCGACTGAAGAGCTGCCCGTGCATCCTGCGGGCAGCAGCAGCGCTGCACCGACGTTGTCCTCGAGCGAAGCGCCGCAGCCGCGCCGCGTCGAGCGCCGCAAGATTCTTTCCGTGCGGCTGGCGGCTGCACCGCAGCGGGTCGAAGGGGTGAAGCTGCTGGAAGCCTTGCAGGCCGAGTCGCTGGAGCACGGCAAGTACAATATCTTCCACCGCCTGCACAGCGACGGCGGCATCATCTTCAGCGTCGCCAGCATGGTCGAGCCCGGCACGTTCGACCTGGAGAAGATGGGCGAGACGCTCTATCCCGGCATCACGATGTTCTCGCAGCTGCCGGCGCCGGTGCCGGGCATGCATGCGTTGAACGAGTTGATCGCCTGCGCGCGCCGTCTGCAGGCGAATCTCGGCGGCACGTTGCAGGACGAGCGCGGCGTGCCGCTCACCGTGCATCGGATCGAGCGCATGCGCCAGGAAGTGCGCGAGTTCGAGCGTCCGCCCGCCGGCCGCGGCGCGCAGTCCGCCCACCTCTGAAGCGATCGGGACCATGGCCAGAAGCGCAGCTCAGAGCGCCGCGGCACGAGTGCGTGAGCTGCGCCGGCAGATCGAGCACCACAATTATCGCTATCACGTGCTCGACGACCCGGAAGTCTCGGACGCCGAGTACGACCGGCTGATGCAGGAGCTGAAGGCGCTCGAGCAGCAGCATCCCGACCTGGTCACGCCCGATTCCCCGACGCAGCGCGTCGGCGCGACGCCCGTCGGCGAGCTGCAGGAAGTCGTGCACACGCGGCCGATGCTGTCGCTCGACAACGCGTTCGCCGACGAGGATGTCGTCGCCTTCGATCGGCGCGTGCGCGAGCGGTTGGAGGACGTCGAGCAGGTCGAGTATTCCGCGGAGCCGAAGCTCGACGGTCTCGCGATCAGCTTTCGTTACGAGTCGGGTCGCCTGGTGCAGGCAGCCACGCGCGGCGACGGATTGCGCGGCGAGGACGTCACGCACAACGTGCGCACGATCAAGGCTGTGCCGACGACGCTGCGCGGCTCGCCGCCCAAGCTGCTGGAAGTGCGCGGCGAAGTGTTCATGCTGATCGCCGGCTTCAAGGCGATGAACGAGCGCGCGCTGCAGCGCGGCGAGCGCACTTTCGTGAATCCGCGCAACGCAGCCGCCGGCAGCATCCGCCAGCTGGATCCGCGCCTCGCCGCGGGCAAGCCGTTCGACGTCTTCTTCTACGGCGTCGGCGAAACCGACGGCTGGAAGCTGCCGGCGCGGCATAGCGAAGCCCTGCAGCAGCTGCGCGAGTGGGGGTTGAAGGTTTCTCCGCTGCTGCAGATCGTGCAGGGCGCGGCAGGGTGCCTCCAGTACTACCACGACGTCGGCGCGAAGCGCGCCGGCCTGCCGTACGAGATCGACGGCGTCGTTTACAAGGTCAATCGCTTCGTGCAGCAGCGCGAGCTGGGATTCGTGGCGCGGGCGCCGCGCTGGGCGATCGCGCACAAATTCCCGGCACACGAAGAGAACACGGTCGTGAAGGGCGTGGAGTTTCAGGTCGGACGAACCGGCGCGCTCACGCCGGTCGCGCGGCTGGAGCCGGTGTTCGTCGGCGGCGTGACCGTGAGCAATGCGACGCTGCACAACATGGACGAAGTGCGTCGCAAGGACGTGCGCATCGGCGACACAGTCGTGATCCGCCGCGCCGGCGACGTGATTCCCGAAGTCGTGAAGGTGATCCTGGAGCGACGGCCGCAGGACGCGCTGGAGGTCGAGCTGCCGGGGAAGTGCCCGGTCTGCAACTCCGACGTCGAGCGCGAGGAAGGCGAGGCAGTGGCGCGCTGCACCGGCGGCTTGTTCTGCGCCGCCCAGCGCAAAGAGGCGCTGCGGCACTTTGCCAGCCGGCGCGCGCTCGACATCGACGGGCTCGGCAGCAAGATCATCGACCAGCTGGTCGAAGGCGAGAAGGTCCGTAGTCCTGCCGACCTGTATCGGCTCAGCGCGGACGATTATGCCGGCCTGGAGCGCATGGGGGAGAAGTCGGCGGCCAACCTGGTGGAGGCGCTGGAGCGCAGCAAGCAGACCACGCTGGCGCGCTTTCTGTATGGGCTGGGTATCCGCGACGTCGGCGAAGCGACGGCCGCAGCGCTGGCGAATCACTTCGGCGCGCTCGAGCCGCTCCAGGACGCGAGCGAAGAGGCGATCCAGGAAGTGCCCGACATCGGCCCCGTGGTCGCGGCGCACGTGCACACGTTCTTCCAGCAGCCGCACAACCGCGAGGTCATCACTGCGCTGCGCGCTGTCGGCATCGCGTGGAAGGATCAACAGCGCAAGGCCGCCGCGGCGGAAGGTCCGCTCACCGGCAAGACGTTCGTGCTCACCGGGAGCCTGGACAGCATGAGCCGCGACGAAGCGACCGATCGCATCGTCGCGCTCGGCGGCAAGGTCGCTGGCAGCGTCTCGAAGAAGACGTCCTACGTCGTCGCCGGCGCCGAGGCGGGCTCGAAGCTCGCCAAGGCGCAGGAGCTCGGCGTGGAGGTGCTGGACGAGAAGGCGTTGCTGGCGCTGCTGGAGTCAGGCTGAAGCCTGACCCACAACCGCCACTCTCTGCTGTGGCTCAGGCTCTAGCCTGACTCTTCACTCCTGCTTCGGCACCGCCGGCGCTTCCGCGCTACCCGCGTCGGCAGCAGCCGCTTCCGCCTTCGGCGCAGCGGCGGTCTTCTCCACCTTGGCTGCCTTGCGCAGCTCTTCCAGGTGCGACTGCACCTTCTTGGTCTGGACGAAGACCTTGACGCGGTCCTTCACCTCGTCGAACGGCGGCGCGCTGGTGGCGCGCGACTCTTCGAGCTTGATCACGTGCCAGCCGAACTGGCTCTGCACCGGCCGCTCGGTGAGCTGGCCGGGCGACATGTTGCGGACCGCATCCGCGAACGGCTTCACCATGCTGTCGAGCGTGAACCAGCCGAGGTCGCCGCCGCTCTTGCTGGAGGAGTCCTTGGAGCGCTTGGCCGCGAGCTTGGCGAAGTCGGCGCCGCCCTTGAGCTCCTTGGTGATCGCTTCGGCGGCCGCCTCGTCATCGACCAGGATGTGACGCGCGTGATATTCGCGCGGCAGGGCCGCAACCTGTGCGTCGTACTCCGGCCGCAGCTCGGTGTCCTGCACGGGGTGCGAGTCGAGATATTTCTTCATCCCCGCATCCGCGAGCACCTGGGCGCGGGCCAGCTCCAGCTGGTCGAGCACCTTCTGGTCCTTGGCGAGGCCGGCCTTGTCGGCTTCTTCTGCGACCAGCTGCATGCCGATGTACTGGTCGAGCAGCTGTGCTTTCTCCGCGTCGGTGAGCGTGCGGCGCGCCTGGCGGCTCATGTTGTCGACGTACAGGTCGAACTGCGCTTTGGACAGCGCCTTGCCGTTGACCGTGGCGACGCTCTCGCCGGTTGCAGCCGGCGCCGGCGCGGCGGCCTTGTTGCACGCGGCAAGCAGGGCGAGGGGCGCGAGCAGGGCAAGCGCGGCCATTCGGTGGGAGAAGCGGTGGCTCATGAGGGATCTCAGTGTTGAAAGTAGGAGTTCGAGTCGCGCCAGGGGCGTCGGTTCCGGTCAGCCGTTCGGATCGGCGGCTTCTTCGGGTGTCAGGGCGGTAATGCTCAGGGCATGGATATCGGTCCGCATCAGCTCGCCAAGCGCACGATACACGAGCTGGTGGCGCTGCAAGGGCCGCAGCCCGGCGAAGGCGCCGGCGACGATGCGCGCGCGGAAATGGCCGCGGCCGTCGCGAGCGCCGGCGTGGCCTGCATGGCGGTGGCTGTCGTCGATCAGCTCGACCGCTGCGTCCGGCAGGGTCCGAGCGAGCTGGGCGCGGATCCGCTCCAGGCGGGCCGGGCCGGCGGCGGGCGGCACGGCGCTCACTGGCTTTCCGTCTGCTGTGCTTTGGACGCCAGCCAGAACACGGTCGCGAACATGTACACGAACTGGATGCCGATCGAGACGAGCTTGAACGTGACCCAGGTGCTTTCCGGATAGTTGTAGGCGACGTACAGGTTCAGAGCGCCAAGCGCCACCAGGAACAGGATCCAGGCGTGGCTGAGCTTCACCCAGGTCGTGCGCTCGGCCGCCAGATGCTGGCCGAGCAGGCGCTGCGTCAGCGGCTGCTCGCCGATGTAGTGACTCGCCAGCAGGCCGGCGGCCAGCAGCCAGTTGAGCACCGTGACCTTCCACTGGATGAACGCCTTGTCGTGGATCAGCAGCGTCAGGCCGCCGAAGACCAGCACCAGCGCGGCGGAGATCAAGGCTACCGGGCTCACCTTGCGATGCTGGATCCATTGCACGGCGATGAGGATCACCACCGCCACGATCAGCACGCCGGTGGCGACGAAAATATCCGTGAACCGGTAGGTTACGAAGAACAGGATGACGGGGAGGAGGTCGAGAACGGGCTGCATGGGGCGGCGGGGCGGTCAACGAGGCCGGGTATCATACTAGACCGCGTACAGCCGTCGGCGATCGACACAAAAACGGCGAGTAGGCCGTCGCTGACCACGCCAATCGCGTTCTTGCCGCATGCCCAGCCGCTATTTCGAGATCCATCCGAAGGACCCGCAGCCGCGCCTGATCCGGCAGGCGGTCGCGTTGATCCGCGAGGGCGGCATCGTCGTGTACCCGACGGACTCGTGCTACGCGCTCGGCTGTCACATCGGCGACAAGGACGCGATGGAGCGCATCTCGCGCATCCGCCAGACCGACAAGCATCATCACTTCACGCTGGTGTGCCGCGACCTGTCGGAGATCGCGCGCTACGCGCGTGTGAACAACCAGCAGTACCGCACGCTGAAGGCGTTCACGCCCGGCCCCTACACGTTCATCCTGGCGGCGACGCGCCAGACGCCCAAGCGATTGCAGAATCCGCGCCGCCGCACGATCGGCATCCGTGTGCCGGATCATCCGGTGCCGCGCGCGATCCTGCTGGAGCTCGACGAGCCCATCATGAGCTCGACGCTCCTGCTGCCCGGCGAGGAGCTGCCGATGACGGATCCGCGCGAGATCCAGGAGCGGCTGTATCACGCCGTCGACGCGGTCATCGACGGCGGCAATTGCGGCCTGGAGCCGACCAGCGTCATCGACCTGGAAGGTCCGGCGCCGGTCGTCGCGCGCCGAGGGAAAGGTGACGTCAGCGCCTTCGAGTGAAGAATGTCAGGCTGAAGCCTGACCCACACTGGGAAGCAATGTCAGGCTGAAGTCTGAGGCACACTGGAAAGTGACTGTGGGTCAGGCTTCAGCCTGACGCCGACATCGCCTTGTCAAGCTGCGTATAATTCCGCCGCCACGGCACGCGCCTGTCGTGCTCGTTCAACAAACACCGCTAATACTCTGAAAATTCTGAATTGAGCGCGAACACTGCAACCAACCGACGCGTCCTGTCCGGCATGCGCCCGACGGGCGCGCTGCATCTCGGCAACTATCACGGCGCGCTCAAGAACTGGACGGAGCTGCAGTACCAGTACGAGTGCTATTTCTTCATCGCGGACATCCACGCGCTGACGACCGGCTACGAGGACACGCGCGAGCTCGAGGACAACGTCTGGGAGGTCGTCATCGACTGGCTGGCGGCCGGCCTGAACCCGGCGGCGTCGACGATGTTCATCCAGTCGCGCGTGCCGGAGCACTCCGAGCTGCACCTGCTGCTGTCGATGATCACGCCGCTCGGCTGGCTGGAGCGCGTGCCGACGTACAAGGATCAGCAGGAGCAGCTGAAGGACAGGGATCTCGCGACGTACGGCTTCCTCGGCTACCCGCTGCTGCAGGGCGCGGACATCCTGCTCTACAAGGCTGCGTACGTTCCGGTCGGCGAGGACCAGGTCGCGCACGTCGAGATCACGCGCGAAGTCGCGCGCCGCTTCAACCACGTCTACGGCCGCGAGCCGGAGTTCGAGGCGAAAGTCGAGAAGGCGATCAAGAGCCTGGGCAGCCGCAACGGCACGCGCTACAAGGAGTTGCGCCGACAATATCAGGAGGAAGGCAACCAGGAGGCCATTGCCACGGCGCGCGCGATGCTCGAAGGCAATGCGCGCCTGACGCTGGCGGATCGCGAGCGCCTGCTCGGTTATCTGGAAGGCACCGGTCGCAGCATCCTGGTCGAGCCGGACGTGCTGTTGACCGCGACCCCGAAAGTGCCCGGCCTGGACGGCCGCAAGATGTCGAAGTCCTACGGCAACGCCATCGGCCTGCGCGAGGATCCCGACTCGGTCGCGAAGAAGCTCAAGACCATGCAGACCGATCCGGCGCGCGTGCGGCGCACCGACGTCGGCAATCCCGACAAGTGTCCGGTGTGGGATCTTCACAAGATCTACTCGGACGCGGAGACTCAGGCCTGGGTGCAACAGGGCTGCCGCACGGCGGGCATCGGCTGCCTCGACTGCAAGAAGCGCGTCTCCGACGTCATCGTCGCGGAGATCACCGCGATCCGGGCGCGCGCGCAGGAGTACGAGGAGAATCGCGACCTCGTGCGCGGCATCATCGCGGAAGGCAACGAGAAGGCTCGCGACGTCGCGCGCCAGACGCTCGAAGAGGTGCACCAGGCGATGGGGATGAACTACCGCTGATGGCCAAACCCGATCTCAAGCTCGTCGAAGACACCGGCTCGCAGCTGGAAGCGGAGGCGCTCGCCGCCGAGCCGCCGCCGCTGCAGGCGGAGATGCCGTTCGCCGTGGTCGAAGGCGAGCCGGTCACCGAGCTGCCCCGCGACCTGTACATCCCGCCGGATGCGCTGCAGGTGTTCCTCGAAGCGTTCGAAGGTCCGCTCGACCTGCTGCTGTACCTGATCCGCAAGCAGAACCTCGACATCCTCGACATCCCGATCGCCGAGATCACGCGGCAGTACATGCAGTACATCGAGGTGATGGCCGACCTGCAGCTGGAGCTCGCCGGCGAATACCTGCTGATGGCCGCAATGCTGGCCGAGATCAAGTCGCGCATGCTGCTGCCGCGCCCCGCCGGCGTGGACGGCCAGGACGAGGACGATCCGCGCGCCGAGCTGGTGCGGCGCCTGCAGGAGTACGAGCGTTTCAAGAAGGCGGCCGAGGACATCGACCAGCTCACGCGCATGGAGCGCGACACGCTGCCGGCATCCGCGGAGCTGGTGGAGCGCAAGGTCGTGAAGGCGCTGCCGCAGGTGACGCTGCACGAGATGCTGCTGGCGTTCAAGGACGTGCTGGCGCGCGCCGAGATGTTTGCGCACCATCACGTCAACCGCGAGCGGCTGTCCGTGCGTCAGCGCATGTCGGACATCCTGAGCGGGCTGCGCGATGCGGCGTTCATGAATTTCACGCAGCTGTTCCGGCCGGAAGAGGGCCGCATGGGCGTCACCGTGACGTTCGTGGCGATCCTGGAGCTGATGCGCGAGGGCCTGATCGAGATCGTGCAGAGCGAGGCGTACGGGCAGATTCACGTGCGCACCGGCTCGGCGCGCCATCTCAAGCTGGTGGAGGGCGGGCAGGCGCACGAAGCGGTCGACGCCGACGCGGAGAACGCGGCGGCGCTGGCGCAGCCGGCCCAGCCCGACGAGGACGAGCCGGCGGAAGAGGAGACGGTCGCCGCCGTGTCGACGATCGAAGACACCATGACGGGCACGGTCGATCCGCAAGATAATCCGGAGCCGGAAGCAGGGACATGAACGAGCACGAACTCAAGCATCTGATCGAGGCGACGCTGCTGGCCGCGGGCCGGCCTGTCACGACTGAGCAGCTGCTCGAGCTGTTCGACGAGCGCGAGCGGCCGACGAAGGAACTGCTGCGCGCCGCGCTCGACCTGCTCGCCGCCGAGTACGAGTCGCGCGGCATCGAGCTGATCGAGGTCGCGAGCGGCTGGCGCGTGCAGGTGCGTCAGCGCTGCGCGGACGTCGTGTCGCGGCTGTGGCAGGAACGTCCGTCGCGCTATTCGCGCGCGCTGCTGGAGACGCTGGCTCTCATCGCGTACCGGCAGCCGATCACGCGCAGCGAGATCGAGGAGATCCGCGGCGTGTCGATCAGCTCGACGATCATGCGCACGCTGCAGGAGCGCAACTGGATCCGCGTCGTCGGCCACCGCGAAGTGCCGGGTCACCCGGAGCTGCTCGGCACCACGCGCGAGTTCCTCGACTACTTCGGCCTGCGCAGCCTCGACCAGCTGCCGACGCTGGCGGAGCTGCGCGACGTCGAGACGATCGGCGTGCAGCTCGAGCTGCCGGGCGGCGAAGCACCGGCCGACGCGCTCGCGGGCGAAGAAATCGAAGCATCCTCCGAGGCGGCTGTCGAAGAGTCGGACGTGCCCGTGGACGCTGCGCCGGCGGATGAGGGCGACGACGCTGCGTCGCCATCGCTTGTCGCATCACCCGAAGACGACGAACCGCGCACGCTCGGCGACCCGCCCCTGTAGGTCGGGCTTCAGCCCGACAGCATGTCCGCACGTCTCCACAAGCTCCTCGCCGAGCACGGCTTCGGCTCGCGGCGCGAGATCGAGAAGTGGATCCTCGAAGGGCGCGTCGTCCTCAACGGCCGCCCCGCGCAACCCGGCGATCGCTACTCACCCGGCGACCGCGTCGCAGTCGACGGACGCGACGTCACCGGCCGCCTCAAAGCCACCGCCGCACCCAGCGTTCTCATCTACAACAAGGCGCAAGGTCAGCCCGTGACCGCTGCGGGCGAGGACGCCGCGGCAGACAAGACCGTAATGGAGTCGCTGCCGGCGATCCGCGGCGCGCGCTGGCTCGTGGTGAACACGATGCAGGCTGGAGACAGCGGCCTGATGCTGCTGACCAGCGACGGCCGCCTCGCCGATGCGCTGCGGCGTCGCGCCGAAACGATCCCTGCCGCTTACGTTGCCCGCGTGCTCGTGCCGACGCCCGACTTCGATGCGGCGACGCTCCCGAAAGTGGTGAGGTACGACGAGGACACGATCGAGTTCGAGAGCATCGAGCCCGCGGGCGGCGAGGGCACGAACCGCTGGTTCCGGGTGGAATCGCGTCGCGCGCATCGACGCGCCGCGGTGCGCGCGTTGTTCGAGAGTCGCGGTCTCAAGGTGAGTCGCGTGATCCAGGTGCAGTTCG
Organism: Steroidobacteraceae bacterium; assembly: GCA_035278165.1. Classification (GTDB taxonomy): domain Bacteria; phylum Pseudomonadota; class Gammaproteobacteria; order Steroidobacterales; family Steroidobacteraceae; genus Steroidobacter. The sequence continues at coordinate 19,082 of DATEJG010000058.1, forward strand.
CCGACATCGAATTGCCGCGCGAGCTGGCGCGCGGCCGCTATCGTGCATTGCCGGCGGAACGCGTCGCCGCGCTCTACGCGTTGGCCGACCTCGCTGTGCCGGAGGTCAGCACGCCGCAGCGCCAAAGCGGCAAGCCCCGGCGCCGTCCGGCTACTGGCAGTCGAAGGTCCCGCCGGTGACGCCGCGGCTGTCGGACCCGAGCAGGAACAGGTAGGGACCGACGATCGCGCCCGGCTCGACTCGCAGCGCCGGATCTTCCGCCGGATACGCCTGCAGCCGCAGGTTGGTGCGCACCGGCCCCGGGTTGATGCTGTTCACGCGCATCGCCGGCTGCTTCTCCAGCTCGTCCGCCAGCATGTGCATCAGCCCGTCGCTCGCCCACTTCGAGACCAGGTAAGCGCCCCAGTACGCGCGCGGACGCGGCACGATGCCGCTCGACGTGAACAGGATCGACGGGTCCGCCGAGCGCCGCAGCAGCGGCATGCAATAGCGCGTGAGGATGAAAGGCGCGGTGACGTTGACGTGGAGCGTGCGCATCCATTTCGGCACGTCGTGGTGCTCGATCGGCGCGCGCTCGCCGAGCATCGCTGCGTTGTGCAGCAGGGCGTCGAGCCGGCCGAATTCCTGCTCCAGCGCTGCGGCCAGCTTCTCGTACTCGTCCGGGCCGGCCTTCTCGAAATCCAGCTGCACGATCGACGGCCGCGGCTGTTTCGCCGCGACGATGGCGTCGTAGACGGCCTCGAGCTTGCGCACATTGCGACCGTGCAGGATGACTCGCGCGCCGTGCGCGGCAGCTGCCAGCGCAACCGCCTTGCCGACGCCGTCGCTAGCGCCGGTGATGAGCACGACTCGTTCGGCGAGCGCAGCGGGCGCCGGCTGGTATGTGCGTGGATCGATCATGGTGGCTGCATTGTACGCGGCGCAGGCGCTACGCAAGGTGTCTCGCTGCGCGCCAGGCGATCCACGGCTTCTCGATCGGTCCGAGCTCGATGCGGGAAGCTGCCACGTCGAAGTTGCGAGCAGCTATCCGATCGAGCAGGCGGCGGTGGAGAGCCGCGAGCACTGCCAGCGCGCGCAGCTTCGCGGGCGTGGAATCGAGTGCCGACTGCAGCTCGTCCCGTGCAGCGTCGCGGAGCTCGCGCAACGCTACCTTGAGCTGCGGTGCGACTTCGCGACCGCGCAGATCTTCGAGCGTCACGGTGTGCGCGCCGAGGCGATCCTGCGGCAGATAGACGCGGCCATCGTGCGCATCCTGCCGCAGGTCGCGCAGCATCTCGCTCTGGCGCACACCGATGCCGAGGCGATTCGCCGTTGCACGACTCGTTTCGTCCAGCGCTTGTGGCGCGAGCAGCTGCGCCGCCATCAGCTCCGCGATCGCGCCGCCGCTGCGCGAGCAGTAGGCGCGCAACTCGCGCATGTTCGAGTAAGTCATTCGTGCGAGGTCCATGTCGGCGGCGGCGAGCAGCTCGTGCAGCTTCGAGTAGGACGCGGGCTCGACTCTCCGGGCATCGTGCAGCAGGCGGGTCGCAGGGTGTTGCGGATTGCCGTTGACGAGACGGTCGACTTCCCCGCGCCACCATTGCAGGCGCGTATGGGCGACATCGTGACTGGCGCTGTGCGCCGACTCGCGTATTTCCGAGTCGATGACGTACAGCGCGCACAGCTCGTCACGCCGGTCCTCGGGCGCGTACAGCAGCGAGAAATAGCGCATCGAGCCCGGCGGCGCGGCGCGGTTCACCAGCGAGTCGTCAAGGCTCGCCACGGGGCGGCTGCTCAGGTGCCGGCTCCGGCAAGCCGGCGAACAAATCGTAGTCCTCGCTCCACTGCGGCTCGCGCGTCAGCTTGTCGACCGGGTCGAGCGCTTCGATCTCGCGGTCGGGCCGCACGCCGAGCTCGGTGAACTTGCGCGCGCCAGGCAGCACTTGCCGCTCGAGCGAGCCGACCGCGCTGTTGAAGGTCTCGACGCTGGTCGCAAGGTTGCGGCCGAGCCGGGTGAGATGACCGGTGAACACGCCGAGACGCTTGTACAGCTCTTCGGCGAGCGTGCGGATCGTCTCGGCGTTCTGCGCCAGCACCGTTTGCCGCCAGCCGTATGCGACCGTCTTGAGGATCGCGACGAAGCTCGAAGGGGTTGTGAGGATCACGTTCTGGCGGATCGCATCCTCGATCAGCGAGGGCTGCTCGGCGAGCGCCGCCGACAGGAACTGGTCGCCCGGGATGAACAGGATCACGAAGTCCGGGCTCTTCTCGAACTGGTTCCAGTAGCTCTTCGCGCTGAGCTGCCGCACGCGCTCCGCGACGGCCTGCGCGTGGCGCCGCAGCGCCGTGGCACGAGCCTCGTCGCTGGTGGCGTCGACCGCTTCGAGGTATGCATCGAGCGGCGTCTTCACGTCGACGACCAGGTCGCGGCCTTCCGGCATGTGCACGACCATGTCCGGTCGCAGGTTGCCTTCCTCGGTGCGCACGTGCACCTGCTCCGCGAAGTCGCAGTGCTCGACCATGCCGGCCAGCTCCGCGAGCCGGCGCAGCGTGAGCTCGCCCCATTGGCCGCGCACTTCCGGTCGTCGCAGTGCGTTGACCAGCGAGCGCGTCTCTTTCTGCAGCGCCTGCTGTCCGAGCACGACTGCTTCGATCGAGCCCTTGAGTGCGCCGAAGGTTTCCGCGCGCTCCTTTTCGATGCGCTGCATCTGCTGCTCGGTCTTGTTGAGCGCGTCGCGGATCGGCGCGACCAGCGCCTCGATCGCCTTCTCCCGCTGCATCAGCACGCTCGCGGCGTTCTGGTTGTGCTGCCCCAGGTGCTCGCGCGCCAGCTTCAGGAAGACTTCGCTGTTCGAGCGCAGCGACGAGCCTGCCACGGCGTCGAACGAGGAGCGCAGCCGCTCGATGGTCTGATCCAGCGCCGCCTGGCGCTCACGATCGATCTGCTCGTCCGTCTTGACCTGCGCGCGCACCACCGCGAGCTCGAGATGCAGCGATTCGCGCTTGCGCCGGCCGCGCCAGGTCGCTGCCAGGATGCCGATGAGGGCGCCGATGACGAGCCCGACGATGGCGGCCAGGGCGACGGCAATGCTCACTGGCCGTCTCCGCCATCATCCAGGCGCCGCAGATGCATCATGTAGTTCACGTCGACGTCGCGCGATTGCCGCGCGACGTTCTGGAACGGATCGTAGGCGAGCCCGGCGATGTCCTCGACGCTCAGCTGCGCAGCGCGCGCCCAGCGAGCGAGCTCGGATGGCTTGATGAATCGCTCGTAGGTGTGAGTGCCGCGTGTGAGCAGATTCATGACGTATTCGGCGCCGACGATCGCCAGCAGGTACGACTTCAGATTGCGGTTGAGCGTCGACACGAACACGTGTCCGCCGGGCTTCACCAGCGCGCGCAGGGCGCGCAGCACGCTGTCCGGCTCCGGCACGTGCTCCAGCATCTCCATGCACACGACCACGTCATAGCCACCCGCGTTCCGGACGGCGTGCGTTTCCGCCGACTCGCGTGCGTAGTGCACTGCCACCTTGCTTTCGAGCGCGTGCAGCTCGGCGACTTCGATCGTCTGCGGTCCGAGGTCGATTCCAGTGACCTGCGCGCCACGCCGGGCCATTGCCTCGCTCAGCAATCCGCCGCCGCAGCCGACGTCGAGCACGCGCTTGCCGGCGAGACCGGCTCGATGGTCGACGTAGTCGAGACGCACCGGATTCAGCGCGTGCAGCGGGCGAAACTCGCCGTGCGGATCCCACCAGCGCTGCGCGATTGCGTCGAAGCGTGCGATCTCCTGCGGGTCGTGGTTCGCTGCGGGTCGGGCTTCAGCCCGACTCTCCGTTGAAGTCGTCATGAGTGCAGGCTGTCCTGAATGCGCGTTTGCCAGTACTGCGCCCGGCGCAGCACGTCTTCAAGGTCCAGGTGCGTCAAGCGGCCATCCTGCACCAGGCGCCGCCCCGCGACCCAGACGTCGCTGACCTGGTCGCGCGAAGCCGAGAACAGGATCTGCGCGAGCGGATCGTAGACCGGCTGGGTGTGGGCGCGCGCCAGGTCGATGCAGCACAGGTCGGCCCATTTTCCGACGGCCAGCGAGCCGGTGACCTCGGCGAGACCGAGCGCCCGCGCACCGGCCAGCGTGGCGGCATGCAGCCACTCGTGCGCCTGGATCGGTGAAAGCGTCGGCGACGAGCCGCGCGCGGCGAGGGCGGCACTGCGCACTTCGGCGAGCATGCTCAGGTCGTTGCTGCACGCAGCTGCATCGGTTCCGAGAGCGACGTTGACGTTGTGCGCCTTCAACGTCGCTACGGAGCATTCGCTCAAGCCGAGCTTCATGCCCGACCTGGAACAGTGCACGACGCTGGCGCCGACCTGGCCGAGCCGCGCGGCCTCGGGCTCTTCGAGCTCCGGCACGTGCACCGCCGTCAGGAGCGGCGACATCAGCCCCAGCTGATCGAGCCGGCCGAACAGCTGGCCGCGGTCGAGGCTGCCGAGCGAGCCGGCCTCGGCCAGCCGCAGGGTGACCGGCAGCTCCAGCTCATCGGCGGCGCGGCGCACGCGCATCAGCGTTTCGTCGGCGCTCGAATCGACGTCCGGCGCCAGCGCAGTCGTGATCAGCGGATCGTCCCGATACTCATCGTGCACGGCGATGCCCTGCGCGAGGCATTCGTTGGCCGAGCCGGCCCAGGGACCCGGTGCGTCCGCGACCGGCAGGCCGACGCACGCGCGGATCTTCGCCGCCGAGGCTGCCTGCGCCACGACTTCCGGAAACAGGTGCATGTCGGCGAAGCAGGTCGTGCCGCTCGTGAGCATGTCGGCGATCGCCAGCTCGGTGCCGTCGCGGACGTACCCCGCGTCCATCCAGCGCTGCTCCAGCGGCCTGACCTGGCGATTCAACCAGTAGTCGTAGGAAGAGCTTTCCGCCGCGCCGCGCAGCAGCGCCATGGCCGCCCGCGTGTGCGTGTTGACGAAGCCCGGCAGCAGCACGTGCGCCGGCCGCTCGATGGTTTCCGCGGCGGCAAAACGTGCCCGCGCTTCGTGCACCGGTGCGACGGCAACGATCAGTCCGCGGCGGACGGCCAGCGCGTGCTCCTCGAGCACACGGCCGGCGGGCTCGATCGGAACGATCCAGCGGGCGGTGATCAGCGTGTCGATCTGTTCCATGAAGAGCGCGTGGAAAACGTGCTGCGGGCGGGTGCCGAAGTATAGCCCGAGAGCCTGCGCGCAGCGGCCCGAAAGGGTTCGGCGCAGTGGCCCGCTGTGCTAAGATTCGCCACTTAAATTTGCCCGGACCCGACGCTCTGCATGGCCGAAATCGCGCGCGAAATCCTCCACGTCAATCTCGAAGACGAGATGCGCCAGTCGTATCTCGACTATGCAATGAGCGTCATCGTCGGGCGCGCGCTGCCCGACGTCCGCGACGGCCTGAAGCCGGTCCATCGCCGCATCCTGTTCGGCATGCAGGAGAGCAACAACGTCTACTCGCGGCCGTACGTGAAGTGCGCGCGCGTCGTCGGCGACGTGATGGGCAAATACCATCCGCACGGCGACGCGGCGATCTACGACGCGATGGTGCGCCTGGCGCAGCCGTTCTCCATGCGCTACCTGCTGGTGGACGGGCAGGGCAATTTCGGCTCCGTCGACGGCGACCCGCCGGCGGCGCAGCGCTACACCGAGTGCCGCATGACGGCGCTGTCCTCGGACCTGCTCGCGGACATCGACAAGGAGACGGTCGATTTCGTCGACAACTACGACGGCAAGGAGAAGGAGCCGGTCGTCCTGCCGACGCGCGTGCCGAACCTGCTGGTGAACGGCGCTGCCGGCATCGCGGTCGGCATGGCCACCAACATTCCGCCGCACAATCTCGGCGAAGTGGTCACGGCGTGCATCGCGCTGATCGACGATCCGAACATTCCGCTGGCCAGCATCATGCAGCTCATCCCGGGTCCGGATTTTCCGACCGCGGGCATCATCAACGGCTCGCACGAAATTGCGCAGGCCTACGTCACCGGCCGCGGCAAGCTGTACGTGCGTGCGCGCACGACGATCGAAGAAGACGACAAGGGCCGGCAGGCGATCATCATCACCGAGCTGCCGTACCAGGTGAACAAGGCGCGGCTGCTCGAGCGCATCGCCGAGCTGGTGCGCGAGAAGATCATCGACGGTATCGCCAGCGACGGTCTGCGCGACGAGTCGGACAAGGACGGCATGCGCATCGTCGTCGAGCTCAAGCGCGGCGAGGTCGCGGACATCGTGCTGAACAACCTGTTCAAGCACACGCCGATGGAGTCGGTGTTCGGCATCAACATGGTGGCGCTGCAGGACGGCCAGCCGAAGCTGTTCAACCTCAAGGAGATGCTCGAAGCGTTCGTGCGCCATCGCCGCGAGGTCGTCACGCGGCGCACGGTCTACGACCTGCGCAAGGCGCGCGAGCGTGCCCACATCCTCGAAGGCCAGGCGATCGCGCTCGCGAACATCGACGACGTCATCGCGGTCATCAAGGCGTCGCCGTCGCCGGCGGAAGCCAAGATCGCACTGATGGGGCGCGCGTGGACCTCGGGCGCCGTGCCGCAGATGCTGGCGCGCGCCGGCGAAGTCGTGACGCGCCCTGACGACCTCGGCGAGGAGTTCGGCCTCAAGCCCGAAGGCTATCGGCTGTCCGATGCGCAGGCTCAGGCCATTCTCGACCTGCGCCTGAACCGGCTGACGGCGCTCGAGCAGGACAAGATCGTCGACGAGTTCCAGCAGCTGCTGGTGCAGATCGCGGACCTCAGCGACATCCTCGCGCGGCCGGAGCGCCTGCTCGCGGTCATCCGCGCCGAGCTCGAGGAGATCCACGCCAAGTATGCCGACAAGCGCCGCACCGAGATCATCCAGGACCATTCCGACCTGACGATCGAAGACCTCATCGAGCAGCAGGACGTCGTGGTGACGCTGTCGCACGGCGGTTATGCGAAGGCGCAGCCGGTGACCGCGTACCAGGCGCAGCGGCGCGGCGGCCGCGGCAAGGCCGCGACCGCGATGAAGGAAGAGGATTTCGTCGACAAGCTGTTCGTCGCCAATACGCACGACACGCTGCTGTGCTTCTCCAGCGTCGGCAAGATGTACTGGCTGAAGGTCTACCAGCTGCCGCAGGCGAGCCGCGGCTCGCGCGGCAAGCCGATCGTCAACCTGCTGCCGTTGCAGGAGAACGAGCGCATCACTGCGGTGCTGCCGATCCACGAGTTCGAAGAGAACAAGTTCGTGTTCATGGCCACCGCGCAGGGCACGATCAAGAAGACCTCGCTCGAGGCGTTCTCGCGGCCGCGCCAGGCCGGCATCATCGCCATCGAGCTGGACGGCGACGACCGCCTGGTCGGCGTCGACATCACCGACGGCCACCGCCAGATCATCCTGTGCTCGAGCGGCGGCAAGGCGATCCGCTTCGACGAGAACGACGTGCGGCCGATGGGCCGCACCGCGGCCGGCGTGCGCGGCATCCGCCTGCCGGTGAGCGAGGAAGTCATCTCGCTGATGATCGTCGACGAGCAGGGCATGGTGCTGACGGCTTCGCAGAACGGCTACGGCAAGCGCACGCTGGTCGAGGATTTCCCGATCCACGGCCGCGGCGGCCAGGGCGTGATCGCGCTGCAGATCAGCGAGCGCAACGGCCAGATGGTCGGCGCGCTGCTGGTCAAGCCGGACGATGAGATCATGCTGATCAGCTCGAGCGGCACGCTGGTGCGCACGCCGGCCGGCGAGATCTCGATCCAGGGCCGCAACACGCAGGGCGTGCGCTTGATCCGGCTTGACGAGGGCGACCGCCTGGTCGGCCTGGAGCGCATCGTCGCGGATGCCGCCGAAGGCGAAGAGGGCGGCGAGCCTCCAGCGGAGTAATTCGACCTCTTCTGTGGGTCAGGCTTCAGCCTGACTCCGCCGCGAATCTCTTTATTCCTCCAAGCTCATTCCGTTCCGCGATGGAGCTTGGTATACAAGCTGCCCCTCCGCACTAACCGCTGCTCACTGTCACATGCGCGTCTTCAATTTCAGTCCCGGTCCTGCGGTCCTGCCGCAGGAAGTTCTCGAACAGGCCCGCGAGGAGCTGCTCGACTGGCGCGGCACCGGCATGTCGGTGATGGAGATGAGTCACCGCGGCAAGGCGTTCGTCTCGATCGCCGAAGCCGCCGAGGCGGACCTGCGCGAGCTGCTGGCCGTGCCGAAGAACTACAAAGTTTTGTTCCTGCAGGGCGGCGCTACCGGGCAGTTCGCGGCGATTCCGCTGAATCTGACGACGCCGGAAAGCGCGGTCGATTACGTCAACACCGGCTCGTGGTCGAAGAAGGCGATCGGTGAGGCGAAGCACTACGCGCGCGTCAACGTCGCCGCCGACGCGGGCGAGCCTTACGTGTCGATTCCGCCCGTCAGCGGCTGGAAGCGCACGCCTGATGCGGCCTACCTGCATTACACGCCGAACGAGACGATCGGCGGCGTCGAGTATCACTTCGTTCCGGATGTCGGCAGCGTGCCGCTGGTCGCGGACATGTCCTCGACGATCCTGTCGCGGCCGATCGACGTCGCGAAGTTCGGCCTGATCTACGCCGGCGCGCAGAAGAACATCGGCCCGGCCGGGCTCACGCTGGTGATCGTGCGCGAAGACCTGCTCGGCCGCGCGCGGCCCGCGACGCCGGCGTTCATGGATTTCGCAGCGATGGCGAAGGAAGGCTCGATGCTCAACACGCCGCCGACGTTCGCCTGGTACATGGCGGGTCTGGTGTTCCAGTGGCTGAAGCGCCAGGGCGGCCTTGCCGCGATGGGCGAGCGCAACCGCGCCAAGGCTGCGAAGCTGTACGCCGCGATCGACGGGTCGTCGTTCTATCGCAACCCCGTCGCGAAGGACGCACGCTCGTGGATGAACGTGCCGTTCACGCTTGCCAACCCCGAGCTCGACAAGACTTTCACCGCCGAGGCGAAGCAGGCCGGCCTGGTCACGCTGGAAGGGCATCGCTCGGTCGGCGGCATGCGCGCGAGCCTGTACAACGCGATGCCGATGGCGGGCGTCGACGCGCTGGTCGGTTTCATGCAGGAATTCGCGCGGAAGCACGGCTGATGTCCTTCAAGATCCTCACTCTCAACAACATCTCGGTGCGCGGGCTGGAGCGCCTGCCGCGCGAGCGTTACGAGGTCGCCTCCGAGATCGGTCATCCCGACGCGATCCTGCTGCGCTCGGCGGACATGCACGGCATGCAGGTGCCGGCCAGCGTCAAGGCGGTGGCGCGTGCCGGCGCCGGGACCAACAACATCCCGGTCGCGCAGCTCTCGAAGCGCGGCATTCCCGTGTTCAACGCGCCGGGCGCGAACGCCAACGCGGTGAAGGAGCTGGTGATCGCCGGCATGTTCCTCGCGGCCCGCAACATCTGCCCGGCGTGGAACTATGTGCGCGGGCTGCAAGGCACCGACGAGCAGCTCGACGAGGAAGTCGAGAAGGGCAAGAAGAAGTTCGTCGGCTACGAGCTGCCGGGCCGCACGCTCGGCGTGATCGGCCTCGGCGCGATCGGCGTCGAAGTCGCGAATGCGGCGCACCTGCTCGGCATGCGCGTGCTCGGCTTCGATCCGCAGATCACGGTGCAGCGCGCATGGCAGTTGTCGTCGGGTGTCGAGCAGGCGTTGTCGCTCGACGATCTGTTCGCGCGCTCCGACATGATCACGGTGCACGTGCCGTTGCTCGAAGGCACGCGCAAGCTCGTCAATGCGCCGCGGCTGCGTCTGATGCGCAACGGCAGCGTCGTGATGAACTTCGCGCGCAACGGCATCGTCGATGAAGCGGCCGCGCTCGAAGCGCTCGGCAGCGGCAAGCTCAGCGCGTACGTCTGCGACTTTCCGACCGCGCAGCTCAAGGATCACCCCAAGGTCGTGGCGCTGCCGCACCTCGGCGCTTCGACCGGCGAAGCGGAAGAGAACTGCGCCATCATGGTCGCCGACACGCTGCGCGATTTCCTGGAGCAGGGGAACATCCGCAACTCGGTGAACTTCCCCGAGGCGGTCCTGCCGCGCACCACCAGCGCCACGCGCCTGTCGATCGCCAACGAAAACGTGCCGAACATGGTCGGCCAGATCTCGACCGCGCTCGCCACCGCCAACCTCAACATCGCCGACCTGCTCAACAAGTCGCGCGGCGAGCTCGCGTACACGCTGATCGACGTCGACGGCAGCATTCCCGCCGAGGTCGTCGGCAAGCTGCAGGAGATCGAAGGCGTGCTCGCCGTGCGGGTCGTCACTGCGGCATGAAGAAGCAGGCCAAGGTCAGGAGAGTCAGGCTGAAGCCTGACCCACAGCAGACGCCGGACGTTGCCGCGGCGAGTCTCGGCGCGATCCGCGAGCGCATCGACGACATCGACCGCCGCATTCACGACCTGCTCAACGAGCGCGCGCGCATCGCTCAGGAAGTCGGCACGTCGAAGCGCTCCGCCGGGCTGAGCACCGCAGACTTCTACAAGCCGGAGCGCGAAGCGCAGGTGCTGCGCCAGGCGCTGGCGCGCAACAAGGGCCCGCTGCGCAACGAAGAGATCGCGCGTCTGTTCCGCGAGATCATGTCCGCGTGCCTGGCGCAGCAGGAGCCGCTCAAGGTCGCGTTCCTCGGGCCGGAGGGCACGTTCTCGCAGCAGGCGGTGCTGAAGCATTTCGGCCATTCGGTGCGGGCGCTGCCGCTGGCGGCGATCGGCGAAGTGTTCGAGGAAGTGCAGGCCGGCCACGCCGATTTCGGCATCGTGCCGATCGAGAACTCCACCGAGGGCACCGTCAACAACACGCTGGACATGTTCCTGGTCTCGCCGTTGAAGATCTGCGGCGAAGTGGAGCTGCGCATTCATCAGCACCTGATGGGCCGCATGCACGGACTGGAGAAGATCGTGCGCGTCTGCTCGCATCAGCAATCGCTGGCGCAATGCCGGCAGTGGCTGGACGAGTACCTGCCGAACGCCGAGCGCATTGCCGTGAGCAGCAACGCTGAAGGCGCACGTCGCGCCCGCGACGAGGACGGCACAGCCGCGATCGCCGGCCAGGCCGCGGCAGATGTCTATGGACTGAACGTCATCGTTCCGGAGATCGAGGATGCCGCGGACAACACCACGCGCTTCCTGGTGATCGGCCGCAAGCTGTTCAGCGCGAGCGGCAACGACAAGACGACGCTGCTGGTATCGGCGGGCAACACGCAACAGCCCGGCGCACTGCACCGGCTGCTCGCGCCGCTGGCGGAGCACGGCATCAGCATGACGCGCATCGAGTCGCGACCCTCGCGCCGCGGCAAGTGGGACTACGTGTTCTTCATCGACGTGGTCGGCCACGCCGACGAGCACCCCTTGAGCACCGCGCTGGACGAGCTGAAGAAGCAGACATCGCTCTTCAGGGTGCTGGGGTCGTATCCTTGCGCGGTGATGTAGGAGCTCACTGCCATGACCATCGATCCCGCCAAGCTGGCGCCGGCCGGCGTCCGCACGCTCGCCCCCTATATTCCCGGCAAGCCCATCGAGGAGCTGGAGCGCGAGTACGGCATCGGCAACAGCATCAAGCTCGCATCCAACGAGAATCCGCTGGGCCCGGGTCCGCGCGCGCTGGAAGCGATCGCGCAGGCGTCGCGCCAGATCGGCCTGTATCCGGACGGCAGCGGTTTCAAGCTGAAGCAGGCGCTGGCGCGCAAGCTCGGGTGCGAGACCGCGTGCATCACGCTCGGCAACGGCTCGAACGACGTGCTGGTGCTGCTCGCCGAGGCATTCCTGTCGCCGCAGAGTGAAGCTGTCTATTCGCAGTACACGTTTGCTGTGTATCCGATCGCTGTACAGGCGACGGGCGCAACCGCGCGCGTAGCGCCCGCCAATCCGCCAGGTCATGCGATGCCGTTCGGCCACGACCTGCATGCGATGGCGGGACTCATCAACGAGCGCACCCGGCTGGTGTTCGTGGCGAATCCGAACAATCCGACGGGCACTTGGGTCGCGGCCAGCGAGCTGCGGCGGTTCATCGCGTCGGTGCCGGAGCAGACGCTGGTGGTCGTCGACGAGGCGTACATCGAGTACGCGAGCGAGCCGGCGTTTCCGGACGCCAGCCGCTGGCTGCGCGAGTTCCCGAATCTCGTCGTCACGCGCACGTTCTCCAAGGCGTACGGCCTCGCGGGCCTGCGCGTCGGGTACGCGCTGTCGCATCCTGCGGTCGCGGACATCCTCAATCGCGTGCGCCAGCCGTTCAACGTCAACTCCATCGCGCTGGCTGCGGCTCTGGCTGCACTCGAAGACACGGAGCATTTGCAGCGCTCGATGCAGACCAATCGCGCCGGCATGGCGCAGCTGCGTGCCGGCTTCGACGCGCTCGGCATCCGGCACGTGCCTTCAGTCGGTAATTTCGTCCTGATCGATTGCGGCCGGCCCGCGCCCGCCGTGTACGAAGCGATGCTGCGCCAGGGCGTGATCGTGCGGCCGGTCGGCAACTATCAGCTGCCGGATCACCTGCGGATCACGATCGGAACCCGCGAGCAGAATGAGCGTATGCTGGCGGCGCTGAAGCAGGCGCTGGAGAAGTGACACAGGTGACGTAGGTGACACAGGTGACACAGGCAAGAGAGGTCGTACCTATGTCACCTGTGTCACCTATGTCACTTGTGTCACCTTTGTCATGACTCACTATCTCGTCGAGCCGACCTCACAAGTTTCCGGCACCCTCCGCGTGCCCGGCGACAAATCGATCTCGCATCGCGCGCTCATGCTCGGCGGCATCGCCGAGGGCATCACCCAAGTCCGCGGCTTTCTCGAGAGCGAGGACTGTCTCGCGACGATGCGCGCGATGCGCGCCCTCGGCGTGCACATCGAGCAGAGCACCGCGCGCGAGATTCGCGTGCGCGGCGTCGGACGCATGGGCCTGAAGGGAGCGGGGCAGGCGCTCGACATGGGCAACTCCGGCACTGCCATGCGCCTGATGACCGGGCTGTTGGCCGGACAGCCGTTCGACAGCGAGCTCATCGGCGACGCGTCGTTGATGAAGCGCCCGATGGAGCGCGTCGCGACGCCGCTGCGGCAGATGAGTGCACGCATCGAGACGGCGTCGGGCAAGCCGCCGGTGCGTATCCGCGGCGGTGGGCCGCTCACAGGTATTCGTTACGAGTTGCCGGTCGCGAGCGCGCAGGTGAAATCGGCTGTTCTGCTCGCCGGTCTGTACGCGCAAGGTCAGACGACCGTGATCGAGCCGGCCGTCACCCGCGATCACACGGAGCGGATGCTGCTCAGCTTCGGCTGCCGCCTCGAAGCGGCGCACGGCGAGATCCGGCTGACGCCGCCGCAACGCCTGGAAGGCTGTGCGCTCGAGGTGCCGGGGGATTTCTCGTCCTGCGCATTCTTCATGGTGGCCGGCTCCATCGGCGCTGCGCCGCTGACGATCGCGGGCGTCGGCATCAATCCGACCCGCACCGGCCTGCTGGACATCCTCGGACTGATGGGCGCGGACCTGCGCGTCGTCAACCATCGTTCCGCCGGCGCGGAGCCGGTCGCCGATATCGAAGTGCGCCCGGCCCGGCTGCGCGGCATCCATGTTCCCGAGCATCTCGTGCCGCTGGCGATCGACGAGTTCCCGGCGCTGTTCATCGCCGCTGCGTGCGCTACGGGCGAGACGGTGGTGACGGGCGCCGAAGAGCTGCGTGTGAAGGAGAGCGACCGTATCGCCGTGATGGCGGAGGGGCTGCAGGCCATGGGTGTGGACTGCGAAGTGCTGCCGGACGGCATCCGCATCCAGGGGCGGTCGGAGCGACAGGTCTTCGCGGGCGGCACGATCGACAGCCATGGCGACCATCGCATCGCCATGTCCTTCGCGGTCGCGAGCGCGCGCTCGCGGGCGCCGATCCGCATCCTGGACGTTGCCAACGTCGCCACCTCGTTCCCCGACTTCCCCCGCGTCGCCCGGGCCGCCGGGTTCAACGTGCAGGTCCAGGAGTGACCAGCCCGATCATCACCATCGACGGGCCGAGCGGCGCCGGCAAGGGCACGATCTCGCGCCTGGTCGCCGACCGGCTCGGCTGGCGGCTGCTGGACAGCGGCGCGCTGTATCGCCTCGTGGCCTATGCGGGACAGCAGCGCGGGCTGAGCTCCTACGACGAGGCCGGCCATTCCGACATCGCCCAGCACCTGGACGTGCAGTTCGGCCTCGGGCCGCACGGCGGCGAGCAGATCTGGCTCGGCCAGCAGGAGGTCAGCAGGCAGATCAGGACCGAGCAGGCGGGCGAGGGCGCCTCGCGGGTCGCCGCGATGCCTGCCGTGCGTACGGCGCTGCTGGAGCGTCAGCGGGCGTTTGCAGGCCCCCCGGGGCTGGTGGCCGACGGTCGCGACATGGGCACGGTGGTTTTCCCCGGCGCCGCCCTCAAGATCTTCCTGACCGCCAACGCCGAAGAGCGGGCCCGGCGGCGCTATAACCAGTTGAAAGACAAGGGGCTAGGTGCTAACCTCGCCGCCCTTTCGCTGGAGATAGCCGAGCGCGACCGGCGCGACGCAAGCCGCGCGGTGGCTCCGCTGCGACCTGCCGACGACGCCGTGATCGTGGACTCCACCTCCATGACCATCGACGCGGTGGTCGCACGAGTGCTGGAGCTGGCGGCGAAGCTTTAAGACTCCGTGACGTTTTTTGGGCTCCGCGCCGGACCGCGCGGTTCGATGCAACAACCCCTCGCCCGTGCAGGACGCCAGTGAGGGATAGCGGGTCGCAAGCGGCCCCGGAAGTACTCATGACCGAGAGTTTTGCGCAACTTTTCGAAGAAAGCCTGGCCTCCCAGAAGATCAAGCCCGGCGCGATCCTGACCGGACGCGTCGTGGAAGTCGGACCCGACGTCGTGCTCGTCAATGCGGGTCTGAAGAGCGAAGCCGTCATCCCCGTCGACCAGTTCAAGAACGAGCGCGGTGAGCTCGAAGTCGCCGTCGGCGACGACGTCGAAGTCGCGCTGGACAGCGTCGAGGACGGCAACGGCGAGACGCGCCTGTCGCGCGAGAAGGCCAAGCGCGCCCGCACCTGGTCCCGCCTCGAACAAGCGTTCGAGAAGCAGGAGATCGTCAAGGGCATCATCAACGGCCGCGTCAAGGGCGGCTTCACCGTCGAGATCGACTTCGTGCGGGCGTTCCTGCCCGGCTCGCTGGTCGACGTGCGGCCGGTGCGCGATCCCTCCTACCTCGAAGGCAAGACGCTCGAGTTCAAGGTCATCAAGCTCGACCAGAAGCGCAACAACGTCGTGGTCTCGCGCCGCGCCGTGGTGGAGCAGGAATACAGCGCCGAGCGCACCGAGCTGCTGGAGAAGCTGCAGGAAGGCGCGGTCATCCGCGGCACCGTCAAGAACCTCACCGACTACGGCGCGTTCGTCGACCTCGGCGGCATCGACGGCCTGCTGCACATCACCGACATGGCGTGGAAGCGCGTCAAGCATCCGTCGGAAGTGGTCAACGTCGGCGACGAGATCGACGTGCGCATCCTCAAGTTCGACCGCGAGCGCCAGCGCGTGTCGCTGGGCATCAAGCAGCTCGGCAACGACCCGTGGCAGCAGATCGGCCGCCGCTACCCGACCGGCACGCGCCTGTTCGGCAAGGTCACGAACATCGCCGACTACGGCTGCTTCGTCGAGATCGAGGAAGGCGTCGAAGGCCTGGTGCACGTGTCCGAGATGGACTGGACCAACAAGAACGTGAATCCCTCGAAGGTCGTGCACATCGGCCAGGAAGTCGAGGTGATGGTGCTGGACATCGACGAGGAGCGCCGCCGCATCTCGCTGGGCATCAAGCAGTGCCAGGCGAACCCGTGGAAGGAGTTCTCGGACAATTTCAACCGCGGCGACAAGGTCGCCGGCCAGATCAAGTCGATCACCGACTTCGGCATTTTCATCGGCCTGACGGGCGGCATCGACGGCCTCGTGCACCTGTCGGACATCTCCTGGGACGTGCCCGGCGAGGAAGCCGTGCGCAACTACCAGAAGGGCCAGCAGGTCGAGGCGATGGTGCTGTCGATCGACCCGGAGCGCGAGCGCATTTCGTTGGGGATAAAGCAGCTGGCGAAGGATCCGTTCTCGGCGTGGATCGCCGAGCATCCGAAGAACTCGATCGTCAAGGGCTCGGTGCGCGAGGTCGACGCCAAGGGCGCGATCATCGACCTGGGCGGCGGCGTGGAAGGCCACCTGCGCGCCTCCGAGCTGTCGCGCGACCGCGTCGAGGACGCGCGCACGATGCTGAAGGTCGGCGACGAGGTCGAGGCCAAGTTCACCAACGTGGATCGCAAGAGCCGCACGATCGCGCTGTCGATCAAGGCGAAGGAGATTCACGAGGAGAACGAGGCGGTGCAGAACTACCGCACCGGCGAGACCTCGAGCGGCACGAGCCTCGGCGACCTGCTGAAGGAGCACATCGGAGGCGGGGACAACTAGCAGCAGCGGGCGCCCGGCTTTCGTCGGGCGCCCGTCGCGAAGAACAACAACGGGCCCGAGCATGACCAAATCGGAACTCATCGAGCTCATTGCAGCGAAGCAGAAGCACCTGCCCGCCAAGGACGTCGAGCTGGCGGTCAAGCAGATCCTGGAGATCATGAGCGACGCGCTCGCCCAGGGCGGTCGGATCGAGATCCGGGGCTTCGGCAGCTTCTCGCTGCACTTCCGCCCGCCGCGCCAGGGCCGTAACCCGAAGACCGGCGAGACCGTCGCGCTGTCGGGCAAGTACGTGCCGCACTTCAAGCCGGGCAAGGACCTGCGCGAGCGGGTCAATGACGGCGCGGGCAGCCCGATAAGAGACTGAGAAGAGGCTAGACTGTAGGTCGGGCTTCAGCCCGACGCTGTTGTCGGGCTGAAGCCCGACCCACACAGTCCACAGCTTCTTCTATGGCTCGCATCCTCTTTTACTTCTCCGTCGCTCTCGCCGCGCTGGTCGCGCTGCTCGTCAGCGCAATGAACGCCGGGCGCGTCGACGTCGAGCTCGCGTTCCTGCGCATCGGCACGCCGCTCGGTCTCGCGCTCGTCGTGGCATTCGTGATCGGTCTGCTGGCAGGGCTGTTCTGGCGCGTCTACTGGGTCGCCGAGTTGCTCGACGAGCGCGGCCGGCTGCGTCGTGCGCTGCGTGCCGCGGAGACGCGTGCACGCGCGCTCGCGGCCGCCGACGAAAATGCCGTTTGATATCTCGCCCGACCTGGTCGTTGCGCTGTTCGTGGCCGCTGCGGCCGGCTGGCTCGCCGCGCAGTTTCGCTGGCGCGAACGTCCGCCACCGCCGCCCGAGCGTGCGGAGCGCTCGCCTGTGCCGCGCGCGCAG
>DATEJG010000059.1:0-13329 GCA_035278165.1 Steroidobacteraceae bacterium
CGGCGGCTCCGGCGACGGTGGCGGCGATGGCGGTCTCGTGACGCTCAACAACACCGCGGCCCTGATCGATACGGCCGGCAACCACGCGTACGGCGTGGTCGCGCAGAGTATCGGCGGCGGTGGCGGCGACGGCGGCTTCGCGATCTCCGGCGGCATCAGCGACAGCCCGAGCGCGCGCTTCGCCCTCGGCGGCTCCGGCGATGGCGGCGGCAACAGCGCGGCTGTGCGTCTGACTACGTCCAGCGACGTCGTCACGCGCGGCAACGACTCGCATGGCGTGTTCGCGCAAAGCCTCGGCGGTGGCGGCGGCTCGGGCGGTTTCGCGATCGCCGGCGGGGTGGGAACCAACAACGCGCAGCTCAACTTCGCGATCGGCGGTTCCGGCGGCGGCGGCGGCAATGCCGCGGAAGTCGACCTGTTCAACAGCGGCACGACGATCGCGACGCTGGGTGCGCGCTCCTACGGCCTGGTCGCGCAGAGCGTCGGCGGCGGCGGTGGCGACGGCGGTTTCGCGATCGCCGGCAGCATCGGCAAAGGGCCGGCCGCAAACTTCGCACTCGGCGGCAACGGCGACGAAGGCGGGGACAGCAGCGACGTCACGCTGAACAGCAGCGGCACGATCGCGACGGCCGGCGAAGCATCGCACGCGATCTTCGCGCAGAGCGTTGGCGGCGGCGGTGGCTCCGGCGGATTCAGCGTCTCAGGCTCGCTCTCCGGTGACTCGGGCTCGTTCAACGCTGCGATCGGCGGTGGCGGCGATGGCGGCGGCAACGCCGGTCGCGTGCTGCTCGGCAATGTTGCGGCGATCGACGGCGTGCTCATGACCGAAGGCGATCGCGCCTACGGCATCCTCGCGCAGAGCGTCGGCGGTGGTGGCGGTGACGGCGGCTTCAGCGTCGCGGCCGGCATCTCGAAGGGCGATGGCGCGAAGTTCAGCCTCGGCGGCTCCGGCGACGGCGGCGGCAACAGCGATCTCGTGTCAGTGCGCAGCGCCAGCACGATCCTCACGCGTGGCGCGGATGCGCACGGCATCTTCGCGCAGAGCGTCGGCGGCGGCGGCGGCTCGGGCGGCTTCAGCGTCACGGGCGCGGTTGCTACTCAGGGCGCTTCGGTCGGCGCGAGCATCGGCGGCTCCGGCGCGGGTGGCGGCACCGGCGGCGACGTGGAAGCGATCAGCCTGGGCGATAGCATCACGACGCTCGGTGCGCGCTCCTACGGCATCGTCGCGCAGAGCATCGGCGGTGGCGGCGGCGACGGCGGCTTCAGCGTCGCCGGCAGCGTCAACAGAACGGCATCGGTCAATCTCAGCGTCGGCGGTTCCGGCGACGTCGGCGGCGCGGCCGGCAACGTGTCGGTGCGCAGCTCGAGCGACATTCATACCGAGGGGACCGAGGCGCACGCGATCTCGGCGGAGAGCATCGGCGGTGGCGGCGGCTCGGGCGGCTTCAGCGTCGCGGGCTCGCTGTTCCCGTCGCAGAACAACCAGGCGAAGATCGACGTCAGCTTCGGCGGCTCCGGCGACGGCGGCGGTGCCGGCGGCAGCATCGATGTCGGCGCCGAGGACGACTACATCACGGGCATCATCGAGACGCTCGGCGACGGCGCGTACGGCATTTCCGCGCTGAGTCTCGGCGGCGGCGGCGGTCACGGCGGCTTCAGCGTCGGCGGCGGTTTGTCGCAGTCACCTTCCGTCACTGTCGGCATCGGAGGTTCGGCGGGCACGGCGAGCGACGGCGGCGCAGTGAAAGTCTTCACCGGCGCGGACATCTACACGCAAGGCGCGCAAGCATACGGCGTGAGCGCACAGAGCCTCGGCGGTGGCGGCGGCAACGGCGGCTTCGGCATCGGCGGCTCGGTGACGACGGACATCACGTCTGTCGCCGTCGGCATCGGCGGCAAAGGTGGCGGCGGCGGCAAGGGCAGCACCGTCGACGTGACCAACGCCGGCAACATCCTGACGACGGGCCAGCTCTCGTACGGCGTGTTCGCCGAGAGCATCGGCGGCGGCGGCGGCGACGGCGGCTTCAGCGTCGCCGGCTCGCTCTCCAAGCCGCCCACGGGAAACACTCCGCGCGGGCCTCGCAACATCGACGTGGCAATCGGCGGCACCGGCGGCACCGGCAACGTCGGCGGCAACGTCACAGTCACGAACGACGGCCGCATCGACACTCTCGGTTCGGAGTCGCACGGCATCCTCGCTCACAGCATCGGCGGCGGTGGCGGTGACGGCGGCTTCGCGGCAGCAGGCTCGCTCGGCGTGAACACGCAGGCGACGCAAGGCTCGCGCGCCGCGATCTCGGTGAGCATCGGCGGCAATGGCGGCGACGGCAACGTCGGCGGCGAAGTGAAAGTGGACAACACGCGCGTCATCACGACCGAAGGTGAAAAAGCGCGCGGCATCTATGCCTACAGCGTCGGCGGCGGCGGCGGTAACGGCGGCATGAGCTTCGCGATCGACGCAGCGATCGGCCGGCCGCACGAGGGCAACGGCCTCAACGTCGAAGTCGCTGTCGGCGGCGTCGGCGGCGATGGCAACGACGGCGGGCTCGTGGCGGTCACGAGCTCCGGCGACATCCGCACGCTCGGCGATCGCAGCGACGCTGTTTACGCGCAGAGCATCGGCGGCGGTGGCGGCGACGGCGGCAAGGCGCACGGCGTATCGCTCGATTTCACGGTGAAGCCGCCGCAGAAAGATCCCAACGACAAGGCGCGCGAATGGAACTTCGTCGCGGCCATCGGCGGCAACGGCGGCACTGCGAACGACGGCGGCGACGTCGACGTGCACAACAGCGGCAACATCCTGACCGCCGGCGTGAACGCGCGCGGCATCGTCGCGCAGAGCGTCGGCGGCGGCGGCGGCAGCGGCGGTGACGGCATCAGCGGCACCGGTCTCGAGGAGTTCGACAAAGCGACCGAGCTGCTGGATCTCAAGGACAAGAACATCCTGGACTTGCGGAACTGGCAGCTGATCGTCGGCGGAGACGGCGGTGCAAACGGCGATGGCGGCGACGTCGGCGTGCTCAACGAAGGCTCGATTGTCACGACAGGTCTCGCGGCAACAGCGATCTTCGCGCAGAGCATCGGCGGCGGCGGCGGCGAGGCGCAGAACTTCGTGAAGGGCTCGGGCCAGGGCGGCTCGGCCGACACCGGCCTGCGTGGCAAGTTCAGCATCGGCGGCGGCGGCGGGGCCAGCGGCGACGGCGGCGTAGTCGACGTGACCAACGACGGCGACCTGTTCACGACAGGCGACGATGCACACGGCATCTTCGCGCAGAGCGTCGGCGGCGGTGGCGGCGTTGCCGGCAACGTCGACCGCGGCTTCAAGGACGGACTCGGTCCGATCCCGCCGCTCAACGTGGGTATCGGCCTTGCGTTCGGCCGCGACGGTGGCAGCGGCGGCGACGGCGGCGTAGTGACCGTCACCAACACCAGCAACATCGTGACGCGCGGAGTCGGCGCATTCGGCATCTTCGCGCAGAGCATCGGCGGCGGCGGCGGACTCGCGGGCGGACTCGGCAACGAGAACATTCCGATCCTCGAGCAGCAGAACTTTGCCGGCAGCGTCGGCGGCGACGGCGATGCCGGCGCGATCACGATCGCGCAGCAGGGCGACATCGTCGTGCTCGGTGACGCAGCCGACGGCATCTTCGCGCAGAGCGATGCGAGCAACGGCCACGGCGGCGCGGTGAGCATCGACGTTACCGGCAACATCGACGCGGGCGGTGCGCATTCGAACGGCATCCGTGCGCAGAGCCAGGGCGACCTGGGCTCGGGCGCGATTACCGTCACGATCGCGAGCGGCTCGGTGCGCGGCGGCACCGAAAGCGGCGCAGCAGTCGCGTTCGTCGACGGCGCCGCGAACACGCTGACGAATCACGGCGCGATCGGCCGGCTCGATGAGCTGGAGCGCGTCGCGGTGAACGGCAGCGCTGGCGGCGACGTGATCGAGAATTTCGGAGGAATCTACGGCAACCTGAGGCTCGGCGCCGGCGCCAATACGCTACGCAATCGCGACAGCGCGACGTTCGTGTCGGGCGCGACGATCGATCTCGGGGCTTCCGGCGCGGCGGTCAACGAGGGGACGTGGTCGGTCGGACGGGTCGGCGAGATTTCCGGGACCACGCTGACTGGCAACTTCACCCAGGCGGCGAGCGGCGCATTGCTGCTGGACATCGATCATCTGACCAGCACCGGGGATCGCATCGACGTGCTCGGCGGCGCTGCCAGCCTCGCGGGCTCGGTGGAGCTCGGCCAGGTCAACATCGCGGCAATCAAGCCCGGCTCGACGCAGATCGTGCTGGTCAGCGCCGACGGCGGTCTCGATGCGGCAGATCTCGATCTTGCGGTGGCGCCTTCGATCGTCGCGCAGTACCGGCTACGCACTATCTCCGACACGGAGCTCGCGCTGACGCTGAGCACCGATTTCGTGCCGGAGGCGCGTGCCGGCCAGACCCTGATGCCGAACGAGAAGCGCATCGGCGAGTACGTCAACGGGGTGCAGCTCGCCGGCAGCTCCGCGACGCTGGCGCCGACGATCACTGGCCTGGTTGCGGCAACCGACGTGGCAACGCTCGGCGCCAGGTTCCAGCTGCTGAATCCCGAGAACTACGCAGCGTTGCCGCTGGCAGCAGTGCAGTCCGGCTTGCAGTTCGGCGAATCGATGCTGAGCTGCAAGGTGCGCGATGGCGAAGCGCACTTCACAGCCGAAGGCAATTGCAGCTGGATGGCGGCATCCGGCAGCAGCAGCGAGCAGGAGGCCACCAGCTCTGCCAACGGCTATCAGCGCGACGTGCGCACGATCAGCTTCGGCGGACAGTGGAGCATCGACGACTATTGGCACGTGGGCCTGGCGGCCGCGTTCGAGCGCGACACCATCGACTCGAACACGCTCAATCATCTGCGTGCGCAAGCTGCCGAGGGCCGGACCTTGCACCTGGGCATGGTGCTCAAAGGCAACTTCGCCTCGAACACGATCGCGGCCAGCTTATCGGCTGCGCGCGGCCTGTACGACTCGACGCGCACGGCGATGCTGGCGCTGCACGGTGCGAGCAGCGAGCAGGAGATCTACCAGACGTCGATGCAGTTCCGCGTCAGCCACGGCTTCGAGTACCAGAGCTGGTACCTGCGGCCGATGCTCGACCTCGGCTTCACGACGGTGCGTCTCGCCGCCTTCTCAGAGCACGGCGCCGGAGCTAACAACCTGCTGGTGCGCAATTCCGAGGAGAGCTTCACCAGCCTGCGCCCCGCCGTGGAGCTGGGATACGAGACGGCGCTCGGCCAGTCGCTGGCGCGCTTCTACGGACGGCTCGGCGTCGTTCGCTTCATCGGCGGCGATGAGTTCGGCGTCGAGGCGATGTTCGAGGGTGCGCCCGACCAGGCGGGCTTCCTGCGCGTCAGCCAGCCGCTCGGCAACGACATCGGCGAGCTCGCGGCAGGGGTCGACGTGCTCAGCGGCGGAAACATGACGCTGCGACTCGGCTACTTCGGGCAGTTCTCGGCGGTCGGCTCGACTCACGGCGCGACGCTGAAGCTCTCGCGCTCGTTCTGAGTGCTGCTTCAGTCTTCGTCGTCGGTCAGTGCCTGTACCCGCTGCACGAAGCGCACGGCCTCGCTCTTGCGGCCGCGGCTCACGAGATAGTCGTAGCCGATCGCGGCGGCGGGGTCGACGAGCTCCGCCTGTTGCTGAGCGGCAGTCGCAAGATGCGGCAGGCCGCGCTCGTCGCCGTACTTGAGGAACAACTGACCCAGCAGCATGTGCGCGTCGGGATGACGCCCGTCGCGAGCGGTGAGCTGCTGTAGTGTCTCGACGGCGTCCTCATCGCGCTGCACGGTGAGCAGCAGCTCCGCCTTCGCCCACATGTCCTCGGACGAAAGTGCGCTGCTGTCCTGCTGCTCGTATTCAGCGAGCTTCCAGCGTGCTTCCTTGATCTGGTCGTGACGCTTGCGCCAGTTCGCGAGGTTCTGCCTGCGCCATACGTCGTCGCAGAAATCGATCGAGCGCGGCGCCGCTGCGCCGAGCGTCGACAACGCTGGCGCTGCGGTCGCCGGAGCTGGCACGCCAGGCGCCACCTCCAGCGCGGCAAGGCGCTCTGCCAGGCTGGCGTGAGTATCGTTCTCCGCAGCATAACGGCGCAGCGCTTCGGACAGCCATTGCTGTCGCGCGGGCTCTTTCTCCAGCACCTTGAACGCGCGGGTCAGCAGCGAATACGGCTTGTATGGCGGCTCCGGCGCTTCCTCGACCCGCGCGAGAAAGCGCGCCCAATACACGTCTGCGAGAAAGCGGCCGGCGAGCTCGGACTGGATCAGCGCACGCGCGAGCGTCTGCGCACTGGTGATCGTCGCGGCAAGGCGGTCGCATGCGTACTCGTGATTGCGGGCGAGCGCGAAGCTGTAAGCGTAGAACCACGGCGCATACCAGGCGTAGTAGAGCGCCAGCGTGCGATCGAAAGCGTTCGGCGGCTGCTCGAACTTCGCGTGCAGCCGATGCCACGTCTCACGCAACCGATAGATCCAGGCGGCGAAGTGCCGCCGCGGGCCGCCGAGATGTGCGATCTCGTGCGCGAGCAGCGCACAGAACTCGTCCGCCGTGAGCGCGGCGAGCATCGGCGCGCCGATGTGCAGGTGGTTGCGATACTCGCCGAGCACGCCCCAACGCGGAATCTGCCGGATGCCGAGCGTGAACTCGCCGTTGATCGTGACGCTGGCGAGCGGCGCAGCGCCGGTCTTGTGGCTGATGACGTCGATGAGGCGAAACAGGTCCGGCGCTTCCTCGGCGCTCACCGCCATGCCTTCGGGCTCGTCGACCGGGATGCGCAGTGCGCGCAGCGCCGCGATCATCGTTCCACCGCCGGCGAGGATGCCGATCGCTGCCAGGAACGGCGGCGTGACGCCGCCGATGAGCGCGCGCGCGATTGCGAAACAGCAGGCGAGGATCACGAACGCGACGCAGCCGGGCACGAGATAGCCGAGCGCGGCCGCGACGGCAACCTTGCCGACATACAGCTGCGGGTGCGCGTCCGCCTCGCGCTCGAGGCGACCGATCAACGTCGAGAAATCGCTGCTGTCCATATCCGGAGTCGGGCTTCAGCCCGACTTCACATGCCTCTCAGATAATCGTCGGTGCCGCGCAGCCAGTCCTCGCGCGGCGGCGTGAACACGTCGAGATCGAGCGTGTCTTCGAGCGCGACCGCGCGGTGCGGCACGTTGCTGGGAATGACCAGCACTTCACCGGTCGCGACCACGACGCTGTCTGCTTCGTCCGGCGAATCGACCTTGTCGCCGACCCACAGTCGCAGCGCGCCCTGCAGCACGTACGTGACCTGCTCGTTGACGTGCTGATGCTTCGGCACGATGCCGCCCTGCTTGATGTAGACGTGCGCGACCATCACCTGCGCGCCGGTGACGATGCGCCGCGAGATGTGCGGATTGAGCTGCTCCAGCGGCACGCTCGACCACGAGTAATGCGAGGCTGCTGCAGAGGGCGTCATTGCAGGATCTCTTGAAATCGTGACCGATTCGATCTTGCCATGAGCACCGGGCGGTTGCCCAATCGGGCCAACTCTGAAAGCATCGGCCCATGCGCGCGCAGGTCGTGAACTGCTGTCTCAGGGTGGCGACACTTTCGCTGCTCACGGCCGTGCCGCTGCTCGCCGCGGCGCAGGATGAGCAGCCCGCGCAAGCGCAGGCGGAGTCTGCGCCGGCAGTGCAGCGTCTGTTCGTCTCCGACAAGCTGGTGCTCAACGTCTACGCGGAAGCCGACCAGGGCAGCTCGCGCGTCGCGACGATCGAGACCGGCGACGCCGTCGACGAGCTCGAGCGCGCCGAGAGCTTGATCCGCGTCCGGCTGCACGACGGGCGCGAAGGCTGGGTCGGCTCGAGCTACCTGACGAGCGACGCGCCTGCCGCACTGCAACTGCGGGAGTTGCAGCGACAACAGAAGAGCTCAGGCCAGGCTGTCGACAGGAAGGCCGCCGACGAGATCGCACGCCTCAAGAAGGAAAGCGAGTCTCTGCAGGCGCAAGTGAAAGAGTTGAAGGCGGCCGCGTCTGCCCCGCCGGCCGCCGATGATGGCGTGCTCGAAGGACCCGCGGCCGAGCCGGTGCAAGTCGCCGCCGCAGCGCCGGTGAACAGCGGCGGCAACGCCATGATGTGGTCGCTGGTCGTGGTGCTTGCCGCTGCGCTCGCCTACGCCGCCGGCTACCAGACGCTCGCGCGGCGCATCCGCAAAAAGTTCGGCGGGCTGCGGGTCTACTAGCGACCTCGGCGCCTTGGCGAGAGTCATCCGGTCGACGTTGGAACTTTCAGCTCGCCGGCGTAGGAAACCCATCCGCTCCCTTCCGCCACGGCGTCCACACCAGCGCGACTTCTCCCACTGCAATGTCCGATTTACGCGGGCTGACTTGCACCTTGCGCAGCGGCGCAGCCGTAGCGTCGAAGCGCGCTTCGAGCGCCGCTGCATCTGCATCGAATTGCTGCTGCAGCTCGCGTTGCCGCTGCTGAATCACTTCGAGGCTGTCGCTGGCGCGATCGACATCGCCGCTCTCGCGGCCGATGCGCGTCGCGGCGCGAGCGGCCGACGCTGCTCGATTCACGTTCGCGGCAGAGAGGGTGCGCCGGCCGAGGAATGCGCCCAGCACGGAGGCGCCGATCGAAACGATCGAATGCATGCGCTGTTCCGACAACTGCGAGCGCTCGCGCTCGACGCGCTGTCCTGCGCGACGCAGCTGATCGTCGAGCGCTGCGAGCTTCGGGGCGTACTTGCGCTTGAGATCTGCCACTGCAGCATCGCGTTGCTCGCGCGCCGCGAGCGCGAGCTGCGCACGAAAGTCACCTTCGCTCATGCCCGGTGGAGACGTCGACTTGAGCGCATCGCAAACGACTACTTCGCTGCGAGCGCTCTCGAACAGATGCGCTGACAGGCCCTTGCCCCAGCTCGTGTACGACTGCGTGCGCAGCGCCGCTGCGGGCAGCGCTGCGAAAGTGGCGGAAGGTGCGGGCGCCTGGCCGAGGCGTGCTTTCAGATCCGGCATGGCCGTCGCCTCGTCCCACAGGACATCGCTACCGTCGTCGGCGAGCGGCGCGAGATACGCGGTCGTCTGCCATTGATCGAGACCAAGCTTCGCATCGACGAAGTGCAGCTTTGCGGTGCCCATCACCATCGGCTTGTACAGCAGCGCGTCGCCTGCCGCGGTCGCGGCGAGGAAATACTCACGAACGTCCGCTGGCACATTGGGTCGTCCGGCGGATGCTGCTGCCGATGCCGCTGTTCCGCCGCTCGCGACAGAGGGCACGGCAGGGGCATTCGACGCCGCTGCGCGCTGCGGCGCCATCAACTTCGAAATCTCCACTCCGGTCAGCGGACCGCGCAGGTAGGAGAGCGCCCAGCGGCTCTGGAACAGCACGGGCGCATCGTCGTGCACGTTGCGCATCAGGAACACGCGCGGCGTGAGCCCTGAAATCATCTTGTCGAGCGCGCTGCGGTCGGAGCCCGGCACAGCGCTTTCGAGTCCTTCCAGCACGCGCAGCTTGTCGCGCTCGGTCTGCAGGCGGCCGATCATCCACGTGCCCGCGTTGGCGAGCCCTTTGTAGTCGAGGTCGACCGGGTTCTGTGTCGCGAGCACGCAGCCGAGCCCGAACGCGCGGCCCTGCTTGAGCAGCGTGAGCATCGGCTGCTTCGACGGCGGATTCGCGGTCGGCGGGAAGTAGCCGAAGATCTCGTCCATGTACAGGATCGCGCGCAGCGAGGAAGTGCCGGACTGGCCGCGCATCCACGCGATCACTTCGTTGAGCAGCAGCGTCACGATGAACATGCGCTCGGCGTCGGACAGGTGCGCGATGGAGATGATGCTGATGCGCGGCTTGCCTTCGGCCGTGAACAGCAAGCGCTGCACGTCGAGCGGCTCGCCGCTCAGCCACGCTGCGAAGCCGGGCGACGCCAGCAGATTGTTGATCGCCATGGCGAGCTGCAAGCGCTCTTTCAACGGATAGAACGTCTCGAGATCGAATGCGCCGACCTTGTCGAACGGCGGCTTCTGCACCGCGGCGATCAGGCTGGCCATGTCGAGGCCCGTGCCTTTGCGCCACGCCTCTTCGAAGATCGTCGACAGCAGCACGTGGTCGCGGCTGTTGATCGGGTTCGCGTCGCGGTCGAGCAGCGCCAGCAAACCGGAAACCACCGTGGAGATCCGCTCACGCAGCGCGGCGGTATCCTGCAGCAGCTCCGCGGACGGCGCCGCGAACGAGCGCACCACGGACAGCGGCAGCCCCGCTTCGGAGCCCGGGGTGTAGATCGCGAGATCGACGGCATTGCGGAACCGTGCGATGCGCTCGGGCGGCTGGCCCCAGTCCGCCAGGCCCTTCTTCCAGGTCTCGGCGGTCTGCGCTGCGTACTGCTCGACGCTCAGGCCCTTGCGTTGCGCCTCGCCCGGGTCGACCCACGAGAGGAACTCGGCCGCTTGCAGGTGCGGGAAGGTCAGCAGCAGGTTGCCGAGATCGCCCTTCGGGTCGATGCAGATCGCCGGGATGCCGTCGATGCCGGCCTCTTCCAGCAGCGACAGGCACAGGCCGGTCTTGCCGCTGCCGGTCATGCCGACGCACACGGCGTGGGTCGTGAGGTCGCGCGAATCGTAGAGCAGCAGGTCGTCCGACGGCGCGCGCGCCGCCGCATCGTATTCCCGCCCGAGATAGAAAACGCCGAGTTTTTCGTAGTCCTGCATGGGCCCGCTCCCCGCACAAGCAGCGTTGCAAGATAAACTTGTCGCGCGCCAAAAGGTTCGATTTCCTATTGTCCGGCCGAACCGGGATGGGGGGAAGAGTGCACACCATGAAAAAGCTGACGAGCCGGTTGAGTGTCGCGTTCATCGCCGTCGCGGTGCTGACCCAGTGCGGCAGTCCTGCGGTCAAGCAGGACGCGCGCACGCCAGTGCTGCTGGCGATCTTCGCCCATCCCGACGATGAATCGACCGTGAGCGCGGTGCTCGCGAAATACGCAGCGGCCGGGGTGAAGGTCTATCTCGCCACGGCAACCGACGGCCGGCTCGGCGTGTCCGCGCACGCGGGGACGACTGCAGGCGACGGCCTCGCAGCGACGCGTGCGCAGGAGTTGCAATGCACGACCGACAAGCTCGGCATCAACCCGCCGATCATGTTCGGGCTTTACGATCAGCTGAAGATGGGCGAGGGACTGCAGCCGCACATGGCGCAGCTCAACGAGATGCGCACGCGCGTGACGAAGCTGTTCGAGGAGTTGCAACCGGATGCGGTGATCACGTGGGGCCCGTCCGGCTGGACCGGGCATCCGGATCATCGGCTGGTGAGCGACATCGTCACCGAGGTGTTCCAGAGCCGCGCGTGGTCGCGGCCCGCTCAGCTGTACTATCCAGCAGTCCCGACCAGCAAAGCGGCGGCGTCGAGCCCGATTCCGCTGGCGACGGTCGATGAAAGTTTCCTCACGGTGCGGGTGCCGGTGAGCGCTGCGGACTACGAGAAGTCGAAGGCGGGCTGGCTATGCCACCGCACGCAGTACACGCCGCAGCAGGTCGAGCAGCTGTTTCAGAGCCTCGCCGCCGCGCAGGGCGGCATTGCGCACTTCCAGCCGCAGATTGCAGGCAAGGGGAAGAAGGACGCGCTGCTCTAGCATGCTCGAAGCCCTTGCCAAGGCCTCGCCGGCGATCGAGACGCAGCTGAGTCGCTCGGTCGGCCTGCGTTTGCGGCTGCATCCGGGGCAATCCGGGATCGTGGAGCTGCGCGACGGGCGCGATGCGTTCGCCGCGCGGGCGCTGCTGGCGGATGTGGCCGAACGCACGATCGACCTGCAGTACTACATCTGGCGCAATGACACGTCCGGTAGTTTGCTGTTCGCAGCGCTGTGCCGTGCTGCCGATCGCGGCGTGCGCGTGCGCCTGCTGCTCGACGACAACAACACCATGGGCCTCGATCCGCTCCTCGGAGCGCTCGCCACGCACCCGAACATCGAAGTGCGCCTGTTCAATCCGTTCCGCTTGCGCCGCTATCGCCCGCTCGAATACCTGACCGACTTCGCGCGCCTCAACCGGCGCATGCACAACAAGTCGTTCATCGTCGACGGCCAGGTTGCGATCGTCGGCGGCCGCAACATCGGCGACGAGTACTTCGACGCCAACCAGGCGATGTCGTTCGTCGATCTCGACGTGATGGCGGTCGGACCGGTCGTCAGCGACGTCGACCAGGACTTCGAGCGCTACTGGCAGAGCCGGTCGGCGCATTCGGTGGAATCCATCCTGGGCCGCTCGCGCGCGGCTTCGGTGCGCGAAGTGATTGCCGCCGCGGAGAAGGTGCTGAGTCAGCCCGCGGCGGTTGCGTATGTGAGCGCGCTGCAGTCGTGCGCTTTCGTTCGCGACCTGCTCGCGGGCTCGGTCGAGTATCGATGGAGCACGGCGCGGCTGGTCAGCGACGATCCGGCGAAGGGTCTCGGCAAGCAGCGCCCGCGCGGCACGATGCTGGAACGACTGCTCGACACGCTGAATGTGCCGAAGCAGCAAGTGCAGCTGATCTCGCCGTACCTGGTTCCGACACGCACCGGCGAGCGCGCGCTGGCGCAGCTCTCGGGCGAAGGCGTGCGCGTGGCGATTCTCACGAACGCACTGGAAGCGACCGATGTGCCGATCGTGCACGCGGGCTACGCGAAGCGTCGTCGCAAGATGCTCGAGGCGGGCGTCGTGCTGTACGAGTTGATGCGCGAGTCGCGCGTGCGCTCGCGTCGCGACCGGCGGCTCACCGGTAGCTCGGGCTCGAGCCTGCACGCCAAGACGTTCTCCGTCGACTGTGCGCGTGTGTTCGTCGGGTCGTTCAATCTCGACCCGCGCTCGGCGAGCCTCAATACGGAAATGGGGCTGGTGATCGAAAGCCCCGCGCTCGCGGCGCAGATCGCCACTGCGTTCAAGGACGAGATTCCGGCACGCAGCTACCAGGTGAGCTTGAACGAGGCAGGCAAGCTGCAGTGGGTGGAGCAGCACGAGAGCGGGCCGATCGTGCACACGACCGAGCCCGGTACCACGTGGCGCAAGCGCGCGGCGGTCGCGTTGCTCGCACTGCTGCCGATCGACTGGTTGTTGTGACCCGAGAGTCAGGCCGAGGCCGGGTCAAAGGGTCGACGCAACACTGCGGGCTAGTGTATCTGCGGGAGTTTCGAAGGCCAGAGTCTCCCGAGGTCGTTGATTGAGCTGGCGAGCGACACTGTCGAGGTGACCTTGGGAGTGAGCCGACAGGTCAGTACCCTTGGGGAAGTACTGACGCAGTAAGCCGTTGGTGTTCTCGTTGGAGCCGCGCTGCCAGGGACTGTGCGGATCGCAG
>DATEJG010000060.1:0-2110 GCA_035278165.1 Steroidobacteraceae bacterium
CTGGCATCAGGAGGAAGCCGATGAAACAACCCACGGATCAGGATCCGCAAAGCGCCGCGCTGTTGCCGCAGGTGTACGCGGAGCTGCGGCGCATCGCCACGGCGAACATGGCGCGCATGCCCGTCGGCAGCACGCTGCAACCCACCGCGCTGGTGCACGAGGCCTGGCTGCGGCTGGGCGGCGCCGAGCGCGCGAGCTGGCAGAGCCGCGCGCACTTTCTCGCCGCCGCGGCCGAAGCGATGCGCCACATCCTCATCGATCGCGCCCGGCAGCGCAGCTCGATGCGCCACGGCGGCAATCAGCAGCGCGTCGACATCGAGCACATCGACATTCCGGTCGACACCGAGGACGACGAGCGGCTGCTGGCGATCAGCGCCGCGGTGGAGAAGCTGACGATCGAGTACCCGCAGATCGCCGAGCTGGTGAAGCTGCGCTGCTTCGTCGGCCTCGAAATCTCCGAAGCCGCCCAGGTGCTGGACATCCCGCGGGCCACCGCATACCGGCGCTGGGAATTCGCGCGAACCTGGCTCTACCGGGAGCTGCGCGCCTGACCTGCTGAGACGCAGCGAGCGTCGATCTCGTATTCAATCGTAGTACGACGCAATTCCCGACAGGTCTCAGCGGATTCGCTTCTTGCCCGATGGCAGCTGTGTGCCGTTCACGAAGGTCGCGCTATGCAACGGCACACTGCCGTAACCGTAGACGTTCTCGCACAGGAAGTCTCCCGGCGTCTGTGCGCACGGAACGATGCGGCGCTGTTGAACGACCCGCACAGCCATGTCCTGCGCATCGCGGCTGAAGTCGAGGCCGAATGGGAGGGGCGCGCACGGCGGCTCCGGACCGGCGGAAGCGAAGATGCAATCCCCGCTCCTTCTGCATCCGCTTTCGACGCAATCCGGGCCGCCGTGCTCGCGCTTCAGCACCGGCAGCGCACGCTGCTGTTGCTGCACATCGAAGGGTTGAGCTACCGCGAAATCGCGGCGAAGCATGCGCTGCCGCACGAGCTCGTGCTGCGCGAGCTGGTGCAAGCGTATTGCCAGCTGCGCCGGCGTCTGCCCGGCTAGAATGCGCACTCCCCGCCCGAGGAGTGCGTCCGATGAAAGTCGAAACGTTCACGCCCGCGAACGTGATGCAGCCGATCGGCCCGTACAGCCATATCGCCAAGGCCGGCCCGTTCATCGCGATCTCCGGCACCGCCGGCATCGATCCGGCAACCGGCGACTTCGCGGGTCCGGACGCCTACAGCCAGGCGCGGCAGATCCTGCGCTCGTTGCGCTCGATGCTCGAGAGCGTCGGCTCGGATCTCGAGCACGTGCTGCACGTCAACGTGTTCCTGAAGAACGCGACCGACTTCGCGGAAATGAATCGCGCGTATCGCGAGGCGTTCGGCAGTCATTCGCCGGCGCGCACGGCGATCACCGTCGCCGACCTGCCGAAGCCGGGCGCGTTGCTGACGATGAACCTCACTGCCGTGACGAGCGACTAGGTCAGCGATTCGTCAGGCCGAGGCTCGCCGCGTCGTAACGCGTGCCGGAGGCGACGCCGCGCGGCGCGATCTCTTCGATCTTCTCCAGATCCTCGTCGTCGAGCTCGATGTCGAGAGCGGCGACGTTCTCTTCGAGACGCGCCTTGCTGCTCGTGCCGGGAATCGGAATCACGTCGTCCTGGCGGTTCAGCAGCCACGCGAGCGCCAGCTGCGCCGGCGTGGCATCGCGGTCTTCGGCCAGCGCCTTGATGTGCTCGACCAGCGCGAGATTCCTGGCGAAGTTCTCGCCCTGGAAGCGCGGGTTGCGACGCCGCCAGTCGTCGGGCGCGAGATCGTCGATCGAGCGGAAGCGGCCGGCGATGAAGCCGCGGCCGAGCGGGCTGTAGGCAACCAGCGCGATGCCGAGCTCCTGCAGCGCCGGCAGCAGCTCGTCTTCCGGGTCGCGGCTCCACAGCGAGTACTCGCTCTGCACCGCCGCGATCGGATGCACCTTGTGCGCGCGCCGCAGCGTCGCGACCGAAGGCTCGGACAGGCCGAGATGCTTGACCTTGCCTTCCTGCACCAGCCCGGACATGGCGCCGACCGTTTCCTCGATCGGTGTCTGCGGATCGACGCGCTGCAGAT
>DATEJG010000061.1:0-67200 GCA_035278165.1 Steroidobacteraceae bacterium
GTCCCGATCGAGAATGCACACAGGCCGGCGGCCGTCGCCGCGGCAGATCCGGCGCTGGATCCTCCGGCGGGCTCGGCTGCATTCCACGGGTTGCGGCAGGCGCCGCCGAACCATTCCCACGCGTAGGCAAGCTCGCCCATGCTGGCCTTGCCGAGCAGCACCGCTCCTGCTTCACGCAAGCGCTGCACGACGGCCGCGTCCTGCGTCGGACGTCGATTCCGATACAGCGAGCAACCCCAGGTGGTCGGTATTCCCGCCGTGTCGAACAGATCCTTGAGCGAATACGGGATGCCATGCAGAGGACCGCGATAGCGTCCGCGCGCGAGCTCCGCATCCATCTCACTGGCCTGCTGCCTCGCCAGCTCCTCGGTGACGGTGATGTAGCACGAGAGCTTCGCGGCGTAGCGCGCGATTCGTTCCAGATAGAGATCGGTCAGACGAGCCGAGGTGAGCTGTTTGCTGCGGATCCAGTGCCCGAGCTGCTTGACCGTCGCGAAAGCGATGTCTTCATCGTTGTCCGGGAGCTGCGGCATGCGCTCTTGCGCGAGATGCACCCCGGTGCCTTGCGTGCGGTAGCTCTTGCCGGGCAACCGCGGATCGAAATGAGTCGCCGGCTGCAACGAAGCGGAGCGCGGAATGTCGCGCAGCGCGCTGACTCCCTGCACCTGCTTCGTGAGCGCCAGCGCGAGATCGTTGCGCTGCCCGGCGGTGTAGCTGACCGCGTGCAGCTTCTCCGCCTCGGCAATCGTGGCGGCCGTTATGGGCGTCGGCGCGGACGCTTGCTCGGTAGCGGCTGCCGCCGACGCCACCTCGGCGGTGCCCGCGAGGCCGACGCAGGTCAGTCCGGTGACGAAGTTCCTGCGCGTTACGGAGTCGAGCACGGAGTCGGCCATGCCACCCTCACTTCTCAACGTCGGCACGAATGTGACGGGCGGCGCGGAGCATGACCCACGCTGTCGGAATCAGCATGCCGAACATGCACACGATCGCGTAGCGCAGGCCATCGGCAGCTCCGTAGTCGACTGCGAAGCGGTCGCTGACAACGCCGGTCAGCAACGGGCCGAGGCCGAGGCCGAGGAGATTCGCGAAGAAGAAGGCGACGGCGACTGCCATCGCCCGCCGTTTCGAGCCACAGACCGTGTGCAGGCTCGCGTACTGCGCCGGAGTAACGGCGTGCAGCGTGATCGAGCCCGTCGTGAGCGCGATCGCCATGATCACGGGGCTGGGAGTGATGAGCGCGAGCCAGTACGACGGCGCGGACAGCAGCAGCGCGAAGGCAGCGACGCGCGCCGGCGCGCCGATCTCGCTCCTGGCGAGCCGATCCGAAAGCATGCCGGAGCCTATGCTGCCGAACAGCGCACCGACGACATGGATTGCGCCGGACAATGCCCCGGCCTGGGCCACGTTGAGCCCATGGCTGCGGATCAGGAACGATACGGTGAACGCGAGCGCGCCGTAGGCTACGAGGAAATAGAGAACGATGCCGAGGACCACGAGCCGATAGCTGCGCTTCGTGGCCAGCGAGCGAACCGCGCCGGCGAGCGATTCGGACGCGTCCGTCCCTGCAACGTTCTTGCGCTCTGCACGCGGCTCCCGCAGCACGAAGTGCGCCAGCGGCGCGACCAGCAGGCCGACCGCGGCGACCGCCACGAACGCGGCACGCCACCCGTAGTTCTGTGCGACCCATCCGCCGAAGACCAGTGCCAGCGCATAGCCCACGGTGCTGGACGTCGAGAAGATGCCCAGCGCCCGGCCTCGCTCGGCCGGCGGATAGTAGTCCGCGAGCAGGCTCTGCGCCGGAGGAATCGCCCCGGCTTCGCCCACACCCACGCCGATGCGTGCTGCAAGGAGCTGCCAGAAAGTATGTGCGGCTCCGCACAGCGCGGTCATCACGCTCCAGAAGCTGAGCGCGATCGTGATGAGGGTCTTGCGATTGCCGCGGTCGGCCCACAGGGCGACCGGGATGCCGAGTGTCGCGTAGAAGAGAGCGAAGGACAGCCCGCTCAGCAATCCGAGCTGCGTGTCCGAAACCTGGAACTCGTGGCGGATCGGCTCGAGCAGCACGCCGACGATGTTGCGGTCCGCATAGTTCGAGGCGCCGATCAGCACCAGCACGAACAGGCACCAGCCGCGCCGCCGGCGGCTGAAGGACTCGCTGCCGACCGCGTGGTCTTCGATCGCTTCGCTCGTCGCCATGCGCGTTCCGCAAAAAAAAGGACCCTGCCGTTGCCGCAGGGTCCAGGTCACCTCACATCAGGGGGTGCATCCGATCAGAAGGTGTAGTTCACGCTGACTCCGAACGTGCGCGGCTGCACCGGAACGTAGTTCGGTACCGCGCGGACGGTGATGTTCAGCAAGCCGATGTACGACTCGTCGTCGAGCACGTTCTTGGCGAACACGCGCAGCGACGTGTTGCCCCAGTCGTAGCCGACGTAGGCATCCACGACGTTCATGTTGCCCATGGCGATCGGATTGAACGTGTGCGGCAGCTGGTTGATCATCGCATCCCGGTACTTGTAGCCGCCGCCGAAGCTGAACGTGTGGTCCGCGCCGACCGGACGCAGGTAGTCCAGCATCAACGTGCCGGTCCAGTGCGGCGATACCGGCAGCTGGTCGCCGTCGAAGCCGCCGATCGTCGGCGCATCCTGGGTGAGCTGCGAATCCGTGTAGCTGAGCGTCGTCGACAGCTTCAGGTTGTCGGTGGCGTAGTAAGCGCCGCTCAGCTCGACGCCCTGGCTGCGGGCCGTGCCGCCGTTGCCCTGGTAGTTCAGGCCGATGGGATTGCGCAGATTGATCTGCATGTCGTCCCAGTCGATGTAGAAGACCGCCAGGTCGGCTGTCAGCCGCCGCTCGAGGAACTCGCCCTTCACGCCGATCTCGTAGTTGGTCAACGTATCGGACTTGTAGGTCGGGAAGTCGAGAACGCGGCGCGAATTGCGTCCGCCCGGCCGATAGCCGGTGGCCACGCGCCCATACACCATGGAGTTGTCGGAGAGGTGGTAGCGCGCGTTCACGCTGTACGTCGTCACGTTCTCGTCGACGCGGCCGCTGTTGGGGCCGCCGCCGAGAACGCCGCCGGACTCGACCACGTAGTTCTGCCTGTTGCTGGCGTAACGCAGGCCGGCGCCGATATCGAACTTTTCCGTCAGCCTGAAGGTAACGTTGCCGAACCCTGCAACCTCGCGGTATTCGTAGTCGGTATAGGCGAGCAGCAGGTTGTACGGCAGCGGCACGAACGCCGGCGTGTACGTCGGCACGTCGCTGCTTTCGTAGGCTTCCTCCTGGGTATAGAAGCCGCCCAGCATCCACTCCAGGCGCTGATCGTCGGCGGATGCGAGGCGCACTTCCTGCGTGACTTTCTTCGTGCCGTCCCCGAGAAAGTAGTGCGCCAGTGCGTTCGGATTGCCGGGCGTCAACGGGCCGAACTGCGGCGACAGGTCGAACTGCTTCTTGATATCGAGGTACGACAGGCTCGATGCGCTCGTGAGCGTGGCGAACGGCAGCTCCCAGTTGACGGTCAGCGAGTAGTCTTTGAGCTCCTGCTCGAACGGCTCGTGGAACACGGTCGTCCGCTTGAGCCAGCCGTAGGCGGGCTCCTTGGTCGAAAGGCGGTACGAGACCGCAGCCAGGTCGTCTGCATCGACCTTCTGATAGACGACGGATCCCTGGACGCTGACTTGCTCCGTCGGCTCCCACAGGAAGGTTGCCCGGCCGCCGCGCACGTCGGCGTCGTTGATGTCCTCGGTGCCCATGCCGACGTTATCGATGTAGCCTGCCGAGTGCTGACTGAATGCGCTCAAACGCACGGCGAAGACGTCCTCGACCAGCGGCACGTTGATGGCTGCGCGACCGCCATAACTGGGCGAGCCGCTGCCGCGGGTGCTGCTGAGGTCGGCGCCGACCCGCGACTCGAACCGATTCAGGTCGGGCTTGCGCAGCACGTACTTGATGAGCCCGCCGAGGGTATTGGCGCCGTAGAGCGTGCCCTGCGGGCCGCGCAGGACCTCGACGCGGTCGATGTCGTAGGGCATCAGGTCCAGGCCGAACATCGCGCCGCGCGCGCCTTTGGTGGAGGATCCGACCGGGTGATCGTCGATATACGTGGCGACCAGCGCCGCCGCCGTGGCGTTCTCGAAGCTGGAGCTGAGGCCGCGAATCGTGATCATGTTCTGACCCGGCGTGCCCGAATTGACCGGCACGAAGCCGGGGACATAGGCCGCGATATCGGCCATCGAGCTCGCGCCGATCAGCTCCAGGCGCTCGCCGCCGAGCACGGAGATCGAGGCCGGGACCTCGACTGCCTTCTCGACGCGCTTCTGCGCGGTGACGACGACCTCGTCGATGTTGATGCCGATGCGATCGTCGGCGGCCTGCACGCACTGCGGCGCGAGGACTGCCGCAGTCGCCGAGGCCAGACCGGCGAGTGCCAGCCGCGTGGTTGCTTTGCCCATGGATACCCCCTTCAGTTGTTGTGCCGCTCGCACAGGCGAGCGCTTTCGCTGAGCTTTTACTTGCGAGGTATCGTGGCAAGAACGGCGCATCGTTGACAAAGGACGGATGCTCACCAAGTCATGAATGGCATTCACAGACTTGCTGCGTCGCACGCACTTCCCCCAGGGATGAATGCCATTCATCACGTCATGAATAGCGATCCATTGTCGGCGACACGCTCTCTTGAGCACGATGCTGCGCAAAGCAAGAGGCCAGCAACGCATGACTCGTCCGACCGACAAACGCTGGTCTTCGCAACTGGCCTTCTATGTCGGCGCCGTCGGCGTCGCCGTCGGCCTCGGCAGCATCTGGCGGTTTCCGTATCTCGCGGGAGTGCACGGCGGCAGCGTGTTCGTCTTCGCGTTCGTGCTGGCGTGCCTGCTCATCGCGGCGCCGCTGCTGGTCGCCGAGTTCATGATCGGGCGGCGCTCCCGCATGAGCCCGCCGCAGGCGGCCGGTGAGCTTGCAGCCGCGGCAGGGCTGTCGACCCGCTGGAACAGCATCGGCTGGTTGGGAACGGTTGCCGTACTCATCATCGGCGGCTACTACATAGTCATAGCCGGCTGGGTGCTGGCGTACACGTGGAAGTGCGCCGTCGGTACTGTGACCAACAGCGCGACGCCGGCGGAAGCTGCAGCACTCTTCGACGCATTTCGCGCCGATCCGTTGGAGATGGGCGCATGGCACCTCGCATTCCTCTGCCTGGTCGCGTGGATTTCGGCGCGCGGCCTGGCGCGCGGCATCGAGGTGGTGAATCTGCTGCGTGCGCCGGCGTTGCTGGTCCTGCTGCTGATCCTCACCGGTTACGCGTTGTACACGGGCGATGTCGAGCGGGGCCTGCACTTCGCATTCGCTCCCGACTTTTCCAAGCTCAGCGCGGAAGTGATGCTCGCTGCCATCGGCCAGGCGTTCTTCGCGACCGGCGTCGGCATGGCGGTGATGATTGCCTATGGTGCCTACGTCGGCCGCGACGTGTCGCTGGTGCACTCAGCACTCGTCACGACGGGCTCGATCGTCGTGGTGTCGCTGCTGGCCACGCTGATGGTGTTCCCGCTCGTCTACGGATATGGCATGAATCCGGCTCAAGGTTCGGAGCTGGTGTTCCACGTGTTGCCCGCTGCTTTCGCGGAGATGCCGGCGGGCCGGCTGATCGGTACGCTGTTCTTCCTGCTGCTGGTATTCGCAGCGCTCACGCCGTCGATCGCCGTGCTCGAGCCCTCGGTCGCCTGGGCCGAGCAGCGCTTCCAGGTCAGTCGCGGTCGCGCCGTCATCATCGTCACCGCCGTCACATGGTTGCTGGGCATCGGCAGCGTACTGTCGTTCAACTACTGGGCGGACTGGAAGCCGCTGAGCTGGATCGCGCTGCTGTCCGACCAGACGTTCTTCGGGGTTTCCGACTACATCGCGTCGAACGTGCTGTTACCGTTCGGCGCGCTGCTGACCAGCCTGTTCATCGGCTGGCGCCTCGACTGGGGCATCGCAGAGGATGAGCTCGCAGTGGAGCGGCGCGGTGTGCGCGTCGCCATACGCTTTCTGCTGCGCTGGGTGTGTCCGTTCGCAATCGCAGCGGTGATGGCGACGTCGATCGCTTGAGGACTACAAACCATGAGCAAGGTTCCGCGCATCGAATCGCCTCACGTCAGCCGTCGCGCCTTCAACGGCGGCATGCTGGGCCTGGCCGGGCTGGGCGCAACTTCAGCCGTGTCACTGAGCATCGACACGGCCGTCGCCGGGAGCTCGCCGGCGTCCGCAGCCGGCGCGCCGCCGGTTCAGAAGTACCCATGGACGTGGCATCGCGCACGTCCGGGCTCATATCACGGCCGCAACGGCATGGTGGCCAGCTCACGCGGCGGCAAGCCGATGGAAGACGCCGTGACCTTGCTCAAGCAGGGCGGCAACGCCATGGACGCTGCGCTGAGCATGACGGTGGCGCAGGTCACCTATGCGCTCGGCAACTGGGTCACCATGGCCGGCCTGTTCACGATGGCGTACTACGAAGCGTCGAGCGGCCGGGTGTACAGCATGAACGCTGGTTACAACACCGTGCAGAACGAGCGGGATCCGCTGACGATTCCGCCGTCATCGCTGGTGGTGAAGTCGGCCCCGGACCTCGTCACGAGCGGGCGCGCCGTGCTGGTTCCGGGATTCTTCGCCGGCATCCAGGCCGCTCACGCCAGATTCGGCAGCGTGCCGTTCACGAAGCTGTTCGATTCGTCGCTCGCAATCGCCAACAACGGCGTGTACGTCACGCCGGATCTCGTCGAATACCTGACGAAGCATCGCGGGCATTTCTCGCGCCTGCCGGAAACCAAGGCCGTGTTCACCAAGCGTGATGGCACGCACTACAAGGAAGGCGATCTGTTCCTGCAGCCCGCACTGGCCAAGACGCTGCAGGCCGTCGCGCAGCAGGGCGCTGACTACATATATAAGGGGCCGTGGGGGAAGAAGTTCATCGCCGGCGTGCAAGCGGACGGCGGCAAGATGACCATGCAGGATCTCGCCGACTATCGCGTGGAGTGGGCCGAGCCGATTCACATGCGCTACAAGGGCTACGACGTGTACTCGCATCACCAGGCGCACTCCATGCTTGGCATGCTCGGTCTCGCGCAGGCGGGGGATCTCGCATCGCTGGGGCGCTACTACGAGTCGCCCGAAGCGTTCTACTGGTTCCACAAGATCTTCCGTGCCACGGGCACGAACATGCAGATGATCGGCGAGCGGATCAATCATCTCGCCGTACCCGCGCAGGACTGGCTGGATCCTGCGAAGGTCGCGAAGTACTGGCAGCAACTGCGTGCCGGCACGTTCCCGACCGTGTCGCGCAGCAAGGTGCCGCAACACTCGGATTGCATCGCGGTGATCGACAAGGCCGGCAATGTCGTCGCGCTCACGCATTCGACCAACAGCGGCAGCACCGGGCTGTTCGTCGATGGCATCTCGGTGCCGGCTCCCGCCGCCAATCAGCAGCCCGGAATCCTGAAGGCCGGCCCCGGCAAGCGGCTGCCCAACTTCATTCCCAACACCATCGTGCTGAAGGACGGCAAACCGGTCATCGCGACGTCAGCAATCGGCATGGCTCTGCATCAGGAGACGGTCAAGGTGCTGACCAACGTGATCGACTACGGGACTTCCGGGCGGAATGCAGTCGAGGCGCCGTCGTTCGTCGAGCCCGCGATGGACATGTCGGGAGCCGACGATGCGGAGACCGTCCTCACCGGCGACTATGGCCACGAGATCCTGGACGCCGCGCGCGCCAGGGGAATGCAGATCAACGAATTGCCCTATGCGCCGGTCGAGCCGGTGAAGAGCTGCATCAAGACGGCTCGCCCGGGCACCGGCTCGGTGACCGCGATCGTGGTCGATGGCAAGAGCGGCGAGTACGAAGGTGTTTCGCCGCGCTTCGTAGGCAGCGCCCTGGGGTACTGAGTTGGGGTACTGAGCGTCACCTCAGGTTGGTCTTCCCGCGCAGCACCTCGCCGCCGATCATGACCAGCGACGGACGACCGAGCGGCTGAAACGACTGCAGCGGATCGCCATCGACGATCTGCAGATCCGCGAGCTTGCCTTTCTCGAGCGTGCCCAGCTCGTCCTCGCGGCCGAGGATGAGGGCGCCGTTGCGCGTCGCCGCCGTGATCGCTTCGCTCCGGGTCATTCCCAGGCGGACGAAATGCTCCATCTCGGCGAAGTACATGCCGGGATAATTCTTCTCGGCAAGCTCCAGGATCGCGTCGGTGCCGACGCCCATGACGATGCGCCGCTTGTGCGCCTCGCGGAACAGCCTCTCGTGCAGCGCCATCGACCAGCCGCGCTTGTGCTCGAGGTACTGGATCGTCGGCAGCACGGTCGGGTAGTTGTAGAGCAGCCGCATGACCTCCAGCGTCGGGACGGCGTGAATCCCGCGCTTTGCCATCAAGTCGAGGTCCTCGACCGGCATGTACAAGTGCTCGATGCACTGCACGTTCGCGAGCACCGCACGCCGGGTCATGCTCTCCGGCTCGGTATCCGAAAAGCCGCCGCCGTGACTCGTGATGCGCATGCGGTGGACCTTCGCCTCATCCACTGCCGCGTCGACCTCTTCCTGCGTAAAGGGCGGCGAGACTTTGATGTAGTGAAATCCCGCCTCGTACATCTTCCGCACCGCTTCGCGGAAGCCGTAGGGCCCGCTGGCGAAGTAAGACCAGCTCGGGCCGTGGCCGCCGGTCGTGGTGATGAGCTGTCCGACCGCATGCAGGCGCAGCGAGCGGATGTAACCGAGGCGCTGCGCCTGCGCCAATGCCTGCATCGGCTCGATCATTCCGCCGACGTCGCGCGCCGACGTGACGCCCGAGTCGACGAACTGCTCCATGAAATGCAGCCCGCGCAGCGTCGAGAGACTGTCCGACGGGCGGTTCGCGTCGCGCGGATAGACGAGGTGGACGTGCGCGTCGATGAATCCGGGCAGGACGTATTTGCCCGCGGCGTCGTGACGTATGGCATCCGCGGGGATGTCGACTGAGCCGCTCGGTCCCACTGCGACGATGCGATCCTCGCGAACCAGGATGGTCGCGTTCGCCAGCGGCGGACCGCCGTTGCCGTCGATCAGCGTGCCGCCGGTGATCGCGATGGGCGGGGCCGCGACAGCGCTGGCCGCGAACGCAGCGAGAGCGAACAGCATCGATAGCCGCGATCGCAAGTGCCGCATGCTCATGAGCATCATTTCAGGTTGTCCGTCACGTCGGAGTATTGTTTGCGGGCGAGCTGCTCGACACGCTGCACCGTGTAGTCCGGCCGATCGGGAAGACCGCCGCTGCGCTTCGCCGCGGCGACGCTCTTCTCGGTGAAGTACGCGGTATCCAGTGTCGTCGGCGACAAAGTCCCGCGCAGCGCGACGAAGACATAGCCATCGAACAAATCGGCAGCTCGAACCACGTCCGGACCGTACTTCAACGACAGGTTGCCGAGCGGCGTGTCCTTGGCGTCGAAACCGATGCTTGCTTCGCCCGGCGCGAGCGCGGCCTTGACCGCCGCGATCACGCTATCGGTCTGCCGCGGTCGCGGCCCGTCGAGCAGGACGCACGTCGCGCGATCGCCGATCTCCTGCGCGATCAGATAACCGGCGCTGGTGCGCCGCTCGCCGCCGCGGGCCTGCCGGCGATACTTCGTTTGCGAATGGCCGGCGCCGTTGAAGATCAGCCCTTTCTCGCCCTTCGCGAGGATCTCGCGCCGGATGACGGCTGCCATGTTCGAGTTGCGATCCAGATCGCGGTTGCCGCCGACGATCAGGTTGCGCGCCTCGAAGCTCTGCGGATCCATGCCGGGCGGCACGCGACGATAATCCGGCTTGACGTCGATGCCGACGATGCGGAAGCGCGGCGCATCCTTCGGCAACGAGCGGTTCAGCGCCCAGGCGGCGCGAAAAACGTCGGCGTAATCCGGATAGGTCCAGAGAAAATCCCATTCCTGCATGATCGCAACGGCCGCCGCGGCATCGTATTCCGGCGCATTCACCAAGCGGTCGATCGCAGCCTGGTCGACGGAGGTTGCCATCTCGTAGCCGAGCGTGCGGACGCCAGCCTTGTAGAGCAGCGGGATCATCCGCTGCAGAAATTGACCGCTGTCGCGCAGGCCGTGCTGCGACTCGCCGAGAAACACGACGTCGTGGGAGGCGAACGAGCCCACGACGTACGACTCGGCGCTGACATGCTTCGCCTTGAGCTGCGTCGTCAGAGCCTGCAGCTCCTGAGCGTACGGCTCGGTCAAGTGTGTGCCGGGCGCGTACGAGAATGCCTGCTCGGACGCGCCGAACAACAGCAGGCCGCAGGCCAGAAAAGCTCCGACTGTGTTACGCATCGCACGATCTCCGATTACTTCGCGCGCCCGCGGCGCAGCGCCATGCCCGAAACGCCCGCTCCGCCGTCGACCCAACGCGCCAGCTCCATCATCGCCAGATCGACGGCGATGACCGTGTTGCTGGGCGTCGTCGGATTCATGGCCGCGATGTAGAGGAACTGGCCGTCATCGCTGACCAGCACTTTCGATGCCATGGTTCCGATCGGGATGTCATGCCCCTTGCGCGCCTTGTCATTGCCATGGCGCAAATCGATCACCGAGATGTACGACGAGACCGTTCCCGCCTGCAGCTCGCGGGTCGTGTTGTAGGCGAACAAGCCGCTGGGCGCTACGGCCGCGCCGATCGGCGCGCGGCCGGCGCCAAGCGTCGCCTGGATCTCGTTCGTCGCCGTGTTCACGACATGCATGATGTCTTGCGCGACGCACGTGATCACCAGCGTCTTGCCATCGGAACTGAAGGCCAGGCCCCGCGGCTGCCGGCCGGTCTTGATC
Organism: Steroidobacteraceae bacterium; assembly: GCA_035278165.1. GTDB lineage: Bacteria > Pseudomonadota > Gammaproteobacteria > Steroidobacterales > Steroidobacteraceae > Steroidobacter. Next base: position 10,813 of record DATEJG010000061.1, read on the forward strand.
GTCGCCACGAGCTTGTCGGACGAGGCATCGATCGCGAGCACGGACTGCGTCGAATCGCTGGTGACATAGAGGCGCTTGCCGTCCGGCGACATCGCGACGCTGGTGGGAAGCTGCACCGGCAACTCCGACACTTTCTCGCCGCTCGCCCCGAGCACGAGCAGGCTGTTCGTGCCGCGCGAGCCGACGAAGAGCTTCTTGCCGTCCGCGCCGACGGCGATGCCCGTCGGGCTCTTCAATCCGGACGGCCGCAGCGTGTCGCGAACTGCCATCTGCTCGAGATCGAGCACCGTGAGCGAATCGTCGCCCGCATTGGTGACGTAGGCGAGACGCCCGTCGCGCGCGATCGCGACGTCCTGCGGATTCTGCCCGGTCGGCAAGGTCGCGAGGATCGGCAGCCTGTCGCCCTCGGGAGAAAAGATCCGCGCCGTGGCTTCCTTGCTGGCCAGCACGATCAACACCGGATCGGTGAGCGCCACGCGCTTCGGCTCCGGCGCTGCCTGTTGCGCGTTGCTGGCCGACGCGAAGGCGCACGAAATCAACAGCACTGTCTTGCAGACGATACGCATCGAATTACCTCGCCGGCCTACTTCGCAGTGAGCTGGTACTGGACGATGCGCGTGTTGAACACACAGGGCGTGGCGTCGTTCGACCATTGCAGGCTGGTCCAGAGCTTCATGCCGTCCTTGGTGTCGCGCACGGTCGGAATGCCGACAGTGCTGCCGGCGTGGACCATCTTCTGGTCGGGCATGCAGGTGTGCGGCTGCGTGCCCTTGAGCACCGTCGTGGGGCCGCTGAACGTTTTTTCGCCAGCCTTGCGCGACCAGCCGAGAATGCCGAGGTTCGTGCCGGCGGTGGAGGACATGGCCAGGATGCCGATATTGCCTCGCGTGTCGACGCCGACAGTGCCGAACTCTGGATTGAAATCGGCGCCGGAGATTTTCGCCGTGTCGTGGACGACGCAGGCTTTCGCGTTGGAGCAGTCGAGGTCCACGTAGATCATCAGGTTGGTGGTGTCCGCGCCCTGCGTCCCGCAGTCGCTGACGCATGGGCCGGAGCCGAGCACGCCGTGCAGATGCGAGCCGACCTGCACGATATTGAGTATGCGGTGACTGCCCGCGGCGCGGATGGTCACGTCCGTGCCCGCTTGCGGGATCGAGTTGTTCTCACCGCAGCAGGGCGTGTTGTAGACCCACTTGTCGGCTTTCGAGCCGATGTCGGTCTTCACGAGCTGCTGCGTGCCGCCCCAGTTGTAGGTTCCGGTCGGGCCGTTCCACGTGAACGTGTTCACGACCCAGTTGAACGGGTAGTTGGTGCTGGAGCGCTGACACGCGTTCGGCGCCGACCGGCCGCAGCTCTTGTTCACGAAGAACGCCGGGTCGGTGGGCTTCTTCTGCGGGTTGTTGTCGATGGCGGGCACGATGTCGAGCGGCATGTTGTGCATGCGGTTGATGTGCTTCGGCGCGACGCCGCGGCCTATGGCCTCGACTTCAGCGGAGGGGATGGCGAAGCAGTCGTAGGCGGCCTTCACGATCGTGTTCGGGTTCTCATCGCCCATGTGCCCGCCACAGAAGTACATGCCGTTGCGGTCGTAGCCGAGCTTGAGCCCGGGGTTCTTGTCGAGGCACGGCCCGCCCTGCAAGCAGGTCACGCTGACGCCCTTCCACGGTCCCAGCGGATCGGGTGAGGCGCTCACGATGAAGCAGTCCTCCTTGCAGGTCGACGTGATGACCCAGCGCTGGATGAATTCGTTGAACACGACGTGCGGCTCGAAAGGACCCTTGGAGGGTCTGTTGTGGGCATTGCGCGGCATCGGGTCCATGCCGGCGTTCCTGACGAACTCGGCGAACGGCGTGGAGCGCAGCAGCTTGCCGTCATAGTCGTGAACGCGAACGCTGCGCCACGTCACCTGCACGACGTGCGCGCCGTTGCCGGCCGCGTTCATCTCCGGCTGCCGGCCGCAATGGTTGTCGCCAGCCTTGCAGGCCTCGATGCCGGGGCCGGACTCGCCCTCGAACGAGCGCACTACGCTCTGCGCGAATACAGTGCCGGCGGGGAGCAGCAAGCAGGCGGCAAGAGACACCCAGCAGCGGGTTGCACGGAACGGCGCACTCATCTAGGACTCCTCATTCTTTATTCGATTTGACGATCGGCGGTGTGAAATCCACGGGCGCGAGCACGACGCGCTCGGGCGCGTCGGCGATCGGCTCGCCGGCGAAGAACCGGCGGATCAACGGGCGGATCGTCTCGGGCTGCTCGCGATACAGGTCGCCGAACACGCCGTGCGTGCCGCCTTCGACCACGACGAGATGACCGTTGCTGAATCCGCCGGCGATCTCGGTGGCGTTGCTGAGCGGCGTCGAGCCATCCCAGGTGCCGTGCAGGAACAGGGCAGGGACGTCGGTGCGCAGGGTTTCCAGCCAGTCCGCGTGAATGTTCTGCGCGCGCCACTCGGAGCAGATCGCGAAGTAGGGCAGGTTGAGATCGCCGACCAGCTTGATGGCCGGATCCTGCGCCAACTGCGTCATGCGTGCGGCGCTCGGCGACAAGCCGCAGTCGATCGCCATTCCCATCGCGGTGTGGTTCGCAGTCGGGCGCGGGTTGAAGAGCTTGGTTTTCGCTGCCTGAGCAGCGACTGCGCTCAGGTCGCCATTGACGATCGACAGGAGCGACGCGGGCCAGTTTCGGACCTCGACGCGGCTGGCCGGCGGACGCCACGCTTGCCGCAATTCGTCCGCTCCGACCGCAACCTGCACCGGCGCGCCGGTGATCGGATCCTTGGCCGGCACAGTGACGGGGTGAGCGCCCAGCTCGTCGATCCGCCGCTCGATGCTGGTGAGGAAGCCGCCTTTCGGCACATGCGGCGCGACATCGGCATCGCGCTCTGCAGCCGCCAGGATCGCCTGGAACGACTTCAATATCTCGCTCGGCGCGTCGTAGGTGTTATTGATCCCTTCCAGGCCGTGAAATACCACACGCTCGATGATCTGCGGATGCCGGCGCAGCGTGACGAATCCCCACTCCGAGCCGAAGCTGCCGCCCAGCAGGCTGATCTTCTGGTAACCGAGCGCGCGGCGCAGATCGTCGATGTCGTCCGCGAGCTGCACGGCGTGATAGCCGTCGAGGTCGCGGCCCCGCTGCACCCATGCCTGTTTGCAGTCGCGCGCGAACTGCTGGAACGAGGCAGTGACCGGCTCGCGGGAGTACGGGCTATCGTTGGGCACGAGCTGCTGATGATTCGGGCAATCCATCTGCGGCATCGACAGGCCGGCGCCGCGCTGATCGATCACCACCACGTCCGCGGCCGAGCGCAGGTCTTCGAGGATCTGCAGCACGACGCGGAAGTTGCCGGCCGCCGGTGCGCCGATTCCTGCCGTGCCCTCGGTCAGCCCGGGAATCCACGAGCCGCCGGGCCCGCCCGCCAGCAGGAAGATCGGTGTGGCGGGCTGTGCGGCGGTGCTGCGAAAGCGCATGAAGTGCACGCCGATCGTCGCGCTCTGCGGCTTGTCGCGGTTCTCGGGCACGAACAAATAGCCGCGCTCGGCGAATCCGGCACGGCCGTCGCCGAGATCGAAGACGGCCGGCGCCACGAACAGGCGCTGGGGCGCTTCGTCAACTTTGGTGCAGGCCGCCAGTGCCAGTGCCGCGAGCAGCGGCCAGCGATGCTTCGATGCGAGCATATTCGTTGAATCCTGACCAACGCGCCGCGGCGTTGACAACCAATGGATACTCATGAAATCTTGAATGCCATTCACAGATCAGCATCGTGGCCAAACTACCGAAATTCGTGCTGCTGCGGGCCTTCCAGGCCGCGGCGCGGCTGGAGAGTTTCACCAAGGCCGCGGAAGAGCTGCACCTCACCCCATCCGCCATCAGCCACCAGATTCGCGAGCTCGAAGAGCACTTCGGCCGGCCGCTGTTCGTCAGGCGCAACCGCCGCGTCGAGAAGACCCTCGAAGGGATCCGGCTGTACCAGAGTCTCGAGCGCGCCTTCGCGCTGATGGACGCCGCGTGTGCGGACGTGGCGCGGATGCCGCGCAAGCAGGACGTGCTGTCGGTTCACTGCGCGCCCAGCTTCGCGCTCAACTGGCTCGGTCCGCGCCTGGCGGATTTCATGCGCGTCCACCCGCGCGTGGTGGTCAAGCTGACCTCGGGCGCGGTGCCGGTGGACCTGACCGAGTCGCGCGACCTCGACGTGGCGATCTCGTACGGCTTCGCCAAGCACAGCAAGGGCGTGCAGACGCTCGGGCTCGGCAAGGAGCGCATCGCGCCGATGGCGGCGCCGTCCATGGCGGAGCAGTCGAGCGCCGAAACGTTGATCGCGACGTCGCAGCTCATCGAATCGCAGCTCAGCCCGGTCACGTGGCGTGCCTGGTTCCTGCGCAACCGGCTGGTGCCGCCCACCGGCCCGCAGCTGTCGTTCGATCGCGCTGCGATGGCAATCTCAGCCGCCGTCGACGGCATGGGCCTGGTGCTGGAGAGCACCCGGCTGGCCGAGCGCGAGCTGCAGCGCGGCGCCCTGGTCGAGCTGCAATCGAAGGGCTGGCGCACGCTGTCGAAGGAGATTCATTTCCTGGAGCTCCGGTCGAACGAGCGGCAGGAGCAGAAGGTGCGGGTGTTCTGTCACTGGCTGCTCAGCTCGATGGGGCTGCAGGCGCAGGCTGCCGCATTCGGAGCGCGCGGCTAGAACGGCGGCGCTCGAGCCAGAGGCTGAATCCCAGGCCCATCATCCCCAGCAGCCAGATCGCGATCAGCTGCACGAAAATGCGTCCCGCGATGCCGCCGGCCTCGCCGGTGTGCAGCGGATAGAAAGCGGTGAAGATCCGCGTCGGGAGCGGCTGGCGCAGCGCGTTCCGCTCGTGCAGCACGTCGCCGGTGCGCGCGTCGACATAAACGTCGGTGCGCCCGATCTTGTGGCGCAGCTCGCCGTCCTGGCGAAACCGGACCACGTACCACGGCCGATCCTTTCCGTGCGGCATCATCATCCAGCCGAACTCCGCCTGCGGAAAGCGCGCCTGGGCGATGCGGATCGCGTCGGCTGCAGTGATGTGGCCTTCCGCCGGCGCCGCTACCAGCTTGGGCGAAGTGACGCCAAGCGCGGCCTTGACCGGCACCTCGAATGCCATCAGCACGCCGAGCAGCACCATGAGCGTCGCCGGAATTCCCAGCCAGAGGCCGAGCGCGCGGTGCCACGCATACAGGCCTGCGACAGCGTTGTGGGAGGCTTGCGGACGCAGCGCGCGCCACCACTGCCCGCGCCGCGGCCACGCAAGACGCAAGCCGATGATCAAGTTCGTCAGCAGCAGAATGCCGCTGATTCCGATCACGGTCTGTCCGACACTGCCCTGGAGCAGCGTCTTATGCAGCGCGAGAACCGTGTGGAAGAAGCCGGCCTGCTCGCGCAGCACGGTTCCTGCTCCGTCGATGCGGACGGTATCGCTGCTGCCGTCGGGCCGGTTCAACAGAACATCGAACCTGTCCGGCGCGCCGCCCGTAGTGACCAGAACCGAGGCGCGTGAGCCGGGCTCTGCGCGCTCCAATTGCAGCATCCGGTCCGCGATCGAAGCTGTGTCGAGGGGCGCTGTGCCGCCGCCGAGCAGCGCATCGTCGGCTTCCCAGTGGAAGACCAGCAACAGCCCGGTGGCCGCCTGCACCAGCCACAGTGCGATGCAGGCCAGGCTCGCGATCCGGTGCACCCGGCGCAGCACGTCTTTCATCAGCGATCCGCTGCGAGCAGGGCCCGCATCTCATCGATGCTCGCCTGGCGAGCAGTGCCGCCGAGGCCGCGTGTCGAAAGGCTTCCTGCTGCAGCTCCCCAGCGCAGGCATTCGCGCAGCGGCAGCCCGCTCAACTTCGCGTGCAGGAAGCCGGCATTGAAGGAGTCGCCTGCGCCTGTCGTGTCTACTGGCTGGATCGCGAACGCAGGCACGGGCAGCAGCTCGCCGTCGCTCAAAGTCGCGCAGCCGCTCGCGCCCAGCGTGACGATCGTTTGTGTCCGGCCATTCGCCAGCCGGCGCAGGCCGGCAGCGAGGTCGGGCTCGCCCGTGATTGCCGCGAGCTCCAGCTCGTTCGGAAAGAAGACGTCGACTTCGCGCAGCGTCGCCAGCAGATCCCGATCCCACCGTCCCTCCGGATCGCAGCCGGGATCGAGCGAAGTCGTCAGGCCTGCGGCCGAGGCGCGTGCGAACAGGCCGCTGCAGCCGCGGCGCAACTTCGTTTGCAGGAAATAGGACGAGACATGCAGGTGATCGGCGCCGGCAAGCGCATCGTCATCGACCTCGTCCGCGCTCAGCTCGGCAACGGATCCTGGAAACGATACGAGCGCGCGATCCTGTGCCGAGGTGATCGAAACGGTGACGCCGGTTTTCAGCAACGGGTCGCGTCGCACGCGCGAGACGTCGATCCCCGCGCTCGACATCGCCTGCAGGCAATAGTCGCCCCACAGATCCGCCCCGACCTTGCCGACGAAGACGACGTCGGTTCCCAGGCGGGCGAGGCCGGCTGCGCAGATGGCGGAAGACGAGCCGAGCGTGGTGACGAAATCGTCCACGAGAATTTCCCGGCCCGGCGCCGGAAACGCACTGTAGCCCTGGCAGATGAGATCGACATTGATCTCGCCGACGACGACGACCTTGCTCACAGCGTTCGATTGACAGCCGGAATTCGATTCATGATGATGCGAAAGAAGTCAAAACTCGGTTCGAGCCTAATCGCAAATAAACGAAACAGTCAACCAGCGATGCGAGACCAGGATCCTCCCATGAAAAGCCCCGACGCCGACGCTCCGGCAGTCCTCAGTCGCAGAACGATCCTTACGACTGCAGCGGCCGGACTGCTGGCATCCGTTCCCGCGCGGTCGCATCCCGGCGAGTCACGCGCGGCGCCCGCTGCCGCGGGCTCTGCCGCCGACTCGGATCTGCGGCTCAAGGATTACCAGCCGAGAAGCATGCTGCACGTAGCGCAGACGCGGGTCGAGCGTGCGCGCTATCCGGTCATCGACTGTCACACGCATCTCGCCTGGTCTGCCGCGCAGCGCGGCGGCGTTCCGCTGGGCACCGACGTCGATTTCATCGCCACGCCGCAGGAGCTGCTGCCGGTGATGGATCGCAAGAACGTCCGCATCATGGTGAATCTCACCGGCGGCGTCGGCAACGGGCTCGCCGAGTCCGTGCGCAGATTCGACGACGCCGCCAAGGGCCGATTCCTGACGCTCACCGAGCCGTCCTACGGCCGCATCGTCGAGGCGAAGTATCCGCGCATCCAGGCCGACGCCATCGCGGACGCCAAGCGTAACGGCGCGAAGGGCCTGAAAGTGCTGAAGACGCTCGGGCTCGTGCTGCGCGAGCGCATCGATTCCGGCGCCTTGATCAAGGTGGACGACCCGCGCTTCGATCCGATGTGGGAGGCGTGCGCCGGCGCGGGCCTGCCGGTGTTCATCCACGTGTCGGACCCCGAGGCGTTCTTTCTGCCGACCGACCGCTTCAACGAGCGCTACGAGGAGCTCAACAATCATCCGGACTGGTCGTTCCACGGCAAGGATTTCCCGAGCAATCAGGCCTTGCTGGAAGCCCGCGACCGGGTGCTGAAGCGGCATCCGAAGACGACGTTCGTGCTGCTCCACCTGGGCAACAACGCCGAGAACCTGGCTGCCGTGTCCGAATGCCTGGACCGCTATCCGAACACTCTGGTCGAGACCGGCGCGCGCATCGGCGAGCTGGGCCGTCAACCGCGCACGGCGCGGCGCTTCTTCGAGCGCTATCAGGACCGGATTCTTTTCGGCACCGACGCCGTGCCCCCGCCGTCAGGAAACGAAACCCCGCAGCAGGTGTTCGGCGACGCGCTGTTCGAGATCTACTTTCGCTTCCTGGAAACGGAAGACGAGTACTTCGACTACGCGCCGGCCGCGACGCCGCCGCAGGGCCGCTGGTGCATCTACGGCATCGGCTTGCCCGACAGCATCCTGAAGAAGGTCTACTACGAAAACGCCGCGCGGCTGTTCGGGCTCGAAGCGTGACGCTGCCGCGCCCGTGGCTCGGCTACGCGCTGGCCACGACTGTGTTCTGGGGCGTGTGGGGCGCCCTGATCGAGATTCCGGAGAAGGCGGGCTTTCCGGCGACGCTCGGCTATTCGATCTGGGCGTTGACCATGATCCCGTGCGCGGTGCTGGCGCTGCGCTGGCAGCGCACGACGATCGAGCGCGACTCTCGCTCCATCGCTCTCGGCCTCGGTGCGGGTCTGTTCGGCGCCGGGGGGCAGCTGATTCTTTTCGAGGCGCTGCGCACCGGACCTGCGTACATCGTATTTCCGTTCGTTTCGCTCTACCCGGCATTGACCATCGTGCTTTCGCTCTGGCTGCTGCGGGAACGCGCCCGGCCGAAGGCGTGGGCCGGCATTCTGCTCGCGCTGCCTGCGGTCGCGCTGCTGTCGTACGTCGCTGCGGATGACTCGCTCGTCCAGGGCTACACCTGGCTCGTTCTGGCCGTCGCAGTCTTCGCGCTGTGGGGCGCGCAGGCCTACATCCTGAAGCTGGCGAACGCGACGATGTCGGCCGAAGGCATCTTTGCGTACATGGCCGCTTCCGCCGTGCTGCTGGTGCCGGTCGCCTTGTGGATGACGGACTTCTCCAGGCCCATCACCTGGGGGTTCAAGGGCCCGTATCTCGCAGCGCTGATCCACGTGCTGAATGCAGTCGGCGCTTTGATGCTCGTCTATGCGTTGCGCTGGGGGAAGGCGATCATCGTAGTGCCGATGACAGCGCTCGCTCCGGTGCTGACCATCGTGCTGTCGCTGATGATCTACGGACGCGTGCCGCTGCCGGCGCAAGTTGTGGGTCTCGTGCTTGCGACGCTGGCAATCTTCCTCATGAGCGAGTGATTGCGAGCGCGATCAGACGAGCAGCAGCTCCAGTCCGTTGCTGCGTAGTTCCTGCTGCACATCCGCCGGCAGCGCGCGGTCCGTGATCACCTTGTGCATGTCGAGCAGCGAGCCGATGCGCGACAGGCTCCTGCTGCCGAACTTGCTGGAATCGGCCACCAGGATCCGCTCGCGGGCGATGCGCACCATCGCCTGGCTCACGCGCGCTTCTTCCGGATTGCCGGTGCTCAGCCCGAACCGCAGATCCCAGCTCGTGGCGCCGAGGAACACCTTGTCGGCCAGCAGGTGCTCGAGCATCTGCTCGGCGAAATGACCGGCGACCGACAGCGAGTCGTCGCGCAGCATCCCGCCCAGCATCACCAGCTGGATGCCCCGGATGCCGAGCAGCTCCATCGCTACGTTGACGCCGTTGGTGATGACTCGCAGATCCTGCTTGCCCTTGAGGCGCTTGGCGATCTCGTGCGTGGTCGTGCCGGAATCGAGCACGATGCAATCGCCATCCTGGACGAGCGCCGCGGCCGCTGCGCCGATGCGCCGCTTTTCCTCTGCGTGCGCGTGGATGCGCTCCTCGAGCGGCGACTCCGCCACGGCGTCCGGCGCGACAGCCCCGCCATGCGCGCGTCGCACGAGCCCGCGCGAATGCAGCGCCTTCAGATCGCTGCGAATCGTGACTTCGGAGGTGTTGAAGCGCTTGCTGAGCTCCGCGACCCGCACCTGGCGGTTCTCCTGCAGCTCCCTGAGGATCTTCGAGCGCCGTTCCTCGGGCAACATCGGTCGCTTGTTGGAGCGAGAGTCAGCCATGTGCGTCAGTGCTTCCAGGTCGCGTCGAGCGGTGCGAGCCGCACCTCGGGCAGGATCCGCTCGACTTCACGGGGGTCGATCATACCCGGACTGCCGGCCCGACAGTTTGCAGCGCCGCAGGCGACCGCCAGCCGCAGACCTTCTTCGATGTCGAGTCCGCGTGCAGCAGCGACTGCAAAGCCCGCGACGGTCGCGTCGCCGGATCCGACCGCCGAGCCCTGCATGACCGGCGGCTTTGCGATGAGCGATCGGCCGCTGCTCGCGTCGCGCAGGACCAGCCCATCCGGGCCGAGCGACACCGCTGCGCGCCGCGCCCCACGGTCCAGCATCCAGCGCGCTGCGTCGGCGGCCGCTTGCAAGCTGTCGATCGGTTTGCCGAGTGCACGCGCCGCCTCTTCGCGATTCGGCTTGACGCAGTCGGGAGAGGATTCCAGTGCGCTGACCAGCGCTGCATCGCTCGCATCGAGCCAGATGCGGGCGCCGCGTGAGCGCGCCGCGCGCGTCAGCGTTGCGTACAGATCGTGCGGTGCGCCGGGTGGCAGGCTTCCGGACAGGACCAGTTCCACCGGATCCCGCTGGCTCCTCAGCACAGCGTCGACTGTGGATACGAGAGCCTCGATCTCCGTCGCCGCCGCCGCTTCGCCTGGCTCGCGGATCTCGGTCGTCGTGCCCGACGCATCGATGATTTCGAGGTTGATGCGCGTCGAGCCGCGCGTCGGAACCGCGACGACCTCGACTCCGAGTGCCGCGAGCCCCTGCTCGCACTGCGTTCCGGTGGCGCCGCCGACCAGCCCTATCCACGTGACGGGTGCACCGAGTCTCTGCGCGGCGAGCGCAACGTGCGCGGCTTTGCCGCCGGCCTCGGCGATGACGGTGTCTGCGCGGTTGACGCCGCCGACTTCCAGCCGCGCGAGATGCATGCGGCGATCGATGGCCGGGTTCGCGCTGACGCAGACGATCATGGCGTGGCTTCGCTCGCGCCCCAGCCGCAAGCGCGAATCTTCGCAGCGGACACTTCTTCGACGGCCTTGATTGCAGGCTCGAACGTGCGCCGCAGATCGATGTCGTCGCTGGCGAGGAGCGAGCGCTTGACGGCTCGGGTGAATGCATCCTTGAGATCGGTGCCGAAGTTGATCTTGGCGATCCCCGACTCGACCGTCCGGCGCAACAACGCGGCGGGCACGTCCGAGCCGCCGTGCAGGACCAGCGCCGTATCGCCTGCCACGTCGCGGATCGCGGCCAGCCGCGCGAAATCGAGCCGCACCTCGCCCTTGTAAAAGCCGTGAGCGGTGCCGACCGCTACTGCGAGCGCGTCCACGCCGGTGAGCTCGATGAAGCGCGCAACGTCTTCCGGCCTGGTGAAGCATGACGCGGCGTCGGCGGGTTCCCCGGCCGACGCAACATGCCCCAGCTCACCCTCCACGGAAACGCCGCTCGCGTGCGCCATGGCGACTACGCGTTGCGTCAGCTCTGCATTCGCCTCGAACGGCAGCATGGAACCGTCGATCATCACCGACGTGTATCCCGCATCGACGCAGCGCGCGGCCAGATCGTAGGTGGCGCCGTGGTCGAGGTGCAGCGCGAGCGGCTGCTCTGCCTCTTCGGCCGCTGCACGCGCCATCGCCACAGCCATCTTCAGCCCCAGGTATTTGATCGTCGACTCGGTGGTTTGCAGGATGAGCGGAGCAGCAAGCGCGCGCGACGCCCGCAGATGCGCCTGCAATGTCTCGGCGTTGTAGAAGTTGAGCGCCGCGACCGCACGGCGGACTTGGCGCGCTTGATCGAGGAGCGCGCGACTCGTCGCGAGGCGAGCGACAGGGACAGCTGCGCTGGCGGTATTCATGAATGACTTCCCTTGCCCGACTTTCGATTATTTATGTTCGCCGGGATGATATGCACGCGCGCAAGATTGCTGTCAAGGCGCCATCCGCAGCATATTTCCGCGGGAATTATCGCCTGGCCGGGCATGCGCGCCGATCGCCGAGCTTTCGCTTTCTTTCGATTTACGGATGAGGTATAACACAGCGAAACACCCTCGGCACGCAGCGGCTTTCGGGAATGGTTGGATCACTCGATCAATTGCTGGCCCTGCCCAGCGGCCAACAGGCCGCGCGAGGGCTGACGCATACGCCGCGGGAGATCGCCCAACAGCCGGCAACGTGGCGGGCGACCTGCGAGGCGCTGTCGTCGCAGCGTGAGCGGATCGGCGAGTTTCTCCGCAGCGCCGGAGTGGGCTCGGCGGGACCGGCGCCGACGGTTCTGCTGGTGGGCGCCGGCACTTCGCACTACATCGGCAGTGCAATTGCAGCGGCGCTGCAGCGGGCCTGGCGGTGTCGTGTGCTCGCTGTGGCCAGCACCGACCTGATCACGAACCCGGACGACTGGGTCCTGCCCGATCAGCCTCAGTTATGGATTTCGTTCTCACGGTCCGGTGAATCCGCCGAAGGCGTCGCCGTGCTCGAGCTGGCGCGGGAACGCTATCCGGCGGTCCGCCATCTCGTCGTTACCTGCAACAAGCAGGGCCGGATGCTGCATGCATCCGGTAGCGAGGCCTCGCTATGCAGCGTAGTGCTCGACGACGCGGTTCATGACCGCGGCCTGGCGATGACCAGCTCGTTCTCGAACATGGTGATCGCCGGCCACTGGCTCGCGCAGCTGGGCGAGCTGCGGGCATTCGAGCACGTCGTGCAGCAGCTGGCGTCGATGGGCGCGAGCTTCCTGCCGCGAGCCAGCGAGCTCGCGTCGCGACTCGCTGCGGCAAGCCATACGAAAGTCTGCTTTCTGGGCTCCGGGCCGCTCAAGGCGGTGGCCGAAGAATCGGCGTTGAAGGTACTCGAGCTGACCGCCGGCCGCGTGCACACGATGGCCGAGTCGTTCCTCGGCGTGCGGCACGGCCCGCTCTCCGGCCTGGACCAGCACACGCTGCTGGTCGGGTTGGTCTGCGGCAACGAGCGCGTCATGAGATACGAAGCGGATCTGCTGCGGGAGGTTCGCGACAAGAGCCTGGCCGCTGCCACGGTCGCGATCGTGCCGCGCGATCGACCGGGCCAGGACGTCCTGGCCGATCACACGCTGTCGGTCGAGGCGCCTTCGCGATTCCTCGATGACCATCGCGTGCCCGTCGACGTCATGTTCGCGCAGCTGCTCGCGCTGTTTCTCTCGATCCGGCTGGGCCTCAAGCCCGACCAGCCGAGCCCCAACGGCGCCATCAGCCGCGTGGTCCGACAGATCACCATCCATCGATGACAGCAATGACCCTGCACTCGCTCACCAGTCACGTTCGCGGCGCCGACTACGAGGATGCGCCGCGGCCCGTCGTCGGTTTGGCGCACGAGTTCCCTGCGGGCTTCGTCGATGCGCTGCATGCTCACAAGCGCGCGCAGTTGCTGTACGTAGCGTCGGGCGTCGTGCACGTGAGTGCGGATAGCGCGACGTTCGTCGTGCCGGCGCATCGTGCGGCGTGGGTCCCAGCCGGCGTCGCGCACGAAGTCCGTTGCTGCGGCAACGTATCGGGCCGGACGCTCTACATCGACGCAAGCGCGTGCGAAGGTCTGTCCGACCAATGCCGGGTGTTCGACGTGTCGGTGCTGCTGCGAGCGCTGATTCTCGAAGCGACAGCCTTGCCGATCGAGTACGACGTCGGCGGCCGCGACGGCCGCATCATGGCGCTCATCCTCGATGAGATCGTTGCAGCTACCAGCGTTCCCCTGCGGGTGCCGATGCCGCAGCATCGCCGGCTGCTGCGTGTCTGTCGCAGCATCCTCGCGAATCCTACTCAGCAGCTCACTCTCGATGACTGCGCCCGGATGTGCGACATGGGGCGGCGGACCTTCACACGGCTGTTCCGCCGCGAGATGCAGATGACGTTCACTGCATGGCGGCGGCGCGCGCGGTTGATGGATGCGTACGGTCGGCTCGTCGTCGGCGAGTCGGTTGCGCGGGCGGCGGCGGATGTCGGCTACCGCAGCCCGAGCGCGTTCGGTCGCATGTTCCGCGACCTTTTCGGCGTCGCGCCGACGCAGTACCTGGCGCGCGAACCGGTCCGCTCAACGACGCGCGGCTGCGGAGAACTCCAGGCGCAGGCCGAACGCTAGACTGTCGTCGAGCGCAGGGTCGGCGCCGGGATTGAGGATGAACTGGATGTTCGGCTGGATCGCCAGCCAGTCGGTCAGCGTCGCGCGGTACGTCAGCTCGATTGCGGCTTCGTAGCCGTCACGCGGCTCGATGAATGCGCTGCTTACGTCGGCGCGCGTATAAGCGAAGCCGACCTCATCGTCCGGACGTGCGACGAAGAGACCGCGATGGCGCACGCCGACGCTCCACGAGTCGGCGAACTCGTTGATCAGATCCTGCGCCACGCCGTAACGCGCAAACGCCAGCGTCGCCGGGTCGGAGCCGATCTCGCGATCGAGCGCTACTTCGATGCCTGCGTACGTGCCGCGGTTGTCGTCGCGCGGCGGGCGAGGTGCGGCTTCGGTCGAGCGCAGATCTTCGAAGTCCGCCGTGTACTGCCAATGGCCCAGGGCAAGCTTCGTGATGCGCCCGCCCGCCCACTGCAGCTCGGCCATCGCGAGCGCACCGTCGTCGCCGTTCACCCGAATCCGGTTGGAGGAGGGGTGCTCGGGGTCGCCGGGAACGCCGTCGAATACCGCGAGCAGCACCTGCCATTGCGGCGCCGGCGACCACGCTGCGCGCAGGGCAAGGGAGGTGACGGGGAAGATCGACGGGCCGTTCTGTCCCGTCTGACCCAGCTCGTGACCGACGCCGTGCGAGCTGTGAATGAACAGCGAGCGGCTGTCGCTCATGTCGAACTCGGAGTTCATGTCGTACAGGCCGAAGCGCAGCGACAGCCCGTGCGGCGCGGAGCTTACCCATTGCACCCACGCCTCGTAGAGGCGCACGGCTTCCGGCGCATCGATGTTGGAGACGGTCATGGCGTCTCCTACGTAACGGTCGCTGAATCCGCGGCCGTTGTTGTACAAGCCGTAGACGAACGCGCTCACGCCCGGCCAGCCCCAGGCGCGCTCGGCGTCGACGGCGAGGGTGAGATCCAGGTTGTCGAGATACGCGCCGCCGGTGCGTATGCCGCCGCGCGTGTTGTGCCACACGTCGGCCGTGTACACGGCCGCGAGCTCGTGTGCGCTGCCGTCTGCGCCGTCAGCATTGCTCTCGCCGGTATTTGCGACCGCGGCGAATTGTGTCGTGAAGAGCATCGCTGCGAGCCCGCTCTTCAGTTGCATCGTTGTCATCGAATAACTATAGCGGTGCGTGGCGGCGCGCTGCCGTCGCTGGCCCGATCGCGCAGAAGATTGACCCACACGAAGCGAAGCGCGCGGCATCGTCATTCGCGAGAGTGAGGAGTGGAGTCTGCGTCCGGCTTGCGCCCGTGCAGCATGGCGGCTACGAGGTTTTCACGATGGCGGAGCGACGTGTACACGACGCCCGCGATATGCAATCCGACGAGTGCCCAGAGCGTGTTCGACAGCCAGCGGTGCAGCGTTTCCACCCACTCGACGCCCCAGAACCGATCGGTCGTGTAGAGCCAGCCGCTCGCACCGACGAGTGTCACCGTCACGAGCAGGGCAACGATCATCCAGCCGCCGAGCGGGTTGTGACCGAGCGTGCGCGGCTCGCGTCCGCCGAGCAGTGCCCGTGCATACGCGAGCACCGCGCTCGGTCCTCGCACGAATTCAGCGAACCGCGCGTGGTGCGAGCCTCGCCAGCCCCACGCGAGTCTCACGGCAACGATCGCGAGCGACGCGTAGCCGATCCATTCATGCCACGGCCCCGGCCTGTGACGCATCAGCCATGCGAACAGCACGGCGAGCGCGAGCAACCAATGACCGACGCGCACGAGCGGATCCCAGACCCGCACCGTGCGCGCCGTAACGGAGCCGTTGCGCGTCATTCCTTCTTCGTCGGCACCGGCGCCAGCGTCTTCGGGTGGAAGTACGCCTCGACGCGCTCGCCCTTCTCGTTCAGCGCGTACACCTCGTAGCAGCCGCCGTCGACTTTGATCTTGCGCACCTGCCAGCCCTTGTCCTTGAGCTGCTTCTCGAGCGTCGCCTGCGGCTGCCAGGACTCCTGCGGGCCGGAGTCGCAGGTGGCGAGCCCGGTGGCGAACGCCGGCGTGCAGAGCATGCCGCCGAGCAGCGCGAACGCGACGATAGAACCTTTCATTGAGCTTCTCCTTTCAGACGTTGCAGACACACGGGAGCGCGAACGATAGGCGGTGAGGCGGCGCGGCTCTCGCCGGGCCGTGGCCCGATTCCGCTGAAGATCGGCCCGTTCGGGCGCATGGCAGCGGGCGGCATCATGAATGCAGGATCACCGTGCGATTGCCAGTGATGAACACACGGTGCTCGGCATGCCAGCGCACTGCGTTGTTGAGAACGGCTGCTTCGAGATCATGACCGATCTCCGCCAGCGCCTCCGGTCCCTTCGTGTGATCCACGCGATGCACGCTCTGCTCGATGATCGGCCCCTCGTCGAGATCCGCAGTGGCGTAGTGCGCCGTCGCGCCGATCAGCTTCACCCCGCGCTCGTACGCCTGATGGTAGGGACGCGCGCCCTTGAAGCCCGGCAGAAACGAATGGTGGATGTTGATGCAGCGGCCCGCGAGCCGCCGGCAGGCCTCATCCGACAGCACCTGCATGTAGCGAGCGAGCACCAGCAACTCCGCGCCGCTCGATTCGAACAGCGCCAGGATGCGCGCCTCCTGCTCCTGCTTCCTCCCCGGCTCGATCGGGAAATGGTGGAAGGGCAAGCCGTGCCACGCGACGAGACGCGCATGCGTGTCGTGATTCGACACGACGCCGACGATATCGACCGGCAGAGTCCCGATGCTCCAGCGATGCAGCAGGCTGTTCAGGCAGTGTCCCTGCCTGGAAACGGCGATCAGCGCCTTGCAGCGATGCTCTGCCGGGTGCAGTCGCCAATCCATGTCGTAGCGGGCGGACACGGCGGCGAATTGCGCGCGCAAGGTTTCCAGTGAAGGCAGCGCATCGCCGGAGAAAGTCGTCCGCATGAACGAGCGTTGCGAAAGGGAGTCGACGAAATGCGCCGCTTCGACGATCGAGCCGGAGCATTCGGCGATGAACGCGCCGATCGCGGCGACGATGCCGCGGCGATCCGGACATGACATGGCGAGCGTGAAGCGCGGCATGAGACTTCGAGCTATCTGTGCGACGGCGACGGGATGGATTCACCCGCTGCGCGAGTGAACCACGACATGAGGTGTCCTTGATAGCTGCGGTTGGCATGACACTCGAACGTCGCGCCATCGACGCGACAATGGAGGATCGCTGGAATCTGCGCAAAGCGCGTCCGGACGCAGTGGCCGGCAGGGAAAGCGCGCGGATGCAGGTCGACGCCGGTGCCTTGTGCCAGGACGTCGCGAGCGTCGGGTCCGGTGAGGCGCAGCGTCGCCAGCGCGTCCGATACCTCCACGACACTCAGGCCCTCGACAGCTGCGACCTCCTGCAAGCCGCGGCTGATCGTGTGTGCCCGCTCGGTGGTCGCGATGACGATCCAGTCCGTAGGACCGATGCAGAGCACGCGCAGATCGCCCTCCGTGATCTTGCCGACGGCGAGCGGCCATTCGATGCCGAGGTGCGCGCAGGCCGCAGCTCCTGCTGGCGCTGCGGGTTTCCAGGACTGCACGCGAAACTTGCGGACGTGAGTCGACGGCACGACGGACAGCTCAGCCATGCATGCGCGCTCCGGCAGGATCGAAGAAGGGCGGATTCACGACTGTCGCGCGCGTGACCAGGTTGCCCTGGTCGAATACTGCGACCTCTTGTCCCAGCTGCGCGCGGCCGGCGCGAAGCATGGCGAGTGCGATCGGCTTCTCGTCGAGTACGCCGGCACCCGTCGAAGTGATCCAACCGTCGCTCGTTTTGCCCGTGGCCGTGCCCGTGAGCCGCAAGTGACTGCCGATCGGCAGCGCCTTACCGTCGAGACCCGCGAGCCCGATGAGCTGCAAACGATCGCTGCGCTGGTGGTGCGGGAGAGTCAGCGATCGCTTGCCGATGTAGTGCGTCTTCTTGTTCGCGGCAGGCGTGCCCCAGCCGACATCGTCAGGCACTGTCGTGCCATCGGTGTCGGAGCCGATGTGCAGGAAACCTTTCTCCAGGCGCATGAGAAGCAGGGCTTCGAGGCCATACGGGGCGATGCCGTGCGCGCGCCCCTCATGCAGCAGCGCCTCCCACAGCTCCTGGCCTGCACCGGCCGGCACGTTGATCTCGTAAGTGAGCTCACCGCTGAAGCTCACCCGATAGATGCGCGCCGGATGGCCGAGCAGGCGGCTCTCGCGCATCGCGAGATGCGGGAACGCTTCGTTGGAGATGTCGAGATCGGGCCGCAGCCCGTACAGGACCGAACGCGCCTGTGCGCCGGTGAGCGCCATGGTGGCCCACTGATCCGTGACCGGCGTGATCGTGACGCGCAGCTCCGGCCATTCGCACTGGTGCCACTCTTCCAGCCACGCGCCGACACGCAATGCATTGCCTGAAGTAGTCGTGATCAGCAGGCGATCGGGCGCGAGCGCAACGATGGTGCCGTCGTCGAAGATCACGCCGCTCTCGCGCAGCATGATGCCGTAGCGCGTCTTGCCGGGCTGCAGCGTCCGCAGATTGTTGATGTAGAAGCGGTCTAGGAACTCGACCGCATCCGGCCCGTGGATTTCGATCTTGCCCAACGAGGACTGGTCGAACAGGCCGACACCGTTGCGAACGGCGCGCGCCTCGCGGCGGATCGCATCGTGACGCTGCTCGCCGGCGCGCGGATAAGCAGCGGGACGCTGCCATTCGCCGTAATTTTCGAGCACACCGCCATGACTGACGTGCCACGCGTGCAGCGGCGTCTGCCGCGCCGGTGCGAACAACTCGCCGACGTCCCGGCCTGCGATCGCGCCCAGAGTCACCGGCACGAACGGCGGCCGGAAGGTGGTGTGGCCGAGCTCCGCGGGTTGCAACCCGCGAATGCGGCCGATCACCTGCAGCGCCGCGGCGTTGGATGTCTTGCCCTGGTCGGCGGACATGCCGACGGTCGTGTGGCGCTTCACGTGCTCGATGGACGTGAAGTTCTCGCGTTGCGCCAGCTCGAGGTCCGACACCAGCACGTCGTGCCGCAGGTCGACCCATTGACGATTGGAGTTGCCGGCCGGACTGATGCGCGGCCCGATCTCGTGGCCGAAGCCGCCTTGCACGCCTGCGGCAGCGCCGGTGATGCGAAAATCGCGCGGCATCGTCTCCAGTTCGAGCGCGCCGCTGGCTTCGTGGTAGCGCAGCTTGCCGCCTGCTTGTGCACACAGATGCAGTGTCGGACTCCAGCCGCCCGACACCAGCAAGGCATCCGCAGCGATCTTCCAGGTCTCACCGACGCCGCCGGCGTCATCGGTGAGACGGCCTGCGACGACCTGCCGCAGTCCGCCGAAGCCGCGCGTGTCGAGCGGCATCGAGCGGCGATACAACGGGATCTGCCATTGCTCCAGCTGTCGGGCGATGGGCTGCGGAATGTCCGGCTGAGAGTCGAGTACGGCGACGACTTCGACGCCTGACTCGTGCAGGTCCAGCAACGTCTCATAGGCGGACATGTTGTTGGTCGCGAGAACGATGCGGCGTCCCGGCGCGATGCCGTGACATCGCAGGTATTTGCGGGCGGCGCCAGCGAGCATGACGCCCGGCCGGTCGTTGTTGTCGAAGATCAGCGGCTGCTCGATCGCGCCCGTGGCGAGGATCGTCTGCCTGGTGCGCACGATCCAATAGCGCTCGTGCACTCCCGGGCGCGTCTGGCTGCCCACGCGCTCGCAAAGCGCGAGCACGTTGTGATCGTGGTAGCTCGTCGCCGACGTGCGCGTGAGGATGCGCACGTCGGGATGGCGGGCGAGTTGCGCCACGGCCTCTTCGATCCAGCGGGCGCCGTCTTTGCCTTCGATGCTGCCGCCGTCCCAGCGACGTTGACCGCCGAGCACGCTATCGCGTTCCACCAGAAGCACGCGCGCTCCGGCTGTTGCTGCACTGAGTGCTGCCTGCAGCCCGGCTGCGCCGCCGCCGACGACGAGCACGTCGCAGTGAATGTTCTGCGTCTGGTAGCGCTGCGGATCCGGCTCCAGCGAGGCACGGCCGAACCCGGCCATGCGACGGATCGTGCCTTCGTACCAGCTCCAGCGCGGCCACATGAAAGTCTTGTTGTAGAAGCCGGCAGCAACCAGCGGCTTGGCGAAATCGATGGCGCGCAGCAGATCGAAGCCAAGGCTGGGCCAGCCGCTTTGCGCCTGGACCTCCAGCCCTTCGCTCAGCTCGCAGAGCGTCGCCCGTTCGGTCGGAATGGCATGCGAGCCGGAATGCAGGCTCACCAGCGCGTTGGGCTCTTCCACGCCGCTCGCGAAGACGCCGCGCGGGCGGTGGTACTTGAAGCTGCGTGCAATCGTGCGCACGCCGTTGGCGAGCAGCGCCGATGCGACCGTATCTCCCTCGAAGCCGCTCAGCGCGCGGCCGTTGAAGAAGAAGCGCAGCGGACGCGAGCGATCGATCGATCCGCCTGCATCGAGCCGGTAGGGTCCGGGCCGGCTCATGGTTGCGGCTCCGTAGCGCCGTACACGCTCACGATCTCGTGCGTGACGGTGTCGCGGGTTGCATTGAACCAGCGTCCGCAGCCGTACGAGTGACACCAGCGCTCCGCGAGCAAGCCCTTGGGGTTGGTCCGGTTGAACAAGTAATCGGTCCAGCTGCCGTCGTCGGATTCGAGCGGCGGCCGGCTGATGTGCGCGGGGCCGCCATAGGTGAACTCCGGCTCATCGCGGGTTCCACAGTAAGGACAGGCGATTCTCAGCATGTCGCAGCCTCTGCGTCAGTGCGCCACGCCGGCGGCGGCGCCTTCATCTACGAGCGCGGCGCGCGCGAAGCGGTCGAGGCCGAACGGCACGATGAGAGGATGCGGACGGTCGTGTGCCACGGTGTACGCCATGGTGTCGCCGCCGGCAGGAATCGCCTTGAAGCCGCCGGTGCCCCAACCGCAGTTGATATAGAGGTTGCGCACCGGCGTGAGACCCATGATCGGGCTGGTATCCGGCGAGATGTCGACGGCGCCCGCCCATTGGCGCATCAGCTTCAGGCGGCTGAAGCCGGGGAACAATTCGAGGACGGCCGCGACGGTCGCGCGCATGGACGGCAGTGAGGTGCGCTGGGCATAGGAGTTGTAGACGTCCGCACCGGCACCCATGACGATCTCGCCGCGATCGCTCTGGTTGCAGTACGCGTGGATAGCCGCCGAAATCATCGTGAGATCGAACACCGGCTTGATCGGCTCGCTCACCATTGCCTGCAACGCCATCGTCGTGATGGGCAGGCGGAAGCCTGCCATCGCGGCAAGCTGCGACGAGTGCCCCGCCACCGACATCACGACCTTGTCCGCGGCGATCGGTCCGAGATTCGTGGTCATTCCCGTGATGCGCTCGCCCGACTTGTGCAGGGCCGTCACCGTGCAGCCCTGGATGATGTCGACACCCAGCGCATCCGCCGCGCGCGCCAATCCCCACACCACGGCGTCGTGGCGCGCGATGCCGCCGCGTTGCTGGACATAGCCGCCGACGATCGGGAAGCGGCAGTTCAGATTGATCGGCGGGACCCGGCGCTTGATCTGCGCGGGCGTCAGCTCCTCGACCTCGAGGCCCGACATGCGGATGGAATTGCACCAGCGCCGCATGAGCTCCAGCTCGTGCTCGCTGTGCGCGATCTGCAGCAGGCCCTGCTGGCGCTGCATGACGTTGAAGTTGACCTCGCGGCCCAGCGTCTCATAGAGCTGCAACGAGTGATCGTAGAGCGCCACGCTTTCGGGCCAGAAATAATTGGAGCGCAGGACCTGCGTGTTGCGCCCCGAGTTGCCCGAGCCGATCCAGTTTCTTTCCAGCAGCGCGATGCGGCGGGCGCCGTGCTTTTTCGCGAGGAAGTACGCGGTGGCGAGCCCGTGGCCGCCGCCGCCGATCACGACGACGTCGTAGCCGCCGCGCGGTGTCGCATTTCTCCACGCCGGCTGCCAGCCTTTATTGCCACGCAGGGCTTGCCGCAGCAGCTGCGCGAACGAATACTTCTGCATGGGCCGCGAGCATCGGCGATGCCGGGCGGCGGAAGATTGTCCAGGCGCGGCGCGCTCCGTGAATATTTGCGACACGCAACGAGGGCTCAGTGAAACCCCGATCCAGCAGGTCATCCTCCGCAGGCAAGGGCCGCAAGCCGCGGCTCGCGCTCGGCTTCGTGCTCGCCGATCACTTCACGCTGTCGAGCTTTGCCGTGTTCACCGACCTCATGCGGCTCGCGGCGGACGAGGGCGACTTCAGCCGGCAGGTGCAGATCACCTGGTCGGTGATGAGCAGCCGGCCGCAAACCCCGGCGAGCTGCGGGATCGCCGTCACCCGCTCCAGCGAGTTCGTCGATCCGCAGCGCTTCGACTACGTCATCGTCGTCGGCGGCGTCATGCACAAGGGGCCGCAGATCGACGCAGCAACCGAGGAGTACCTGCATCGCGCGGCGCGCGCCGGCGTGCCGCTCATCGGCATGTGCACCGGCAGCTTCATTCTGTGCCGCATCGGGCTCATGCAGGACCGATGCTCGTGCGTCAGCTGGTACCACTACCAGGATTTCCTGGATGAGTTTCCCGATCACGCGGTGGTTGCAGACCGCATCTTCCTGGTCGATCGCGATCGGATCACGCTGCCCGGAGGGGCAGGGGCCGCCGATCTGGCGCTCCACCTGATCAAGCGGCACCTCGGCCGGGCCGTGGCCCAGAAGGCGCAGGAAGTGTTGCAGTTCGATCGCATGCGTCTGGGTAACGAGCCGCCGCCGCATCCGCCTTTGACGGCAGCGGTCGCTCATCCGGTCGTGCGACGTGCGCTGTTGCTGATGGAGCAGCACATGGCGCGTCCACTGACGATTGCCGAGCTGGCGAATCATCTCGAGATCTCGACGCGGCAGTTCGAGCGCCTGTGCCGCGACACTCTCGGACAGAGCCCCGCCGCCGTGTATCGCTCGGTGCGCCTGCGTTATGCCGGATGGTTGCTGTCGCACTCGCGGCAGTCGGTCACGCAGATCGCGCTCAGCGCCGGATTCGCGGATGGCCCGCATTTTTCGCGGCTGTTTCGCCGGACGTACGGGTTTCCGCCGTCGCAGCGGCGGGAGGATGGAGCAGGGCAGAGGATCGAGCGCGCGGCGGTTCGGATATTCAGCTGAGGCGAGGCAGCGGTACTGCGAGCACGCCAACATCGCGTGAGGAAGTTCAGGTCCGATTCAGTCGAGGCGCGGCAGCCTCGTGCGCCGTGCGCAGCAGCGGACTTCGAACCGGCCGAGCACAAACAGACAAAGAAGAGCTGCGAGGCCCTCGACGACACACGATGAAGAACTCACTCGACCGTATCGAC
Organism: Steroidobacteraceae bacterium; assembly: GCA_035278165.1. GTDB lineage: Bacteria > Pseudomonadota > Gammaproteobacteria > Steroidobacterales > Steroidobacteraceae > Steroidobacter. The sequence goes on from DATEJG010000061.1 coordinate 33,899, forward strand.
TGGAAGCTGTTGCACGAGCTGCAGGAAAACGCCCGGCTGAGTTACGCGGAGCTCGGTCGTCGCGTCGGGCTCACGACTCCGGCGGTCATCGAGCGGATCCATCGCCTGGAGGAATCCGGGATCATCGTCGGCTACCACGCCGCGGTGAGCCCGGCGCGGGTCGGCGCCGAGATCATCGCGCTGGTGCGCTTGCGTGTGAGCAAGAAGCAGCGCGTCGAGCACAGCGTCGCGGCATTGAGGAAGTACTACGAGATTCTCGAGTGCCACCGCACGACCGGGTCCGACTCGTTCGTCATGCGCGTGGCGGTCAGCTCCGTGCAGCACCTGGAGAAGCTTCTCGACAGCCTCTCTCATGTCGGCAAGACATCCAGCTCCATCGTGCTCTCATCGCCAGTGGTGCGGCGGGTGGTCTCTCGTCACAACTTCACAACGTGAAGTAAATCGCGCCTCGATCTTAACGACGACGATGTCGGCGCGCGCCGCCGCCACGCTAGATTGGTTGTGACCACAACGTCAGCGATCCGTTTGCAGGATCGCGCATGAGACATGAGGGGAACAACTGATGAACGATTGGAAGAGATGGACTGGAGCTGCCCGCGTGCTGCTGGCGGCAACGTGTGCGTGCGCCGGAACAGCGGCGTACGCAGAGGCGCCCGGCGCGACAGGTGAGCTGCCGACGGTTTGCCTGGACACCGGCACGAACATCACACTCGGAACGGCCGTCACCCGGGACGATCGTGGCAACACGTACGTCACCGGCGGGAAGCGATCGAACGATTCCGCGTCAGGCAAGCGCGTTTCGGTCATGGCGACGGTCAAGTACGATGCCACCGGGCGTGAAGTGTGGTCCCGGTCGTATCAGGGCACGTTCGGCTGCTTCGATCACGGAAGGGCGATCGCCACCGACAAGGCCGGCAATGTCTACGTCACCGGGCTGGAGTGGATCAGCGGCAACGATCCCGCCCACCCGCACGTCGATGCATCGCGCAAGGCGTATGCGACGGTCAAGTACGACGCCGACGGCAATCGCAAATGGGTGAGCCGGTATTTCGAGCGGAGCCACCGGAAGAACGAGCCGCGCGCTGTCGTAGTCGACGACAGCGGCGACGTCTACGTCACCGGACTCAGCGACGGCACATCGCACGGCGAGATCGCCACGATCAAATACGACGGTCGCGATGGCCGCCAGCTCTGGGCGCTGCGCTACCCGAGCGAATACGGCGTGCTCGGCGTCACCGGGATGGTGTCCGATTCGAAGCGCCACATGTATGTCGCGGCGACTGTCTGCACGCAGCGAACGCAGCTCGGGAATTGCTCGGACTTCGAGTATCGAGTACTGAAGTACGACAGGTCCGGGCGATTGGCCTGGACGGCGCAGTACGACAATGGCGCAGGTTTCGCGGGCGCAGCAACCAGCCTGACGGCCGCCCGCGATGACGTGTACGTCACGGGGTGGAGCTGCAGCACGCCGTACATCGTCTTTGAATACGACGGCAACGTGTTCGCCCGCTGCGATGAGGCGGACTATGCGACGGTCAAGGTGAAAGGCGATGGCACGCGAGCATGGGTCGCGCGCTACCACGGCAGCGCGCCCGGTAACTACGCGCCTGGGGCGATCGCAGTGGACGACGAGGGAAGCGCCTACGTAACCGGCTCCGGCACGTACGGAGACTTCGGTGTGCACACGGTGAAGTACGACAAGACCGGCAAGCAGTCATGGGCGACGGTTACTGACGGCAAGGACTGGGCTTCTCCCGCGGCAATCGCAGTGAATTCGCGCGGGCAGGCGTACGTGGCAGGAGCGATGCTCCACGACTATCGGAGTCATTTCGGCGTTGTCGCGTACGACACCCACGGGAACGAGCTGTGGAAACAGAAGGTCCAGGGAGCGGATCAGGGCAGGGGCTGGGCGGCTGCTGCCGTGGCTCTCGACAAGAAAGGGCGCGTCAGCGTGACGGGCGGCACGCTGGACCAGCTGCCGTGGGGCCCGATGGACTCGTGGTATCTCACCAATTCATACAGCGCCGAGGGACAGGTGCTCTGGACGCGCGAGTTCTGAGAAGGAGTGAGGAGGGGGACGTTCCCGACCGCCTGATGTTGATCAGGCGGTCGGGGATGGTCATGCATGAACGTGTCGCCTGTGTGCTCGAGAGACTTGACCGGAAGACCATCATGAAGACTGCAAAGTTGTTCAAGAACGGAGAGAGTCAGGCGGTTCGCTTGCCGAAGGAATTTCGCTTCGTCGGTGAGGAGGTCTTCATCAAGCGCGTTGGGAACGCCGTAATGCTGTTTCCCAAGGCCAAGTCATGGGAGACGCTCATCGAAAGTCTGGAGAAATTCCCGCGCGACTTCATGAGCGACCGTGAACAGCCGCGCGAAGCCGATCAGCGGAATTCTTCCGAATGAATGCGGTGCTCGATACGGCTACGTGCATCACGAAGTCACGACGATCACTCGCGTAAGAGTTGTTGCTCAGCGCTGAGTTTCATCGCTGAGTCCGAGTCTCGCAAAGCGGCCGCAACCACCTGGCTGCGTCGCCGAAGTACTGCGCTAAGTCTCTGAGAAATTTTTGAGAATCTGGCGCGGCCGGAGGGATTCGAACCCCCGACCACCTGGTTCGAAGCCAGGTACTCTATCCAACTGAGCTACGGCCGCGCGGGGGCGGCAATTCTACTGCGTTCTGCGCGCGCACGCTCATTCCTCGTTGCGACACCCATCGATGGCGAGAAGATCGCGTCCGAGCAACCGGTACGCCGGGATTCGCAGGTTTTCCGCGGCCGGGCCCCGGGTCACGCGGCCCGATGGATCGTATTCCGATCCATGGCAAGGGCAGAGCCAGCCCCGGTAACGGCCCGCGCCCTCGATGAGTCCGCAGCCGAGATGCGTGCAACGAGCTTCGAGCACGATCCACTCCGCGTTTCGTGTCCGCGCGGCATCCGGCTGCGGGTAGAGCAGGCCACCAGTTTCGAGAGCCGCGACGATGGCGATCTCATCCGGGGTGCGATGACGCACGACGATATTCGCATCTCCGCACAGAAACGTCCGGCTGCTTCCCGCTGCGATCTGCCGCAAGTCGACCTGCACTCGCGCCGGGCGCTCCTGCCCCGCGACCGAGCAACCTGCACCAGCCAAGCACTGCAGAGCTGCCACCTGCAACCACCTGCGGCAGAACCTGCGACGGCACAGCGTCATGCCATCAACTGGTCTGCATCAGGTTCGCGGCAGCGGCGCGATGCGCATTCGAGAGGGTCCCTGGCCCAGGCCAGTGAGACGCTTCACTTCCTGCAGCGAGCGCATGTCGATGATGCTGACCTCGTTGTCCTTGCGGCCGCTGACATACGCGAACTCGCCGCCGCTCGAGAACACGATCCAGTTCGGATCCGCGCTGACCGGAATCGTCTTGACATGCTTCAGCGCGGGCGCCGTGTAGACCTCGACCTTGCCTTCGAGGCTGCCGGCCGCCAGCAGATACCGCTCGTCGGGCGACAGCTCCAGGCCGTGATTGACGTTGAAGGGAAACCGGTCGGGCAGCGTGGTGGTCTTGGCCAGCGGCGGCAGGGAAACGGTGCGTAGCGTCCGGCCGTTGCGCAGGTCCACTACAGCGAAGCCGTGCAGCTTCGACAGTTGCACGTATCCGATGCTCTGATCGGCGGTGATGGCGAAGGGCCGCACGCCTTCCTGAAAGGCGATCGCATCGATCTGCTTGCGCGATTTCGTGTCGAAGACGTACAGCATGCTGGTGAGAATGGAGCCCGCATACAGCTTGCCGTCGCCCCGCGAAAGGCGCGTGCCGTGCATGCCGTACAGACCGTACAGCTTGCCGACGACCTGCTTCTTCTGTGTGTCGATCGCGACCACGTGATCGCGGTTGAACACCGGCGCATAGAGAGTCTTGTCGTCTGCGCTCAGGCTGATATGGTGCGGCCAACCATCCAGCGGCAGCTCCCACAACAGCTTTCCATCCTTGGTATCGAGCGCCAGGATCGAGCCGCTGTCCGGCCAGCCGGACGGCGAGGCTGCGCCGGAGGCGCTGACGAACAGGACCTTGCCGTCGCTGGTGGCGACGATGTCGTCCGGATCGCCCTTGACGTGCCACGTGTGAATGACCTTGTGCTCCGGCACGCTGATGACGGAGATGCTCTCGTCACGCGTGTTCCCGACATACAGCAGCTCCTGTGGGGCAGCTGCGTTTGCCGCTGACGCGACAAGCGCCAGCATCGCCCACACGATCGCAGCAGCGACCTTACGACACTGAGACATCATCTTTCTCCCGCAATCAGTGGTTGGATGCGTCGATCGCCTGCAGCACGTCGGCGACGAAATCTCTTTGTTGCCAGTCCTGCAGTCCCATGCGCGTCACCACGACGTCGTGCGACAGCACGATCGTCGAGTACTGACCTTGATGGCCCGCGCTGGTGAACACGTCGCGCGGCAAGCGCGGGTGATCGTTGTACAGCCAGAACTGTGCGCCGTAGGTGCGCGGATCGCGGCCCGGCGCAATCTCGGCGGTCGATGAGACAGGCGTACGCGTGTACTTCACCCAGCCTTCGGGCAGCAGGCGCTCGCCGTTCCACACGCCGTCACGCAGGTACAGCAGCCCGAAGCGGGCGAGGTCGCGCGGCGTGGTCCAGATCTGGCTGCTCATGATGAAGTTGCCGAATGCGTCGGTCTCCAGAATCGTGTCGCGCATGCCCATCTTCGACAGCAGCGCCGAGTACGGGAAATCCAGGTACTCCTCGACGTTGTCGAAAGTGCGCCGCACGGCGCGCGCCACCGAGATCGCATCGAAGTTCGAGTAGCACCAGTGCGTGCCGGGCGGATGCACGAGCTCGCGAGTTGCGGCTTCCGCGCCTGCGTCGAGACCGCCTGCGAAATACGTGTTGAGGCTGCGGTTGCCGCCGCCGTCGCAGTCCAGGCCGCTGCTCATCGCCAGGTAGTGCCGGGTGGTCAATGCGCGACGCGGATCGTCGGCCTTGGACCACTCGGGAAACAGCACGGGCTGGTCGATGTCCAGGCGCTTCTGCAGGACGCGCGCGCCGGCCACGAGATTGGTAAAGCTCTTCGCGGCCGAGTAGGTGCGGTATTGCACGTGCGGGCCCCAGCCATCGCGATAGCGTTCCGCGATGATGCGGCCGTGCTGCAGGATCACTACGCCGAGCGTCGCGGTGTCCGGCTTCTCTGCGTCGGACTTTCCATAGCTCTTGCCGTCGAAGGCGGCATCGAGCAGCGGTTGCAGCTTTGCTGCGACTCGCTGATCTTGTGCAGTGAGCTGCGGCACGCGATCGCCGTTCGGCCACTGCGCCTGCGCGGCGCTCGGATCGGGAGGCGTCAGCCGGCGACGCGGAAAAGACTTCGCCGCTTCGACAGGAACGCCCGGACCCAGCAGCGTGCAGCCCATGCCTTCGCGAAACACTGCGCGTCGTTGAATGCGCTTGTCGGCGCTGGAGCCCACTGCAGAGCGCGTCGCCGGCTCCAGCCACGCATCGCCCGGCGCATTGAAGATGGAGGCGGCGAAGGCCAGCTCCCACCGCTTGATGTCTTCCGGCGAGCGTCCCGCGATGTAATGTGCCGAGCACATGAACAGCGCCTTGTGGCCCGCCGAATAGATCTGGAACTGCTCCGCCGGCGAGACCTCGTCCGCTGCGACCGCAGTCGCAGCGAGCGCCAGGCAACTCAACAGCGTGTTCCGGGCCGCAATGCGGCCGGTCATTGCCAGTTCCTCCGCAGGGTCAGCCCCACGGTGCGCGGCCGGTTGATCGAGTGCTCGAACGTGTCGAGCCGCACGATGTTCCAGACGGCCACTTCGTTGAACACGTTGTCGACGAAGATCGCCGCTTCCCACAGCTCGGAAGCGACGCCGAGCCGCAGATTCGCCAGCTGGTAGCTGGGACGGTGAAAGTTGTCGCTGGCGAAATTGAAATCCTGGTACGAGTCGCCGGAGTAGCTGTAGTCCGCGCGCACGTAGCCTTCCTTGTCGCCGAACACCGGGAAGCTGTACTGCGCGTTCGCAGCGAACATGTATTCCGGAACGTTCTGCAGCCGGTCGCCTTTCTTGCCGCCGAGGTCGCGTGCGTCCTTCTCCAGCTGCGCGTCGGTGTAGCTGCCCGCGATGCCGATTTCGAAGCTGTCCGTCAGCTTCGCGCGCAGCTCCAGCTCCGCGCCGCGGCTCGACGCCTTGCCGACATTGAGCGCGATTGAGAAGCCGCAGTTGAGCGGGATCTGCTGCGGAATGTCCTGCCAGTCGATGTAGTACAGCCCCGCGTTGACGGTGACGCGGTTGTCGACCCACTCGGTCTTGGCACCCAGCTCGTACTGCCACAGCGAATCGGCGTCGACCGAAGTCGGAATCGTCGTGAAACCCATCGCGGCCAGCTCGGCGCCGCACGGCCCCGGCGGCACGAACAGGTTCGGACGGCCGATGCGGAAGCCCTTGGCCGCCGAGGCGAACACCATCTTGTCGTCATCGATGTGATAGTTCAGGCCCGCCTTGGGCGTCACGCCGGAATCCTTCGCGACGCCGCTGACCACGGTGTGGCCGCCGTTGAGCGGGCCGTCCTTCCACGACGTGTAGCCGACTTCCGCCTCGAACCAGCGTGCGCCGAGCACGGCCTCGAAGCTCTCCAGGAAGCGGGCGCCGATCTGGCCGAAGATCGCCTGCTGCTTCTCGTTCGAGCGCGTGTTCTCGTCGAACAGCACGTCGCTGAACGTCGGGATGCCGGTCTGCGCCGTGAATCCCGGTGCGTACACCGTCTGGTTCTCGCCGCCGTCCTGCTCCAGGTAGAACGCGCCGAAGGTGTACTTGAACCAGCCGTCGCCGGCCGAGGTCAGGCGCACTTCCTGCGTCAGCACGTCGAAGGGATTGGTGCGCTCGTTGGCCGCGGGCACGGTCGCTCCGAGGCGCGCGGCGAGATTGGAGAAGTCGGTCCGCTCGGCGACGTAGCGATCCAGGTACGAGGTCGCGGATACGAAGTTCGCGAAGCCGAAGTCGTAGTCGATCACCAGGCTCGACTGCGTGAACTCGTCGCGCCGCGGCTCATCGAGCAGGCCGCCGCGCTCCAGCCGCCCGCCGCGGTTGGCATCGATGGTGTGCTGATTCTTCAGGTCGACGTCCTGCCAGTACACAGTCGCCGTGATGTCGAGCCGGTCGGTGGCGTCGTACTTGGCCGTGATGCGTGCGCCGCGCATGTCTTCGTCGTCCTGATCGCGCTTGGCGGCAGTGAACTCGCCGCCGAGAGGATCGGGCAGCTGCGGGCTGCCGGTGGCGAGCTGCGGATCGCGATCGATGTAGCCGCCTTCGTTGCGCAGCATGCCGACCATGCGCAGCGCCAGCCGATCCTCGACCAGCGGCAGGTTCAGCATGCCGTTGAGGGACAGGCTCTCGCTGCCGCCGGCCGTGGTCGACACGGTGGATTCGACCTTGCTCTCGAACCGGTCGGCGCGCGGCCGGTTGGTGACCACGCGGATCGTGCCGCCCATCGAGCTCGAGCCATACAGCGTGCCCTGCGGCCCGCGCAGGACTTCCAGGCGCTCCATGTCGAACACGCGCGGATCGGCGCCGCGAATCTGCGTCGCGCCGGCATTGCTCGCCGATTGCGGCGTCTCGTCGATGTAGAACTGCGTCGTCGGGTTGCCGGCGGTGGAGGAGATGCCGCGGATGTAGAACTCCTGCACGCCGGGGCCGCCGTTGGTGAACGCGAGCCCGGGCACCATCCGCGCGTAGTCCGCGAATTCCTCCACGCCCATGCGCTCGAGCTGCCGCGTGTTGAAAGCGGAGATGCTCACCGGCACGTCCTGCAGGCGCTCCTCGCGCTTCTGCGCGGTGACGACGATCTCCTCCAGCGGTTGCGCCCGGGCATCGGTGCCCTGAGCGGATGCCGCCGACGCGGAAAAGATCGCGGCAACGAATGTGGCGAATTTCCTGGCGAGCGTTACGTTCTGTGTGGTCACGGTGCGTTCGGTCACGGCCCCTTCCTCCCCATCGCGTCGTCGCTCCTCGACATGAGAAATGCTGACGACGCGTTTGTCGGAAAGGCCGCCCGCAAGTCCCGTGCCCTGCAGCAGCAGGCGCAGTCCCTCCAGCAGCGTGTAGCGTCCGCGCACGGCATTCGCCTGGCGGACACTGGCGAGATCGTAAGGAAACAGCGTGATGGCGCCGGTCTGTTCGGCGAAACGATTCAACGCCGCTGCGGCATTCATCGATGGAATATCGATGTCGTAGACCGGCTCGTCGGCGCGGCTCACGCCGCAGCAGAGTAGCGCCAGTGCCAGCAGCAGTGCGCGTGTCGTCGCATGACCGTCGCGATGCTCTCCCCGCTCTTCTCGCTCGCTGCCGCGAGGCGACTTTCGTCCCCTTGGCGCGGCCTCATTGCCTAGAAGACCTGCGAGAAGAAAAAATCCGCAATGGGTTCTCGCGCGCAACGCTGCGATCGCGGCGAACATCACTGGCCGGCGGCGGAGAGAACCACGCGGTTGGCGTCGAGACGCGTGACGCGCAGATGAAAGCTGGTCTCGAGCGTAGTGAGCATCGTGTCGGTCTCGCCGACCGGGAAGCGTCCGCCGATGCGCATGTTGCGGACGGCATCGTCCGGGATTTCGATGGCGACGGTCGTATAGCGGCCGAGCTCCTTGACCACGTCCTGCAGCTTTTCGCCGGAGAACACCAGCACTCCCTCGCGCCACGCCAGGCGCTGGGCCAGCTCCTCCGGCGCGATCGGCTTGACTGCCTGCAGCGCGCCGATGCTGCCCAGCTCCGCTTCGGGCCGCGGACTGCGGATGACAGCGGTCTGCCCGGCGTGCAGCGTGCCCAGCGATTCCATCAGCTCGTCCACTTCCGCAGCCGCTCCCGATGCGAGCGACACGCGTCCTTCCGTGACCGTCACGTCGATGTCCGCGCCGTTCAGGTACACCGCGAACGCCGTGCCCAGAGCCTCGATGCGCCCGTTGCCGGCGTAGACGCGGAACGGCCGCCGCTTGTTCTTCGCCACGGTGAACAGCGCCTCGCCCTGCAGGAGGTACACCTGGCGATAGCCCTCGCCATAGTCGACCCTGGCCTGGCTGTTGGTATTGAGGGTGATCTGCGAACCGTCTGCGAGCGTGGCAACTTTCTGCTGTCCGACGGCGGTTACGTACAGCCCATTGGTTGCCACCAGCGGATCGACAGCAGGCCCTCGCGCAAGCAGCACCGCTCCTGCCGCAAGCACGATTGCGACGGCTGCGAGCCCTACGGACCATAGCCATTGCCGCGGAGTGCGCGCTTCGCGCGTGCGCACCGCTGGCCTGGCGCTTCCCAGCGGCACCGCGAGATCGGTCAACACGTTCAGTCGTCCCCACAGCGCGGCCAGTTTTTCCAGCTCTTCGCGATGCGCAGGACTGCGCTGCAGCCACTCGCCCAGTGCCTGCAAGTCCCTGGCAGCGGGCGGCGCATCCGCATCGAGTCGGATCAACCACGCCGCGGCTTCTTCGCTGACTGCGCTCTGCTCCGGGAACTCAACGATACTCATGCACCCACCTTCCCTCGGCTGCGCGCTGAGCGAGCCTGCGTAGGCTGCGACTTCGCCAGCGCGAGACCTTCGCGATCCCTCACGTACACCTGGCAGGTCAGAATGCCCTGCTGCAGATACTTCTCGACCGAGCTGACCGACAGCTCCATGCGCTCGCCGATCTCCTTGTGACTCAGCCCGTGGACCTTGCGCAGCAGGAACACCTGCCGGCATTTCTCGGGGAGCGACGCAACCGCCTCGCAGTAGATGCCGAAGCACTGCTGCGCTTCGAGCTCGAGGTCCATCGCGGCCGCTGTTCCCACGTCGACGCTCGCGCCCGCTTCTTCGATGTAGTCGGTGATCTGCTGCGACTTCCTGGACAGGCGGGTGAGCGCCAGGTTCTTGGCCACGCGGAACAGGAACGCTTTCGGCTGCTCGATCGATTCGCGCTGCTCGGCGACGTAGGCGCGCAGGTACGCCTCCTGCGCCACGTCCTCGATGTCCTGCTGGATCGGCAGCAGCCGCGCCAGGAACTTCTTGAGGAATGCGCTGCACTCCAGGAATGCCGCCGTAACCGGCGAGCGCGGCCGGTCGTCGGCCCCGCGCTCGGGCGAGCGGGTGCCATCGATGCCGCCGAAGCCCCGCCCTGGCCGTGCTGGCTTGTTCGTTCTCATGTCGGGCTCTGAGCCGGATGCAGACTGCCGTTGATATACAAGACCAGCGAGCTCGATAAAACCTCAATCCCCGGCGCCGCGAGCCGTCTGCGCGACTATCCGGATGCCGACCGTAGCATCCGCGCGCCTGCTGCGCGATCGCGTAGCAGAGATCGCCGGGGCGAATTCGGCCGGCGACGAGCGCTCCCTCCGCCGTACAAACCGGCGAACTTTCTAACAAAGCGGCAACAGACTTCAGCAACTCCCGTCTTCACGCTTTCGCGCCGCCAACATTGACATCGTTGCGGAGGAATGAGGATGAAGAAGGGAACATTGACGGCGGCCGTGCTGCTCGGACTGTGCACGTTGTCCGCCTCGGCGAAGCCCGGCAAGCTCGATGCGCTCACGTTGTCGCGCACGGTCGGCGGCCGACTCGACGATCTGGTCGTGTCGGGCACCTACTCATATGTGGCGACCGGCCGTGTAGTTGTCACCTGGAGTCACGCGGAGCCGAGTGCGCCCGTGCAGGTGAGCGCGGTGGAACAACCGGCCAGCGGACTGCTCACCGGTCTCGTGCAGGTCGGCGATTACCTGTACGCGAGCTGGCAGACGGCCTATGGAACCAGCGGAGTCGCAGTCTATTCATTGGCCGATCCCGCGCGGCCGGCGCTCGTCAACGACGTCCAGCTCGATTCGCAGAACAGCAGTATCCGCTCGATCGGCGTCGTCAACGGCAGTCTCGTGCTGGTGGACGTGCAGCGCGGGCTCTTCGTCGGCTCGCTCAACAATCCACGCAAGCCCCGCTTCAAGAACTTCGAGGTCGCGCCGGGGGTGGAATACGAGCGCACGTTCACGGACGGCAACCGGGTCGTCCTGTTCGGCAAGAACTTCACGTTCGGCACCGTGCTCACGGTCGTCGACATGTCCGATCCGCGCTCGCCGCTGGCGCTGCCGTCCTTCGGCGGCATCGGCGTCGATTTCTTCGACGCGCGTTATCAATCCCCGTTCGCGGTCACGTTCGGCATGAAGCTCAGCTTGCTGGACCTGTCGCAGGGCGAGCCGGTGCTCCGCGGCAGCGTGTCCGGCCCGCCCGCGACTACGGGAATCGTCGACGGCGAATGGGCCTACGGCCTGGGCTTCGACGGGCTGGATGTCTGGAACATCGCGGACCCGGACAACCCGTTGCACCTGCAACACCTGGCCATGGACACGCTGGCGGCGGATGCGACGGCCAACGTCAAAGGCGGCGCTCTGATGCTCACCCGCACGGACCGCTTCGTCTACCTGGATACCTCAAATCCGAAGACGCCGAAAGAAGTCGGCAGCGCGCTGCTGAACGGCAGTGTCGACGCTTACGATGCGGCCGCGGTCGGCGACACAGTCCTGCTGCTGCAGCAGAACTATGGCCTCGCCGTCGCAGATCCGAAGACCCTGAAGGTGATCTCCCGCTACGAGTTCGATCTGCCGCCGGCGCTGCAGGCTCGCGCGTTCAACGACATGCACGTCGAGGGCAACCTCGCCTACCTGGCGGCGTGGGGCTACGGCCTGGTGATCGCGGACGTCTCGAATCCGCAGGCGCCGGTCGAGGTGTCGCGCGAAGAGTTTCCTTCCGCGCACACGGTGTCGGTCGAGAAAAACCGCGCCTACGTAGCCAAGAACACCGACGGGCCCATGTTCGGCATCATCGACATCTCCGATCCGGCCGACCCGAGCCTGCTGTCGGCCCGCCCGCTGCCGTACAGTCCTGCGCAGGTGGACGCTCGTGACGACCTGCTCTACATCACGGGCTATCCGAACGTCCCTGGCGACTTCGTCGGGCTGCGCATCCTGGATGTCAGCGATCCCTCCGCTCCCGTCGAGATCGCGCACTACAACGACAACTGCGCATCCGCTTTCGGCGTGGCGTTCGCGCCGGGCAGCGAGCTGATCTACCTGGCTTGCAGCAACGGATTGCACATTGTCGATGCGTCCAGCCCCAAGCAGCCGGTGCGCGTTGCGTACGTGCCGACTCCGGACCTCGCGGATACGCGCATCAACATTGAGGCGCGCGGCAATCGCGTCTGGTACGGCAGCGGGGCGGGCGTGTACGAGATCGACGTGACCCATCCCAAGGCGCCGAAGATCGTCGGCCACGTGGAGCTCGGCGGCTATGGGCCGGTGAATCTCCGCGCGATCGGTCCGAATCGCATCCTGGGACTCACCGGCACGGCCGGGATCCATGTGATGGAGAGTCGCGCCGGCCGCTGAAGGCGGAGTAAGTCACACGCAGGCAAAGGAGCGGGCCTTTCCGCAGCCGGAAGGGCTCGCCTCCAGAACGACCGGGAAGTCAGGCTCAAGCCTGACCCACAGGCACAAAGTGTCCGGGAGTGTCCGGTCGCTGTCCGGCTCGTGCGAGCGGACAAGCGGACGGCGCCTGCACCCCGCGCCGATCGCGCGATTTCCCCGGTAAAAACACGATTTTGCGGGGCATTCCAACCTTGGCACACGCCGTGCAATCCAACTCCCCAAGGACCGTTCGGACAGGTCGCGGGGGAGACTGTAATGAGCACGCGTTCAGGACGTCTTTTAGCAATGCTGGGATTCGTTGCCACGCTGCTGCCGCTCGCCGCTGTCCACGCCGACGCGCCGGCCCCTGATCCGGCGCGATTGGAATCGCTCCTGAACGCGCACGACGTGCGCAACGCGATCCACGCATCGCGTGTCACCCGCAGCGACTGCCTGCACACCGAAGCGGAGCGAGGCCGATGATCACACCGTTGCATTCCGACTCCGGTCCCAAAGTGACGCGGATTCGCGATACCTCCGCGCAGGACATCGCGGTCGATCCGGCGCCCGCGCAGAAGCGCCGCCGCCTGCAGATCATCGGCGCCGCCGCCGGCGGGCTGTTGCTGCTGATCGTGATCGCCCTCGTCATCCGCAACTGGATCTCTGCCGAAGTCACCGTGCCGATCGAGCGTGTGCGCATCGCCGAAGTGACGCGCGGCCCGTTCGTGCGCGACATCTCCTCGCAAGGCACGGTCGTCGCGGCCGTGAGCCCGACGATGTTCGCGATCGCGCCGGGCACCATCCATTACGTCGTGCAGGCGGGCGATGTAGTGAAGAAGGACCAGCTGCTGGCGACGCTGGAGAGCCCGGAGCTGCGCAACGAGTTGCAGCGCGAACAGGCATCGCTCGACGGCCTCGAGGTCGCCGTACAGCGGCAGGGGATCGACACCCGGCGCGAGCTCGCCGCGAATCAGCAGGCGATCGACCTCGCGAACGTCGCGATCCAGGCCGCGGAGCGCGAGATGCGCCGTGGCGAGGATTCGTGGGAGAAGCACCTGATCAGCGAGCGCGACTACGAGAAGTCGCGCGACGACGCAGCCGCGGCCCGCGTCAATCACAAGCACGCGATCGAGACTGCAGCACTGCAGAAGGAAAGCCTGCAGTTCGAGTTGCGCGCGCGCCGGCTAGAGCGCGATCGGCAGCGCCTGGTCGTGCAGGACCTGGAGCGCCGCGTCGGCGAGCTGAGCCTGAAGTCGCCGGTCAACGGCATCGTCGGCACGCTCGCTGTCGCGGAGCGCGCCTCGGTTGCGCAGAACGCAGCGCTCCTCACCGTCGTCGATCTCACCGCGTTCGAGATCGAGTTCCAGGTGCCGGAGAGCTACGCGGACGATCTCGGCTTGGGGATGGACGCGGAAGTGACCTCGGGAACGAAGAAGTACGCGGCGAAGGTCAGCGCCGTATCGCCGGAGGTGCGCTCGGGACAGGTCACCGGCCGGCTGCGCTTCTCGGGCGAAGTCCCGCAGGGGTTGCGGCAGAACCAGCGCCTCTCGACGCGCATCGTGCTGGAGCAGCGCGATGACGTGCTGAAGGTGCAGCGCGGCGCCTTCCTCGACACCGGCGGCGGTCGCGTCGCGTATGTGGTGCAGGACGACGTCGCCGTGCGTCGGCCGATTCGCACGGGCGCCAGCAGCATCTCCGAGGTCGAGATCCTCGAAGGGCTGCAGCCGGGCGAGCGCATCATCATTTCAAACCTTGGCGAGTTCGAGCGCGTCGAAACCGTGCGGCTGGCCGACTAAACCGAAAGAGGGATCCTCATGTTCTCCATGCACAACATCTCCAAGGTCTTTCGCACGGATCTGATCGAGACGCATGCGCTGCGCGACTTCAGCCTGGACGTCAACGAGGGCGAGTTCGTCGCGGTCACCGGGCCCTCCGGCTCCGGCAAGACGACCTTCCTGAACATCGCGGGCCTGCTGGAGACGTTCGACACCGGCACGTACAAGCTCGACGAGGCGGACGTGAGCCGCCTGTCCGACGACGAGCGCTCGCGCATCCGCAACCAGAAGATCGGCTTCATCTTCCAGAGCTTCAACCTGATTCCCGACCTCGACGTGTTCGACAACGTCGACGTGCCGCTGCGCTATCGCGGCATGAACGCGCCGGAGCGCAAGCAGCGCATCACCGAGGCGCTGGAAGTCGTCGGCCTCGCTTCGCGCATGAAGCACATTCCCGCGCAGCTCTCCGGCGGCCAGCAGCAACGCGTCGCGATCGCTCGCGCTCTCGCCGGCAGCCCGCGCTTCCTGCTCGCGGACGAGCCCACCGGCAACCTCGATTCGCTGATGGCGCGCCAGGTCGTCGATCTGCTGGAGGACATCAACCGTCGCGGCACGACGATCATCATGGTCACGCACGATCCGGAGCTGGCGCGCCGCGCGCACCGCAACGTGCACGTGATGGACGGCCAGGTCACCGACCTGCAGCCGTTCGCCGCCAAGCCGCTGGTGCGCCCCGAAGCGATCGCCGCAGGTTGAAGAGCCATGCTCGCCTACTACTTCCGAATGGCTCTGAAGAGCCTGCGCCGCAACCCGATGCTGACCGGCCTGATGATCGGCGCGATCGCAGTCGGCGTCGGTGTGTGCATCACCACGCTGACGGTCTATCGCCTGATGTCGGGCAACCCGATGGCGGATCGCAACGACGTGCTGTACGCGGTCACGCTGGACAGCTGGGATCCGAATCGCGCCTGGGATCCGGACCATCCCGACCTGCCGCCGCCGGAGCTGACGTATCGCGACGCGCAGGCGCTGTACGACTCCGACATCCCGGACCGCAAGGTGATGATGCGCAAGGCGGCGTTCGTCGTGGAAGCGCCGCCGAAGAGCGGCGTGCCGCCGTTCCTGGTCGAGGGCCGCACCACGACCAAGGACTTCTTCAGCATGTTCAACGTGCCGTTCAAGTACGGCAGCGGCTGGGACCAGGCGGCCGAGGAGGCCTCGGCGATGGTCGTCGTGCTGTCGAAGAAGACCAATGACAACGCGTTCGGCGGCGCGAACAGCGTCGGCCAGACGCTGCGGCTCGACGGCCACGACTTCAAGGTCGTCGGCGTGCTCGACGAGTGGGCGCCGACGCCGAAGTTCTACGACCTGAACAACGGCGCGTTCAACGAGATCGAGGAGCTGTTCGTGCCGTACGGCATCGGCACGCAGTTCGAGATGCAGAGCTCCGGCAACACCAACTGCTGGCGCGACCAGACCATCAACAACTTCCAGGACTTCCTCAACAGCGACTGCGTCTGGATCCAGTTCTGGGTGGAGCTGCGCGACGGCGCCAAGGCCGCGCAGTTCCAGGAGTTCATCGACAACTACGTGCGCGAGCAGAAGACGCTCGGGCGCTACGAGCGGCCGTTGAACAATCACCTGCGCCACCCGGACGAGTGGCTCAAGGTCAACGAAGCGGTGCAGGACGACAACCGCGTGCTGGTCGGCCTGTCGTTCATGTTCCTCGCGGTGTGCCTGCTGAACATGATCGGCCTGCTGCTCGCGAAATTCCTCGGCGCCGCGCCGCTGGTCGGCCTGCGGCGCGCGCTCGGCGCGAGCAAGGGCGCGATCTTCCGGCAGCATCTCATGGAGGTCGGCGTGATCGGGCTGGGCGGCGGCCTGCTCGGCATCGCGCTGGCGGCGCTCGGGCTGTGGGGCATGCGCCACCTCTACACGAACTACGACGAGCTGACCCGACTGGACATTCCGATGGTGCTGACTGCGATCGGCATCGCCGTCCTTTCGGGTCTGCTCGCCGGCTTTTATCCGACGTGGCGCGTGTGCCGGGTGCAGCCGGCCGCGTACCTCAAGACTCAGTGAGAGGTCCGTATGGAACTTCGTCCCATCCTGAGCGCGATGCTGCGCAACAAGACCGGCGTGATCCTGGTCGGGCTGCAGATCGCGATCACGCTCGCCGTGGTCGCGAACTCGATCGCCATCATCATGACGCGCGTCGAGAAGATCAGCCGGCCGCCCGGCTTCGACTCGGCCAACCTGATCTTCGTGCAGAGCTACGGCTTCGGCCCGAGCTACGATCAGCGCAGCACCATCGACAACGACCTGCGGCTGCTGCGCTCGCTGCCAGGAGTCGTCAGCGCTGCGCCGATCAGCCAGATCCCGATGTCGGGCGGCGGGTCTTCGACCAATCTCGGGGCGGAGCAGACGCGCGAGAAGGTGACCAACAACACCAATCACTTCTCGGTCGACGAGCACGGCGTCGAGGCCCTGGGCGTCAAGCTGGTGGAGGGCCGCAACTTCACGCAGAGCGAGATCCAGTACAACCCGGATCCCGCCAACTCCGACTTCGTGCCGTTCGTCATCCTCACCAAGGATGCTGCGAAGGCGATCTTCGGCACCGAGCACGCCGTCGGCAAGACAGTCTACGACTTGTCGCATTCGGCAGTCGTCATCGGCGTGATCGAGAACATGCTCGGCTCATGGGTCAGCTCGACCCGCGTCTCGCAAGTCATGCTGACGCCGCGCCTGGAGTCCGCGCCGCTTTCGCGCTACGTCGTGCGTGCGGAGCCGGGACGGCGCGATGCGCTGATCGCGGAAATCGAGCAGAAGCTGTCGGGCACGAATCCGAACCGGGCGATCACGTACGTGCGCCCGCACCAGTACTACACGGACCGCAGCTATCGCTCCGACAGCCGCATGGTGGCGTTCCTCAGCGTGCTGATCGGGCTGATGATCACCGTCACCGCGCTCGGCATCGTCGGCCTCGCGAGCTTCCACGTGAACGTTCGCAGGAAGCAGATCGGCACGCGTCGCGCGGTCGGCGCGCGCCGCGTGGACATCATCCGCTACTTCATGGTCGAGAACTGGTTGTTGACCACCGGCGGCGTGGTCGTCGGCAGCATTCTCGCGTTCGCATTCGGTCAGTGGCTGAGCTCGGCATACTCGTTGCCGCGCCTGCCGCCGGTGTATGTCGCGGGTGGAGTGATCGTGCTGTGGGTGCTGGGTCAGCTGGCGGCGTTTCTGCCGGCGCGGCGCGCAGCGGCCATTCCGCCGGCAATTGCAACCAGGACGGTATGATCTCCCATGGCCAGCATCCTGATCATCGACGACAACGACGCCGTGCGAACGGCGCTCGAGGTGCTGCTCTCGCTGCAAGGACACCGCGTGCTCGCCGCAAGCTCGCCTGACGAGGGCTTGCGCACGCTTGCGAGGGAGTCGGCCGACCTCGTGCTGCAGGACATGAACTTCCGCAAGGAGGCGACGTCGGGCGAGGAGGGCGTCGCGCTGTTCCACGCGATCCGCGATCGCTATCCGACCGTGCCGATCGTGCTGCTCACTGCGTGGACGCACCTCGAGACCGCTGTCGAGCTCGTCAAGGCCGGCGCCGCGGACTATGTGGCAAAGCCCTGGGACGACGCGCGACTGCTGACGACGATCCGCAATCTGCTCGAGCTGCGGCGCTTGTCGGTCGAGCAGGAGCGTGCGGCGCGTCGTCGCGCGGACTCGCGTGCAGCGCTGGCCCAGAAGTTCGATCTGTGCGGACTCGTGTTCGAGAGCGAGCCGATGCGCGACGTCGTGACCAAGGCGACGCACATCGCTGCCGCCGACGTGCCCGTGCTGATCACGGGACCGAACGGCTCCGGCAAGGAAGTCCTCGCGGCCATCATCCAGGCGAATTCCACGGTGCGCGGCGGGCCGTTCATCAAGGTCAACGTCGGCGCGCTGCCGAAGGACCTGATGGAAGCCGAGCTGTTCGGCGCCGAAGCGGGCGCGTACACCGGCGCGACCAAAGTGCGCCAGGGCAGGTTCGAAGCCGCGGACGGCGGCACGCTGTTCCTCGACGAGATCGGCAATCTCTCGATGGAGGGGCAGGCGAAGCTGCTGCGCGTGCTGCAGACCGGCGAGTTCGAGCGCCTGGGAAGCAGCACCACGCGGCGCGTGAAAGTGCGCGTGATCAGCGCGACCAACAGCGACCTGCCGGCGGCGATCACGAGCGGGCGGTTCCGCGAAGACCTGTACTACCGCCTCAACGTCATCGAGCTCAAAGTACCGCCGCTCGCCGAGCGCAAGGAAGATGTCCTGCCGCTCGCGAAGCACTTCCTCGAGGACGGCCAGAAACTGAGCGTGCCGGCGCAGCGCGCACTGCTCGCCCACGCATGGCCGGGCAACGTTCGTGAGCTGATGAACACGATCCGGCGCGCGTCGCTCCTCTCGACGAGCACCGAGATCTCTCCGGCCGACCTCGGGCTGGTGATGGCGCCGGGCACGCTGGAGATGGTGCCGGAGCGCGAGCCCGATCGGGCCGAGATCGAAGGCGCCCTGACGCGCGCCCGCGGTGTGATCGCGCGTGCGGCCCGCGAGCTCGGGCTCAGCCGCCAGGCGCTGTACCGGCGCATGGAGAAGCTGGGATTGAAGGAATGATCGAAGAGTCAGGCTGAAGCCTGGCCCACAGCGGAGGCGGCGTTCCTTGTGGGTCAGGCTTCAGCCTGACACCATTCGGCTCCATGCGTTTGTCCCTCGAAGCCCGGCTCGCGCTCTTCAGCTTCGCGGTGGTGCTCTGCGCCGCTGCCCTCGTCGCGGGTCTGTTGCAGTGGCTCCGCTCGCCGTTGCTGGCATTCCTGATCGGGTTGGCGGTGGCGACGCCGTTGGCGATCCTCGGCGCGCGCTACGTCATGCGGCCGCTCGCCAAAACGTTGCTCGCGGTCGGCGACGGCATCGTCAGCCTGACGGATCACGACTTCAGCATGAGCATCGGCAAGCCGAGGACACCGGAGCTGGCCGCGCTGGTCGAGGGCTACAACCGCCTGGGCAACGTGCTGCGCGAGGAGCGCCAGTCGCTCTATCAGCGCGAGCTGCTGCTCGACACCGTCATCCAGGCGACGCCGCTGGCGATGGTGCTGACCAACGCCAACGGCCGCATCGTCTACAGCAACGTCGCCGCGCGCCAGACGTTTCTCGGCGGGCGCAAGCTCGAAGGCCTGGCGTTCGCCGAGCTGCTCGCCGCGTCGCCGGAGCCGCTGCGGCTCGCGATCGCGAGCGAGACCGACACGCTGTTCACGATCGAAGGTGAGGAGGAATCCGAGATCTATCACCTCTCGCAGCGCGGCTTCCTGCTCAACAGCCAGCTGCATCGCCTGTACCTGCTGAAGCAGATGACGCGCGAGCTGGCGCGCCAGGAAGTCGAGACCTGGAAGAAAGTCATCCGCGTGATCGCGCACGAGCTGAACAACTCGCTTGCGCCGATCTCCTCGCTGGCGCACTCCGGCCGCCAGACGATCGAGCGTCCCGAGCCGGCGCAGCTCGAGCGCATCTTCCGCACGATCGAGGATCGCGCGCGTCACCTGCATTCCTTCATCGAAGGCTATGCGCGCTTCGCCAAGTTGCCGCGGCCGCAGCCCGAGGAGATCGACTGGCCGGCGTTCCTGCGCGCGTTGCAGGAAACGGCGCCGTTCACGCTGACCGGCGAGCTGCCGTCGCGCCCCGGCGTGTTCGACCCGGCGCAGATCGAGCAGGTGATCATCAACCTCGTGAAGAATGCCAGGGAAGCCGGCGCGCCGACCGACAGCGTCGAGTTGCACGTGCAGGAGCACGCGGCGGGCTGGCGCCTGCAGGTGCAGGACCGCGGCGCGGGCATGTCGGAGGAAGTCCTGCGCAACGCGCTGCTGCCGTTTTATTCGACCAAGCCTTCCGGCGCGGGCCTCGGATTGACGTTGTGCCGCGAGGTCATCGAAGCGCACGGCGGCCGGATCTCGCTCGCGAACCGTCCCGGCGGCGGGCTGATCGCGACGCTGTGGATTCCGGCAATCGCGCTGGACTAGGATGCTGGCGAGGGATGGGAGTGGGGTAGCGGAGAATGAACAAAGAATCCGCGCTGGCGAATCTCGGCTTGTCGGGCAGCGAAGATACGGCGACCGTCGCGCGCGTGTACGGCGAGCGGCTGTCGGTCATTCAGGACCAGCTGATCAAAGCTCCGACCGACGCCGAGCGCGGCGCATGCCAGGCCAGGCTGTCGCAGCTGGTCGAGTCGTATGAGCTCGTGACGCAATCGGGGCGCTACACCCAGGCGCCGGCTGCGAACGATTCCTCGGCGACGGTCATGCGGACGGCGACCGAGCTTGCCGAAGCCGCGCCGCCCGGCGACACGTTGGTGCGCATGGAGCCCGGCGCCGTGCTGTCGAGCCGGCTGGAAATCGGCGCGCTCCTCGGGCAAGGCGGCATGGGCAACGTCTACGCGGCGCGCGATCGCCTGAAGGACGAGGACGTCGCGATCAAGGTGCTGCGCCAGGACCTGCTGTTCAGCACCGCGGCGAAGGAGCGCTTCCTCGCGGAGGCGAAAGTTTCCTGCAGCCTTTCCCACCCGAACATCGTGCGCGTGCACGACGTCGGCGTCAGCGGCAGCTACTACTACTTCTCGATGGAGCGGCTGAAGGGCCACAACCTGCGCCATCGCATCGAAGCCTACGAGCGCGAGCATCGGCAGTTCTCGATCGAGGAAGTCACCGACATTGCCCGCCAGCTGATCGACGCGCTGCGCTATGCGCACCGCTACATCGTGCATCGGGACATCAAGCCGGAGAACATCTGGCTCGCCGACGACGGCACGGTGAAGCTGATGGACTTCGGCATCGCGCGCGCGTACAGCAGCGTACACATGACGCAGACAGGCATGACGCTCGGCACCGCCTACTACATGGCGCCGGAGCAGCGAGTCGCGGCGAAGGACGTCGACTGGCGCGCCGATCAGTACTCTCTCGGCGTCGTGCTGTACGAGCTGCTCGCAGGCACGTTGCCCACCGGCGCGGTCAAGCCGCTGGAAACCGAGCGACGCGATCTGCCGAAGCTCTACGCACGCGCGCTGATGCGTGCGATGTCGCCCAAGCCGGACGATCGCTTTCCCGCGCTCGCGGATCTGCTCAAGGAGATGGAAGCGCCGGAGCGCAAGGTCGCTTTGGGTGTCGGCGGGTTGTTGATGATCGCCGCCGGCGTCGCGGCTGCCGCGACGGGCGCGTATTTCTTCGTCAAGCCGTCGGCGACGACTCCCGTGGTCGCCGGGTCGCCGCCTGCAACCCAGGGGCTTCCGGCAGTCGAGGCTGCACCGTCGAAACCCAAGGAAGTCGCGATCACGACCGCGAGCGGCGCGAGCGAAGCGGACAAGCTGCCGCCGATGACAGCACAGACGAATACGCCGCCGCCGCAGGAGCCGCCGGGTGGGGCTGCCGCGAAGAACGCTGGTGCTGCGCTCGTCGAATCGGGTGGCGCTGGGTCGGCCGCGGGGACGCAGGTTGCGTCAGCCGCAGCCGAGAAGCCTGCCAAGCCGCCGACACGAGTCGCGGCAGCGAGCGCGTCATCGCAGATCGACGCGCGCCGGCAGGAATGCATCACGCAATGCGAGCGCGACAGCGGCGAATGTCGCAGCCTGAATCGACGCGGCAAGCAGGACTGCATGCGCGCGGTGGCATTTGGCGGCAGCGGCCGGCTGTCGAACACGAATTCCCTGTCGGCCAGCTGCGCGTTCTATGGTCAGGCACGGTGCGACCGTGCGTACGACCGCGATGCCTGCCTGGCGCGGATGGTCTCGCGTCACACCGAGTGCGAGCAGCTGATCGGGAACATCGCCTCACGGCGGCAGGACTGCGAGGACAAGGCGCGGGATTCGGACAAGATGTGCCTGGACGAGCTGCGCGACTGCCGCGCAGGGTGCTGATCTCACGCCAGCGTGTGATACACCTTCTGAACGTCCTCGTCCTGCTCCAGCTTGTCGATCAGCTCCATCACTTCCGTGGCCTGCGGCTCGGGCAGCTCGGTCGGCGTCAGGCAGATGTACTCGTGCTCGGCTGACAGCGGCGTGAGCTTGCGATCCTCCAGGGCCTTCTGCAGCTGACCGAAGTCTGCGAACAGGCAGCGGATCACGATCTGCGACTCGCCTTTCTCGCCGCTTCCCTCGCCCATCTCTTCGAGACCGTGATCGATCAGGTACAGCTCCAGGTCGTCCTGGTCGATGCCCTCGGGATTGAGACGGAACACGCCCATCTTCTTGAACATGAAGCTGACGCTGTTGGTCGTGCCGAGATTGCCGCCGTGCTTCGAGAACGCGTTGCGCACGCTCGCGACGGTGCGCGTCGGATTGTCGGTAGCAGCTTCGACCAGTACCGCGACGCCGTGCGGCGCATAGCCTTCGTACATCACCACGTCGAAATTCGCCGCGTCCTTGCCGGAGGCGCGCTTGATGGCGGCCTCGACCTTGTCCTTCGGCATGTTGACCGCGCGCGCGTTCTGCATCACGCGGCGCAGGTGGGAATTCGAATTCGGGTCAGTGCCGCCGGCCTTGACGGCGATCGTGATGTCCTTGCCGATGCGCGCGAACTGCTTCGCCATGCGATTCCAGCGGGCGAACATCGCATGCTTGCGGACTTCGAAAATGCGGCCCATGAGGATCCCTGGGAAAGGAGAGGGCGGCATTGTAAGGGTTAGCGGGCGGCCTCCCAAGTCACGGTGGCCTTGGCGGCCGCGGCCCGCTTGAGGACGCTCAACAGCGGGATGGCGCGGGTTTCCAGCTGGATCGGCGGCGCGCGGTGCAGGTCCTTGTCCTCGTCGCTCGCCCAGTCCTCGTTGTCGGCCGGGCGCGCGGCAGTGTCGGCGTTCGTCTTCGCCTTCAGCTCCTCGATGGCCGATTCGAGCCGCTGCTGTGCCGCCGAGACGTCCTCGCCGCTCAGCCCGCCGGGCACGCGGCCGGTGGCGCCCATCAGCTTCAACAGCTGCACGGCGTCGTTGCCGAACATCGTGATCGTCTCGGTGGCGGGGGAGCGGAATTGCACCAGCATTCGGGTTTCGCTCAGGTGCAGCCGCGCAGCAGGAACAGCACCAGCAGGATGGGGATCGGCACGCCGAGCAGCCACAACAGGATCCAGCCGATCTTGCCCTGCTCGCGTGCGCGCGCGGCCTGCAGTTTCGTTCGCAAATACGTCATCGTCAATTCCTCCTGCTTCGCAGGAAATCAACGGTTGTCGTTGCGACCCAGTTCCGCGGCGGTGTTCCACAGGGCCCGCACGGTCTGCGGCCGCAGGCCCTGGCCCATGAGCAGCGCCGAGGCGCTTTCCGGCGAGCAGGAATTGCGGGCCGCGAGCAGCGCCAGCGTGCTGCACAGCTCGCCGAAATATGCGGCACGACCCAGCGGCCGCATCTGCCCGGGCGGCACGCGGTCGACCTGTTCCTGCAACGCCGAGGTGGCGAGCTCCGACAAGTCCCACGATTGCGCGATGTGGCACGCGACGGTGGGCCCGTGCAGCTGCATCGCGCGGATGAAGACCTCCGCCTGCGGCGGCGCGTTCGGTTGGTCGCGGTACACGTCGAAGGTCAGGCGGAACAGTACGATGCGTGCGAGCGGTCCGAGCAAGCCGAGCAGCTGCGCGATGAAGGGATCGGCGCTGCGGGTGAAGTACGCGTACTTTTCCGCCGTCGCCGCGCCGCGCTGCGCCAGGTCCCAGGTCACTTCCGCGAAATTCTCGAACTGGCCGCGCGGCAGCTTGAACACCGGCTGCAGGATTGCGACCGCCATCAGGCCGCGCAATCCATCGACGCCCAGCACCTGCACGGCACGATCGAGGCTGTCGATGGGCTCGCGCGAGGTTCGATACAGGGCGCTGTTCGCCCGCTGCAGCACGCTGCCGGCGAGCGCAGGATCTTCGACGATCAGCTTGACGAGCGTGCGCCGCGTGCTCTGCTCGTCGTTCAGCGCCTGCAGCAGCTTCGGCAGCAACATCGGGCGACGCGGAAAGTACTCGCGCTGATGCACCGACTCCATGGCGCTCTCGCGGATGCGCTCGAGCACTTTCGCGTGCGCGGCGAGCACTTCGTCGTCGCAGCTCGCGACGCCGAATGCGAGCTTGTAGCACGCGTCCTGTGCTGCCCGGATCTCGTCGGTGGAGTAGGGCGCGTCGACGATGATGTCGCCCGGCGCCGCGACGAGTGTCTCTTCCGTGGAGGAAACGACGGCCGGGGCTTCCTCGATTGCGCTGCTGCGTCGCTGGCGTCGATACACCAGCACGGCGACAGCGGCGGCTGCGCCCAGCAGGACGATCAGGATGGCTGTCGTAACGGTGATGGGAACGCTCCGCCTTGCCCAGTCGCAGGCGCGATCATAGCCGGATTCCCGCAGAACTAGGCTATGCTCGCTGCTCGTTGAGAGAGTGCTCATGCCGCTGACATCCGGGCAATTGGACGAAATCGCGACGGGCGTGCGCCGCCTGGTGGCCCGCAATCCGGGCTTCATGACCGGTCCCGGGACGAATACTTATCTGGTCGGCACCGAGCGCTGCGCCGTCATCGATCCGGGTCCGCACGACCCGGTGCACATCGAGCGCATCCTCGCGGCCGCGAACGGTCGCCTGGCGGCGATCCTGGTGACGCACACGCATCCCGATCACTCGCCGGCGGTCGCCGCGCTCGCGCAAGCCACCGGAGCCGAGGTACTTGGACGACCGGCGCCTGAGCACGGCCGACAGGATCCGACGTTCGCGCCGACGCGCGTGCTCGATGATGGCGACGTCGTGCAGGTCGGCGATCTCGCGCTGCGCGCCATCCACACGCCCGGTCACGCTTCCAATCATCTTTGCTATTTGCTCGAAGGCTCGGGCCTGATGTTCTCCGGCGATCACATCATGCAGGGGTCGACGGTCGTCATCGGCCCGCCGGATGGCAACATGCAGCAGTACCTGCAATCGCTCGCGCGCTTGCAACGCGAGCCGGTGACGAGCATCGCGCCGGGACACGGGTTGGTCATCGAGGACGCTCAGGCTGAAGTTGCGCGCCTCATCGCGCATCGCTTGCAACGGGAAGCGAAAGTCGTCGAGCGGCTGCGCCGTGCGGGTCGGGCCACGCTCGACGTGCTCGTGACCAGCGTCTACGACGACGTCGATCCGCGACTGCATCCCGTCGCCAAGGGTTCCCTGCTCGCCCATCTGCTCAAGCTCGAAGCCGATGGGCGCGCAGCGCGCGACACCGCGGCAGACGCGACGTGGTGGATGAAAGAGTGAGGCCGCGCCGCCCGCTCATCGAGCTGTCGCGCTGCTCCCTGATTCTCGACGATCACGTCGTGCTCGACGAGGTCGACTTCGCGCTGCGTCCCGGCGAGCGCTGGGCGCTGATCGGCAAGAACGGCTCGGGCAAGACGCTCCTGCTCAAGATGCTGCGCGGCGAGGTCTGGCCGACACCGACAGGCCGCGAACGGCGCAGCAGCGTGCTCGACCAGGATCAGATCGCGTACGTCGGGCCGGAGCGCCAGGACAAGTATGTCCGCTACGACTGGAACCTGACCGTCGCGCAGGTCGTGACGACCGGGCTGTTCGACGAAGACATTCCCCTCACCAAGCCGTCGCGTGCGCAACAGCAGCGCGTGACTCGCGTGTTGCAGCGATTCGGGCTGGCGGGCTTGCGGCGACGACGCATGCTCACGCTCTCATATGGCCAGCGTCGCCTGGTGCTCGTCGCGCGCGCGTACGTCGGCGATGCTCGCGTGTTGTTGCTCGATGAGGTCTTCAATGGCCTCGACGCACGCGCCCGCGACAAGCTGCGCCGCGCACTCGAGCGCCCGCGCGGCGGTCATGATTGGGTGCTCACTTCGCATCGCCCGAAGGAGCTGCCGGCGAACATCACGCATGTCGCGCAGATCGAGAACGGCAGGATCGTCGCGGCGGGGAAATGGGGACATTCATCATTTCGACTGCCACGTTCGTCTGCGCGCAAGCGCGACGAAACGATGAATGTCCCCATTTCGACCCCCGTTGCTTCGAGAGGTGCACGCTCCGCGGCCGCCGGTGCATTCCTCGTCCGCATCAGCAACGCAGCGATCTTCCGCGACTACCGTCCCGTCATCCGCGATCTCAACTGGACGCTGCACAGCGGCGAGCACTGGGCGGTGCTCGGTGCGAACGGCGCGGGCAAGTCGACGCTGCTGAGCATGATCTACGGTGACCTGCACCCGGCGCTCGGCGGCACGATCGAGCGTGCCGGCGTCGCAACGGGCGAGCGCATCGAAAACTGGAAGCGCCGCGTCGCCTGGGTTTCTCCGGAGTTGCAGGCCGATCACTTCGCGGCGCACTCGATCGAGGAGATCGTGATCTCGGGCCGCTACGCGAGCGTGGGGTTGAACTGGCCGGCAACTGCGGCGGATAAACGTATCGCGCGCCGCTGGCTCGAGTTCTTCGGCATCGCGGCGCTGCGCGATCGCGGTCCGCGCAGCGTGTCTTACGGCCAGATGCGACTCGCATTGTTAGCGCGCGCGATGGTGAACGAGCCCGAGCTGCTGCTGCTCGATGAGCCGTGCACGGGCCTGGACGGCGACGTCCGCGAGCACGTGCTGCACGAGATCGAGAAGCTCGCCCGCGGCGGCACGCAGATCGTAATGGCCGTGCACGATCCGGAAGACATAGTGCCGGCAGTGAGGAATGTGCTGCGGATCAAGGCCGGGCGGGCTAGATCTGAACCTCTGCCTCGTAAACGATGACAGCATCGCCGACGATGCGCACGGACTGCACCACACTGCCGGACGATTCCACTTCCACCTCGACGACGCCGGGCCGCCGCACCCACATGCCCTGGCGACCGCGGAACGTGGCGTGGCCATCCTTCGGCGTGATCAGTCCGTGGGTCACGAGGTACGTGCCGAGCATGCCGTGGGCGTTGCCGCTGACCGGATCTTCGGGAATGCCGAGCGCCGGCACGAACATGCGCGACTCGGTGGCGACCGCGCCGTTCTCTTCGGTGAGCGCGAACACGAAATAGCCCTCCGCGCCGACGTGCGAGGTCAGGCGCGCCAGCTCTTCGAAGTCCGGCTTGATCGAGTCGAGCAGCTCCGCCGATTTCAGGCCGATCAGCAGGCGCGTGCCGCCCTTGGTGAGCGTCTGCAGCGGACAATCGACGTGCAGGCTCGGGCTGGAGACGCCGAGCGCGTTCAGCACCTGGCGGCGATGGTGATCCGGCAGGATCGGCCCGAGCGAGGGCGGGTTCTGCGTGATGCCGATGCGCAGGTCGCCGGCGACGTCGGTCACTTCGATCTCGACGATGCCGGCCTGGGTGCGCTGGCGCACCTTGCCGCGCGGCTTGCCTTCGGTCTTGGCGCGCACGTACTGCGCGGCGATCGTCGCATGGCCGACGAACGGCACCGAATGCCGCGGCGTGAAGAACTTCACCTGCATGTCGTGATCGGTGGCTTCCGCCTCCAGCACGAACGCCGTTTCGCGGTTCACCTCGGTCGCGACCGTCTGCATCTGATCTTCCGTCAGCTCGTCCGCGTCGAGCACGACGATCGCGGGATTGCCGCAGAAGCGCTCGCGCGTGAAGGCATCGACGTGGAACAGCCGGCAGCGGCGATTGGCCATGAATCCTCGACCTCCCGTTGTTTTTGGCTCCGCTCTTATGGCGGAAGTGACGGGGAAGGTCAATCTGCGACGCTGGCGGCGAGGCCGCCGCGCGCTATACAATTGCGCCCGCCTTAGGGGTGGCCCTGAATGGGGCCTGAGATGGCGGCATGCGCGACAGCGCTCAGCGCCGAACCCGTTGAACCTGATCCGGTTAGTACCGGCGTAGGGAGCAGGGTCGTGCGATATCAGTCTCGCCTTCAATCCACTGCGTCTCGCTGCCGGTCGCCGGATCCCTTGCATGAGGATCGGCAGATGCGTGCTATCGCCTTGAATCTGTTCGTTTCGGCAACGTTGCTGCTGAACGGCTCGCTGGCCGTCGCAGCGGACGCAACCGGCACGAACAGCGAAGTGCTGGAGGAAGTCGTCGTCACGGCGACGTTGCGCAAACAAACGTTGCTCGACGCACCGGCCAGCATCACCGTGCTGAATGAGCGGACATTGCAGGATGCCGGCAGACAGCATTTCGAGGACGTGCTCGCCGCAGTGCCGAATCTGAACTGGGCCGGCGGCACGTCACGGCCGCGGTTTTTCCAGATCCGCGGCATCGGCGAGCGCGAGCAGTACGAGGGCGCGCCGAATCCCTCCGTCGGCTTCCTCATCGACGACATCGACTTCAGCGGCATCGGCATGCCGGCGACGTTGTTCGACGTCGCAAGCGTGGAAGTGCTGCGCGGTCCGCAGGGCATGCGCTACGGCGCGAATGCGCTGGCGGGCCTCATCGTGCTGCGCAGCCAGGATCCCGCGGACCAGCTCGGCTTTTCGACCGAGGCGTCGTATGGCGAATACGCGAGCGAGTCCGTCGGCGCGGTCGCGACCGGCCCGGTCGAGTCGCTGAACTCGGCGTGGCGCATCGGCGTGCAGCGCTATCGCAGCGACGGCTATCGTCGCGACACCTTTCTGCATCGCGACGACACCAATGACCGCGACGAGCTCACCGCGCGCGCCAAGTGGCGCTGGCGTCCGAGCGAGGACACGACCGTCGACTTCACCTGGCTGCATGCGAAGCTCGATAACGGCTACGACGGCTGGTCGATCGACAACTCGCGCGTCTCGCTTGCCGACCGGCCGGGCAAGGACGCGCAGACTTCCGACGGTGCGTCGCTGCGCGTCGAGACGAGTGCGGGCTCGATCGGTCGGCTCACCGTCATCGCCGCGGGCGCGGATT
This sequence comes from Steroidobacteraceae bacterium, assembly GCA_035278165.1. Lineage (GTDB taxonomy): Bacteria > Pseudomonadota > Gammaproteobacteria > Steroidobacterales > Steroidobacteraceae > Steroidobacter. Next base: position 62,873 of record DATEJG010000061.1, read on the forward strand.
CCAATATGGAATACAGCTTCGACGGCGATTGGGGCAATGCGCAGAGCTGGGCGCCGTTCACGTATGACTTCTTCTATCGCTCGCTGCGAGACCGCAAGACGCGCAGTGCCGAAGTGCGCCTCGCGTCCGCGGATGCGGCAGGGCCGGGCTCGGTCGCGTGGCTCGTCGGCGCGTACACGCTCGATCTCCAAGAGAGCCTCGACGAGACGAGCGTCGGCGTCTACGTGGACCCGTTCGACGATGCCAATTCCGGTACCAGCGACGATCATCTGTTCAGCGCGTACGACGCCCGCAACGTCGCGATGTTCGGGCAGCTGGACGGCTGGCTGACCGAGCGCTGGGGCTGGTCGTTCGGCTTGCGCGGCGAGCAGCGCACGGCGGACTACCGCGACCGCGGCATGAAATCCGGCGAAGCGCGGCTCACGGATGCTGCGCAGCGCGATCGCATGTGGGGCGGGCAGGCGACACTGCACTTCGATCCGAGCGAGCGCGTGCGGGTGTTCGCGACGGCATCGCGAGGCTACAAGGCTGGAGGCTTCAACCTCGGACAGGCCGCGCTGCTGCGCGCGCAGTTCGATCCGGAATATCTCTGGAGCATCGACGTCGGCGCGAAGGGCGAGTGGCTCGACGGGCGCCTGTACGCGGACGTCACCACGTTCTATATGAAGCGCAGCGACATGCAGGTGTCCACCGGCGTGCAGCTCGACCCGGTCGGCGATCCGAACAGCTACTTCTTCTATACGGACAACGCATCGGGCGGCCGCAACCTCGGCGTCGAGAGCAGCGTGCGCTGGCGCCTGAGCCGCGAGCTCGAGATCGGCGGCGCGCTCGGCCTGCTGCGCACCCGCTACTACGGCTACCGCCCGACGGGCGAGGACCTGAGCGATCGCGACCAGGCACATGCGCCGCGCTACCAGGCCTCCCTCAATGCCACGTGGCGACATCCGCTCGGCTGGATGGCGCGCGTCGACGTCTCGGCCGTCGACGCATTCTATTTCGACGTCCCGCCGAATCCGGCACGCAGCAACGCCTACGCGCTGGCGAACATCAAGATCGGTTACGAGGCCGATCGCTGGAGCGTCTACGCCTGGAGTCGCAACGTGTTCGACCGCGACTACGCAGTCCGCGGGTTCTTCTTCGGCAACGAGCCGCCGCTGTTCGAGAACAAGCGCTACGTGCAGCTCGGCGAGCCGCAACAGTTCGGAGTCACTGCCCGATGGGAGTTTCGTTGATGCGCACCGCAATTGAGATCAGCCTCTATCCGCTCGATGCCGACTTCATTCCGCCCATCCAGGGCTTCATCGACCGCCTGAATACGTACCCGGAGCTGTCGGTCACGACCAACGCCATGAGCACGCAGATCGCCGGCGAGCATGCGCGGCTGTTCGAGATCCTGGCGAAGGAAACGGCGATCAGCTTCGGCGAGACCGGCCGCAAGGTGTTCGTGATGAAGGTGCTCGGCGGAGGCGGTTGATGGAAAAGCTGCTGTCGCAGCTGCTCGCGACCTCGCCCTGGGAAGCCGCTGGCGCCGCGCTCGGGCTCGCGTACCTGCTGCTCGCCGTTCGCCGCAACCTGCTGTGCTGGCTCTGTGCGTTCATCAGCACGGCGATCTACCTGGTGCTGTTCGCGCGAGCCGCGCTCTACATGCAGTCGTTGCTGCAGGTGTTCTATCTCGCGATGGCGGTCTACGGCTTCATCGACTGGCGCAAAGGCCGGACCGCGGCGGGCGAGGTGGTGATCCGCTCCTGGACGCCTACCCAGCACGCGCTCGTCGCTGCCGGTGTCGCTGCTGCGAGCATCGTCAACGGCTGGCTGTTGGCGCACAACACGGATGCCGCTGCGCCGTACGTCGATTCGTTCGTCACCTGGGGCAGCGTCGTGACGACGTGGATGGTCGCGCGTCGCGTGATCGAGAACTGGCTGTACTGGGTGGTCGTCGATGCCGTCGCAGCGTGGCTGTACTTCAGTCAGGGTCTGCTCGCGACGACGCTGCTGTTCGTGATCTATCTCGGCATCGTCGTGCGCGGCTATTTCGTGTGGCGTCGCGAGCAGGCGCAGCAGCGTCTGGCGGGAGTCGCTGCGTGAGGCAGGCGGGCGATGACGTACCGGCGCAGGTTGCCGCCGTCGTGCTCGATCTCGGTGCGGGCCGGATTCGCGACATCGAGCCGATCAAGCACGGCCTGACGAATCGCAGCTGGCGGGTGCACACCGACGGCGACACGCTCGTCGTACGCCTCAGCGAGGCGTCAGCTGAAGAGTTGCAGATCGATCGGGACAGCGAGGCAGCGGTGCTGCAGGTCGTGGCGCGCGCCGGCATCGGGGCGCAGGTCCTGCGCTGCGATCCCCAGCGCGGCATTCTCGTCACGCGCTATCTCGGCGAGCCCTGGACCGAGCAGGATGCGCAGTCGGACAGCAATATCGATCGGCTCGCGCGGCTGCTGCGTCATCTGCATACGCTCGAAGCTCCCGCGACCGTGCGTCGCGTGGATCTCGCCTCGATCGCTGACGGTTACGCGCGCACGCTCCAGGAGCGCGGCACTCATCCTGAGCTGACTGCGACCAGGCTGCGTGGTCGCGCCGCCGATGCGAGAACCCGGCTGCGGGAGGGCTCGACAGCCTGCCTGTGTCACAACGATGTGTACCATCTGAATGTCATCGACGGCGACACGCTGCGACTCATCGACTGGGAATACGCCGGCGTTGGCGAGCGGCTGTTCGATCTCGCGTCGGTGTGCGTGTATCACCGCTATGGCAGCTCGCAGCGTGAACGCTTGCTGGGAGCATATGCGTCGCCGTCTGCGACGGTGAATCCGCAGCGCCTGGAGCTGGCGTGCTGGCTGTTCGATTACATCCGCGAACTGTGGATGGCCGTGCGGTAGTGTCAGGCCGAAGCCCGGCCGAAGCCTGACTCTTCTATTTCTTCTCTGTCTGCCGGGCCACCGCGTCCGCCGCGGCCTTGATCGCTGCCGGATCGCCGAGAAAGCGCCGCGACTTCGGCTCGAGATTCGCATCCAGCTCGTAGTGGATCGGCACTCCCGTCGGGATGTTGAACTCGACGATGTCGCTGTCCGACATGCCGTCGAGCATCTTCACCAGCGCGCGCAGGCTGTTGCCGTGTGCGACGACGAGAACGTTGCGACCGGCTTTCAGCTGCGGCGCGAGGCGCTCGTTCCAGTACGGCAGCACGCGGTCCAGCGTCGTCTCGAGCGACTCGGTCGACGGCAGTTGATCCACGGGCACGCTCTCGTAGCGACGCTCGAAGCGCGGATGGCGCTTGTCATCGAGCGCCAGCGGCGGCGGCGGAACGTCGTAACTGCGCCGCCAGATCTTCACCTGCTCGGCGCCGTGCTTCTCGACGGTCTGCGCCTTGTTCAGCCCTTGCAGCGCGCCGTAATGACGCTCGTTGAGCTTCCAGCTGCGCTCGACCGGCAGCCACATGAGATCCATCTCGTCGAGGATGATCCACAGCGTGCGGATCGCTCGCTTCAGCACCGACGTGTAAGCGAGATCGAAATCGAAGCCTTCCGCCTCGAGCAGCTGGCCCGCGGCCCGCGCTTCGCTGCGCCCCTGATCGGTGAGGTCGACGTCGACCCATCCCGTGAACAGGTTCTCCAGGTTCCAGGTGCTTTGGCCGTGACGGACCAGGACGAGTTTGCCCGGCATGAATTCAACCTCCTGCCATGCGACGGACGGCCTGCAACGCCACCGAGAGCGTGGCGAAATCCATCTCGGGCAGCGAGCGCATGTCGCTGACCGTCTGGCGCAGATAGTCGACCGCCTTCTTGTGACGCTCGGCCCAGGCCTCCAGGGCCTTGTCCGGCGCGCTCTTGCGCGATTCGTTCAGTACTTGCACGCACAGCAGGCGTTGCAGGTTGTAGATGTTGTCGCGCAAGGTCGTGCGCGCGACCGCCTGCCAATGACCTTCGACGCCGAGCGACTCGATCTGCTCGCGAATCCAGTCGAGCGACAGCGCGGTGCCGACGCCGAAGTACACGCGGGCAGCCGCGTCGACGGGCAGCTTCTTCTGCTCGGCGATCTCGACCAGGTCCGGTCCGGAGCGCAGCGCGGCGAGACTCGCCATGCGCTTGGCGAGCGCTTCCGGAACGTTCGCGGAGCGATAGTAAGCGCGACGCTGCTCGAAGAACGCGAGATCCGCGCCGGAGAGCACGCCGGGCAGGGCGCGGTCCAGCTCCGCGAGACCGCGTTGCAGGCGCGACACCTGGCGCTCGATCTCGAGCTTGCCGGACTGATGATGAATGAGCCAGTAGGTGCAGAAGCGCAGCAGCCGCGTCGTCTCGTACATCATTTCGTACTGCGTGGCCGCCTTG
>DATEJG010000062.1:0-5804 GCA_035278165.1 Steroidobacteraceae bacterium
CGTGGAGACCGTCGACGCCGTGCTCAAGGAGATCGACCGCGCCCGGACGCTGCCGCAGCTGCAGGGGATCAGCATCATCGTGATCGGCAACCAGGCCCAGAGCATCCGCAACTCGCTCGGCGACCTGCGCGACGCGGGCCTGATCGGCCTGGCGCTGGCGATCGGCGTGCTGTACTTCTTCCTGCGCGACGGCGCGATGACCGCGATCGTCGCGCTCGCCGTCCCCGGCTCCCTGCTGATCACCCTCGCCTCGATGTACTTCCTCGGACTGACGCTCAACATCTTCTCGATGATGGGCATGATGCTGGCGATCGGCATGCTGGTGGACAATGCGGTCGTCATCACCGAGAGCGTGTTCCGGCACCGCCAGCTCGACCCCGCCGATCCGCGCGGCGCTACGCTGCGCGGCGTGCGCGAGGTCGGCGTCGCAACGCTGGCGGGCACGATGGCGACGATCATCGTGTTCGTGCCGCTGGTGTTCGGCTCGCCGAGCGAGATCACCATCCTGATGAAGCACGTCGCCGTGCCGATCGTGATCGCGATGATCGCCTCACTCCTGGTGGCGCAGACGATCATTCCGATGCTGAGCGTGCGCATCGGCGCGCCGCTCGCGATCGAGCGCGGCTCGCTGCTCGCGCGCCTGCAGGACCGCTACGCCGCCAGCTTGCGCTGGGTGCTCGACAATCCGCGCCGGACCGGCGTCGCGTTGCTGGTCATCGTCGCATCGCCGGTGGCGCTGTTCGCGACCAAGGCACTCAAGGTCGATCCGTTCCCGCAGGACGCGGGGCGCGCGCTGTTCCTCGACTATCACCTCAAGGGCACTCATCCGCTGGCGCAGGTCGAGCAGGCGGTGAATCGCATCGAGGCGTTCCTGATGGCGAACCGCGAGCGCCTGGACATCCAGAGCATCTACTCGCGCTACGACTCGACCAGCGCGCAGACGTTGCTGCAGCTGTCGCCGAAGGACGTGGCGCGGGTGCGCTCCAAGGATGTGATGCAGAGAGTCGCCGACGAGATGCCGGAGATCCTCATCGGCGAGCCGAGCTTTCAGTTCGACCAGCAAGGGCCGGGCAAGGGTTTCAGCCTGCAGCTCTCCGGCGACTCCACCGAGCGGCTCTACGACCTGTCGTTCGAGATCGCGCGGCAGCTGGCAGCCGTGCCGGGGCTGGAAGGCGTGCACTCCGAGGCGCGCAGCGGCGACGAGCAGGTGCACGTCATCGTCGATCGCGATCGCGGCGCACAGCTGAACCTGACTTCCGAAATGATCGCGGCCACGGTTGCCGCAGCCATGCGCGGCGATCGTCTGCGCGAGCTGCGCACGCCGGACCGCGACGTCACGATGCGCCTGCTGTTCCGCGCGTCCGATCGTCAGGCGATCGAGGATCTGGCCTCGCTGCCGCTCGCGCTGCCCGACGGCTCGACGATCGGCCTCGGCTCCGTCGCCACGTTCCGCGTCGAGCCCGGCGACCGTGCGATCGAGCGCATCAACCGGCTCACCTCCGTGGTCATCGCCGGCAATCTCACTGCGGGCACGACGCTCGACGACCTCAAGAAGACGGTCGAGCCGCTGATGAAGGCGTTCCCGCTGCCGCCCGGCTACACCTGGAAGTTCGGCCGCGGCGCCGAGCAGAACGATGAGACCGTGCAGACGATGCTGGTGAACATCGCGCTCGCGTTCGTGATGATCTACCTGGTGATGGCGGCGCTGTTCGAAGCGACGTTGCTGCCGATCTCCATCCTGAGCTCGATCGTGTTTGCGATCGTCGGCGTCTGCTGGTTCCTGTTCGCGACGGTCACGCCGCTGACCTTCATGGCGATGATCGGCATCCTGATCCTGATGGGCGTCGTCGTGAACAACGGCATAGTGCTGGTGGCGCACATAGCGCAGCTGCGCGCGACCGGGATGGAGCGCACTGCCGCGATCGTACAGGCGGGACGCGACCGGCTGCGGCCGATCCTGATGACGACGCTCACGACGCTGCTGGCGATGCTGCCGCTCGCCATCGGCGATGCGCAGGTCGGCGGCGGCAGCAACGGCGGCCCTGCGTACTACCCGATGGCGCGCGCCATAATCGGCGGTCTCGGCTTCTCGACGATCGTCTCGCTGCTGATCGTGCCGTCGCTGTACGTGTGGCTGGACAATGCGGCGCGTTGGGCGCGCAGAGTAGGACGTCGGGCTGAAGCGAGACCTACTGGAGCAGCGACTGGTACAGATCCCAGTAGTCGTCTACCAGTACATTGACGCCCGCGCGATTCGCAGTCTCCAGACCCGATACGGTCGCAGCCGGCATCGGCAGCGTGCCGATCGAATCCGTCAACGGCACTGTGTCGGCGTCGCTGCGATAGCTCGCACTTGCGCGCACGGTGTCTGTGCGCTCCTTCAGACCACTGAGATTCTCGTTCTCGTCCTTGAGTGTCGCGAGCGCGTCGCGCAGCTGGGTCATCAGGCGCGCGCACTCGGTAGGACTGCCGTAGCGCACGTCGAACAAGCGCTTCGATGTCGTTTCTTTGGCGAGCATGGCCAGGCCGCCGCCAGACAGCGACGCCACCAGCTGCTGCGCATACGCGATCACTGCGGTGTTCACCACGCGACGGCCGTCGATCGAGATGCCCGGAAATTCCGGCGGCGCGGTCTCCTCGAGAGCGGTGCGGTCGTCGGACAGGTCCGTCACCTGCGTGACCGCCTCGTCCCAGTGGCCGCGCTCGATCTCGATCTCCTCGGCCAGCCGGCGGCGGCGGAAATAGTTCCAGAAGCCGCGCATCGCCGCGAGCTTCGCGTCCATCAGCTTGAGCTGCGCCTCGAGCATGTCGGCGCGCGAGCGCGCATCGTGAAGCCGCCGATCGAAGTCGGCGAGCTCGCGGCGGCGCACCTGGTCGGACTCGATCAGTTGCCGGCGTTGCTCGCGATCGGTCTGCTGCTGCGTGAGTTGCGCCGCGAAGCGCGCCAGTCGCCCGGCACCGGCGCGCCACAGCGCACGCAGCTGGAAATAGCACAGCGCGTGCACGGCGATCTCGGGGTTGCCGAGATATTCTTCGAGGACCTGCACCTGCTCCTTGGCGCGTGCGGTCGCAGTTTCCTGGTTGCGCAGCTGCTCGAGGAGCTTGATGCGCTCATCCTGCAGCCGCACGAGCTCCTTCTTGAGCTCGGCGCGATTCCAGTACAGCTGCAACAGCCGCTCTTCCTGGTCGGGCTGACTTGCGCCCGGCAGGAGCTGGCGGATGTTGCTCAGTCGATCGGTGATGGCCATGTCACGAGCGCACGGGCGCGATGGCGAACCTGGCTCAGCGGTGCGGCGAACCCGGGAAGCGGTGCCCGCGCTCGACGACGTAGTCGAGCCACTTGTTCAACATGACGTTGCGCAGCCAGCGATCGCCGAGATCGCGCGCGAGGTGCGAGCGCAGCGCCTCGAGGATCGAATGGCGATGCCAGCGCGCGCAGGCCTGCACTTCGGCGAGTCGCGCATCGTGGTAAACGCGAATCTGCAGATCCGGATCGGCAACCGGTGTGCCGGCGTCGTCGAACACATACGTCAGGCGCAGCGTGGTCGTGTATCGCGAGCGCTCGTCGACGCCGAGATGCAAGGCGCAGTCGCCGGCGACGCTCGACACTTGCGAATCGGCGACCTCGCGCAAATCCGGCACCAGCCCTGCAAGGCGAATGTAGTTACTCTCGTACAGCGACATCAGGCTGACGAAGCTGCCCGGCCGGGCGCGCCAGCTGACTGCGCAATTCGTGTCGTGATCCAGTGTGGCCAACATGGGCCGAATATAGCACAGCGATTTTCGCCTTCGGCCAGCGGCATGAGACTTGCGTCACGATCGCATCATGGCCGCAAGCGCCGTTCGAGCCCGGTCTTGTCGAGGATGCGACTGGCGATCTCTTCGATCGAGCATTCGGTTGTGTTGATGCACGGAATGTCGTAGCGTCTGAAGATCGCCTCGGCCGTGCGCACTTCGTATTCCACCTGCGACGACGAGGAGTATCTGCTGTTGGGGCGTCGCTCGTTGCGGATCTGTTGCAAACGCTCCGGCGCAATCGTCAGTCCGTACAGCTTGCGCTGTACCTTCGCCAGCGCCGCCGGCAGCGCGCCGCTCTCGAACTCCTCCTCGGCGAAGGGAAAATTCGCGGCGAAGATCCCGTACTGCAGGGCCATGTACAGGCACGTCGGCGTCTTGCCGGAGCGCGACACGCCGACCAGCACCAGGTCGGCGCGATCGTAATCGCGCGTCACCGCGCCGTCGTCGTTGGCGAGCGCGAAGTTGGTGGCATTGATGCGCAACGTGTACGCGCCGATGTCGGACATGCCGTGCGCCCTGCCCTGCGCGCGCGAGGACTTCACCTTCAGCTCCTGCTCGAGCGGCGCGAGGAAGGCATCGAAGAAATCCAGGAACAGACCGTTCGCGCGCTTGATGATCTCGCGCATGTCCTCCTGCACCAGCGTGCTGAAGATCACCGGCCGCACGCCCTCCGCCGCAGCGGTCGCATCGATCCTGCGCACCGCTTCCTGCGCCTTGTCAACGGTGGAGATAAATGGCAAAGTCACTTGTCTGAACGCTTGCCCATCGAATTGCGTCAGCAGACTGTGACCCATCGTCTCCGCTGTCACGCCGGTCTGGTCGGAAACGAAAAAAACCGTTCGTCTGTCCATCACCGGACTGTCTCACCGGACTGGCGCCCGGATCAAGAGCAGGACCTCGCAGCGTCGACATGAGCGCTTACACCCTTCCATTCGCCAAACTCGGCCGGCACGACGTCGACACCGTCGGCGGCAAAAATTCCTCGCTCGGCGAGATGATCAGTCACCTCGCGCAGGCCGGCGTCACCGTGCCTGACGGCTTCGCGACCACGGCGCAGGCATATCGCGATTTCCTGCAGCACGAGGGCCTGGCTGCACGCATCGCCAACGAGCTCGCGACGCTCGACGTGGACGACGTCGAGAAGCTCGCCGTGGTCGGAGCGCGCATCCGTCAGTGGATCCTCGCAACGCCGTTCCCGCCGCGGCTCGAGCGCGAGATCCTCGAATCGTTCGAGCGCATGAGCGGCGGGCGCGACATCGCCGTCGCCGTGCGCTCCTCGGCAACGGCCGAAGACCTGCCGGATGCGTCGTTCGCCGGTCAGCAGGAGACCTTCCTCAACGTGCGCGGGCGCGACGCGCTGCTCAAATGCGTGCACGAGGTGTTCGCGTCGCTGTTCAACGACCGCGCGATCGCCTATCGCGTGCACCAGGGCTTCGCGCACGAGCAGGTCGCGCTGTCGGCAGGCATTCAGTACATGGTCCGCTCGGACGTCGGCGCGAGCGGCGTGATGTTCACGCTCGACACCGATTCGGGCTTCCGCAACGTCGTCTTCGTCACCGCCTCGTACGGCCTCGGCGAGACCGTCGTGCAGGGCGCGGTGAATCCCGACGAGTTCTACGTCTACAAGCCGGCGCTGCGCTCGGGTCATGAGCCCATCCTGCGACGCACGCTCGGCGCGAAGGCCATCAAGATGGTCTACGCAGCGCCGGGCAGCGCTACGCGCGTTGCGACGGTGGACGTCGCGCCCGAAGACCGCCGGCGCTTTTCGATCAGCGACCAGGATCTCGTCGAGCTCGCGAAGCAGGCGCTCATCATCGAGGAGCACTACGGCGCGCCCATGGACATCGAGTGGGGCAAGGACGGTGAGACCGGCAAGATCTACATCCTGCAGGCGCGGCCCGAGACGGTGCAGAGCCGCGCCGGGCGCACCGTGCAGCGCTTCGCGCTCAAGGGCAAGTCGAAAGTGCTCGCGAGCGGCCGCTCGATCGGCCAGCGCATCGGCGCCG
>DATEJG010000063.1:0-43946 GCA_035278165.1 Steroidobacteraceae bacterium
GACGGCGGAAATTCCGTAGCCGTCGCCGCCGTCCTCGATGGAGCTCCAGTCCGCTTCGCCGTAGGCGTCGAACTTCGACGCGTCCGCCTTGTTGGTGATGAAGCGGATGTTGCCCGCCATCGAGTTCGAGCCGTACAGGGTGCCCTGCGGGCCGTTGAGCACTTCGACGCGCTCCACGTCGACGAGCTGCACCGGCGCGTTCTTGCCGCCGCCGTCCTGCTGATCGCTCGCGGTGATGACGTACTCGTCGAGATACGCGCCGACCACCGAAGGTCCGCTGCCGTTGATGCCGCGGATGATGTACTCGGAATCGCCGGGACCGAGGTTCTGGAACTGCAGGCCCGGGACGCTGCCGGCAAAGGCTTCGAACGTCGTCTCGCGCTTCAGCGAGAGGTCGACGCCGCCGACCGCGTAGATCGACTCGGCGGTTTTCTGCACGTCCGTTTCGCCGCGCTTGGTGGCGGTGACCACCACTTCCTCCAGCGCTCGTGCGCCGGGCTCGGAGGAGTCCGCCGCATATACATTCGCGCAGGCTGCGACACAGACCATCGCAACGGCACGTCCGCCATTCAGAGTCCAGCGCGTAACCATTTGCCCCCCTTGTGTCCCGCTGACGGCTAGTAGTTGATGCTGGGATTGTCCCCTGGACAGATCACGCCGACGACGTCCAGGCCCGCTGCGTCGGTCGCCTGCAATGAATGTACCTGCTTGCGCGGCAGAAAGATCACGTCGCCGGCGCGCACTGCCGTTTTCCGATCTTCGGTCCACATGCAGCCCGCGCCGTTGAGCACGAGGATCGTTTCCTCGTAGAGGTGGCGGTGCGGCGCTGCCTTGGACTGCGGAATGTGGCCGATGAACTGCGTGATCACTTTCGAGCCGATGCGCTTGTCGACCAGCAGCTGGAAGTAGCGCGAGCCCATCGCCGTGCGCTGTGCCGGATCCACCGAGACGGTGCGCTGCGCACACTCGGCGTCGAAGTTCTGCGGCATCTGCTCGAGCCACTCGATGTCGGCGCGCGGCGAAGTCGTCGCCAGGACCTCGAGTCGCGAATTTTGCGCGGCTGTCAGCTGCAAGCCTTCGCCCGCGCGCACGTACACGCCGTCCGTCTGCGCGACAGGGAAGGGGCGGCCGGAAATCGTGACGGTGCCCGAGCCCGCGGTGACGAACAGGATCGTGTCGCTGCTTCCAAAGCTCAGCACCGGCGACGCCGCGCCGGACGTGCTCAGGAACGTCGTCGTCTGATGCAGCGAGCCGAGCTCGGCCGAGATGACTTCGCAGTAGTGCAGTGTGCCCGCGGCGCGCAATGCCGCGAGCGAGGGCGAGAAGACGTAGCACTCGCCGTTGAGCAATCGACGCGCTCCGGACTGCTCGGTGACGAGCGCAACGGCGCGGTTCTCCGGAGTTTCGGGATCGTCCTGCGGCGAGCCGCCGGGCAGGTTGGTATGCGCGCCGTCGCAGAACGGTCCGGTGGAGGTCTGCTTGCAGCCGCAGAACAGTACTTCCTCACCGTCCGCTTTGGCGACGTAGCGGATGGGCTCGAAGCCGGTGCCCTTGTGCGAGCCGTCGCACAGCGGCTGATTCCTGGAGCGCCCGCAGCGGCACCACAAATAAGTGCGGCCGCCTGTCAGGGTCATCAGGTAGGGCTTCGGCTGGGCGACCTTTGCCTCGGGCATGGGATGGAATTTAACCCGTTCGGCAAAGCTCATGTCCTGCGCATCTTTAGCCCGAATGCCCTAATTTTCCGGACCTGGCCCGGCGGGCGCTGCGGATAATCAGCCCGACGCGAGCGGCTGGGCGGTGAGCCGCTCGATGATGCTGTAGGACTCGCTGGTCACCCGTTGCGGGTCGCCGCTGAGATAGGGCCGCAGGACTTCGAGGATCTGGTCGTAGCCGGCCTCCACCGCTTCCACGGTCAGCTCGCGGTCATGGTATTCGACGTAGTTCAGCCAGTTTTCCGAGATGATCCACGTGATATCGACGATGGAGCGCAGCCGCTGGGGATCCTCCGGCAGGCTCATCAGCCCGCGCTCGCCGAGCGCGCGGAAGAACCTCTCGATCTCGGCGAGACGGCGCTCGCGGTTGTGAGCGAAGCGCCGCCGCAGCAGCTTGTCCCGCCGCAGCAGGTCCGCCATCTCCCGGTAGAAGAAGCGGTAGTCGAGGATGAGCTGCAGCTGGCGGACGAACATCGCCGCCATGTGGTCGAGCGTCGAGGCCAGGTGATCGCGGTACCAGCCCGCGTCCATCTCGTCGACGGCGCGCTGCCAGAGGAAGCGGATGATTTCCTCCTTGTTGCGGAAGTGGTAGTGCAGGTTGCCCTTGCTGATGCCGCAGTGCTCGGCGATGCGGTTGGTGGAGACCGCGGCCGTGCCGTGCTCGTTGAAGAGCTCCAGGGCGGCATCGACGATGCGGGTCTGCGTGTCGCGGGTGCCCATAGGTTCGTGCAGATAGGATAAATCGGAGTCCCACATGAGTACTACGCTTGACCACCCGGCCGCAGCCCGGCCCACGCAGGCGTTCCCTGTCGAGCGTCTACGGACAGAATTTCCGGCCTTGCAGCGCCCCGGCAATGGCGTGTTCTTCGACAACGCGGCCGGCGCGCAAGTGCCCAAGGCGGTGTTCGATGCAGTGAACGAGCACATGCTCGATCGCATGGTCCAGCGCGGCGGCCGCTACGCGGCGAGCATGGCCGTCGATGCGTCCATCGCCCGGGCGCGGGCGAGCGTCGGCGCCCTGGTGAATGCCCGCGATCCGCACGAGATCGCATTCGGCATGAACGCGACCTCGTTCATCCGCCTGGTCAGCCTGGCGATCGGCCAGAGCCTGGGCCAGGGCGCCGATCAGCGCAACGAGATCATCATCACCGACCTCGATCACGAGGCGAACGTCGCCACGTGGCTCGCGCTCGCGCCGCTCGGCGCCACCTTCAAATGGTGGCGCATGCGCGCGGACGCCAATCTCCATCTCGAAGATCTTGCGCAGCTCGTGTCGCCGCGCACGCGCTTGCTGGCATGCACAGTGACGTCGAATGCGCTCGGCACGATCCTCGATGTCCGCGGCGCGGCGGACCTGGTGCACGCCGCCGGAGGCGAAGTCTTTCTCGACTGCGTTCACTTCGCGCCGCACGGTGCGGTCGACGTGCGCGCCTTCGATTGCGATTACCTGGTCTGCTCCGGCTACAAGATCTTCGCGCCGCACATGGGGTTTCTGTGGGGACGCTACCAGCTGCTGGAGCGCCTGCCGACGTTCCGCGAAGAGTTCATTCCGGATGCGCCGCCCGGCAAGATCGAGGCGGGCACGGTCGTCTACGAGAACGTCGCGGGGATGGACGCGGCGGTCGGCTATCTCGCGCAGCTGGGGCGCTCGCTCGCCCAAGGCCCGGCGGTGAGTCGTACGGACGCGAGTGCGGCGCCGCTGCGCACCGACATCGAGCGCGCCATGCACGCGATCCTGGCGTATGAGCGCAGCCTGTCGCTGGAAATGTTGAAGGTGCTGCGGGAGTGCAATGCGCACGTTCACGGCATCGCCGATCCTGCTCAGGTCGCGAAGCGCGTGCCGACGCTGGCTTTCAACATCGACGGCGTCGCGCCGGCCGCCGTGACCGAAGCGATGGCGCGCGCCGGCATCGGCATCCGCGACGGACATATGTATGCGCCTCGTCTGATGCAACGGCTGAAGCTGCCGCAGGAGAGCGGCACGGTGCGCGTCTCGCTCGTTCACTACAACACGGTCGCGGAGATTCATCGCTTCGGCAACGTGCTGTTCGATCTGATCAAGCGCCAGCGATAAGCCGCTCGCAGCGCATCGGCGGGCGAGCGTTCTTCGCTATAGTTCGTCGATGCGAACGGCTCCCTTCTATCGCGATCCGGCGTGGCGCCTGGAATTCGGCCGCGGCTTGCGCGCGTCGGTCCCCGCCGCGCCGGGCGTGCTGGCGTGGGGCATCGTCACGGGCGTCGCGATGGTCAAGAGCGGGCTCACCGTGCCGTGGGCGATCGCCATCTCGCTGCTGGTCTATGCCGGCTCGGCGCAGCTCGCCGCGCTGCCGTTGATCGCGGCGGGCCAGGCGGTCTGGATCATCGGGCTGGTCGCGTTCGTCACCAATCTGCGTTTCGTGATCTACAGCGCTTCGCTGCGGCGCTGGTTCGAGGCGTACTCGCGGCCGCGGCGCGTGCTCCTCGGATACTTCACCGGCGATTTCACGTTCGCAATGTTCATGCAGCGTGCGGCGCGCGAGGGCGAATTCCCATATCGCGACGCGTGGTTCCTCGGAACGTGCGCGCTCAACTGGCTCATGTGGCAGGTGGCGTCGATCGTCGGCATCGTCGCGGCGACCGCCATCCCGCCGCAATGGGGCCTGCAATTCGCCGGCACGCTCGCGCTGCTGGCGCTCGCCATTCCCCCTTGTCTGCAGCGGCCCGGGCTCGCAGGTGCGCTCGTTGCGGCGCCGGTCGCGGTGCTGGCGCGCGGCTTGCCGTTCGGGCTCGGGCTGGTCGCGGGAATTCTCGCCGGCATCGCTGCGGCAGTCGCGGTAGATGCCGCGCTCACCCGGCGCAAAGCGACGGCTGAGCCGGAGCGAGGCTGACCCGTGTCGAACCTCTACATGCTGCTGATCGTTTGCGGGCTGGTGCTTTCGACGTTCGCCACCCGCGCCGGATTGTTGTTGATCGGCGAGCGCTTCAAGCCGTCGCATCTGGTCGAGACGGCGTTGCGGTTCGCGCCGATCTGCGCGCTGGCGGCGCTGATCGCGCCCGAGATCCTGGTGCAGTCGGGCACGGTCGACGTGTCGTTGCGCAACCCGCGCCTTGTCGCTGCCGTGGCCGCGACTGCGTTCTTTCTCTGGAAGCGCAGCATGGTCGGCTGCATCGTGGTCGGCATGCTGGTGCTCACGGCGATGCGCTTCGGCTGGGGCGGCTGAGGGTGCCGCCGTCGGCGCTCACGGGCTTTGCGCCTGCGCGTCTGCCAGTTGGATCAACGCCAGATCGGACTCCTCGCGCACGCGATCGAAGACGATCCTGCGACCGTCCGCCGCGACGTCGAAGTCGCCGATGACCTGACCCGGGCCGAGATCCGTGAGCGCGCGCTGCGCGCCGCTGCGCAGATCGATCGCCCAGAACTCCTTGCGCGACTGCGGGCCTTTCAGCATCACGAGCGTGTTCTCGTCGGCGCCGAGGAATGCCAGCCGGCGCGAGCCTCGCGTCAGACTGAGCTTCGTCATCGGGTGAGGGGCGCCGTCGGCCGCGACGGCGCGCACGTCGAACATCGTGCCGACATCGGCAGCCGTGTACACCAGAAAGCTGCCTGACGGCGACCAGACGGGATCCAGAGAATATTCGCTGGTCAGCTGCACGACAGCGCCGCCGCTCTCCGCAATCTTGAACAGCCGCGGCTCGCCGTCGCGCAGCGCCGCGATCGCGATCCATCGGCCGTCCGGCGACCACGCCGGTGCGCCGCGAACGTCGAGCTCCTGCGCCACTCTGCGTGCGCCGCTGCCGTCGGAGCTCATCACGTAGAGCCAGGTCCTGCCGCGACTCTGCACGGTGAATGCGACGCGCCGGCCGTCGGCGCTCAGCGCCGGTCCGCCGATGACCCGGCCCTCGCGACCGCTCCACAGCTCGCGCGCGTTGGCCGCTCCTTCGTGCCGCCACAGTGCGTCGGTTCCCGCTTTCGGCGCGCGATACAGCAGTGAGTCAGGTCCGAGGCGCGGCGACACGCCGCGCTGCGTGCGAAGCGGAATCTGCGTGACATCCCGGGGACCGGCGATGCCGTCCGTGAGTTGCACGCTCCACAGGCTCGCCGTCGGGTGCGGCTCGGTGACGACCAGGCGGCGGCCATCGGCCGTCGCCGCGATCGAGGAATATGCATTGCTCGCGGACTTCACGCGATGCACCGTGTGTTCCTGCAGGTCGAGCGCGTACATCCACGGGCCCGCGCCGTCCGCCGCGGTCGCGAGATAAAGAAGAGTCCGCTCGTCGAGCAGCGTCGGAAAGCTGACTTGCGAGTTGTGCCACGTCAGGCGCTGCGGCTTGCCGCCGGCGGCGGCGATCTGCCAGATGTCCATCTCGTCCGGCACGAATCCCTGCACGAAGTAGATCGTCCTGGCGTCACGCGACCACAGCGGAAAGTGGCAGTGAATGCCCGGCGGCGCCGTGTAGATCTGCTGACCGCGAGTCATCTCATCGGCGCTGGCGACGAACAACGGGTCGCCGGGCGCGGCGGGATGCGAGACGACGCGCGCATGGTCGCGCGACCAGTCGAGCTCTGCGATGTCGGCAGGTCCCGGGCGCAGATCGCCGCCCAGGACCGGAATGCTCCAGCTGACGTTCTTCGACGACCAGATCAGCACCTCGGACCCGGCGGGCGAGAAATTGAGCATGCGCACGGCGGGATTGCGCAGCTCGGGAAGGCGCCCGCGCGTCAGGTTTTGGAAATCGCCGGCGCCGGTCTGGCCGACGAACACGTCCCACGCGCCATCGCGGTCGGAGACGAACGCGATCAAGCGACCGTCCGGCGAGATGGCGGCTTGCTCCTCCGCGCCGATGAAATCCGTCACGGTCGTGAAATCCGCGCCGCGCAACGGATCGCGCCACTCGCGCTGTGCCGTGCCATTCCACAGCAGCGCCGCACCTGCGATCGCGACGGCGATGAGGCCCGCTATGAGCAGGGTCTTCGATGAAGCCAGCGTTCGCGCCGGCGCCGCGGCCTCGAGCCCGGCCGTCGCGACCGGCGTGACTGGCGTGACCGGCGTCAGCAACCGCAGACCGAGCTTCGGAATCGTCTGGATGACCGCGGGATGCTTCGGGTCGTCGCGGAACGCCTTGCGCAGCTCGACGACGCATTGCGACAGCGCGTCCGGGGTCACGGACATTCCCGGCCACACCGCGTCGAGGATGTCGTTCCGGGAAACGACTTCGCCGCGCGCATCGGCGAGGTAGATCAGGACCGCCATGGACCGCGGCGTGACGTGCACCGCCGCGCTGCCCCGTTCGATGGTTGCCAGGCTCGGCCGGACGAGCCAGTCGCCGAGGCGGAAGTCCGGTCTGGCCACGCTCGCTGCTGACATCGGCCCCTCGTTCGCGGACTTGCGCTCCCTCGTCTTTTCCTCGTGCTCCAGTCGCGTTTCGCTCCGGACCGGGCGCGCATCCCTCGGCTGCAATTCCTCGTGACCGGGATTTCAACAATGGCGGAGGGAGAAGTCCAATGAGACATCGATTCTCGAAGCGTGCGGCTTGCGGCATGGCGGTGCTGATGGCGCCGGCGGCGCTGGGCGTGAGCCAGGCGCTGGCGGGGGACCGGGACCGCGGCGGGCCCGACGCGCTGCCGGAGCACTTCGGCGGCCTGCTCAACGACCACACGCCGTCCAACGCGGTCGTGAAGAACGGCCCTTACGAGATGCGCGGCAAATGGTCCCTGGAAGTGGACGAGCGGCGCGGCACCGGCAGGTTCGCGGCCTCCATGGACATGCAGACCTCGGACTACGGGATCATTCAGAACACCGTCGACAAGGACAATCCTGCGACGCGCGGCGCGCATACGCATCACATCAGCATGCGGGACGGGGTGCTGACGCTCGACTGGCAGACCCGCTGCCCGACGTTCAGTCCGGCGGTCACGCAGGGCTTCGTCATCACCGGCACTGCTTTCGTGACAGGCAACGGCGCGCCGGCGCCGTTCGGCAACCCGTCGCCTTTCACCGTTTGCGTGCTCGGCGGCCAGGAGGTCAAGTTCTCCAACGTCACGGTGACCCTGGGCACGCCGGCCGCAAACCACTTCGGGACGCAGGCGATTCACGGCGTGGTCCAGTGGTGCACCGGCCGGTTCCTGCGGCCTTCGAGCGACTGTTCCCTGGATCATTGAGCCGCCCCTTCGAGCCGCGAGGGCGCGGCGTGCCCGCACCGGGCCGCCGCGCTTGCGAAAATTTCGTGAGCCCGTTTTCCGCTGCTTGCCGCGTTGACTCCTTATCGCGGTTCACATGCACGGAGACTCGATATGACTCGCAAGCTCAACCCCCTGGTCGCGGCGCTCGCGCTGCTGGCCGGTCCCCTGGCGGCAGACGCCACGCCGGTCACCGTCGACTTCAGCGTCACCAGCAACGACCTGTCCAATCCCTCGTACGGCGTCGGCGTGGTCGGCACCGGCTATTTCACTTTCGACGATTCCCTGATGCCGGCCGGCGGCACCGGGCAGATCGGCAATCCGATCCTCGGCCTGCCGACGCTCGACCTGTTCTTCAACTGGTTCGGCGTGTCGTTCGACGAGACGACGGCCAAGATCGCCACGCTCTCGTTCAGCAACGGCACGCTGACCGACTGGATGATCGGCGGCAACTACACGCCGGCCATCTGCGGTTTCCTGCGTTACGCCTGTACTTCGAGCGGCGGCTCCGCGCCGGATTTCGACGGCTTCGCTTCGGGCGGCATCGCCTTCACGGATGCGCAGCGTCCGGGGCTCGCGTACGGCCGGCCGGTGCAATGGTCGGTGCGAGCCACTTCCGTGCCGGAGCCGGGCACGCTCGCGTTGTTCGGTCTCAGCGTGGCGGGGCTGGCGTTCGTGCAGCGAAGTCGAGCGATTGCGACTCGCGCGTGAGTCGTTATGTCCACCTCCTCACAGTAGGGGCGCTCTGCCGTTTACATATGCGGCAGAGTTGAATTTCTTGCGACGCGCGTCACGCGCGTCGTGGATCCAGGTCCTGTCTCCGCGTAGCGACCTTCGGTACAAATACTGACCGAAGCGCGGGCTTCACAACTCACAAGAAGCGGACGACTCAACCATGGCGATGACCTCTCGACGCACGCTCCGTATCGCCGGAGCAGGCGGCCTCGGCACGTTACTTATTCTTGCCGCGTTGTTCGTGCTCGACCGCGAGCCGACGGCGCCTGCCGCGGCTGCGCGAGTGGCAGCAGTGACTCCGGTCGCGCCAGCGCAGTCGTCGCCGCCGAAGCAAGCGGAGCCGGTGCAAGTTGCACAGGCGCCGAAGGGCGTTCGTCAGGACTACATCGTGCAGGCGGCCAGCAGCGAGCTCGCGCGCGCTGCCGTGACCAAAGCCGGCGGCGTCGTGACCGGCGAGCTCGGCATCATTCGCGCCGTCGGCGCCTCGCTCGACGATCGCGAGCTCGCGGCTCTGTGGGAGAAGCCGGTCGAAGGCCTGCGCGTCTATGACGATGCGAGCGTCAGCGCCAGCGCCACGAGCGCGCTGCCCGAAACGTATTACCCGAACGAAGTCGGCGCAGTCCCGCTGCACAAGGGCGGGCTCACGGGCCGCGGCGTGACCGTGGCCGTGCTCGACTCCGGCCTGTGGAAGCAGAAGGGGCCGCTGCAGCGGACCAACACCGGAGCATCGCGCGTGCTCGCGCAGTACGATGTGATCCTCGCGCGCCAGGATCCCTACGCCTACAGGACGACGACCTACGACCGCGACATCGACGACGCGTTCGGTCACGGCACGCACATTTCCTCCATCATCGCCAACAGCGCCGTTGCCAGCACCGGCCGATTCCAGGGTGTGGCGCCGGGCGTGAACCTGGTCTCGGTAAAGGTCCTCGACGAAAACGGTGTCGGCCGCTACTTCGACGTGATCCGCGGCATCCAGTGGATCGTGTCGCAGAAGTCGCGCTACAACGTGCGCGTCCTGAACATGTCGCTGAGCGCGCCGGTGCGCTCGCACTACTGGGACGATCCGCTCAACCAGGCCGTCATGGCCGCGTGGGCCTCGGGCATCGTCGTCGTGGTGTCCGCGGGCAACGAAGGCCCGTCGCCGATGTCGATCGGCGTGCCGGGCAACAACCCGTACGTCGTCACGGTGGGTGCGGTCACGGACAGCTACCGGCCGATGGAGCCGGACCAGTATCGCCTCGCTTCGTTCTCGTCCGCCGGCCCGACGTTCGAAGGCTTCGTGAAGCCGGAAGTCGTGGCGATGGGCGGTCACATCCGCGCCTACGCGCCGGATACCAGCACGCTCGCGCGGAATTTCCCGCAGTGGGTCGACAGCCGCTTCACCGACTTCACGATGTCGGGTACTTCGCAGGCTGCTGCAGTCACGAGCGGCGTGGTTGCACTGATGCTCGATGTGAATCCATACCTCACGCCCGACCAGGTGAAGTGCCGTCTGATGGACAGCGCACGCCCCGCCGTGAAGCGCGACGGTACCCTCGCCTACTCGGTGTTCCAGCAGGGCGCCGGTCTCGTGAGCGCGCGCGACGCCGCGTACAGCTCGGCGAACAACTGCGCAAACACGGGCCTCAACATCCTGCTCGACCTCTCCGGGCTCAAGCACTTCGGCGGCCGCGCCAACCAGGACGCCGACGGCAACTTCTACATCATGGCCGTGCAGAGCACGTCGAAGCCGACCGTGCTCGGCGGCTTGCTGGGATTCCTCGGCGGCACCGTCACCTCGCTCGGCAATACGCTCAGCGCGGTGCCGCTGCTCGGCAACCTGCTCGTCGGCGTCGGCACGCTGCTCGACGGTGAATCATGGGACGGCAGCCCGCCGGGCAGCACCGGGTACACCTGGAGCAACGGCTACACCTGGAGCAATGGCTATACGTGGAGCAACGGCTACACGTGGAGCAACGGCTACACCTGGAGCAATGGCTACACGTGGAGCAACAACTCCGCGGTGAGCACCGGCGCCATCGAGGCCGTGAACCAGGAGTAACGCGGTCTCATGCGAAGGCGCGTGCACAACTTTCTACGCGCCTTCGTGGCGTGTGCGGCGCTCACCGCGATCGGCGCGGCGCAGGCCGCCGCGCCGGTGCCGGACGCGCGGCCGATCTACTTCGAGCACCTGACGATGCGCGACGGGCTCTCGCAGAGCACCGTCATGAGCATCCTGCAGGACTCGCAAGGGTACCTGTGGCTCGCGACCGAGAGCGGCCTCGACCGCTACGACGGCTACTCGGTTCGCGCCTATCGGCGTGAGCGCGGCAACGAGCGCGGGCTGGCGAGCGATTACATCTGGACGATCGCCGAGGACACGCGCGGCGACCTGTGGCTCGCGACGGTCGGCGGCGGCGTGGCTCGCTGGGATCGCAGCACCGACACCTTCCAGCAGTTCCGGCACGATCCGCAGAATGCCGATTCGCTCGCGAGCGACGCGGCGCGCACGCTGCTCATCGACGCGAGCGGCCGCATCTGGGTCGGCACCTTCGAGCACGGTATCGACCTGCTCGATCCCAAGACCGGCAAGGCAAAGCACTTCCGCCATCGCAAGGACGATCCGCGCTCGCTCGCCGCGGACGCGGTGTTTGCGCTGTATTCCGATCGCAGCGGCCGCATCTGGGTCGGCAGCGACGGCGGCCTGAGCCGCTACGAGCCTTCGACCGGCGACTTCACCAACTACGGCGCGGCGCCCAGCACCGGTCTCAGCGATGCACGTGTCCGCGCGATTCGCGAGGACCACACCGGCGCGCTGTGGATCGGCACGCTCGGCGGCGGGCTCAATCGCCTGGATGTCGACACCGGCCGCATCACGGCGTTTCGCCATCAGGCCAGCGATCCCGGCTCGCTGAGCAGCGACCGGGTGCAGGCGATCCTGGAAGACGACGCGAACCGCCTGTGGGTGGCGACGCGCGACGGGCTGAACCTGTTCGATCGCATCTCGGGCAAATTCGTGCGCTATGGGCGCGACGCTGACAGCCCGCAGACGCTGCGCGACCTCGACGTCATGTCGCTGTACCAGGACCGCGGCGGCGTGCTGTGGGTCGGTACGCGCTGGGGCGGAGCCAGCCATTGGAATCCGAACAGCTGGCTGCTCGGTCACTATCGCAGCGCCGCGTTCGGCGGCGGCGTCGGCGTCAACGCGTTCGCGGACGACGGCGCCAACACCGTGTGGGTCGGAACTTCCGCGGGCCTGGTCGAGATCGATACGCGCACCGGTCGCGAGGCGCGGCATCGGCGCGACGACAAAGGCTCGCTCGCGCTCGCCGACGATCGCGTGATGACGCTCGCGTTCGATCGTCACAGCGCGCTGTGGGTCGGCACGATGACCGCGGGCCTGCAGCGCTTCGATCCGGTGCGCCGCACGGTGCGCAACTACCAGAACGTGGAAGGCGACGACAGCTCGCTGCCGGCCAACGGTGTGATGGCTCTCTACGAGGACCGCGAAGGCGACCTGTGGGTCGGCACGTTCGGCGGCGGCCTCGCTCGCATCGCGCACGACAGCGGCGCAGTGATTCGCTACCCGTTCGGCGGCGCGGATGCGAATGCGCTCAGCGACCCGCGCGCCAGTGCGATCGTCGAGGATCAGCGCGGCAACTTGTGGATCGGCACGGCCGGCGGCGGCCTCAACCTGCTCGAGCGCCGCACCGGGCGCTTTCATCACTATCGCCGCAACGACCGCGATCCGAACAGTCTGAGCGACGACGCGATCTACGCGCTGCACGTCGACCGGCACGGCGAGCTGTGGATCGGCACTGCGGGCGGCGGCCTGGATCGCATGATCGGCAGCTCCGAGACCCCCGGCACGGTGCGCTTCGAGAATCAGACGGGCGTCGCCGGCATGACGCGCCAGGTCGTGTACGGCATCGAGTCGGACATCGACGGCCGCCTGTGGCTCAGCACGAACGACGGCCTGACCCGCTTCGATCCCCGCGCGCCCGCGATCAAGTCGTTCCACGAAGCGCACGGCCTGCAGGGCGAAGACTTCAACTTCAACGCGCACTATCGCGGCCGCGACGGCACGCTGTTCTTCGGCGGCAGCAACGGCTTCAACGCGTTCGCGCCGAAGGCAGTGACCAGGGAAGCGCCGCCGCCGCGTGTCGTGCTGACGTCGATCGCCAAGCTCAATCAGCCGATCGCGCTGCAGGACATGCCGGGCAGAGGCCGGGCGCTGCAGCTCGCGTACAGCGACAAGCTGCTCACGTTCGAATTCTCGGCGCTGGACTTCACCTCGCCGGATGCCAACCGCTACATGTATCAGCTCGAAGGCTTCGACGCGGGCTGGACCGACGCCGGTGCGTTGCGCCGCGCGACCTATACGAACCTCGATGCGGGCGACTACACGTTCCGGGTGCGCGCGGCCAACGCAGACGGTGCGTGGAGCCCGGAGGGTCTGGCGATCCCGGTGCACGTCGGCGCTGCGCCGTGGAACACGGGGCTCGCCCGTGCGGGCTATGTGGCGATCGCGTTGCTGCTGATCGCCGCCGTGTGGCGCAGGCAGCGCCTGAAACGCGAGCGTGCGCTGCGCTATAGCCGCGAGCTGGAAAACACAGTGCGTGAACGCACCCGCGAGCTGCAGGATCGCAACCAGCAGCTGCAGGTGCTCACTCGCGCCAAGAGCGACTTCGTCGCCCGCATGAGTCACGAGTTGCGCACGCCGATGAACGGCGTGCTCGGCATGACCGCGCTGCTGCTCGACACACGCCTCGATGCCGCACAGCGCCGCTTCTCCGAAGCGATTCATCGGTCGGCGGACTCGCTGCTGGCGATCGTCGACGACGTCCTCGACTTCTCGAAGATCGAGGCGGGCCGCCTGCAGCTCGATCCGGTCGACTGCGACGTGGTCGAGCTGGTGGAGCAGACGGCTGAGATGCTCGCGGCGCGCGCTGCGGCCAAGGGCATCGCGCTCCTGTGCGATTCGCCGGCGCAGCCGCTGCCGCGCCTGCGCGTCGACGCCGTGCGGCTGCGCCAGGTGCTGGTCAACCTCGGCGGCAACGCCGTGAAGTTCACTGACCGCGGCCATGTGACGCTGCGCGTGATTCCTCTCGGCGCAGTCGCGGGCGAGCTCAAGCTTCGCCTGGAAGTGGTCGATACCGGAGTCGGCATCGAGCCGGCGAACCAGGCGAAGATCTTTGAAGAGTTCACCCAGGAAGACGCGTCCACGACGCGCCGCTTCGGCGGCACGGGTCTCGGCCTGTCGATCGCCCGGCAGATCGTCGAGCTGATGGGCGGCAAGCTCAACGTGCTGAGCGCGCCCGGCGCGGGCTCGACGTTCTCGTTCGAGCTGTCGCTGGCGTTGGCCGAGCCAGCGGCGCAGCTCCCGGCGCCGCCGAATCTCGGCGACCTGCGCGCGCTGGTGGTCGACAGCAACGACATCGCTCGCGGGATCATCGTCAAGGCGCTGCGCGAGTGGGGCGTGCGGCCGATCGGCGTCGCGTCGATGGCCCAGGCGCTGGAGGAGTTGCGCGCCACCGCGTACGACACGGTCATCGTCGACGACTCGGAGGCCGACGATGGCGCCACGAATCTGCTGACCGCTGCACTCGCCGAACGCGCGGTGCGGCCGCATACGATCCGCCTGACGAACTTCGTGAACCTGGCGCGCACGCAGGCGAGCGCTGCGTTGCGCTTCGACGCGGAGCTCAGTAAGCCGCTGCGCCTGCTGCAGCTGTATCGCACGTTGAGCGCGCGCGGCGAAGGCGCACGCGAACATGCCGGCGCGGCGAATCATTCTGCTTCCCACGCCGCGCCGCCGCGTCTGTACGGTCGCGTGCTGGTGGTGGAAGACCAGGCACTGAATTGTGAAGTGGCCGACGGCATGCTCAGTGCTCTGGGTCTGGAAGTCGCTACGGCTGCCAACGGTGAGCAGGCACTCGATGTGCTTGCCGTGGAATCGTTCGACCTGGTGCTGATGGATTGCCAGATGCCGGTCATGGACGGCTTCTCAGCGACTGCCGAGCTGCGCCGTCGCGAGAAACCGGGCGTTCGCATGCCGGTCATCGCCCTGACGGCCAATGCGACGAGCGAGGGCCGCGAGGCCTGTCTCGCTGCCGGCATGGACGACTACCTCGCGAAGCCGTTCACACGCGCCGCCATGCATGCCGTGCTCACCCGCTGGCTGCCGAAAGAGAGCGCGGCCGTGGTGCCCGCGCCGGCAGAAGCACCTCCGCTGCCCGCGGCGAGCGATCTGCTCGATCGCGCGACGCTGAACGCATTGCGCGCGCTGCCCCGCAAAGGCACGAAGGACATGCTCAGTCACATCATCGAGCGCTACCTCGCGGATTCGCGCGACCTGGTGGCGTCGATCGAGCGCGCAATCGAGCAGGGCGAGGCTGCGGAGCTGGCCCGCGCTGCCCATGCCTGGCGCTCCTACAACGGCAACGTCGGCGCGCATGGTCTCGCGAATCTGTGCCGCGAGCTGGAAGAGCGCGCACGCAGCGGCAACGTCGCGGCAACGCGTGAGCTATTGGTTGAGTTGCGCGCGCTGCATGCGCGCGTGCGTGAAGAATTGCAGTTCGAGATGCGGAGATCGGCGTGACCACGTCAGAGCAAAGAATCCGGGTGCTGATCGCCGATGACGACGCGCTGTTGCGCGACATCGCGGCGGCGACGCTGGAAAACGCCGGCTTCGACGTCGAAGCGGTAGCTACCGGCAATGCGGCTGTCGCGGCCTGCGCGGCGCGCATGCCAGACATCGCACTGCTCGACGTGGAGATGCCGAACGGCAGCGGCTATCAGGCATGCGCCGCGATCCGCCAGCTCCCCGGCGGCGCCAACCTGCCGATAGTCATGGTCACGGGTCACGACGATGCCGTGTCGATCGACAAAGCCTACGACGTCGGGGCCACGGACTTCGTGGTCAAGCCGATCAACTGGGCGCTGATCGTCCATCGCATCCGCTACGTGCTGCGCGGCGCGCGCAACCTGGACGCGCTGCGCTTCAGCGAGCAGAAGAACGCCGCACTGCTGCGCGCCATTCCTGACGGCATCTTCCTCGTCGACACGCAGGGCGCGATCAGCCACGTCGTCAGCCCGATCGCGGGACTGATCGAGCACGAGGCTGCGCGTGCGCCCGGCTCCCGCAAGCTCGCGGACCTGCTGCCGAAGCCCGCGCAGGAACGAGCGATGTCATGCCTCGCAGCCACATTGCGCGGCACGCCTGCAGCATTCGAGTTCGCGCTCGAAGCAACCGACGACGCGACCCGCCACTTCGAGTGTCGTTACGCGCCCAATGCGAGCGGCCACGTGCTCGCGATCATCCGCGACATCACCTCACGCAAGCGCACCGAAGCGCACATTCATCGCTTGGCGTACTTCGACGTGCTGACCGGCCTGCCGAACCGCGAGTGGCTCGGCGACTATCTCTCGCAGTCGCTGGTCGAGGCGCGTCGCGCCGACCGCAGCGTCGCAGTGCTCTACATCGACCTCGATCAGTTCAAGCGGATCAACGACACGCTCGGGCATCAGACCGGCGACGCGCTGCTGCGCATGGTCACGGACCGGCTGAACTCGCTGGCGAGTCTGCGCGACGACGAGCAGGTTCACGGGCAGTTCGCGCGGGTCGGCGGTGACGAATTCATCCTCGTGCTCACCGGCAACCCGACGGTGCAGTCGGCGGAGCGCGCCGCCGACCGCATTCAGACGGCGCTGGTGGCGCCGTTCGTGCACGGCGGCTACGAGTTCGTGGTCACGCCGAGCATCGGCATCGCATTGTTCCCGGAGCACGGCAACGACGGACAGAGCCTGTTGAAGAACGCCGACGGCGCGATGTACGAAGCGAAGGCGAGCGGCCGCAACCAGTACCGCGTCTATACCAGCGCCGTGCACGCGCGCGCGGTGAAGCGCCTTTCCCTGGAAATGGAGCTGCGGCAGGCTTTCGAGAGCTCGCAGCTGCAGGTGCACTATCAGCCGAAGTACGAGACGCAGACTCTGCGGCCGGTCGGCGCCGAGGCGCTGCTGCGCTGGTTCCATCCGCAGCGGGGCCAGATTCCGACGATCGACTTCGTCGCGGTCGCCGAGGAGATCGGCCTGATCGGCGACATCGGCCGCTGGGTGATGCAGCAGGTGTGCTGGGATCTGTGCCAGTGGCGCAACGAGGGTCTGCAACTGCCGCGGGTGGCGGTGAACATCTCCGGCCGGGATTTCATGCGGCCGGAGGGGTTGCTGCACATGAGCGACACGGTCGGGCAAGCGCGACTGTCGCCCGCGCTGTTCGAGCTGGAGCTGACCGAGGGCATCCTGATGCAGGATGCCGAGGCGGGCCGCCGCTCGCTGCTCACGCTGAAGGAGTTCGGCTTCGCGCTCGCCGTCGACGATTTCGGCACCGGCTATTCGTCGCTCAGCTATCTCAAGCGCTTCCCGCTCGACACGCTGAAGATCGACCGCTCGTTCGTCAAGGATATCGGCGCCGACCCGGACGATGCCGCCATCGTCCGCGCCATCATCGCGCTCGGCCACAACCTCGGCCTCGGCATCGTCGCCGAAGGCGTCTCGTCGCAGGTGCAGCTGGATTTCCTGCGCGCCGAAGGCTGCGACCTGGTGCAGGGGTTCCTGATGAGCCCGGCGGTGCCGGCGGGCGAGTTTGCGTCGATGATCCGCCGTGCGGGGCGCGACGCGGCTACGCCGGTTGCCATTGAGCAGCCGCGGCGAGCTGCACGCGCTGGATGAGCTGAGCGCCGCGCGAACCTGCAGACACTCACTTCATTCGCCGACGCAACCGCCGGCGTCACCGTCTCAACCTCGGTCTTGAACGCGCAACCGCCAGTACTCTGGCGGCGCGCACGATTCTCACCCCACTGGATGCATCGTGAAGTCGGCAAGTGAGGAACTTGCCACTACTTGTCGAACGGCGGCCACCCGGCTCGTCATCGATACGAACACCCCACGAAACGAGGCAGCCTCCCATGACCACGATCCGAGTCAGCGTTTTCCGTATGGTTCCGCCGTTTGCCCAGGGCCTGGTGCGCGATCTGCGCGTGCGCTGGGCGCTGGAAGAGGCAGGCGAAGCCTATTCCGAGCGGGTGATCGGGCCCGAGGACCAGAAGTCCGCAACCTATCGCCGGCTTCAGCCGTTCGGCCAGGTGCCGGCATATGAAGAAGGCGATTTGGTGCTGTTCGAGTCGGGCGCGATCGTCCATCACGTGGCGCAGCGGTCCGCGGCGTTGATGCCGGCGGATCCGGCCGGCCGCGCGCGCGTCACTGCATGGATGTTCGCTGCGATGAACTCCATCGAGCCGCAAATCCAGAATCTCACGACGATCGACCTTTTCTACGCGCAGGAAGAATGGGCGAAGGCGCGACGCCCGGGCGCACTGCAGGCGGTGCAGCAGCGTCTGCAGGATCTTGCGGTGTGGCTCGACGGGCGCAGCTATCTCGAAGATCGCTTCACCGCCGCGGATCTGTTGATGACGAGCGTGCTGCGCATCCTGCGCCATACCGACATCGTGGCGCAGATTCCCGTGCTCGAAAGCTATCGGCTGCGCTGCGAAGCTCGCCCGGCGTTTCAACGCGCGCTCGCGGCGCAGATGGCGGTGTTCGCGCGACATGCCGCGTAAGGAGGAATCATGAAAGACAGCGGAGCTCCCAAGGTGGTCGATCGCGGCACCTACCAGGCGGAGATCGAGGCGCTGCGGCTGCGCGAGAAGGCGCACACGCGCGAGGGCGACGTGCTTGCCGCTGCCCGTCGGCGTTTGCCGATGGTCGAGGTGGATGGCGCAACGCCGCTGATCGGCGAGCGTGGCACGGTGACGCTGCTCGATGCATTCGAGGGCCGTCAGCTGCTCATCGCGTACTACTTCATGTGGTACCCGGGAAAGCCGGCGCCGCAGCAATGCGAGGGCTGCACGTATTTCACGACACAGGTGTGCCAGCTGTCGCATCTGCATTCGCGCGATGTCACGTACGCGACGCTCTGCCAGGGGCCGTACGAAGAGAGCAAGCGCTATCGCGACTTCATGGGCTGGCAGATGCCGTGGTATTCGGCGCCGCGCCCCTCGCTCGAGAAACTGCTGGTCGGACGCCGCATCGGCATGATGCATCTCATCTGCTACCTGCGGCAGGAGTCGCAAGTCTTCGAGACCTACTGGACATGGATGCGCGGCGTCGAGGCGATGGACAACAGCTACCGCTTGCTCGATCTCACGGTCTACGGGCGGCAGGAGCAGTGGGAGGACTCGCCGGCCGGCTGGCTCCAGGAGCGCGAGGACGGCATGCGCGACGACGGGCGTCCCATCTCGCAGTGGCCGCGCCTGAATGCAGGTCACTCCGACGACCTGGGGAGCGGCAAACGATGAGTCATTAGTTTTCAGGTGCGAGGAATCGGCGCTTCCCGACAGTAGTCGACATCGGTTGCGCAACGCCGCAGAAGCCTACCAACAGCGGCGGGGCGCATCACACACGGGGAGCAGCCATGTCGCTACGCAGATGTGTTTTCGTGTCGATGTCTCTTGTTGCGCTCGGCCTTGCGGGATGCGGGGGCGGAAGTGGAGGCGGAG
Source organism: Steroidobacteraceae bacterium (assembly GCA_035278165.1). Classification (GTDB taxonomy): domain Bacteria; phylum Pseudomonadota; class Gammaproteobacteria; order Steroidobacterales; family Steroidobacteraceae; genus Steroidobacter. The sequence goes on from DATEJG010000063.1 coordinate 19,143, forward strand.
GAGGGGGCAACAACGGCGGCAATGGAGGCGGCAACGGTGGCGGGCAGACGTTCACCATCGGCGGCACGCTGAGCGGAGTCGCCGGCACCGTCGTTCTGCAGAACAACGGCGGTAACAATCTATCTCTTACGACAAACGGCGCATTCACGTTTACGACTGCCGTCGCGAGCGGCGGTGCGTACGCGGTGACCGTCCTGACTCAGCCGACCGGGCAGACCTGCACCGTCGCGAGCGGCTCGGGCACGGCGACGGCGAATGTCACGAGTGTTGCAGTGACCTGCGCCAACAATCCGCCGGCGACGGTTTCGATCGGCGGCACGGTCACGGGGCTGACTTCCGGCACGCTGGTGCTGCAGAACAACCTCGACGACAACCTCTCGATCACGGGCAGCGACTTCGAGTTCGCGGACGAGATCGCCGCGAACAGCCCGTACTTCGTCAGCGTGCTCATCCAGCCCGTCGGCGCGACGTGCAGCGTGACAGCGAATGGTTCAGGCATGCCGGCGGCGGACGTGACGAATGTCGAGGTCACCTGCGTCGACAACGCGACGACGAGCGTAACGGTCGGCGGCAACGTGGCCGGACTCGCCGGCGCGGGCCCGCTGACGCTGCGCAATTCGTTCATCGCCAACAACGCCGTGACCAACGACGACGTGCAGATCACCGCCAACGGCGCATTCACGTTCCCGGCGATGCCGATCCGCAGCTTCTTCACGACGACGGTCCTGACGCAGCCTCCCGGCCAGACGTGCTCGGTGCGCTTCAATGCCGGAGCCCCGGTCGACGACGTCACGAACGTGGCTGTCGATTGCGTCAGCGGCGTCACGCCGCACACGGTGGGCGGCACCGTTTCCGGCCTGACGAAGCCCGGGCTGATCCTGACCCTCAACACCAACAATCCGATCCTGCTGCTGCCGCCCAACGCCACGCAGTTCACGTTCCCGAACGGTCTGGTCGAGGATGCCGACTATCTCGCCGGTATCGCGGTTCAACCTCAGGGCACGACGTGCATCGTGACGAATGGCGAGGGCGTGATGCCGGCGGTGAACGTGACCAACGTGCACATCGCATGCATCGACAACCAGACCGATCCGCTGATCGGCACGTACCAGGTCGTCGGCCTTCCCGACGTCATCACGCTGTATGCGGATGGCTCGTACCTGCTTGCCTCGTACGAGAACGATCCGGACTGCGGGCCCAGCAACGGCAATGGCGTGGAGCTCGGTGTCTACAACTACGACGCGGCCACCGGCGATTTCTCCGTCATCAGCAACGCCATCGACACCAACGGCGAGTGCGGGCTGTGGGACGGTGCGGGGGCCTCCGGAACCCTGGCGAAGTCCGGCATCGGCCAGAGCTCGCGGCTGACCTTCGACGATGGCGAGGACACGTTCACGCTCGAAGCCGTGCCGTCGGTCGCCAACACGTTCATCGGCAGCTTCCGCGAGCCGGGCTCGACCGGCTTCGCGACGTTCGGCACGGACGGCCACTACATCATCGCGCATTCGACCAACGACAGCGCCGGCATCGAGCGCGGCTGCTACGTCATGACGGGAACGAGCAGCGGCACGATCACCGCGGACGTCACGCCGGCTACCTGCCCGGAGGCGCTGGATACCAACGACGACGCCGGTCTTTCAGACGCCGACGGCACGCCGATCCCGTACTCCGCCGTGAATCCTTATGTGATGGAGGCGTTCGAGCGGCTGTTCGTCAGGATCGTGCCGAACTGACCGATCGATCATCGGATCATGGGGGCCAGTACACGTGGCCCCCATGAAACCCGCGAAGTGGCTCTTCCGCGATCGTGGCGGCTGCGGCATCCTCTGCGCCTCCTCGTCACGGCTATCGTTGCATGAAGCGCGCGTCCTGGTTGCTGCGCGGCCCGTTAGTCGCGGCCGCGCTCCTTGCGTCTGTCGACGTACTCGCCGAAGTGAAGATCGACGGCCGGCTCGACGAGCCGCAGTGGCAGCGCGCCCGGGTTTTCAGCGATTTTCGCGTGACCCAGCCTTATACGCTCGGTGTGCCGCGCCATCCCACCGAAGTGCGCATGCTCGGCACGCCGCAGGGCATCGTGTTCGGCTTTCGCTGCACGCATCCACCGGGCACGCCGCGGCAGGCGACGCAGACGCCGCGCGACGCCGACAACAACGGCGACCGTGTCAACATCTATATCGACTTCAATGCCGACGCGCAGGTCGCTTACAACATCACGATCGCGCTCGCGGGCTCGCTGCAGGACGCGACCCTGACGAACGAGAACCAGTACAGCACCGACTGGGACAGCGACGTCGAGTATGCGATCACGCAGACCGAGCAGGAGTGGTTCGTCGAGGTGCTGCTGCCGTGGACGACCGCGAGCATGAAGAACGCCGACGCCTCCAGGCGCACGGTCGGCATCGCGTTCGATCGCGTGATCGGCGCGACGCAGGAGCGCAGCGCGCTGCAGGGCGTGAGTTTCTCGCGGCCGCGCTACGTGTCGGAGTTCCCGAAGGTCGAGATCGACCAGTATCCGGGCTCGCTGCTGCACTTCTTCCCCTACGCGAGCGTCGCCAACGACCTGGTCGGCGACGAAGTCGACATGAAGCTCGGCGCCGACATCCAGTGGAAGCCCTCGGGCAACTTCCAGCTGACGGCGGCGCTGAATCCGGATTTCGGCCAGGTCGAGGCGGACGAGCTGGTGGTGAACTTCGACGCCATCGAAGTGCTGTTCAGCGACAAGCGGCCGTTCTTCGCCGAGAACCAGGCGTTGTTCGACGTCCGCGTCCCGGAGACCGACAGTCAGCGCCTCACTGCGCGCGACCGCTTGCTCTACACGCGTCGCATCGGCGGGCAGCGTGACGACGATCCGCTGCAGGCAGCCGACATCGACGGTGCAGTGAAGCTCAACGGCAACGTCGGCCGCCTCGACTACGGTCTGCTGTCGGCAGTCGAGAACGACTATGGCGACGACATCGGCCGCGCGTTTGCCGGAACGCGCCTGCGCTATGCCTCCGGCGGCATGACGCTCGGCTATCTCGGCACCTGGGTCGACCGCCCGTTCCTCGATCGCAGCGCGCAGGTCCACACCGGCGACTTCATCTGGCGCCCCAACTCGCAGTTGATGCTGCAGGGGCAGGTGATCGCCAGCCTGGTCGACCAGCTCGCCGAAGACACGGCCGGCGACGGCGAGATCTTGCTCGCGGTGTACACGCCCTCGCCGGACTGGCAGCACGAGCTCGGGCTGACGCACTACAGCGGCACGCTCGACTTCAACGACATGGGATTCCAGCAGCGCGCCAGCGTGAATCGCGCCAGCTACCTGATCTCGCGCCGCTTCCGCACCTTCGACCCGGGCGATGCGCGCGCCGGCGTCGTGTGGCGCGTGCGACCGGAGCTGCGCTACAACGACTCGGGTGAGCGGCTCGGCAACTACCTCGGCGTGTTCCGCGAGTCGCGGCAGCGCTCCGGCTCGGTCTTCAACACCTTGCTGGAAGTGACCGGCGCCGGCGTCGACGACCTGATCTCGCGCGGCAACGGCACTGTGCAGATGGACGCGCGGCTGGTTGCGCTCACGCAGAATTATCAGAGCGCGCGCATCGGCAAGTGGCGCTGGTTCGCGGCCGGCTCGCTGCTGCAGGAAGGCAACGACGATTTCGCGTTCGAAGCCGACAGCAAGCTGGAGAACTTCGTGCGCGACGACCTGAGCTGGTCGGTGCGCGGCGTCATGCGCTGGAGCCGCGACTGGCTCATCTGGGAGCGCGACGATCTGCTCGCGAGCTTCGAGCGGCGGCGTGCGATCCTGCAGAGCGACCTCAACTGGTTCCCCGCCGCGCGCCACGAGCTGCGGGTGAAACTGCAGTGGCTGGCTATCGACGCGCATCATCCGCAGCCGCTGCGCATCGGCGCGTCGGGCCGCTTGGTCGAGAGCAACGACGTGGTACGGCCGTTCGAGGTGAACAACTTCGGCTTGCAGATCCGCTACCGCTGGACGTTCGCGCCGCAGTCGGACCTGTACTTCGTGTACGGCCGCGGCGGCATCGCTTTCGAGGAAGGCGAGTCGCGCGACGGCCTCGGCGGATTGCTCGAATCGGCGGCCGAGCTGCGCGACAGCGATCAGGTGCTCGTCAAGGCACGCTACCGATTCTGAAGGCGGCTACTGCCGGTTTCAGCATCCACCTCATGCTGCGCGCGCGGTGAGCGCCCGATACTAGTTGCATGACATCGCTAACCGCCCTGTTTCGCTGGCTCATGCGCCGCCCGGACCTCGCGCCGGCCGCACCGAAGTCGCTGGTCTACGCGTTGTGCGAGGAATATCGACACTTCGACCTGTGGGCGGCGTATCACGCGTTTCGCCTCGATCCGCAAGCGCGCACCTGGAAGCGCCTGCGCCGGCGCAGCGTCCCCTGGCAGAGAGAGCAGACGGTCGAGGGACTGCTGCAGCGTCTGTATCCGTGGGACAGCAAGCACACGCCCGATCCCACCACTGTCGGGCTCGCGCTCGTCAGCGCAGCGTCACCGGTCCGACGACGTTAAGTCGCATCGCTTTTCGCGGACCTGTGACCTGGTTCACAGTTTGCGGAGACTCGGCAGCGATCGCAGCCGGATACGCCGTGTACAGCTACCTGGGACCTGCCGACGCAGCCCGGCCGCTCGCTCACTCCAGCCTGACGCAGTGGGAATGGTCGACAGTGCAGGTCGAGCCGCGCGGCGAGCCCGTGCGCGTCGCCAATCCGTTCGATGCAACGGAAGTATTCGAGTTTCCCGCCGGTACCAGCGAGGCCGATGCGCACGAAGCCATAGCCGGCTTCCTCATCGATCGCGCATCGCGCCGAGGTGTTTCGGATCAGCGCCCGCGCGTCGTGCCCAGGGGCTGACCCCCTCAGTGAGCCTCGTCACGGTGCTGGCTCGAGCTGCGCCGACTCGACGGACCACTCCAGTTGCGGGATCGGCTCGAGCCCGGCGTACGGAACGATCCGCACCTTGAGCTGTGTGGCATCGCGGTTCTTCTGTTGCCACCGACGCAGCGCGTGGGTGATGTCGATCTTCACCTGCGAATGCACAGCAGGGCCGGCAGCTGCCGGTGACTCTGCAACCAGGCCCGCAGAGCCCAACGCCACCTCGGGTTCGAGCGCCCGGGCGCGCAGAACGACCGGTGTATTGCGCGGCACGCTCACGCCCTTCAGCACCAGGCGAACGGACCCGGCGGACACGATGTCCGCCGGAAGCTGCAGCGTGAATTCCTTGACCACGTCCGAGGGGTTTGCGCTCAGGCTCCCGCAACCGAGCACAGCGGCCAGCAGGATCGTCAGCACCGCGCCGTGTGTGCGGAATCTGGCCTGGCGCACTTCAATCCCCCGCTTGCTCACCGTAGGAGAAGTAGACCACTCGCGCTTTCAGAGGTTGCATCTGCAGCCGCTTCTGCTGCCCCTTCGCCGCGCGCTCGACGTATGCGAGCTGCAGCGGACGATCGGCCGAGAGCAGGTAGCTGCTGCGGCGCGTGACGTTGAACACGACGCGCGGCGGCCGCTTGAGCGGATTGTGTCCATCGCGATCGTTGAGGACGATCGGAATGGTGCCCAGGTAGCTGGGACTCTTCGGTCCGGCGTCGGCCTGAGCTTCCTTCGGGTCGGCATACACGCGATAGGTGGTCGTCTTGTCGAGCGGGATCTGCGGCGCATCGATATGCAGGCGCAGCGGCAATTTGCGCTCGACAGCCCGGGCCAGCTGCGTACGCACCTTGGGATCCAGCAGCACGGCGCGGTCGAACGTCCACGGCACCCTGACCACGACCCACTGGAAGATGCAGGGCAGCATCTCGCTGAAGCGCGAAGGCCCGTAGACGTAGCGCAGCTGCGCTTCGTGATTGAGCACCTGCGACGCCTTGATCGAGCGCCACACCTTGTTCTCGTCGTAGAAGTTCCAGGTGAGATCCAGGAACGCGGGGTCGGTCGGATTCAGGTGGCTCGACCCTCCCTTGATCCAGTCCGACCACATCTTGTCGATGTTGCTGTGGTGCGCATAGAAGATCGGATCGCGGCCGGCGGTGCTGAAGGCGCTCATGTCGCCGGTGAATCCACCCACGTCGGTGTGCACCGAGCCGTGCGGCGACAGCTCCGGAATGCCCGAGTCGGTCGCAGTGCCGCCGAAGTCCGCGAAGGTGCCGGCGGTGAGCGCGGCTTCCATGACATCGCTGCCCACGTCCTCTTCGGGCAGCTCGTCCGTCGGCGACATGGCGCGCGTGCCGTTCCACAGTGGATTCGTGTTGTCGTTGGGCGTGACGTAGGCGCCGGGAAGCCTGCGGTGCGTGGCGACGTCCCAGTCCCAGTACGGCAGCCGGAACTCCGGGTCGTTGACCAGCTTGCCGAGAATGCGCTCGTGGAAGTAGAGCTCGGCGCGATGCCACGCGAAGAACTGCCAGCTGAAGTGAACCTGCGTGCCGGCGCCGCAATACCAGCAGTGAACGTTCGCCTGCTGCGTGAAGCCGCGCGGATCATTCGGATCGCTCGTGCTGAGCGCGCGCATCGCTTGGTACGCGTCTTTCAGCTTGGTGATCTCCGCCGCGGACAAGGTCGACGCAGGCCGGCGCGGGCGGATCGGCCGGCAGTCGCTGCGCCAGGGTTTCGCGGTCCCCGGCGCGCCCGGCGGCTCGCACACGGCGAAGGCTCTGGACGGAGCCAGCAACGCGCTGCCGCCCAGCAGGCCGGCGATGCCGGTGCCGAGTGCTGCACGCTGCAGGAAGTTGCGGCGCGATTGCGAGAGAGGAGTTCTGCCGCTCGACATGGGACACCTCCATGGCTGCGAGTTGAACGTTCTTGTTCGACGTGCCGACGGTACTCCTCGCGAGGTTGACTATGCAACGGAACTTTAGGGCGGCAGCGCGGTGATTCCGCGGCGCGGCGGCAGCGTATCCGGCGTCTGGATGTCCCACGCCAGCCCGAGCCGCTCCAGCAGCTTCACGAACTCGTAGCCGAGGTCGAGCTGACCCGGATACAGGCCGTGGCGCGCGGAGGCGGGGAATGCGTGATGGTTGTTGTGCCAGCTCTCGCCCATCGATGGAATCGCGGCCCACGGCACGTTGTGCGCCTGGACCGCGCCGCGATCGACTATCCAGGTCTGCGGTCCGTGCGTGTGGCACAGGTAGCCGACGAGCCAGTGCATCGAGACGCCGACCGTGACTCTCACGCACACGCCCCACACGACCCACGGCCAACCGCCGAGCCAGAACAGCAGCGCTGCGAGCGGCACCTGCTGCAGCATCCAGGTGCGTTGCAGAAAGACATAGAAGCGATCGTCCGCGATGCCCGGGCCCGGGTCGAAGCCCGGCGCGTGGCGCAGCGCCAGCGTGCAATGCAGGTTCCACCAGCCATCCATCCACACGCCGCGGCCGTGCTTCAGGAAGTCGTGGCAATCGCCCTGGCGCTGCGCCCAGTCGCGAAGGTCGTGCGAGCGGATCACCCAGAACGGGCCGTGCATGCCGACGAGAGTGCCCGACCACACCAGCACCCGCTCGGTCCACTTGCCGCATTTGAACGTGCGATGGATCAGGCGTCGATGAAAGCCGACCGAATGACCCGTGCACATGGTGAGCAGCAGCAGCACGACGCACACGCCGAGCGCGCTCCAGCTGAAGAACAGCGGCGCCAGCACGATGGAGGCGAGCAGCATGCCGCCGTTCCACAGCGAGCGCGCCGGGTCCCAGCGAACCGATCCTTCGAGCGGATTCGCGTCCGCGCCGAGCACGAGCGAGTTGACCTTGTACGGACCGTGCGCCGCGTCGCCCTGCGCATGGCTCGACGTGATTGCCGCTGGAGTCATCGCGCCTCACCGCTTGCGATCGAACGCCGCGGCAGCAAGCTTGACTGCGTCCGATACGCTTCTCAACTCGCAGAAATCAGCGAAACCGCTGAAGCGTGCGAACGCGCGTCACGGCAGGAACTCGTTCGGCTCGTCGCGCGCGCATTCCTTGATCGGCTTCGGCTCCTCGAATTTTCCTGCTACGTGCCAGCACTCGTCGAAGACCGAGCAATAGCAGTACGCGAGGCTCCAGCGCGGCTGCGCTGCTTCCAGCTGGTCCCAGTAGCGGGCGTTCTCCGGCGTCTTCGGGAAGCGAAAGATCAGCTGCTCGCCGCCCGGGCCGATGAATCTCGTGCGCACTTTGTTCCTCGCCATGGGCAGCTGCATCACCGCCGCTGCCTGCTCGGCGCCGATCGACTCTGCGAACAGCTTCTCGACCGACGTGACGTACTTGTCGTCCACTTTCACGCGCAGGCTTCGCTCCTGCGCCGGGCCGACGCCGCGGTTGAGCAGGTCGAGCGACAGCACCCGCTCGCCCTGCGGCGTGATGTCGCTGAAGCCGCCGATGATGTACGGGATGGAATTCGCCTTCACCAGCTTGTCCATCGTCTTGCCGTGATGGATGGCGATGACGATGGAGCTGATCGACGTGGTCAGCGCGGTAATGGCGATCGCCAGCTCGAGCCAGCGCGGCAGCCCGCCGTGAGCGCGGCGGCGACGGTGAGGGTGCGGCTGGTGGACTTCCGGGTTCTCCAAGGCGATCTCCTGTCAACGGCGTCGATGCCGGCGATTGTAGTTCACGAGCATTCCCAAGTGGTCAAACCGCCCACAGCCGGTCAGCGGCAGCTGCTCGTGGAACCGTGGGCAACGGGTGTACAACTTCCTTCATACACGTCCTCGACTGCTTCGTAACCGCCGCGCCGCTAGGCTGGATGCGCTGGTTGCGAATGGAGGTGGTTGGACATGACTCAGCTCTCGATGCAAGCGCGCGGCGACGGCTCCGATCGCTGGTTGTCGCTCGTGGTGCTCGCAGGCACCGCGCTGTTTACCACTCTGCTGTACGTGGCCGTCCTGGCCGCTTCCTGACACTCGACTCGCGGCCGCGAATTCGCCCGGCCCAACACCACGCGCGTGAGACTGCCGGTGCCGCGGTCTCGCGTCGCCACCTCGGCCTCGCTGTCAGACGCTTCGTCGATACCTAAGGGAACGCTCGAATAATTCTAATTGATCTCACTGCCAGCCGTTCCCATGATCGGTAGCGAACCTTAGAGGAGTCGACGAATGCGAGACCGTTCCATTGAGATTTCCGCGCCCGACGCGCTGCTGTTGCGCGGCTTGCTGCGCGCCCATGCCGTCGGCGGCCACGACCACGAGCACGTCGAGGAGCTGCGCTCCGAGCTGGAGCGGGCGCACGTGCTGGAGCCGAGCGAGATCTCGCCGAAAGTCGTGACGATGCATCGCATCGTGCAGGTCCTCGATCTGGTGAGCGGCGAGCGTCAGCGGCTGGTGCTGGTCAGTCCCTCGCAGGCCGACGTCAGGGCGCTGCGCATCTCGGTGCTGGCGCCGCTGGGCACGGCCTTGCTCGGCTACCGCGAGGGCGACGAAGTGGAGTGGCTCATGCCGGGCGGAGTTCGCCGCCTGCGCATCGAGCGCGTGCTGCATCAGGCGAGGACGCACTAGGAGGTGACGACAATGCAGAAGCTCTTGTGTGCCACGGACCTGCTGCCGAAGAGCGAAGCGGCGATCGAACGCGCGGGGCTGCTGACGCAGCAGCTCGCTGGCGAGCTGACGCTCCTGCACGTCGTCGCGCCCGCTGCGGCGCAGATCAACCTCGAGCACTCGCTGCAGACGGCGATCACACGAGTGAAGTCGCGGAGCCGTCCGCCGGCCTGGCATCACGACGTCCAGCCGCAGATTGCAGTGCGCGCCGGCAATCCGGCGCGAGTGATTGTCGATACGCTCGGCGACAGCGGCGCCGACCTGCTGATCATCGGACCGCACGCCAAGCGCGGCATGCGCGACGTGCTGGAGGGAACCATCGCGGAAAAGGCGCTGAGCGCCCGCAAGAGCCCGCTCCTCATCGTGCAGCAGGAGGCCGCGCAGACTTACCGCAACGTCCTGTTCGCGCTCGATCTCTCTGCAGAGTCGAGCGCAGCGGTGCGTGCTGCGGAGTCGCTAGTGCTCGGGCGCAACGTGTCCGCGACGGTCGTCCACGTATCCGAGCCGCCGTACCAGGGCATGCTGCGAGCCGTCGGTGTGCAGACGGCGCAGGTCATGTCGTATGTCGAGTATTCGCGGCGCGAGGTTGCGGCGGCAGTCCGTCAGCTGCTGTCGCGCGCGAGCGGGGACCCGAAGCGCTACGAAGTCGTGATAGCGGACGGCCAGCCGGCACAGGCGATCCTTCGCGCCGTGAACGTCCGCCGGCCGGACCTGCTCGTCATGGGAACCCGCGGCGACGGGCGAGTACGCCGGGCGCTGATCGGCAGCGTCGCCAACGAGGTGTTGAGCGCAGTGGGCTGCGACGTGCTCGTGGTCCCGCGCACTTCCGCCAGCTAGGCGTCGTCCTCACGGTGCGCGGAGTGCTATCGTTTGGGAAATGATCGCGCTCCTCGAAGCTCAGCGCGCGGGTCTCCTGCAGCGCGCGCACTGGTTACGTAACATCATTGCCGGCGTGATCGTCGGCGTCGTCGCGCTGCCGCTCGCGATGGCGTTCGCGATCGCCTCCGGCGCCAAGCCTGAGCAGGGTCTGTACACCGCCATCGTCGCCGGCCTGCTGGTGTCGACGCTCGGCGGCAGCCGCGTGCAGATCGCCGGCCCCACGGGCGCGTTCATCGTCATTCTCGCCGGGATCACGGCGCGATACGGCGTCGACGGCCTGCAGATCGCAACGCTGCTCGCCGGCGTGATCCTGCTGCTGCTCGGCATCGCGCGCCTGGGCGCGATCATCAAGTTCATTCCCGACCCGGTGATCACCGGCTTCACCGCCGGTATCGGCGTGATCATCTGGACCGGGCAGTGGAAGGATTTCTTCGGCCTGCCCGCCGTCGCCGGCCAGCATTTCCACGAGAAGCTGTGGCACTCGCTGCAGGTATTTCCGCAGCTGCATACGGCCACGACCGCGCTTGCGCTGCTGACACTGGCGATCGTCGTGCTGACGCCGCGAATCGCATTCCTGAAGCGCGTGCCGGGGCCGCTGCTCGGCCTGGTCGTCGCGACCCTGGTGCAGGCGACCCTGCACCTGCCGGGCATCGCCACGATCGGCAGCGCGTTCGGCGGAATTCCTGCGGGCCTGCCGACGCTCCAGCTGCCTGACGTGACCGCAGCGCGCGTGATCGAGCTGATCGGCCCCGCTTTCGCGATCGCGATGCTCGGCGCGATCGAGTCGCTGCTGTCGGCGGTCGTCGCGGACGGCATGGCCGGCACGCGCCACGATTCGAACCAGGAGCTGATCGGGCAGGGCATCGCAAACATGGCGGCGCCGTTGTTCGGCGGTTTCGCCGCAACCGGCGCAATCGCGCGCACGGCGACCAACGTGCGCAACGGCGCGACCGGCCCGCTGGCGGGCATCGTGCACGCGGCGACGCTGGTGCTGATCATCCTGTTCCTCGCGCCGCTCGCGATGAACGTGCCGCTGGCGGCGCTCGCCGCAATCCTGTTCGTCGTGGCCTGGAACATGAGCGAGGCGCCGCATTTCGTGCGCATGGTGCGCCGGGCGCCGCCCGCCGACGTGCTCATCCTGCTGGTGACTTTCGCCTTGACGGTATTCGTCGACCTGGTCGTCGCGGTGAACATCGGCGTCATCCTCGCTACGCTGCATTTCCTGCGCCGGATGGCGAGCAGCGTCGAGGTGCAGGAACAGACGCAGCAGCAGCTGCTGGACGAGTTCGGGCATCGCGGGCTGGACATTCCGCCCGGCGTGCTGGTCTACCGGGTGGAAGGCCCGTTCTTCTTCGGCGCGGTGGAGAACTTCGAGCGCGCGCTCGCCAGCACTCACACCGATCCGAAGATCCTGATCATCCGGTTGCGCTGGGTGCCGTTCATGGACATCACGGGGCTGCAGGCGCTGGAGGAAGTCATCCGCGACCTGCACCGCCGCAAGGTTCGCGTGATGCTCACCGGCGCCAACGAGCGCGTCACGGGCAAGCTGGAGAAGGCGGGCCTGATCGAGTTGCTGGGCCGCGAAAACTTCTGCGCGGACCTGCCGCACGCATTGGCGCTGCTCGCGGCGAAGTCATGAGCGCGGCGCGTCGTCGGCGCGCGGGCGATCGCCGACCACGGTCTCGCCCGCGATGAGCGGAAACGCCAGCTCCGCGCGCAGACCCTTGGCGCGCAGCTTGACGTGCGCGACCCCGCCCAGCTCATAAGGCACGCGCCGCTCGATCAATTCGGTGCCGAGCCCGCGCCGGCGGATGCCGGGCTCGAGCTTCAAGCCGTCCTCCAGCCAGGTGAGTCGCAGCCACTGCGTGCGATTGGCGCGCAGCTCGACGTGCCAGCGCACGGTCACGGAGCCGTGGTGACGGATCGCGCCGTGCTTGCTCGCGTTGCTCGCCAGCTCGTGGATCGCGAGGCTCAACACCTCCGCTGCCTTCGGCGCGAGCGTCAGCTGCGGACCGAAGATCGCAAGTGCGGCAGCCTCCGTTCGCTCGCCCAGCTCGTCCCTGATCAGCGTCTCCAGGTCGACGCCGGCAGCTCGCGACAGCAACGCCTGCACGCGCGCGAGCGACTCGATGCGGCCCTCCAGGACCTTGCCGAGAGCTTCGACGCTGCCGCCTGTTTGCATGGTGCGGGTCACGATCGAGCAGAACATCGCGAGCGCATTGCGCACGCGGTGCTGCAGATCGTGCAGGAGGGTCGCGTGGCGAGCGTCGGCGCGCTTGAGCCGGTCGATGTCTTGAACCACGACGAAGGCACCGCTGACGTGTCCGTCGTGATCGTGCAGGGGCGCCGAGCCGACCAGGGTCCAGATCTCGCGGCCATCGTCCTGTTTGTAGAGCATCTCGATGCCCGGACTGATGCTCTCGCCGCGCAGGGCGCGCGCGGCGGGGAAGTCCCCGGGCTCGATCGAGCGTCCGTCCGCATGCTGACCGCGCCAGCGGTTCTGACGCGACGGATCGCGCGACGGCACGATGCCGGTCGGCAGGAATCTGCGCATCTCGTCGTTCAGCATGACGGTCTCGCCGCCGCGTGTGACGACGGCGATGCCGATCGGCAGCGTCATGAACACCAGTGCGAGTCGCGCCTCGCTCTCGCGCAGCGCCGTCTCTGTACGAGCGCGTGCGACAGCGGTGCGCGCGCGTTCCGCGGTCTCATCGAGCAGCACGACTTCTTGCGGCGTGAACTCGTGGTGCGGCGGAAACTGCGCCGTGAGCATTTCCGCGAGGTCGCCTTCCTTTCCCGGCGCGCCGCTCGTTCCCAGATACTCGCGCAGCATGCGGCATGCTTCGCGCTGGATCTCGCCCGGGTCGTCGAGCGCTCGCAAGGTGTCGTTCAAGTGGAGCAGAAACTCCTGGCGCTCCTGCGCGGCGCGCAGCGCCAGCTCGGCGTGCTTGCGCTCGGAGATATCCTCGAGGACCACTGCGACGTGGCGGCTGTCTGCGCCGCCGATCCGCGTGTGACGCGCGCGATACCAGCGATCGAAGGCCTGCACGAAGCTCTCGGTGCTCTCGGCGGCGCCGGTCCGCGCGACCCGACTGCAGATTTCCTTCCAGCGCTGCTCCAGGCCGGGCAGTACGTCGCGCAGGCTGCAGTCGACCACGCTCGTGAGACCCGTGTGCCGCAGGAAGGAGGCGTTGACTTCGCGAAACAGCAGATCCGTGAGGCGGCCCCGTCCGTCCTGGATCAGCTCCAGGATGCCGAAGCCGGCGTCGATCGTCTCGAACAGGCTGCGGTAGCGATCCTCGTCCATCCCTCGACAACGCACGAGTCGGCAAATGGATTCCGCACTGCCGCGGCTGCGTGCGCAGGGCGCTACGGATGGGTATGAACTACCTGCTGGCGGATGGCGTCGAGGACCGAGGTGAGCCTGACCGGCTTGTCGAAGCGGGGCACGCGGCGATAGCGCGCCGGAATGTCGTCCGCCTCGCAGGCCGTCGTGAACAGGTAGCGCACCCCCAGCTCATCCAGGCGGTCGGCGACGGGATAGACCGCTCCGCCGCGCAGCTTGACGTCCAGCACGGCAAAGTCCGGCGGGCTCTTGGATTCCAGCAGGTTGAGCGCGTCCTCGACCGAGGGCGCCGGGCCGATGACGCTCGCGCCGAGGCGATTCAGGCCCTCGCACAGGTCGAGCGCGATCGCGTATTGATCTTCGACGACCAGGATCCGCTGGCCCGCCAGCACATCGACGTCCATCAGCCGTCCCCGCGGGTGTTACCGGGATGTTGCGTGCTCAAAGGGTGGGGTTGATCAGGTATTTCTCGCCTGTTGCGCGCTTGTTGTACGCCAATACGCTATCGAGCGCCACCGCGTCCCGCAGCGAGATCTCCTGCGTGTAGTGGCTCGCGAACGTCGTGGTCAGCTCCGCGACCACTCGCTGACGCAGCCGGCCGACGTCGGCGCCGAGCTTCTGCAGGAACGGCGTGAGCAGCCAGCCGCTCACCGACCAGGACAGCCCGTACATGCGGGTGAGCTCGGTCTTGCCCGTGTCGAGAGCGCCGTAGATGTACACCTGCTTGAAGGTGCTGGAGCCGTAGCGGCTATAGGTCGACATCCGCGCCGCCGCGGCCGCTTCCATCGCAGTGAGAATCTGGCTTGCCAGGGGTCCGCCGCCGATCGCATCGAATGCCAGGGTTGCCTGCGTCGCGCCCACTGCCTCGATCAGATCTGCCACGAAGCGGGGCGAGGTGGAGTCCAGCACGATGGCGGCGCCGATGTCCTTCAGCAGCTTCGCCTGCTCGGCGCTGCGCACGATGTTCACCAGGCCCACGCCGTCCTTCAGGCAGATCTTGTTGAGCATCTGGCCCAGGTTGGACGCCGCCGCCGTGTGGACCAGCGCCTTGTGGCCTTCGCGGCGCATGACTTCCACCATGCTCAGCGCCGTCAGCGGATTCACGAAACACGATGCGGCCTGCCGCGCCGTCGTTCCGTCCGGGAGCACCAGCGCCTCCGCAGCTTTCGCCACCTTGAATTGCGAATACATCGAGCCGCTCGCGACGGCGACCAGTTTGCCCAGCAATGCCTGAGCGGCCGGCGACGCCCCGGCCTTCACGACAGTGCCTGCGCCCTCGTTGCCGGCCGGCATGGATTGGTCGAAGCGCGCCGCCATCGCGGGCAGCGCTCGCTCGACAACGTTCGCCGTGAAGACCGGGCTCTGCGCGGAGCCCGTCTGCTTGGCAGTCTTCGCATCGATCGGTCCGAGCAGCAGCGCGATGTCCGACGGGTTGATCGGGGTCCCTTCGACCCGGATCACGATCTCATCGTCGCCGGGCGCCGGCGTCGGCGTCTCGACGAGCGAGACCTCCAGCACGCCGGAGCTCTTCAGAAGCGAGCGGATCTGCAGGCCGGTTTCGGTGTTCGGCTGGGGCATGAGGCTCTCCCGCGGTTGCGCGCCGGCCGATTCTAGGCCGGAAGGACCCCCAGCCTACAGTTTCTGTGCGCGGCCGTAGGTGCCGCTGACGTGTCCCTTGATCCAGTCGCCGAGCAGACGCAGGTAGCCGTCGGTGATGCGCGTCATGCGTCGCGAGCCGTCCGGGTTCGTGACGAACTCGAACATGCCGTGGTCGGTATCGGGAAAGAGGTAGACGTCGATCGGCTTGCCCGCCTGCTTCAGTTGCAGCAGTGCGCCGCGCGTGGTGCCGATCGGCGCCTCGCGGTCTTCGCCGGCGAGTACCCACAGCACCGGCGCGCGCACGCGCTCGAGCGCGCCGACCGAGTCGTAGTCCCAGATCAGCTCGACATTGTCGAAGAGCGGGCGTCCGAGGCGCCGCAGCTCGTCCTGCGACAGGCTGGCGACCTGGCCGCTGTATTCGCCGTGGATTTTTCCGGACCACGGCTGTTGCGACAGCTCGCGCCGCACTCGCGCGAGCTCCTCGTATCCCTGCGTGAACCCGCTGAGCACCAGCTGCGCAGTCGCCGCCGAAAGGCGATCGATCAGCGCGAGCGCCTTGTCGTCGAGCCCGAGCGCACGCGCCTCGGAGATCATCTGCTCGCGATCCTCTTCGATCGGCGAAGCGACCAGGCCGAAGCCGATCGCGACGAACTCGGCGTCGGAGCGCGTCGCCGCGAGCGGCGCGACCCACCCGCCCTGACTGCCGCCGAAATAGCCGGCGCGGCTGACGCGGCCGCGCGTCATCGATCTCGCCTGCGCCAGCGCAGCGGCGGCGTCGGCAGCCAGCAGCTCGAAATTCTGCGTGTACTCGCCCGCCGATGCGCCGGTGCCGCGCTTGTCGTAGGCGAACACCGTGATGCCCTGGGCGGCGAACGAATATCCATAGATCGAGTTGAGCGCGGCCACTCGCTCCGATCCGTGCACCAGCACCACGAGCGGGCGTTCGTCCGGCGCCGGACCGCTCGGCTCGATCAACCGTCCGGCGAGCTGAGTGTCCAGGCTGGAGAAGGAAGTGTCCGTCGTGGTGATCGGAATCTCCTGCCACTGCTCGGTTGCGCCGCCGCTCTTGCTGATCGTGACCGAGCTCGCGTCGCACGCGATCTCCGGCGCGCTGTCCGTGGTGCGGCCGCGGCGCCCGTCGCGAAACAAATAGCGGTAACCAGGCGTGTTCGCATCGGGCATCGCCGCCACGACGACGTAGTCGCCGTCAGCCGTGCCGTACGCTCCTTGCTTGCACGCCGCGCCTGCGGGCGCAGCGGTAGATGCGATGGTCTTGAAAGGCGGGCGCGGGATCGCGGGGCACTTCGCGCCGCGCACGTTCTGCACCGATCCCTCGCGCACGAAGCGCTCGTACAGCTGGCCGACGCAGTCGCTCCACTCGGTGTGGCCCTGTCCGCCGACGACGATCTCGGCGCGCTGCGAGTATCCCGGCGTGACGCGGTCCACGAACCACAGCGGGCTCGCGCCATCGCTGGCACCGGAGGTGAACAGTGCCGGCACCGACGACTTGACCGGTGTGCGATCCGTCGGCGTCGCAACTTTCGGCCATTGCTTGCACGCGCCTTGTTGCTGGCGCACGCGATAGTCGCGCAGGAACGTGCCGCGCGTTTCGCGCGCGATGTCGTCCTCGGTGATGTAGGCGATGTCGTCGTTGCACGTGATCGAGAAGAACAGCCCGAAGCTCAACGCGGAGTCGCCGCCTTGCGCGTTGGCCAGGATGCCTTGCGCGATCGGGCTCCAGTCGCCCGAGTGCGCACGATGAACGATCCAGGGCAGCTCGGTGGAGCTGTACGGCCGATACGTCAGCGAGCGGAACCACTCGGCCACGCGGCCGCGATCGAGCGGCACGGTACCGGTGTGACCGGGGATCGTGACGCGCACGCCTTCATCGAGTTTGCGCACGACGTCGTCGAACTCGCTGCGCAGGTTCGGGAATGCCGTGCGGCAGGCGGTGTCGGCCGCGCAAGCATCGAAGGCCTCCTGTCGCACGGTCTCAGCCGACTTCGCCATCGTGAGCGGCGTGGCCACGTCGAGTGGCACGACGCTGCCTAAGTGAACCGTCCGCACGCTTTGCGGATACAGCCGCACGTACACCTGCGCGGCGCGCGTTCCATAAGACCCCGAAGTGAGATTCAGCCGGCCATAGCCGAGCTCGCGCCGCACATGCTCGAGGTCGCGCGCGAAATGCGGATACGTGTACTGAGTGAGGTCCGCGTGCGCGCTCAGCTCTTTCGCGCAGCGGCTCGCGGCCTCGGCCGGGAACAGGTCCTTCAGACTCCCGGCCGGGTTCTGCGGGTCATAGAGCTTGCAGCGCAATGCGCCCGACTTGCCCGTGCCGCGCTGATCGACCAGCAACAGGTCGCGATCGCGCAGCAGGGAACCGAGCTGCGCGACGAAGTACGACGCTGCGCTGATCGCATCCTCGCTCGGCCCGCCCATCAGCGGCACGATCGGATCGTCGTGCGACCCCGGCTGCTCCGCGGGGATGACGGCGACGGCCACCCCGATGCGGCGGCCGGCCGGTTTGCCCGGATCCTCGGGCACCTCGATGACCCCGCACTTCGCAGCGCGTGTGACTTCGGGCAGCGTGCACTCGGACAACGCGGCCGAGGCATCGATGCTGTGAAGCGCGAGCGCCAGTGCTGTCCATGCCGGAATGGAGTACTTCATGGCAGCAGCGTAGCGCTGCGCCAGCGGGCTATCCAATCGTTTCGACCGATGCAGCGGCATCAGCCCGGCAGATCCTGCGCCGGTAGAGCCACAGCGCCAGCGCGATCAGCGTGCCGCCCGGGAGCAGGATCTCGATCGCCACGTACGGGCCGAGCCCGCGCAGCACGGCGAGGCCGCGCCTCATCCAGCCCGCGAGCCCGAGCGGGCTCGCCGCGAAATCGCGGCTGAATGGTGCTGCAAGCGCGGCCACGGCGTTCATGATCGTCAAGCTCCTGGTGTGTCACTGTCTGTGTTGATGACGAACGGGATCGAGGGATTCCGACATCAGAGGCCGAGCTCTTTTTCCAGCTCGTCCGCGCTCTTCTGGTTGCGCTTCTTCGCGTCCTGTTGCTGCTGCTGCATGCTCTGGCGCGCCGCCTCGGCCTGCTTGCGCATCGCTTCGACGGTTGCCGGGTCGAACTGCTTGCGCATTTCCTCGGCCTGCCGCTGCGCCTGGTCGATCGCCGGCTGCATCTTTTGCATGGCCAGCTGCTGCTGCTTCGAGCGCGCGGCGCTCGCCTTGGCGCTCTCGCCGGCGACGTCGTAGTACTCCGACGCCAGCAGGTAGCGCTGCTTGTCGTTGGCCACGTTTGCCAGCTGCAGCGCCTGTGAGCGGATTGCACGCAGCTTGCCTTCCAGCTGCGCCGGGTCGTCGCTGCGCAGGCGGTAGTAGTCCATTGCGTTTTCGAGCAGCTCCGGCGCGCCGTGGAACGCAGTGCGCAGCGTGGTTGCGCGCTGCTCGACGAGTGTCTCGAAACGCGCCTGCGCGGATTTGTGCAGGTTCTCGTCGCTGCCCGTCATGCCCCACTGGCGCACGTCTTCCAGTGCGCGTCGGGAGGTCTTGGCGGGATCGATCTCGCCCCACTTCTTCGCGAAGCTCGACTGCGCCGCGGCGAAGCGCTGCATCGCGTCGGTGTCGAGCACGTCGTCCGGGCGCGACTGGATCAGCTGCACGTATTCGCGCAGGTATTGTTCCTGCCACGCCGTGCGCTCGCGTTCGAGCGCGCGCTCCACGCCCTTCGCCGGCATCGCGAGCACTTCGGCCATGTACTTCGGATCGACCTTGTAGCCCGGGACAGCGCGCAGCGCTGCCGCGTTGTTGGTATAGAACGCACCTTCGCGATTGCGATAGTGCTCGAGCGCAATCTGATACGTGCTCGTCGAGTCCTGCTCGGCACGCATCATCTGCATGAACAAGCGATCGGCGAGCGCGTAGTGACCGCCGTCCTCATACGCTTCGAACGCACGGCGCAGATCGCCGCGCTGCTCGGCTGCGGCGCCGAGCTCGAGGCCGAGCGGGGCGGCGCGCTTCGCCGCATCGTTCTCGTACGGATTGTTCGGCTCGCACGCGTAGCCTTCGGCCGCACGGAACTTGCGCAGCGCGTCTTCCTTCTTGCCGGCGCGCTCGAAGGCGAGCGCGCTCTCGTACAGACGCTTCTTGTCCTGGACGTTGTCCCCGGCGCAATCCGCGGAAGCGTGACCGGTGAGGAGCAGCGTACCCACGAGGAGCACTGCGATGGTGGAAATTCTGGAGCTCATGGCGGTGATCCTTACTGGCGGTTGAAAGCGGCGCCGAACAGCCCGCTCTTGCCGAAGCCCGGGAACGACGGCATCGACTTGTAGTCGGCCGGCACTTCGAACAGCGCCGGGTCCTGCGCGCCGATCGTCAGGTTCGTCAGCGTCATGGTCATGCGCGTCTTGTCGCGACCGCTCTTGCCGAGGAAGTCCATCTTCACCGGCACGCCGTCCTGCGTGATCCAGATGAAGCCGCCGCCGCTGCCGTCCTTCAGCAGCATCTTGTACTTGGTCGTGGCGTGGCCTTCGACGGTCTCGGCGCCGACTTCGTCGATCGACATCTGGTCGGCAGGCTGCGAGCCCGCCTGCTGCTGCGCGCGGCGCAGATCGAGCTTCTGGTACATGCGCTGCGCCGGCATCAGCATCCAGCCGATCTGCTGGTCGCGGCGCAGGATCATGATGCTCTGCATGCCCTGCATGCTGGTCTCCATGCGCTCCTTGTCCTTGGTGAAATACACCTTGCCGCTGAACGTGCCCGCTTCGCTCTCGACGACGCGATCGGCGGAGTACTCGACGGTCGGCACCGGCAGGTCGGCGGCCTGCGTGGGACCGGCGAGCACCGCCGCGCACATCACCGCAAGCACTGAAAGACGCTTCAACATGGCTCATCTCCTGTAGGCCGGGCTTCAGCCCGACATCTGTTGCTGATTGATTACGTAACGCGGAAAGCACCGGGAAATCGGCTCACGTTTTCCGGCGCGCAGTCTCTGCCGGCGCCGTGCGTGCCGAATCGCCCGAAAGAGCCACGGCCGGGCGCCGCGCGCAGGGTCTCTTTTAGGGCCCGGCCCTTTTTGAGCATTCACGCCGCGGCGGGGCGCTCCTACGATGCCGCCCCAGGTTCCTGGCACGGCTACGGGGTGACTCAAATGATGAAACTGACCGCACGCGAGCACGAAGTCCTGGGCTGCATCGCCCGCGGCGACAGCAACAAAGCGATCGCGCGCACCTATGACTTGAGCGTGCACACCGTCAAGCGCCACGTCGCCAACATTCTCGGCAAGCTCGGCGTTCGCTCGCGCGTCCAGGCGGCGACCTGGCTGTACGTGCACCATTGAGGAATGAGTCTTCGATGACGCCTGAGCGGATCGTGCTCATGGCCCGAGGGTTGTCCGCCGCGGCAACCCTGCTGGCGGCGCTCGAGATCGAGTTGTTCACCGAGCTGGGCAAGGGACCGCGCTCGTATCGCCAGCTGCGCCGGTCGCTCGGCCTGCGCGAGCCGGCGGCAGCGGATTTTCTGGATGCCCTGGTGGCGTTGTACCTGATCGGTCGCGAAGGCAGCGCGGCTGACGCCATCTACATCAACACGCGCGAGAGCGGCCAGTTTCTCGATCGCAACAGCCCCGCGTACATCGGCGAGCAACTGCACGCTGCGAACGCCCGCTTCGCACCTGTGTGGAAAACACTGACGGCAGCGCTGCGCGCGCAGCCCGGTACGACGCCCCCGGCTTGATCCGCTAGAATGTCGCCAACTCGCCCCTAGTGCGAGAAGGGTCAAGCGACATCACGATGAGCTCCCGCGTCCCCCGCATGCGATATCGCCCGGTCATGCGCGGCGATCTGGCGGAGTGCTTCGAATTGCTGCCGCCCTGGCTCGGGTTGGACCAGGCAACGGCGCGCGCGCTGCCATCGATGTGGGAACGCCTGGTCGATGAGCCTTCGATGGTCACCGGCCTGATGGAAGACCTGGCGCTGCCGCCGGGCCAGCGCATCCAGGGCTGGGGCGTCACGATGATCCTGCCGCAGCCGCTGGTGCAGGCGCTGCACCTCGACCACCAGCCGCACTCGTTCGTGAGCCGCCGCATCTACGCTGCATTGAGAGAGGGCAGCCTGCAGCCGATGAGCGACCGCGACATCGGCATCGAGAACGCGCGCGGCACGCTGACGATGATGATCCTGCACTTCTCGCAACGCGATCACGACATCTCGAATCCGTACGTGCACACCGTCATCGCCGCCGCCAATGACACGTTCCGCGCGTTCCACGACGGCTACAACCTGCGTGCGATCTACTACGAGTGCGTCGCGATGAACGACCTGGTCGCGGCGTCTTCGGGATTCGAGCCGCGGCGCTATGTCGACCAGGACGAGCTGGCAGCCTTGTCGCCCGAGCGTCGCCCTGCGTTCTGGGGTCTGACGCGCGAGCGGGCCCGGACGCTGATACCCGGCTCGCCCGCGCGCAACTGCTTCGAGCATCAGCCGCCGCTGTTCCGTTTCTCGGCGTCGCAGCGCCGGCTCCTGTGGCTCGCGCTGTTCGACGACAGCGACGAGATCCTGATGCCGCTGCTCGGCGTCTCGGTGCACGGCCTCAAGAAGCTGTGGCGCGGCATCTACGAGCGCGTCGAGGACCGCATGCCCGAGTTCTTCGGCGAGTCTGCCGGCGACGAGGCGGGCAAGCGCGGCCCGGAGAAGCGCCGGCAAGTGCTGGCATACGTGCGCCAGCGGCCGGAAGAGCTGCGACCCTGGGCGATCGGCTCGCGCTGACTGCGGCAACCTGGAATCTCGAAACTCCGCTTGCGCACCGTCGCCCGCGTCTGTTACGGTCTGTAACACTACAAGCTGTCACGGACCACCATGAAAGCGACACGAGGCGAGCTGGGGGAGCTGGAAGGCGCGGTGATGCGCATCGTGTGGGCGCATCCGGCGCTCAATGCCGAAGAGGTGCGCGCGAGGCTGGGCCGGCCTCTGAAGGAAGCCACGGTGCGTACCGTCCTGCGCCGCCTGGAGGAGAAGGGCTTTCTCACGCATCGAGTGGATGACCGCACGTTCGTGTACTCGG
The DNA here is from genome assembly GCA_035278165.1 of Steroidobacteraceae bacterium. GTDB lineage: Bacteria > Pseudomonadota > Gammaproteobacteria > Steroidobacterales > Steroidobacteraceae > Steroidobacter. Next base: position 41,522 of record DATEJG010000063.1, read on the forward strand.
CCGCGGAGCCTCGGCACCGCGCCGCGGCGCGCGCCATCAAGCGCATCATCGATTGGTTCTGCGACGGCGCGGCCGATGAGGTGCTCGTCGGCATGGTGGACGCGGACATGCTCGACCAGAAGCAGCTCGATCGATTCGTTGCGCGCGTCGCGCAAGCCAAACGCCGGCAGAAGAAGGTCGCACGGCGACCGCAGAAAGGAGCCAGGTCATGACGGTACTGCTCATCGAGTGGGTCGCCCGTGCCACGGCGCTCGTTGCCATGGTCTGGCTGGTGCTGAGAGTTCTGCGCGTACGCAGCCCGCGCCTGGAGCGCAGTGCATGGCTGCTGGTGCTTGCATCATGCTGGGCGATGCCACTGCTGATGACGTTGCCAGCGGTACCGGAGATCACTGCTCATCAGCCGAGCTGGCTGCCGCAGGTGGATCTCGTTGCCGTGTCGGCTGCGGCCGGCGGCGTTGACTGGCGCACTGCGCTGTTGTCGGTCTTCGCGACGGTGACGACACTTCTGGTCCTGCGCCACTCGCTGGGCATCCTGCGCTGGCGGCGCGTGCAGCGCGCAGCCAGCCCTGTTTCCTCTCACGGTTCGCACCTGGATATCCGTGTCACGCCCGCGGTGAGCTCGCCGGCAACGGTGTTCTCCACGATCCTGGTACCGCCCGATTTCGAGTCGTGGTCACCGCAGGTTCAGCGCGCAGTCATTGCGCACGAGAGCACGCATGTCGCGAACAAGGACTTCTACGTGCAGTGGCTCGCGCAGCTGCATCGCTGCGTGTTCTGGTTCAACCCGGTCGCGTGGTGGCTCGCGAACAGGCTCTCGCTTCTGAGCGAGCAGATCAGCGACGACGCAGCGCTATGCGAGACCACCGAGCGCGCAGCGTACGCTGAGGTGCTGTTGGGATTCGCCGCGCGACGCACGGCCGGCAGCGGGCAACTCGTCAGCATGGCGCGCGAACGAACGCTCGGGCCGCGCATCGACAGGATTCTGAGCATGAGGACGCCCGTTGCCGTCAGTCGGCGGAGGGTCTGGATGTTCCTGGCTGCATTGCTGCCGCTGGTCGGCATCGCCGGAGGCTTGCAGACCGTGGCGGCGCGGAGCCGGGAACCGGTGGCCGCTGCCGGCGACGGTCACGTGGTGCTCCCGAAGAGCAATCCGACACGACGGCTCTCGCAGCCCATCTATCCGGCAGCTTCGTTGCGTCTCGGCGAGCACGGCACAGTCGTTCTGCGCCTGCACGTGCTCGAAGACGGCAGCGTTGCCGATTCGAGAATCCAGGAATCGAGCGGCTATCCTGATCTCGATTACGCGGCACTCTACGAGTCGTATCGCTGGCAGCTCGATCCCGGCACCGTCGACGGCGTACCTGCGCGCATGTGGGGACGATTCGCGGTCACGTTCAAGACTACGCCGTAGCGATGCACCCGTTCTCGGTCCTCCTGCCGGCATTGCTGGCACTGGCGGCGTGTGCCGGCGCGCCGCACCGAGCCGAGTTCAGCCACGGCTATCCTGTGCAGGACTGCCCGGATGCGCTCGACGGGCAGGTGAAGTTGCAGGTCGAAGCACGCAGCATCCCGATTCCCGCATCGGCGGTGCGTGAGAGCACGATTCCCACGACCGGCGCTGTGGGTCGTCGACTCATCGTTGCCGTCACGCCAGCCGGTCTGCGCGCCGGGGATCGCATCATCTGGAGCACGCTCACAGTCGCTTCCTTCGGCGGCACATTCCTCGGCTGGGATCGGTTGCAGACACAGCTCGATTCGCGCTCCGAAGTCGCCACGGCGACTGTCGCGCCGGGGGAAGTGAAAGTCGTGCGCGCGGCGCGCGGTCAGACCGATTTGACCGGCATGTATTCGATCGACGTGCTGCTGATGCCCGGCGGCGTGGCAGTGGACGATACGACCGTGCGCATTCCGCGGCTGTGGCGCGACGATGGCACTCCCGTCCCCGCGACCGAGGTGATGCCGCAGTTGATGCCGGTGCGGCATCCGCCCGGGCTCGATACCGTCGAAGCGAGCTTCGAGCTGACCTTCGTCGTGCGCCTCGGCAAGAGCCGCGACGAGTGGACGTGCTCCGCGCAAGCGCGCGGGACGCTCGTCGACCGGGACGCGGTTCGACAACCGTTCTGGGATGTCGGCCTCGCTCCTGCGAACGCCGCGCGGCGCGAATGGCTGGCGCTGTTCGATCCTGCGATGGGCGGCGTGCGCCTCGTGTTCGACAGCCCGGCGGCTGCTACGGCATTCACCGACTGGATGCGGGCGACGCGATCGACTCGCGTGGGTCGCTACGACATGCGGGTCTTTCGCCAGTCGACACCTGTCGCCGGCCGGCCGTTCGGATCCGTGAGCCCGGATGCGCTGCAGACACTTCGGCCTCTGGTCGAGCACGACCTCGATGCGCTGACGGTCGGGCCGGTGGGCGAGCTGTGAG
>DATEJG010000064.1:0-7648 GCA_035278165.1 Steroidobacteraceae bacterium
GCCGGCCAGCGCAATGGACTGCCGCCATGCGGCGAGATCTTCGTGTCGGGAAGTCATGGCGATGAGGGTATGCAACGCTGGTCGCCAGAATGCCGTTGAACGCCGGCACGCGAAGCGCGTCAAACTGCGAGTTCGAACAGAAAGTCTCTCATGAAATTCCTCGTCACCGGCGCCGCCGGCTTCATCGGCTTTCACGTCGCACAGCTGCTGCTGGAGCGCGGCGATGAGGTTGTCGGCCTCGATAATCTCAACGATTACTACGACGTGTCGCTGAAGCAAGCGCGCCTGGCGGAGCTGCGTGCGCGCGCGAATTTCCAGTTCGTGAAGCTCGATCTCGCCGAGCGCGGCGCGATGGCGGAGCTGTTCGCGCGCGAGAGATTCCAGCGCGTCGTTCACCTCGCCGCGCAGGCGGGCGTGCGTTACTCGTTGCAGAACCCGCTCGCTTACGTCGACAGCAACGTCGTGGGGTTCGCCAACGTTCTGGAAGGCTGTCGTCACAACGGCGTCGAGCATCTCGTCTACGCGTCCACCAGCTCGGTGTACGGCGCGAACACGAAGATGCCATTCTCAGTGCACCAGAACGTCGATCATCCGTTGTCGTTCTACGCGGCGACCAAGAAAGCCAACGAGCTGATGGCGCACACGTACGCTTATCTCTACAGCCTGCCGGTGACCGGCCTGCGCTTCTTCACGGTCTATGGCCCCTGGGGCCGGCCCGACATGGCGCTGTTCCTGTTCACCAAGAACATCCTCGCCGGCAAGCCGATCGACGTCTTCAACTACGGCAATCACCGCCGCGACTTCACCTACGTCGACGATATCGCGCAGGGCGTGGCGCGGGCGGCGGATCGCGTCGCGACCGCCAATCCGCAATGGAACGGCGATGATCCGGATCCGGGAACCAGCAAGGCGCCGTATCGTCTCTACAACATCGGCAACAACCAGCCGGTGGAGCTGATGCGCTACATCGAATGCATCGAGCGCTGCCTGGGCCGCACGGCGCAGAAGAACCTGCTGCCGCTGCAGCCCGGCGACGTGCCGGATACGTTCGCGGACATCGACGATCTGGTGCGCGACGTGGGCTATCGGCCGGCGACGCCGGTCGAGGTCGGTGTCGAGCGGTTCGTGCGCTGGTACGTGGATTACTACAAGGCGAGCTGAGCCATGCACTCGCCGCAATGGGATCGTCTCGCCGCTCACGCGGCGCAGCTGCGCCAGCGGCACCTGCGCGACCTGTTCGCCGCTGACCCGCAGCGCTTCGACAAGCTGTCGCGCTGCGAAGTGAACCTGCTGTTCGACTTCTCGCGCCAGCTCCTGGACGACGAGGCGCTGCGCCTGCTGTTGCAACTCGCCGAGGAGCGCGGCCTGCGCGCTCGCATCGAGGCGATGTTCACTGGCGAGAAGATCAACACGACCGAGAACCGCGCGGTGCTGCACATCGCGCTGCGCAACCGCTCGCAGCGACCGATACTGGTGGACGGCCAGGACGTGATGCCGGAAGTGCGCGCGAGCCTGGAGAAGATGCGCAACTTCGTCGAAGGTGTGCACGGCGGGCGCATTCACGGCGCCACCGGCAAGACGTTCACGGACATCGTCAACATCGGCATCGGCGGCTCGGACCTCGGCATCGTGATGGCGACCGAGGCGCTCGCCAACTTCCGCAACCACAACCTGCGGCTGCATTGCGTGTCGAACATCGACGGCGTGCAGCTGGGCGACGTGCTGGAAAAGGCCGACCCTGCACGCACGCTGTTCGTCGTGTGCTCGAAGACTTTCACCACACTGGAGACGCTCAGCAACGCGAAGCTCGCGCGCCAGTGGATCGTCGACCGCCTCGGCGACGGGGCGCCGGCCCGGCACTTCGCCGCGGTGTCCACCAACGCCAAGGCGATGGACGCATTCCTGATCCCGCCGCAGAACCGCTTCACGATGTGGGACTGGGTAGGCGGACGCTACTCGGTGTGGTCGGCGGTCGGCCTGTCGGTCGCGCTCGCGCTCGGCATGGATCAGTTCGAGCTGATGCTGGAAGGCGGCCACGAGATGGATCAGCACTTCCTGAGCGCGCCGTTCGAGCGCAATTTGCCGGCGCTGATGGGCCTGATCGCCGTGTGGAACCGCGACTTCCTCGGCATGGACTCGCTCGCGGTATTGCCATACGACCAGCGCCTGCATCGCTTCCCCGCATACCTGCAGCAGCTCGAGATGGAATCGAACGGCAAGCGCACGAAGCTCGACGGCACCGCCGTCGACTGCGACACCGGCGCGGTGATCTGGGGCGAGCCGGGCTCGAACGCGCAGCATTCCTTCTTCCAGCTGCTGCACCAGGGAACGGCGCGCGTCGCGCTCGATTTCCTCGCGCCGGTCAACGCTTCGAGTCCTTATCAGCAGCAGCAGAACCTGGCGCTGGCGAACTGCTTTGCGCAGGCGCAGGCGTTCGCGCTGGGTCAGACCGAGCAGCAGGTGCGTGCCGACCTGGCGAGCAAGGGCTTGCCGGAGAGCGAGATCGCGCGGCTCACGCCGCACAAGGTTCATCCCGGCAACCGTCCGAGCTCGATCGTGCTGTTCCCGCGGCTCGGACCGAGGACGCTCGGCAGGCTCATTGCCCTGTACGAGCACGCCGTGTTCACGCAGAGCGTGATGTGGGGGATCAACGCGTTCGACCAGTGGGGCGTGGAGCTCGGCAAGAAGCTGGCGGATACGCTGGCGCCGGCAGTCGCGGACCCCGCGAAGAATGCCGATCCGCTGCTGGCGGGCCTGCTGGCGCAGGTTGCGAAGTGGCGCGGCTGAGCCGCAGCATTTATTTTTCGCGCTGCTGACGTATAGTCCGCGCCCACCTGCGGTCCCTCGCTTCTGGAGTATTTCTTGGGCAAGAAGGCTCTCATCACCGGCATCACGGGTCAGGACGGCGCCTACCTGGCGGAGTTGTTGCTGAGCAAGGGTTACGAAGTGCACGGCATCAAGCGGCGCGCCTCTTCGTTCAACACCGACCGGATCGATCACCTGTATCAGGATCCGCACGAGCGCGACGTGCGCATGATGCTCCACTACGGCGATCTGACGGACGCTACGAACCTGATCCGCATCATCCAGATGGTGCAGCCGGACGAGATCTACAACCTCGCAGCGCAAAGCCACGTGGCCGTCTCGTTCGAGACACCCGAGTACACCGCGAACTCCGACGCGCTGGGCGCGCTGCGCATCCTCGAGGCGATACGCATCCTGGGCCTCGAGCGCAGCACGCGGTTCTATCAGGCATCGACCTCGGAGATGTACGGCAAGGTGCAAGAAGTGCCGCAACGCGAGTCGACGCCTTTCTACCCGCGCTCGCCGTATGGCGCGGCCAAGGTCTACGCGTACTGGATCACCGTCAATTATCGCGAAGCCTACGGCTTGTTCGCGTGCAACGGCATCCTCTTCAACCACGAGTCGCCGATCCGCGGCGAGACCTTCGTCACGCGCAAGATAACCCGCGGTCTGGCGCGGATCGTCGAAGGTCTGCAGGACTGCGTGTACCTCGGCAACCTCGATTCGCTGCGCGACTGGGGTCATGCGCGCGACTATGTCGAGGCGCAGTGGCTGATGCTGCAGCAGGCGGCGCCGGAGGATTTCGTGATCGCGACCGGCGAGCAGCATTCGGTGCGCGAATTCGTGCAGCTGGCCGGCGCACAGCTCGGCATGCAGATCGAATGGCGCGGGCGCGGCACCGAGGAGCAGGGCATCGATGCGCGCACCGGCCGGGCCGTGGTGCGAGTCGACGCGCGCTATTTCCGTCCCACTGAAGTCGACACGCTGCTCGGCGACGCCGGCAAGGCGCGGAGCAAGCTGGGCTGGCAGGCACGGACCAGCTTCGCAGCGCTCGTGCAGGAGATGGTCGCCGCCGACCGCGAAGCGGCGCAGCGCGACGCGCTGGTTGCGCGCGAGGGGTTTCGGACGTTCCGGCGCCATGAATGAGCATGCCCCGGTATTCGTCGCCGGCCATCGCGGCCTGGTAGGCAGCGCCATCGTCCGCCGGCTGCAGGCAGCCGGATTCGACCAGCTGTTGCTGCCGGCCCGCGCCGAGCTGGACCTGCGCAATCAAGCCGCGGTGGAGCAATTCTTCGCCGCGCGCCGGCCAGAGTATGTCTTTCTCGCGGCCGCCCGGGTCGGCGGCATCCTGGCAAACGACACGTACCCGGCGGACTTTCTGCGGGACAACCTGCAGATCGAGGTCAACGTCATCGACGCTGCCTACCGCCATGGCACGCGCAAACTCCTGTTCCTGGGATCCAGCTGCGTGTATCCCAAGCATGCGCCGCAGCCCATGCCGGAGAGCTGCCTGCTCAGCGGGCCGCTCGAGCCGACCAACGAGTGGTACGCGGTGGCAAAGATTGCGGGATTGAAGATGTGCGAGGCGTACCGGCGGCAGTACGGCTTCGACGCGATCTGCGCGATGCCGACCAACCTGTATGGTCCCGGAGACAATTTCGACCCGCAGCAATCGCACGTTCTGCCTGCCCTGATCCGGCGCTTCCACGAAGCGAAGCTGCGCGGCGATCAGTCGGTGGTCATCTGGGGCACCGGCACGCCGCGCCGCGAGTTCCTGCACGTCGACGACCTGGCCGACGCCTGCCTGTTCCTGATGCGTAACTACGCCGGCGCGGCGCTCATCAACGTGGGCTGGGGCGAGGACATCTCGATTCGCGAGCTGGCGCAGCTGGTGGCGGACGTGACCGGATTCCGCGGCGCGCTGCAGTTCGATCACTCGAAGCCGGACGGCACCCCGCGCAAGCTTCTCGACGTGTCACGGCTGGCGCGCATGGGCTGGGTACCGCGCGTGGCGCTCGCGGACGGGCTCGCCGCAACCTACGAGTGGTTCCGCGCTCACCCGCACGACTTCCGGGGCTGAGATATGCCGCTGCGCATCGCGCCGCCCGCTGCGTCTGTGTAAACTGCCGGCCCGTCGCAAGGCCTACAGTACAAAGCGACCTTGATGGTCAGATCGAATCTTTCCCGCCGCGCGTTCTCGCTGACCGTTGCAGCATCCCTGGCACTGGGTCTTTTCCTGCCGTTGGGCGCCGGCCTGGCGCAGTCGCCTTCCGCCGACCAGATCGAGATCTTCCAGGGTCTGCCTCCCGATCAGCAGCAAGCAATCCTCGAATCGCTGTCGCGGGGCGGACAGAGCGGGACGGGCAGCCGCCCGCGCGCCGACCGCGAGCTCGATTTTCCGGAAACGGTGCGGCAGCGTCCGCGACGCGAGGCCGGCACCGACCGCGAAGCCGGTGAGGACCGGGACGAAGAAGATCTGGACGGTACCGCGCGGCGCGACCAGCGGCTGAAGGGCAACGACACCGTGCTGCTGTCGCTGGAGATCCGCCAGCTCGAGCGCCCCGCGCCGGAGGTGGAAGAAAAGGAGAGGCGCGAGCGCGAGCAGCAGAACCGGGGACAGTCGTTCCCGATTCAACCCGCTATTCCGGGCCAGCAGCCGGGCGCGACGCGCACGGTGCCCGCAGCTGCGGATGCAGCAGGCGAACAGGGACGGCTGAATCGCACGACCGAGGAAACCGAGAGGCTCGAAGCTCTGCGCGAGCGCGTGTTGCGCCGGAATCCATACAAGCTGGACAAGTGGGGCATCCTGAATGTGCCCGAGCTCGGCCCCATTCCCCTCGCGGGGCTGACCCAGGAGCAGGCTACTTCGCGTATCGCCGCGGAGTTCCGCTTGCAGGACTTCATTGTGCACATCATGCGCCTGCCGCTCCGGCCGGTCGGCACGGAGGCGCTCAAGCCATTCGGCTACGAGCTGTTCTCGGGGCGGCCTTCGACCTTCGCGCCGGCGACCGACGTGCCGGTGCCGGCGGAGTACGTCGTCGGTCCTGGCGATCGCCTCGAGGTCCAGCTCATCGGCAATACCAAGGGGCGCTACTCGCTCGTGGTCGGCCGCGACGGTCGCGTCAACTTTCCCGAGCTCGGCCCGATCGCGGTCAGCGGCCGGCGCTTCGACGATGTGCGCACGGACCTGGAGAGCCGCGTGCGCCAGCAGCTGATCGGCACGCAGGCGAGCATCGGCATCGGCGAGCTGCGCTCCATTCGCATCTTCGTGCTCGGGGACGCGCAGACGCCGGGCTCGTACACCGTCAGCGGCCTGTCGACCATCACCAACGCATTGTTCGTCAGCGGCGGCGTGCGCAAGAACGGCTCCCTGCGCAACATCGAGCTCAAGCGCAGCGGCCGCACCGTTGCCCGCCTCGACCTGTACGACCTGCTGCTGAAAGGCGATACCAGCGCCGACCAGCGCCTGCTGCCCGGCGACGTCATCTTCGTTCCGCCGATCGGCGCGACCGTCGGCTTGGGCGGCGAGGTTCGTCGCCCGGCGATCTACGAGCTCAAGGACGAGACGACAGCGGGCCAGCTGTTGCAGCTGGCGGGTGGATTCACGCCGGAAGCCGATCCTTCGCTCGCGACGCTGGAGCGTGTCGGCGAGAACAGCGCGCGCATCACTGTCGACGTGAATCTGGCGGGCGGCGCCGGTCGCGCGCAGACCCTGCGCAGCGGCGACACAGTGCGCGTGCCGGCCATTCGCCCGAGCCTCGAGGACTCGGTCGCGGTGCAAGGTCACGTCTACCGCCCGGGCCAATATGAGTTCAAGCCCGGCATGCGCATCAGCGACGTCATCGCCAGCCTCGACGAGCTGCAGCCGAACGCCGACCAGCGCTACGTGCTGATCAGGCGCGAGCTGCCGCCGGACCGCAGGCTATCGGTATTTTCGACCAACCTGGAGCGCGCGCTGAGCGCGCCGCGCTCGGCACAGGACCTGGAGCTGGCGGCCCGCGACCAGATCTACGTGTTCGACCTCGAATCGGGGCGCGACCGTGTCATCGAGCCGCTGATGCGCGAGCTGCGCATGCAGTCGCGCATCGATCGCCCCACGCCCGAGGTCAGCGTGGCAGGCAAGGTCAAGGTCCCGGGCAAGTATCCGCTCGAGCCGGGCATGCGGCTGAGCGACCTGCTGCGCGCCGGCGGCAGCCTCGATGAGGCGGCGTACGGCGGCGAGGCCGAGCTGACGCGCTACGAGGTCACGAACGGCGAGGCACGCCAGGCGGACCTGATCAAGATCGACCTCGGCCGCGTGCTGGCGGGCGATCCGGCGGCAGACATCCAGCTGCAGCCGTTCGACTACCTGATGATCAAGGAAGTGCCACTGTGGGCGGCCCAGGAGGAAGTCGAGATCCGCGGCGAAGTGAAGTTTCCGGGTCGCTACCCGATTCACCGCGGCGAGACGCTGCGGTCCGTGATGCAACGTGCGGGTGGCCTGACGGATCTCGCTTTCGCGGAAGGCGCCGTGTTCACGCGCGAGCAACTGAAGGAGCGTGAGCGCAAGGAGCTCGAGACGCTGGCCACGCGCATGGAATCGGACGTTGCGCAATTCTCGCTGATGTCGGCGCAGGAGACCGGCAAGGATGCAGGTACGGCGCTCGCTGTCGGGCAGCAGCTGCTGGCGAATCTGCGCAACACGCAGCCGGTCGGGCGGCTGGTCATCGACCTGCCGCGCTCGATGGGCGCAGCACCGGGATCGGAGCAGGACATCGTGCTGAAGAACGGCGACCGCCTGATCGTCCCGCGCCTGACGCAGGAAGTGACCGTGATCGGCGAAGTGCAGAGCGCGACCTCGCAC
>DATEJG010000065.1:0-53722 GCA_035278165.1 Steroidobacteraceae bacterium
GGTTGGGGCGGCGGCGGAGCATCGGGGCGATGGTGAGCACGACCCTCAGGCATCTGTTCGCGACCGGCTGGGGTCTGCGCCGTGCGTTCGACGCGGCCACGCTCCAGGCGATCGAGCAGGCAATTACCGACACCGAGCGCGCTCACGGCGGCGAGATTCGCTTCGCCGTCGAAGCGAGCCGCGGGGCGATCGACGTGATGCGCGGCGTCACGCCGCGTCAGCATGCGGTGCACGTGTTCGCGCGCCTCGGCATGTGGGACACCGAGGCAAACAACGGTGTGCTGATCTACGTGTCTTGGGCGGACCGGGACGTCGAGATCGTCGCCGATCGCGGCTTCAACGGGCGAGTGACCGAGCAGGAGTGGGGCGAGGTGTGCCGCCGCATGGAGCAGGCGTTCGCGCGGGGCGTGCCCCGCCAGGCAATCGTCGAGGGGATTCACGCCGTCGGCACGCTGATCGCGCGTCACTTCCCCGCGGTGGATCGCGACGAGCTGCCGAACCGGCCCGTGGTGCTGTAGGGGGACGGACACATATGACCCGGCCCCGCCAAACAGGTAATAATGCCCCCATGAATCTGCCGACCGCCGCTCGTCTGACTGCTGTCTGTCTCGCGCTGAGCCTCGCCGGTTGCCAACTGATCCAGCGTCAGCACGAAGAGCCGCCGCCGCCCCCGCCCGCGCCGCCGACGATCCACGAGCCGCTCGCGACGCACATGTTCCAGATCGCCTCGCCCGATGATTCGGTCGTCGGCGAGCTGCAGATCACCAAGGTGATGGGCGAGGACACGCTTCCCGACATCGCGCGGCGTTTCAATCTCGGCTTCGAGGAAATCCAGCGCGCCAATCCCGGCGTCGATGCGTGGGTGCCGGGCGAGGGTCGCGAGATCGTGCTGCCAACGCAGTTCGTGCTGCCCGCCGCGCCGCGCGAAGGGCTGGTGATCAACCTCGCTCAGCTGCGCGTCTTCTACTTCCCGAAGGTCAAGGAAGGCGAGCCGCAGACGGTCATCACGCATCCGATCGGCATCGGCAAGGTCGGCTGGCAGACGCCGGAAGGCACGACCAAGGTCACCGGCAAGCGCACCAACCCGACCTGGTTCCCGCCCGCCTCGGTCCGCAAGGAGCACAAGGAAGCGGGCGACCCGCTGCCCTCGAAGGTGCCGCCGGGCCCGGATAATCCGCTCGGCACGTACATGATGACGCTCGGCTGGCCGAGCTACCTGATCCACGGCACCAACAAGCCGTACGGCGTCGGGCTGCGCTCCAGCCACGGCTGCATGCGCTTCTATCCCGAGGACATCGCGGAGCTGTACGGCAAGATTCCGGTCGGCACGAAGGTGACGGTGGTCAACCAGCCGTTCGTCTTCGGCTGGCACGACGGCGCGCTGTACGTGCAGGCGTTCCCGGTGATGGAGGATGACGAGCGCGAGCATCCGAAGGCCGCCGACAAGCTGCTGAACGCCGCGATCTCCGACGACATGTGGAAGAAGGTGAAGGAGCACGGCGCTGCGATCGATCTCGAGGCGGTGAACGGGCTGATGGCGCAGCCGCGCGGCATCGCGCTGCCGGTCTCGAAGCCGAAGGGCGTGACGCTGGATGCGTACGTCACGGCCGCACGCCACGTCGAGAATCGCGTGCCCCCGGGCGCGAACTGGAACGGCAGCGAAGAGATGTACTACACCGCCGAGGAATTCGAAGCGGCTCGCGACGGCACACCGTTGCCGAAGAAGCCCGCGCCGAAGGCGGCGAAGAAGACCGCGACCAAGCCTGCACCGGCGCCGACCGGCACCGCGGGCGCTACAGCAGGATCGCGTTGAAGCAGTCAGGCTTCAGCCTGACATCTGCTTGTCATCCGAAGGTCATACCCTGCCGGCGGACTTAACGACCCGCCGGAGCCGGCATGCGCATCCTGATGATCTCGGACGTCTATTTTCCGCGGATCAACGGCGTTTCCACTTCCATCCAGACCTTCCGCCGCGGCCTGCATGCCGCCGGCCATGAGACCTTCCTGATCGCGCCGGAGTACCCGGCCGGCCGCTTCGACCACGAGGACGGCATCCTGCGCGTCCCGTCGCGCTACCTGCCGCGCGACCCCGAAGACCGGGCGATGAAGCTCGGCGCGATCCGCGCGCTGCGTCCGCAACTCGAGCGCCTGGAGCCCGACCTGGTGCACATCCAGACGCCTTTCATCGCGCACTACCAGGGCACCGCGCTGGCGCGTGCGCTGCGTGTGCCGGTGATCGAGACCTATCACACTTACTTCGAGGAGTACCTGCATCACTACGTGCCGCTGATGCCGCGCGCCGTGATGCGCTTCGTCGCGCGCCGCTTCACGGTCTCCCAGTGCAACGTGCTCGACGCGCTGGTCGTCCCTTCGCGCGCGATGGAGCAGGCGCTGCTCGACTACGGCGTGCGCTGTCCGATGCACATCATTCCGACCGGCATGGAGATGGAGCGGTTCGCCGGCGGCGACGGCGCGCGCTTCCGTGCTCAGCTCGGCATCCGGCCCGATCAGCCGGTGCTGGTGCACGTCGGGCGCATCGCGCACGAGAAGAACATCGACTTCCTGTTCCGCATGTTCGCGCTGGTGATGCGCAGCAAGCCGGATACCGTGCTGATCGTCGCTGGCGAAGGGCCGGCGCTCGCTTCCTGCAAGGCACAGGTGCGCACGCTCGGGATCGAGCAGCGCGTGCGCTTCGTCGGTTACCTGTCGCGCGAGCGCGAGCTGCTCGACTGCTATCGCGCCGGCGACCTGTTCGTCTTCTCCTCGCGCACCGAAACCCAGGGGCTGGTGCTGCTCGAATCGATGGCGCTCGGCGTGCCGGTCGTCTCCACGACCCACATGGGCACCGCCGACATCGTCACCCCGCAGCGCGGCGCCCGGGCCGCTCCCGACGACGAGGAACAATTTGCCAGGATCGTCGTGGAGCTGCTCAACGACCCGCAGCGGCGTGCGGCGATGTCCGCCGAGGCGCGCGCCTATGCGGCTACGTGGTCGGCGACTGCGATGGCGGATCGCCTCGCCGGCCTGTACTCGCAGGTCGCAGGCCAGGCCTCAAGGAACTCGCCCGTCTCGCAGCCCGTATAGCGTAGAGTGATGGAGTCCCCATCACGCCATCACTTGCTTGCGAGGGTCCCAATGCGTTGGGAAGGCCGGCGGACCAGCCAGAACATCGAAGATCGTCGCGGCATGCGCTTCGGCAAAGCCGGCGGCATCGGCCTGGGCGGCGTGTTGCTGGCGCTGGTGGCAATGTACTTCGGCGTCGATCCATCGGTCGTGCTGCAGGGCGTGCAGCAACCGTCGCAGCAGGCGGAGCAGGTGCCGTACCAGGAATCGCCGGAGGAAGCGCACCTGCGCGAGTTCATCTCGTTCGTGCTGGCGGACACCGAAGACACGTGGCACGCCATCTTCAACGCGGCCGGGCGCACCTACGAGGAACCGACGCTGGTGCTGTTCTCGGGCGCGGTCGAGTCGGCATGCGGCTTCGCGCAGGCGGCGGTCGGACCGTTCTACTGCCCGGGCGATCACAAGCTGTACATCGATCTGTCCTTCTACCAGGACCTGCAGAGCCGCTTCGGCGCGCCCGGCGATTTCGCGCAGGCCTATGTGGTGGCGCACGAAGTCGGGCATCACGTGCAGACGCTGCTCGGCATTTCCGAGCGCACCATGGCGGCGCGTCAGCGCGCGAGCGAGGCCGAAGCGAACGCGTTGTCGGTGCGACAGGAATTGCAGGCGGATTGCTTTGCCGGCATCTGGGCGCACAACGCCGACCGCTCGCGGCAGCTGCTCGAATCGGGCGACGTCGAGGAAGGTCTCAATGCCGCCGCCGCGGTCGGCGACGATCGGCTGCAGCAGCAATCGCGCGGCTACGTCTCGCCCGAATCGTTCACGCACGGCAGCTCGGAGCAGCGCGTGCGCTGGTTCAAGCGCGGGTTCGAGCAGGGCAAGGTCGAGTCCTGCGATACCTTCAACACCCGCAGTCTCTAGTCACTTGTAAGCTCCCCCGACACCTCCCCAGCGCGCGGTTTCCTTGTGCTAATTTAGCGCGCCAACAATAAGAGGGAGTCCCGGTGCCCGAGCGCTCGCTCGCAGGTATCCAGATCACTGAAACGCCGGGCGCCGAGCAGCCGATCGCACGCGCAAGCGCGCATTTGACGGCATTCGTCGGCCGCACGCTGCGCGGTCCGGTCAACCGGCCGGTCAACATTCAGAGCTTCGCGGATTTTCAGCAGGAGTTCGGCGGCCTGTGGCAGCCGAGCCCGCTGTCCTACGCGGTCGAGCATTTCTTCGAGCAGGGCGGACGCCAGGCCGTCGTGGTCCGTGTCGCCAACGGCGCGGCGCCGGTGACGCTGTCGCTGCGTTGCGGTCGCGAGCGGCTGCAGCTCGAAGCGCGTGCCCCCGGCACACGCGAGTTCCTGCGCGCCTCGATCGACTACGACCACATCGACGCCGACGACGAGCAACGATTCAACCTGGTCGTACAGCGCGTGCGCTCGCCCGGCTCGGAGCGCATCGAGGCGCAGGAGACGTTTCGCGCGCTGTCGATCGATCCTGCGTCGCCGCGCTTCGTCGCCACCGTGCTGCTCGAATCCAGCCTCGCCAGCGTGCGCGGCGCAGTGCCTGCGGTGCGTCCCGATCGCACGCTGATGCCGGGCACGAACCTGCCGGTCGGCTACATCAGCTCGAACCCCGACGGCGACGACGGCCGCCCGATCACCGACTACGACGTGATCGGCTCTGCGACGCGGCGCTCGGGCCTGTTCGCGCTCACCGACGTCGACGAGCTCGCATTCCTATATATACCGCCGCTGACGCGGACCGCCGATATCGGCGTGAGCACGGTGCTCGTCGCGGCGAAGTTCTGTCGTCAGCGCCGCGCGATGCTGATCGTCGATCCGCCGGCCGCATGGGACAGCGCTGCCGAAACCGTGCGCGGGCTGAAGCGGCTGAATTTCTACAGCGATCATGCGTTGATGTTCTTCCCGCGTGTCGCAGCGACCGACCGGCTGCGCGGCCGCATCGAGACGTTCGGCAACGGCGGCGCAGTCGCCGGGCTCTTGTCGCGCACGGGCGAGGCCGTCTCGGCAGCGATCGCTGCGCAGGATCCGGAGCCGCTGTTGCGTGCCGGCGCACGCCTGGCTTGCGAAGTCGCCGCTGCCGATCGCTGGTCGCTCGCCGCGCACGGCGTCAATGTGCTGCAGGCAGTGCGCAGCGCCGATCGCGAGCGCCCGCCGCTGCGAACGCTCGCGTGCGGCGCCAGTGCGTCGTCGGACTGGTCATATCTTTCGCTGCGCCGCTTCGCGCTGTTCGTGGTCAACTCGATCGAGCGCGGCACCCGCTGGTGCGTGCTGCGTCCCGGCGACGAAGTCGTGTGGGCGCGGGTGACCGGGCAGGTGCGACGTTTCCTCGGCGAGCTGCACAGCACCGGCGCGTTCGCCGCGGTGCCGCCCGATCAGGCGTACTGCGTGATCTGCGACGAGCGCATCAACGAGGAGAGCGAGCCGCACGTCGTGAACATCCTGGTGCAATTCGCGGCGACGCACGCCGGCGAATACCACAGCTTCATGATCACGCACTCGGTGCACGGCGCGACGGTGCGGCCGGTCGCCGTCAACCGTCTCGAAGCTTCCTTGATCGTCGCTCCGGAGCTGGAATACGAGATGACGATCCGGCTCGATCCGCTGCCGCGGCGCATGGCGGACCGGGGCTAGAGATCCCGCTCAGGCCTTCCTCTTCCACAGCACTTCCTGTCCATTCTCGTGTCTCGCCAGCACGCGCGCGACGACGAACAACAAATCGGACAGGCGATTGAGATAACGCATCACTTCCGGCGCCACTTCCTCAGTCTGCGCCAGCGCCCACGTGGAGCGTTCCGCGCGTCGTGTGATCGCGCGTGCAACGTGACAAGCAGCGGCAGCAGGTCCGCCGCCGGGCAGGATGAATTCCTTGAGCGGCGGCAGCGGCTCGTTGAAGCCGTCGAGGCATTGCTCGAGCTGGTCGATGTGGCTGTCGAGGATCGCGCGATAGCCGGGCACGGCAAGCTCGCCGCCGAGATCGAACAGCTCGTGCTGGATCTTCGTCAGCGCTTCGGTCACCGCCGGCGGCAAGCCCGGCACCGCGAGCACGACGCCGAGCGCGCTGTTCGCCTCGTCGACCGTGCCATACGCCTCGATGCGCCCGTGCGTCTTCGGCACTCGCGAGCCGTCGCCCAGGCCGGTGGTGCCGTCGTCGCCGGTGCGGGTGTAGATCTTGCTCAAGCGATGGCCCATGACTGCTCCTGGATTTCCCGGTCGAAAGCTAAGTTGCACTGCTCAAGCGATTGAGGCAAGCAGCAGTGCGAGTGCCCACAACAACGCGCACGCTGCTACGTAGATCCGCAACGCTCGCGCGAGATCGCTGCTATCCGGCCGACGACCGGCGCCGAACTGCGGACGGTCGTGCAGCACGCCGTCGTACGTCGCGGCGCCGCCGAGCTCGACGCGCAGCGCGCCGGCCATCGCTGCTTCCGGCCACCCGGCATTGGGTGACGCGTGCCGCGACGCGTCGCGCCACATCACGCCCAATCCGCCGCGGCCGGCAATCACGATCAGCAATCCTGCGAGACGCGCTGGCACGAGGTTCGCGACGTCATCGGCACGCGCTGCTGCCCACCCGAACATGCGCCAGCGCGGCTCGCGATGACCGATGAGGCTGTCGGCCGTGTTGAGCGCCTTGTATGCGAACAAGCCCGGCAGGCCGCCGATCGCGAGCCAGAACGCCGGCGCCACGATGCCGTCGTTGAAGCTTTCCGCGAGGCTCTCGATTGCAGCAGCTGCTATGCCCGACGCCGTGAGCGTTGCGGTATCGCGCCCGACGATCTTCGATACCGCCACGCGTGCCGCCGGCAGATCATCGCGAAGCAGCGGGCGCAGCACATCGCGCACGTGAACGTACAGGCTTCGCTGCGCGAGACCCGCGGTTGCGATCAAGGCGATCACGACAGTTCCGAACGGCAACTGCTCTGCGCTCGTCTGGATCGCGTAGCCCACGGCACCGGCGGACCCGGCGACCAGCATCATTGCGACGATGCCGAGCGCGCGACGGGCGATGTCGCTGCTTGCCGGATCGTTCCACCGCCGTTCCAGAGCATCGATGAAGCGGCCGATCCATACCACCGGGTGCGAGATGCGTGCGTACACGGCTTGCGGGTAGCCGACGCACGCCTCGGCGACGAGCGCTGTCGCCAGCAGCCACGGTTCAACCGGCATGGCGGCCGTGGATCGCAATCAGCGGCGCGCCCCGCTCGCGCACCGACAGCCATTGCGCTTCGATCCCATACACCTCACGCAACGTGGCTGGCGTGAGCGCCGCTTCCGGCTCGCCATCCGCGACGATCCGGCCGCGATGCAGGATCACGACGCGGTCAGCGATGCGTGCGGCCAGCGCGAGATCGTGAATCGTCAGCACGACGCCGTGACCCTGCGCCGCGAGCGAGCGCAGCAGATCCGCTGCTTCGAACTGGTGCGCGGGATCGAGCCCCGCGAACGGCTCGTCGGCAAGAATCCAGTCGGACTCGCCGGCGATTACGCGTGCCAGCAATACCCGCGCACGCTCGCCGCCCGAGAGCGTCGTGACCGTGCGCTGCGACCATTGCGCGGTGTGCGTCACCTGCATCGCACGTCGCACCGCGGCTTCGTTGTCCGCGTCGCTGGCCAGACGCCGAAACGGAATCCGGCCGAGCGCCACCAGCGTGGCGACCTCGACGGGCCACGAGACCTCCGGGATCTGGGGCAGGAAGGCAATGCGGCGCGCGCGCTCGTCCGCGGGCAGTGCGATGAGCGGCTTGCCGTCGAGGTCGACGGAGCCGAGCGACGGGCGCAGCAGGCCGGCCATGCAACCGAGCAGCGTGGACTTGCCCGCGCCGTTTGGACCGAGCACCGCGGTCACGGCGCCCGACTCGAACTGCACGCTGACGGCATCGAGGATGCGACGCTCGCCGCGCTCGAAGCTCAGGCCCGCGACGCTCAGACTGGAATCGATCTTCATGTAACTTGCCTGCGCATCGAGTACAGCAGTGCGAAGAAGAACGGCGCGCCGATCAGCGACATCACGACGCCGAGCTGCAGCTCCGAGCCGCCCGGCAGGAGCCTGACGACGACGTCGCCCGCGAGGACCAGCACCGCGCCGCCAATCGCACTGGGGATGAGCAAGGCAGCGGGCCGCGCGCCGACCAGCGGTCGCAGCAGATGCGGGACGACGAGTCCGACGAACCCGATGATGCCCGACACCGCGACGCTCGCGCCGACGACCAGTCCGACGCCGGACGCGAGCTGCAATTGCGTACGGCCGAGATCGATGCCGAGCGAGCGCGCGCCGGTCTCGCCCAGCGTCAGCGCATCGAGCGCGCGCCGGCTGTTCAGGATCAGGATCGCGCCGACGACGATCAGCGGCGTCGACAGGGCGAGGTCGTCGAGACTGCGGTCGGCGAGCGCACCCAGCATCCAGCGCACGATTTCTCCCGCTGCCCACGGGCTCGGCGACAGCGACAGCACGAGTGCGATACCCGCTATCGCGATCGCACTGAGGATCACACCGGAGAGCACCAGCGTGAGCGTGCTGGCCGTCCGGCCCGCGAGCAGGAACAACGCGAGCATGCCGATCATCGCGCCGGCAACGCCGCTCAACGGCAGGACCGAAGGGTGCAAGCCGGCGACGCCGAAGAAGATGCTGAGCACGGCGCCGAGCGCTGCCATCGACGAAACGCCGAGCGTGCCCGGATCCGCGAGCGGATTGCGCAGGTAGCCTTGCATCGCTGCGCCGGCGAGGCCGAGCGCCGCGCCGATCACGACACCGAGCAGCGCACGCGGCAGCCGCAGCTCCAGCAGGATCGTACGACTGATCGCGTCCTGCTCGAGCCACACGTTCCAGTCCAGCACGATGCGCCCGATTGCGATCGAAGCGGCCGTGAGCACCAGCACGAGGATCAGGAGGGTCGGCATGAGCCAGCGCGGCGTGCTCATCGCGCAGCCCTCGCTTGCGCTATTGCATGGAGGGAGTCGCGCGCCGCGACGAGCTCGGCGAGATCTTCGACGATCGTCGGACCGGAGCAGTACATGAAACGCGCCGGGAACGTGCGTCGCATCGACGGCAGCTTGCGCAGCGCGCGGTGCTGAACGACGCGCGCAGGCTGCATGCCTGCCGCTGCCGGAATATCGCCGACCAGCAACAGGTCCGGCGGTTGCGCGACGATCAGCTCCAGCGGGATCGGCATGTGCAGCTCGATGCCGTAGCGCGCGGCGAGGTTGTCGAAGCCGACGGCCCGCATCAGCTCGTCCGTTACGGTGTTCGAGCCCGCCGTCAGGCCGCCGGTGCCGTAGACGGCAGCGGTCAGGCGCGGCGCGCCGGTCGGCAGGCGCGCGGCCTCGATCGCGCCTTCGATCTTCGCGACCAGCGCTTCGCCGGCTGCACGATTGCCGACCAGCTCGGCAATGCGCCGGATCTGCGCGACGCTTTCCGGCACCGAAAACGGCACCTCGAACAGCTCGTACTGGATGCCGACGCGTCGCAAGGCACTGCGGGTGGCAATCGCCGAGTGCCGGCTGGCCAGCACGAGATCGGGACGCAGCGCGACGATCTCTTCCGCGGTTTCGTAGGTGATCGGCAGATGTGCCGCCCGGTCTGCGATGGCCGAGACGAGCGGATCGCGCGCGTAATGGCTCACCGCCGCGATGCGCTGCGCCGGCACGAGCTCGACCAGGATCGCGTCGAGGCACTGGTTCAGCGACACGATGCGCGATGGCGCAGGGTGGGGCGCCTCATCCGCTCGCGCGGCTGTGCTCGCTGCGAGTACCGCGACGCACAGCCACGACGCGTATGCGAAGCGCGGCATCAGAGCTTTCCCAGCGCGGTCGCGAGCCGACGCCATTGATCGCGCCCGCGCGGCAGCCCGAAACGCAGGAGCTGCTGATCGAAGTCGAACGGGCGAACCAGGATGCCGGCTGCGAGCAGCGCGGTGAAACGCTGGCGCGCATTGGCCGCGCGTGCCAGACGAAACAGCGAAGTTCCGCCTGCGATCTCGAAGCCGCTCGCTGCGAGCAGCTTGTCGAGGCGCTGTGCCGACTTCTGCAGCGTCATCCGCTCGCTCTCGGCCCAGCGTCGGTCTGCATACGCCGCGAGCCCTGCAGCGAGAGCGTCGCTCGACACCGGCCATTCGCCGATGAGACCGCGAAGCGCGGCTGCGATCGACGGCGCCGCGACGATGAAGCCCAGCCGCAAGCCAGCAAGGCCGAAGAACTTGCCGAACGAGCGCAGCACGACGAGTCGCGGCGCGTCGGCGCTGCCAGCTGTGGCGGCGATGCTTGCTTGCGGCACGACCTCCGCAAATGCTTCGTCCACGACCAGCGCGCCGCCATGCCGGCTCAGCGAGCCGTGCAGTTCGAGCAGCTGCGCACGCTCGACGAGGTGACCGTCGGGGTTGTTGGGATTGACGATCGTGAGACAGACCGCTCGCTGCGCATGCTGGTGAACTGCTTCGCGACCGATCGTTTCAGTCGGCGCGCCGGCGCGCGTCCATGCGTCGGCGTGCGATCCATACGTCGGGCCGACGATCGCGGCGGCGTGCAGATTCAGGATGTGCGGCAGCAGACGCAGAGCGCACTCGGTGCCTCCAGCGGCAACGACGCGTGACGGGTCGTCGACACCGAACGCCGTGGCGGCGAGCGCTTCGAGGCGTGCCAGCTCAGTGGGCTCCGGCAGGCGATTGCGCGCCCGGTGCGAGGCTCGCGGCGCCGGATAGGGCCGCGGATTGATCCCGGTCGAGAGGTCAACCCACGGCTGCGGTACGTCGGGGAACAACGAGCGCGCGACGCCGAGCCGCCCGCCGTGATGCGCGAAGCGGCCCGCTGCGATCTGCGTCTCGGTGTACATCCTAGAAAGTCTGGCGCACTCCCACGAAGAATCCGCGACCCGGCGTGCCGTAACGCGCGATGGTCTCGTACTCCTCGTCGAATGCGTTCTCCAGGCGGCCGTACAGCTCGAGGTCGTCGCGCAACGCGAGTGCTGCGCGCAAGTCGACCACGGTGTAGCCGTCGTTGACCACGGTGTTCGCCGCGTCGTCGAAGCTTCTGCCGGCGTGCGTGACGGCGACGGTCGTCGTCAGGCCGAAGGCCCAGTCGTACGTCAGCTCGCCGTTGAGCGTCTGGTTGGGACGGCGCGCCAGCTCCAGGCCGAAGTTCTCGCTGCCGCGATTGGTGGTTTCCATGTCGGTGTAGTTCACGTCGAAGCGCAGCCGCTCGCCGACCCGCGCGACCAGCCCCAGCTCGACGCCGTCGGCCTCGGTCTTCTGCACGTTGTCGTAGAAGCCGAACGGCCGGCTCGCGCAGCGCGGATCGACGGCCGGGAAGCACGAGACGAAATCGATCATGCCGCGCGTGTCGCGGCCGAAGTAGGTGGCCGACAGCACCAGCGCATCATTCAGCAGATGCTGCTCGATGCCCGCATCCCACGCGTCCGAGCGCTCGGGCGCGAGATCCGCGTTGCCGAATTCGCTGAACAGCTGGAACAAGGTCGGCGCCTTGAAGCCTTCGCCGTAGGTTGCGCGCACGATGGTCGTCGGCGTTGCGGCCCACGCGAGCGTTGCGCGGCCCGTGGTCTCGTCGCCGAACGTGTCGTGATCGTCGTAGCGCACGCCGCCGGTGAGCGACAGCGTTTCGAGCGGCGCGACGTTGATCTGCGCGTAGACGCTGTCGAGCTGCGCGTCGTGCACGAGCGGCACGGGGTTCGGATCGAACGTGCTCGGCGATCGCGTGTCGAGCTCGGAGCGCTCGGATTCCAGGCCGAACACGCCGCCGACCCGGTCGGTGAGCGTCAGCGTGCCCTGGTACTCCCAGCGCTTGTTGCTGCCGCTGGCATCGAACGTGGTCCGCACCGGCGAGTCGGGGTCGATGTTCTCGCGATCGGTATCGGTGTACGCGAAGCCGAAACGGTTCTGCAGCTTGCCGCCGAACGTCGTTGCGTTGAGGCCGGCGTAGGCGACCAGCTCGTCGGTGTCGCCGTAGTCGCGTGTGTCGGTGAGCTCGAAGTTCGGTGGCGGAAAGCCGTCGAAGTCGTTGCGCCCGCTGCTGTAGGTGGTGCGCAGCTCGGCGGAAACGGCATCGGTGATGCGCCACAGCCCGCGCAGGTTGGCGCCGACGTTGCGATAGCCGTCCTTCTCGCGACCGCCGCGATCGTCGTTCAGCGTGGAGATGCCGTCGGTCGTGAGGTACTGCCCCGCGATACGCCATGCGAAGCGCTCGCCGCCGGATTCGGCGCGTGCCTGTACTGCAGCCGAGCCGCGCTCGCCGGCTTCGGCGGAATATGCAGTCAGCAGCGGCCCTTCGGGAACTGTCGTGACGATGTTGACGACGCCGCCGATCGCCTGGCTGCCCCACAGCACGGATTGCGGGCCGCGCAGCACTTCGATGCGCATGTAGTCGTCGGTCAGCAGGTGGCCGAAATCGAAGCCGCCGCCCGCCGCGGAGGGATCGTTGAGCTTGACGCCGTCGATCAGCACGACGGTCTGGTCGGACTCCGCGCCGCGGATGCGCAGCTGCGTCGACGTACCGAGGCCGCCGTTGCGGCTGACAGTGATGCCGGGCGTGGTCGCGAGTAGATCCGACACCATCAGCTTCTGACTGGCACGGACTTCGGCAGGCTCGATCAGCGTCACCGAATCGCCGACGCGCGCGAGCGGCTGCTCCGCGCGGTTCGCAGTGACGACGACGCGCTCGAGCTCGTCCTTGACGGACGGATCGGCGCCGAACGCGACGGGCGCGAACAGGCCCGAGACTACAAAGGGAATACACCGTAACGAGACGCAAGAGGCGGACATGTGCGAAAGCTCCAGTAGGACTGCTAACCCCCGGCCATCGCTGGCCGGGACCGGTCGCCGCTCGGGAACTCCCGCTCGTTCAGCACACCCCGGCTGAAAGATGGACGACAGCGGCAAGCAGGTCTCCTGGCTCGTGGCTGAAGTCCCTCGCGTCACCTTCCCGGGCCGGCAGTTGCTGCAGGTCCAGTGGTCTCGACGCGCGGCGCACCACTTACAGTTGCGGGGGCAGCCCGGGCGTTACACCCGAGTTCCCTTTGAATCCCACAGGGGGAACTTGTCGCGCGCGCGGAGAATGAGCCGCAGGCGCTTTGCCGTCAAGGGGAGCGGGTGCGGCTTCAGGCCGTCATTCGCGGCGCTTATAGCGGATGGGTTTGCGCCGCGAGCAGCGCGACATAAAACCCGATCTCCGTGAGCTGCTGCGTCGCGCCGAGCGTGTCGCCGGTGTAGCCGCCGATCCGCCGCACGCACCAGCGGAACAGCAGCGCGGCGAGCGCGAGCGCAACGATGGCGGCGGCGATTGCGTTGCGTCCGCAGAGCACCAGCGCGGGCAGCGCGAACGACGATGCGATCAACACGTCGCTCATCTTCGTGCGATCGACTACCGGCGCTGCTCGCGAGCGTTCGCCGCTTCCGACGTAGTTGCCTGCCGCGATCACGAGAACAGCACAGAATCGCGAGAACGCGTGCGCCGCGACGAGCGCCGCCATCGCAGTCGAGACTGGCATGAGGCTCAGCGCCGCGACCTTCAGCAGCACTGCGAGCACGAGTGCGATCGCACCGAATGCGCCGATGCGCGGGTCCTTCATGATTTCGAGCGCGCGCTCGCGCGTCGTCGCGCTGCCGAGTCCGTCGCAGGTGTCTGCGAGGCCGTCCTCGTGAATCGCGCCGGTCATCAGGATCGTCACGAGCAGGCTGAGAATCGCCGGCAGCGGCGCAGGCAGCACCAGACTCGCGAGCCACAACGTGGCCGCGCCGCTGGCACCGACCAGCAACCCGATCGCGGGAAAATAGCGCGCAGCTCCCGCCAGTCCCTGCTGCGAGTGACCGACCCACGCGGGCACACGAATGCGCGTGAAGTACTGCACTGCCGCGAGCAGCAGGCGGATCTCAGTCATTGCGCGCGCGGTCGGCGACGCCCGCGGATTCGAAGCTCGCCATCTCGGTCATGAGCCGCGCCGCCGAGTCGATCAGCGGCCACGCGAGCGCTGCGCCCGAGCCCTCGCCGAGCCGCAGGCGCAGATCCAGCAGCGGCTGCGCTTGCAGATGCTCGAGCAGCCTGCGGTGGCCGATTTCCGCCGAGCAATGACTGAAGATGCAATGAGCGCGGACGCGCGGATCCATCTCGATCGCCAGCAATGCCGCGACGCTCACCGCGAAGCCGTCGACGACCACGATGCAGCGATGGCGCGCGACTTCGAGCAGCGCGCCGGCGAGCATCGCGATCTCGAAGCCGCCGAATTCGATCAAGGTCTCGAGCGGCGACAGCGCGCCGGTGCGGCGCGCAGACGCTTCGTCGAGCAGTTGTCGTTTGCGATCGAGAGCGGGATCGTCCAGTCCGGTACCGCGCCCGACGCACTCTGCGAGCGGCCAGCCGGTGCGACGGTGCAGCAGCAGCGCAGCGCACGACGTATTGCCGATCCCCATCTCGCCCAGTAACAGCGCGTTCGATCCGCGAGCCACTGCATCCGTCGCCAGAACTCTCCCGGTCTCGATCGCGCGGGTGCATTGCGCCGCACTCATTGCCGGCTCGACGCGGAAGTTGCGCGTGCCCGCGGCGATCCAGCTCGGCGGACGCGCGCCGCTCGCTGCGATCGGAATGACGCCTGCATCGACGACCGTCAACGACAAGCCATGCTGACGCGCGAGCACGTTGATCGCGGCGCCGGCGCTGCGATAGTTCTCCAGCATCTGCCCAGTAACGGCCTGCGGATAGGCGCTGACAGCGTCAGCGGCAATGCCGTGGTCGGCAGCAAATACGAACATTGCCGGCGCGCGCAGCACGGGCGTTTCGGTTTGCAGCACCGAGCCGAGCTGGAGCGCGAGCGATTCGAGCACGCCCAGCGAGCCTTGCGGCTTGGTGCGCGTATCGAGCCGGCGTTGCAGAGTCTGGGTGGTTATCATGGCCGTCATGAACGACATGATGCCTGAACGACATCTCATTCTGGGTGGCGCGCGCTCGGGCAAGACAAATCATGCGATTACGCTCGCGAGCCGGCTTGCCGGCGAGCAGCGGCGTCCGGTCGTGTACGTCGCGACGGCGCAAGCGCTCGATGCAGAGATGCGCGACAGAATCCAGCGGCATCGCGCGGAGCGTCCGCAGTCGTGGCGAACGGTCGAAGCGCCTGCCGATCTTGCCGCTGCGCTGCGCGCTCAAGCGGAAGCAATCCTGCTGGTCGATTGCCTGACGCTGTGGCTGTCGAATGCAGTGCTGGCCGACTTCGACGCAGCGACGCCGAACGCGGCCTTGCCGCGCTGGGAAGCCGAGCGCACTGCGCTGATGGAGTGGTTGCAGCAGTTTCGCGGGGTCGCGCTGTTCGTCTCGAACGAGGTCGGCTCGGGCATCGTGCCGGCGTCGGCGCTGGCACGGCGCTTCCAGGACGAGCAGGGCCGCCTGAACCAGGAGATAGCTGCGCTGTGCGACGCCGTGACGCTGGTAGTTGCAGGCATCGCAGTACCGGTGAAGGCACGGTAGAGTTCGGCTATGGCCCACTCACCGTTCCTGACGACTGCACTCGATGCAGCGCGCGCCGGCGCAGAAGTCATCCGGCGTTACTACCAGCGCAATCTGCACGTCACGCTGAAGTCCGACAAGTCGCCGGTCACGCAGGCGGACGTCGAGACCGAGCAGGTGATCCGCGGCATCATCGCCGAGCGCTTCCCGGCGCACGGCTTCTACGGCGAGGAAACCGGCCAGAGCGCGCTCGACGCGGAGTACCTGTGGCTGGTCGATCCGATCGACGGCACCAAGGCGTTCGTGCGCGAGTATCCGTTCTTCTCGACGCAGATCGCGCTCATGCAACGCGGCCGGCTGATCGTCGGCGTCTCCTCGGCGCCGATCTATGGCGAGCTGGCGTATGCCGAGACCGGCAGCGGCGCGTGGCTCAACGACGAGCCGATCAAAGTCAGCGACATCGCGTCGCTCGAAGCCGGTGCGATCTCGACGGGCAACCTGAAGACGCTCGCGAGCGGTGCGCGCTGGGCGCGCTTCGGCAAGCTGGTCACGCGCGCGCAGCGTATCCGCGGCTACGGCGATTTCCTGCACTATCACCTGCTGGCGGCGGGCAAGATCGAGGTGGTCATCGAATCCGACGTGAACATTCTCGACATCGCTGCGCTCGCCGTCATCGTCGAAGCCGCCGGCGGCCGCTTCACGGACCTCGACGGCCGCGCGCCCGATCTCGACACCAGCTCCGTGCTCGCCAGCAACGGCCGCTTGCACGACGAAGTGTTGCAGGCCTTCCTGTAGCCGACATCCGCTACTCCGCCACGAACGTCCGGCCTCCCTCCCAGGCAATCTCGCGCACCGCGACGCCGTAGAGCTGCGTCATCGTCGCGGGCGTGAGCACTTCGCCGGTCGGTCCGCTCAGCCATGCGCCGTCGCCGAACATCAGCAGCGCATGGTCCGAGAAGCGCGCCGCGAGTCCCGCGTCGTGCAGGCTCATGACGACCGTTCGTCCGGCGCGCGCCTGGTCGCGCAGCAGCTTGAGCACGTCGAGCTGGTGATGCGGGTCGAGATGATTGATCGGCTCGTCGAGCAGCAGCGCTGCCGGGTCCTGAGCGAGCAGCGTTGCCAACGCAACGCGGCGGCGCTCGCCGCCCGACAGCGTGTCGACCTGGCGCTCGGCGAGATCCGCGACCGCAACGGACGCGAGCGCGGCCCGGGCGATCGCGCGATCGGCGTCGCTCTCCCAGCGCCAGAAGTCGATGTGCGGATGCCTGCCGACGAGCACGCTGTCGAGAACGCTCGACGGGAAGGGATCTTCGGTCGTCTGCGTGAGCAGGCCGAGCTTGCGCGCCAGCGCGCGACGCGGCCATTGCGCAAGCTCCAGGCCGTCGAGTGTGACCACGCCGCGAGCGGGAGGTCGCAGACCGGCGAGCGTGTGCAACGTCATCGTCTTGCCCGCGCCGTTGCGACCGAGGATCGCCGTGACCGTGCCGGCAGCGATCGTGAGCTGCAGATCGCGGATCAGCGTGCGTCCGGCCACCTCGACCGTGAGCTGCGTGCATGCGAGGCGGCTCGCTGCAACTTCCGGCAGCGCGCTCATCGCTTACCCCAGCCGATCTCGGCGGCAGTCTTCGGACCGATGATGGCCTGCTGCAGCGTCTCGGGGATCGAGGACTGCGTCGCCGAGAGCGCAATGCGTCCGCCCATCAGCTCGGCGAGCGACTGCGGATACAGCGGCTGGCGATCGGGCTCGGCGTAGCCGTCGGGAAGCAGCGGCTGATTGGTTCGCAGATCGTACTTGTCGCTGGCGCCGAGCGTGTGCAGCAGCTCGTGGGCGACGATCGTGTCGTTCGAGCCGGCCATGCTGCCGTCCGCGAACACGTGCACGATGCCGAACAGGCCTTTCTGCAAGCCGACGGAATGCGGTACCGCAGGCGAGATGGCAGGATCGTGATACAGCACGAACAACTTGATGTCGGGTGCGGGACCCGGCGGCTGCGGCACCCGCCACGCCCAATACCGCATCTGCAGGCTCCACAGCACGATCGTGAGTCTGCCTGCGCGCGGCTCGAGCGTGGGTGGCGACTCGTGCAGTTGCGGCGCCAGCGTCAAGCGGATCGGCCGCTCCATGTGCAGCCTGTAGCGTTGCGCTTGCTCCTGGAAGAACGTCTCGACGCGCTGGAATGCATCGCTCGACTGCCTCGCAATGTAGCGCTGCGTGACCTCGCTGCCGTCGGCGTTGACCGGGTACACGGTGACGCGCAACGGAATGTCCCAGTCCGTCGAATACACGCGATCGAAGTAGGTGTTGAGCGCGACGAACAGCAGGATCAGCAGCAGGACTATGATCCGCAGCCGCCGCCACATCAGCCGCCGGCCTCCACGCTGAGCTCCGCGAGCTCGCCGTCCTCCGCGCGATACGCGACGTTCATCGGCTGGCAGCAGACGCTGCAATCCTCGATGTACGCCTGCGACTCGACCGACAGGTCGAGCAGCAGCGTGATCGCCTCGCCGCAATAGGGACAGGTGACTTCAGCCGTCGTTTCCAGCATTGAATGCGCCCTTGATCCAGTCGATCGTGTACTGCGGCGCCGTCGAGATCGCGACGACGTCGAAGCGCGCAGGGTAGCGGCGCAGCTCGCTGTGCGCGAGCAGCAGATATTCGGCTGCGTGAATCAACCGGTGCTGCTTGCGCCAGGTGACCGACGCGGCGGCGCCGCCGAACTGCTCGCTCGAACGATAACGCACTTCGACGAGCGCCAGGGTCGTGCCGTCCAGCATCACCAGGTCGATCTCGCCCGACTTGCACCTGAAATTGCGCAACAGCAGCTGCAGCCCGGCGCGCTGCAGGTACGCCAGCGCCGCGGCTTCGCCGGCGCGGCCCGCTTCCTTGCGTAGCCGATCGTCCATGATCTTTTCTCCAACAGTCAGGCTGATGCCTGACCCACTTTATATCTTCCCTGTGGGTCAGGCTTCAGCCTGACCTCCGGTCAATTCGCAGCAGCGGTGGCGGCGGTGCTCAGCGGACTCGGCTTGCCGCCCGCGACCTGCGCCCAGTCGAGCTCGCGGTGCACGCGGCCTTTGCTGTCGACCGAGAGCAGCCCGGTCATGCCTGGAACCGTGTTGGCGTTGCCGAACTTGCCGGCCTTGAGCAGCGGCACCAGCCGGTACGCGTCGAAGCCGAACGCATAGAGGCGGCCGCGGCCGCGTGCGCGCACCGGCCAATGCTTGCTCAACGCCGTGCGCAGCTGCGTGGATACCGCGTCGGGCGAGATGACCCACGGCATGTCCGGAAAGATCACGCCCTCGAGATCGGTGTTGGCCGCGTCGTCCGGCTCGAAGATGTCGGAGGTCGCATAGACCGGCAGATCCTCGGTGAGATGGAAGCGCAGCGCCGGACGCAGCGAGCGTCCCTGGACCGGCTGCGCTCCGACGAATACGAACTGCGCGTCGGCGCGCCGGCGCGGCTCGAATTCCAGGTGCGTGCCGATCGCGGTGCCGAGCGCCTTGGCGCGTGCCCGGCTTTCATCGATGAGCAGCAGATTCGTGATCGGCTGCGAGTAGTCGCGCTCGGTGGGATCGTAGAAGCGCATCGCTGCGATCGTGCCGCCGAGCGTCTTCAGCTCGGTGTCGAACGCCTTGAACAGCCGCTGGCCCCACTCGTTGTTCGGCAGCAGCAGCAGGCCGCGCATGCGGCCGTCGGCGGTGACGCGCTGTGCAACCTGTCGCGCCTCTTCTTCGGGATCCAGCGCGAACTGAAACATCATCGAGGGCACGACGGTCTCTTCCGCGGTCTGGTTGAGCGCGAGCGTCAGCACCGAAGTCTCGCCCGAGGTGGCGATCGCCGTGACGTCGTCCTTGGTGAGCGGCCCGACGACGAACTGCGCGCCGTCGGCGATCGCACGCCGATACGCAGTGGTCGCGCCCATCTCAGCGGAGTCGTACACGTTGACCACCGGGCGTTGCGATTGCTCCTGCTGCAGCAATGCTGCGAGGAAGCCGTCGCGCACCGCGATGCCTGCTGCCTGCTGGCGGCCCGACAATGGCAGGATCAGGCCGATCTGCGGCGGATACGCGAGGCCGACGCCTAGCTCGGGCAGCACGTCCTCGTTCAGCAGCGCATTCGCAGGATGCGACGGATAGCGGCCGCGCCAGTCGGCGAGATCGTCGTTCGCCGTGAATGGATTGCGTGCGGCGGTGAGCGCGGCACGACCGAGCTCGAGCCAGCCGGTGACCGTCGCGCTCGATCCGGCCGGAGCGGAGAAATCCGCATTGCCCGCTGCGCTTTGCTGCAGGCCGCGCCAGATGAGCCGGCGGTTGTCGCGGATCTCGTCCTGGCCGTCCAGGCCGCGCTCGCGCTCGAGCGCAGTCGTGATGCCGGCAGCGGGCCGATTCGTCGCGAACAGCGCTCGCGCACGCAGCGCGAGCAGGTCGGAGAGATCTTCACGCGGCAGAGGTTGAGGAATGCGATCGAGCTCTGCGAGCGCGCGTTCCGGATGTTGCTGCTGCAGATCGATTTCCGCTGCGACAGCGGCGCGCAACGCGAAGTCTGCGCCGGGCAGCGTCGTGCTGACCTGCTTCAGCAGCGTGCCGGCCTGATCGACTTGATTGCCGCGCACGTATTCGCGCGCTGCGCGCAGCAGGAAGCGATCGCGCAGCTCGCCGGGAGCCTGCGCTGCCGCCTGCTCATAGGACTGGGCGGCGCCACGATGATCGCCCTCGCGCGACAGCTTCTCCGCTTGCGTCACGAGCCGGCGATCGGTCGGCTCGCGCCCGGGCTGCGTGCCGGGCACTGTACACGCGCTCGCCAGCAGTGCTGCGAGCAACGCCGCGCCGGCGAGTTTCAAGCATCCCGACCTGCCGATCATCTCTGGCCACTCCGTCGCTGCATCACCCAAGGCTCGCGCGTCATTATAGGATTCTTCACTAACCACCAACCGCCAACCGCTAACCGCTTCTCATGCCAGGCACCCTTTACGTCGTCGCTACGCCGATCGGCAATCTCGGCGACCTCACGCCGCGCGCCCGCGAGGTGCTGGCGAGCGTCGCGCTGATCGCGGCGGAGGATACGCGTCATACGCGCCAAATGCTGCAGAGCTGCGGCATCGGCACGACGCTGACGTCGCTGCACGAACACAACGAGGCGGCGAAGAGCGCCGAGCTCGTTGCAAGACTTGCAGGCGGCGAGTCGATTGCGCTCGTCAGCGACGCGGGCACGCCGCTGGTGAGCGATCCGGGGTTCGACCTCGTCGCCGCTGCGCGCGGCGCCGGCATCGCAGTCGTTGCGATTCCAGGTCCGTGCGCGGCGATTGCAGCGCTGTCGGTGGCCGGTCTGCCGACAAACCGCTTCGCCTTCGAGGGATTTTTGCCTGCGAAAAGCGCGGCGCGCATCGAGCGGCTCGGCCGGCTGGCGCGCGAACAGCGAACCCTCATCTTCTACGAGGCGCCGCACCGGCTCGCCGAAGTGTTGCAGGACATGGCGCAGACATTCGGCGGCGAGCGCCGAGCCGCGATCAGTCGCGAGCTCACGAAACGCTTCGAAACGACGTACAGCGGCACGCTCGCAGAGCTCGGCCAAGCGGCGCAGAGCGACAACGACATGGCGCGCGGCGAGATCGTCATCGTCGTCAGCGGCGCCGCACCCGCCGCAAGCGACGCCGGCGAAATGAATGCAGAGACACTGTTGCGCGCGCTGCTCCAGGAACTGTCACCCTCGCAGGCCGCAAAAATCGCCGCACACATCACCGGTGCCAAACGCAGCGACCTCTACCAGACCGCGCTGCGCCTCGGAGCGGTGCCGGGAGAGAAAAACAGGTGAAACTCAGCACCGCAGCAATTGCTGCAGTGCTGAGTTTCCCCCGTTTTTCTCTCCCGGCACCCTTGCTTCGCCCGCCGTTCGTCGCCACCATCCGCAGCCGGAGTCGGCCAGGCAATCGCTGCGCGCAAGCGTGGAGGAAAGTCCGGGCTCCCAGGGCACGGCGCCAGGTAACGCCTGGGGGGCGCGAGCCCACGGAAAGTGCAACAGAAAGCAAACCGCCTAAGCCCCCGCCTTCGGGAGGGGGCCGGTAAGGGTGAAAGGGTGCGGTAAGAGCGCACCGCGCCGGTGGCAACACTCGGCGGCACGGCAAACCCCGCCCGGAGCAAGACCAAATAGGGGAGCAGGCGGGCCAGGTCTTCGGATCCGGTCCGCGCGTGTGGCCCACACGTGCTCCCGGGTAGGTCGCTGGAGGTACGCGGCGACGCGTATCGCAGATGAATGATTGCCCTCGACAGAACCCGGCTTATCGGCCGACTCCTTTCTTCCCGTCTACCTGGCTGTTGAGTATTTTTAAATGATACGCCCGAGCGAACGCGGGCAGCAGGCCAGGCTGTATACAAAAAGTGTCCGCTGTGCAGGGATTGTGCGGCGCTTTGCGCAGCGCCCGGCGACCGCCCGAATCTGCCTCGATTGATCGCCTGACCGTCACCCTTCTGAGCTTCCGCTGCGCAAATCTGCGCGCAGCCTCTTCCCGAGCGCGCGCGACGCCCGCCGGGGCCCCTCCGCCGGCCGTATGTGCTTCCACGTCAAGAAGTTTTCATAACCGGTTGATTTAAGTCAGAGCGCCTTCGAGGTATTTGTTACAAGGACTGGATATCCATCCTAAGTCCCTGTCGCCAAACAGGAAACTTCCGAAGTTTTTTTGACTTGCAGCTTTCCCGGTACCTATAGTCGCGACGAGGTGGGAAAAAGTGGAAAACAGTGGGCACAGGTGGCGCATGAGGGTCATCTGAGCCCGTTCTTTTGAGGGGGATGGGGTCCGGCATGTTCCGCGGTGCAAACAAGGTGACGCTCGACGCGAAGGGGCGGCTGGCCATGCCGACCCGCTATCGCGAGCGCATCGTCGAGCGCTCCAACGGGCGCTTGATTGCCACCGTCGATCACGCCGACCGCTGCCTGCTCATCTATCCGCTGCCGGAATGGGAAGAGATCGAGCTGAAGCTGCGGCGCCTGCCGACGCTCAATCCGCTCGCGCGGCGCTTGCAGCGCCTGGTGATCGGTCATGCCACCGATCTCGACCTGGACGGCAGCGGCCGGATCCTGATCCCGCCGAGTCTGCGCGAGTACGCGGGCTTGTCGCGCGCCGCGATGCTGATCGGACAGGGCAATCGCTTCGAGCTCTGGGACGAGACGCTGTGGAACCAGAGCTGCCAGCAGTGGGCGCAGGCCGACGACAAGGCCGAGCCGCTGCCGCCGGAGCTCGAATCGCTGTCGCTGTAGGCGCGCGATGCGGCGACACACGCCGGTGCTTCTGCGCGAAGTGCTGCAGGCGCTCGCGATTCGCGCCGACGGTCGCTACGTGGATGCGACGTTCGGTCGCGGCGGCCACACGGCCGCGCTGCTGGAGCGGCTGAGCGCGCAGGGCAGGGTGGTCGCGATCGACCGCGATCCGGACGCGCTGCGGGCCGGGCGCGAGCGCTTCGCGGGCGAGGCGCGGTTGACGTTGAGGGCCAGTCCGTTTTCGCGCCTCGCGGCGCTGCTGACGGAGATGGGGCTGGCCGGGAGTATTGACGGCGTGTTGCTCGACCTCGGTGTGTCTTCTCCGCAGCTGGACGATGCCGCGCGCGGCTTCAGCTTCGCGCAGGACGGGCCCCTGGACATGCGCATGGACCCGGCATCCGGCGCCAGCGCAGCAGCTTTCCTCGCGCGCGCGCCGGAGCACGAGCTCGCGCGCGTGATCCGCGAGTATGGCGAAGAGAAGTTCGCGAAGCGGATCGCGCGCGACATCGTCGCGGCGCGGCGCGAGGGACCGATCGAGCGCACCGGCCAGCTCGCGGAGCTGGTGTCGCGTGCAGTGAAGACGCGCGAGCCCGGCAAGCATCCCGCGACGCGCACCTTCCAGGCGATCCGCATTCACGTGAACGACGAGCTCGGCGAGCTGCAGGCCGCGCTGCGCGGCAGCCTCGACGTGCTGGCGCCGGGCGGGCGGCTGTGCGCGATCTCGTTCCACTCGCTCGAAGACGGCATCGTCAAGCGCTTCATCCAGACGCACTCGCAGGAGGATCCGGTCTACGCCGGCCTGCCGGACGTCCCTGCCCACGCACGACCGAAGTTGCGGCGCGTCGGGCGCGCCGTGCATCCGTCAGAAGAGGAAGTCGCCGCCAACCCGCGTGCGCGCAGCGCCGTGCTGCGCGTAGCCGAAAGGATCGCCGCATGAATTTCGCAATGCGCATGGGTATCGCGCTGCTGGCGATCGGCCTGGTCGCCACCGGGATCGGCGTCGTAGTGGCGAAGCAGGAGGCGCGCAGCCTCTTCATTCAACTGCAGGGACTCAACGGCGATCGCGATGCGCTCGAGATCGAGTGGGGCCAGTTGAAGCTGGAGCAGAGCGCCTGGTCGACGCATGGCCGCGTCGAGCAGACCGCACGCGTCGGCCTGCGCATGGTGATTCCGCGTCCCGACGAAGTCCGCCTGGTGAAGCCCACGCCGGTGAGCCAATGAGCACAGACCGCAAGTGGCGCGTCGCGCCGGTGCCGCGCTGCCGATGATCAGGACCGAGCAGAATCGCAGCTTTTCGCAGGAGCAGTTCCGTTCGCGGCTGCGCCTGGTGCTGGGCGCGCTCGTGTTGATCGCGGTCGCGCTGGTCGCGCGCGCCGTCGATCTGCAGCTGCTCGATGAAGGCTTCCTCGAAGGGCAGGGCGATGCGCGCTTCACGCGCGTCGCGAAGCTCTCGGCGATCCGCGGCGGCATCTACGACCGCAACGGCGAGCCGCTCGCCGCCAGCACGCCCGTCGACACCGTATGGGCCTGCCCGCCCGAAGTGATGCGCGCCGCGGACCAGATTCCGCGTCTTGCCGAAGCGCTCAACCGCGACAAGAAGTGGCTGACGCAGGTCATCACCAGCAACCTCGATCGCGAGTTCGTCTACCTGGTGCGCCACATGCGGCCGAGCGACGCGCAGCAGGTCGCGGACCTGAAGATCCCCGGCGTGTACCTGCTGCGCGAGTACCAGCGCTTCTATCCGGCAGGCGAAGTGACCGGCCACCTGCTCGGCTTCACCAAGAAGTACGACGACATCGGGCAGGAAGGACTCGAGCTCGCCTACGACCGCTGGCTCGGCGCGCAGGCCGGCGCCAAGCGCGTGATCCAGGATCGCTACGGGCGCACCGTCGAAGACGTCGAGAGCATTCGCGCGCCGCGTCCCGGCGAGGACCTGATCACCAGCATCGACCTGCGCATCCAGTACCTCGCCTATCGCGAGCTGAAGGCGGCGGTGCAGGAGCACCAGGCGAAAGGCGGCTCGGTCGTAGTGCTCGACGTCGACACCGGCGAAGTGCTGGCGATGGTGAATCAGCCGGCCTACAACCCGAACGATCGCGACCAGGTCGCGGCCTCGCGCTATCGCAATCGCGCCGCCACCGACATCTTCGAGCCCGGCTCGAGCATCAAGCCGTTCATCGCTGCGGCCGGCATCGCTTCGGGGCGCTATCACCCGGACACGATCATCGATACGTCGCCCGGCTTCGTGCGCGTCGGCATCAAGACCATTCCCGACCATCACAACCTGGGCGCGGTGCCGCTCACGACCGTGCTCGCGAAGTCGAGCAACGTCGGCATGACCAAGATGGCGATGACCCTGGCACCGCAGTCGATGCACGACATGCTGGGCGCGTTCGGCTTCGGCGAAGTGACCGGCAGCGGCTTTCCCGGCGAGTCGGCGGGGCTGCTGTACGACTCGTCGCACTGGCGCAAGATCGAGCAGGCGACGATCTCCTACGGCTACGGCTTGTCGGTGACGCCGCTGCAACTGGCGCGCGCGTACGCAATCCTCGGCGCCGGCGGCATCCGTCGCCCGGTAACTCTGCGTCGCGTCGACGGGCCCGTGCCGGGCGAGCGCGTGATCGATCAGCGCGTTGCGCACGAGCTCCTGCAAATGCTGGAAGGCGTGGTCGCACAGGATGGCGCGACCGGCACTCGCGCTGCGCTGGTCGGTTATCGCGTTGCCGGCAAAACGGGGACAGCGTGGACCGCGGATGCGGGTGGATACTCGGCCGACCGCTACAAGGCGTCATTCGGCGGCGTCGTGCCCGCCAGCCATCCGCGACTCGCGGCGATCGTCGTGATCGACGAGCCCGGCGGCAAGCTGTTCTACGGCGGCGATGTCGCCGCGCCGGTTTTTGCCAACGTCATGGCCGGCGCGCTGCGCCTGCTCGGCGTGCCGCCGGACGGCCTCGACCGCGTACCGGCGACCACGCTCGTGCAGGCGAGCCGCGTGCCATGAGAGCCGCAGCGCTAGCCGGACGCAGCACCATGCAACCACGCTCCACCAACAAACGCGCCAAGGATCTGCGAGCGCTGCTCGCCGGCTCCGCTGTCGCCGTGCCTGCCGACGTCGGCATCGTCGATCTCACGCTCGACAGTCGCAGCGTGCAGTTCGGCGGCGCGTTCATTGCGCTGCCTGGAACGCGGACGCACGGGATCGGCTTCGCGGCTCAAGCCGTCAACGCCGGCGCAAGAGCGATCCTGTGGGAACCGACTCCGGGGGTCGCCGCACCGCGCGTCCCCGACAGCGTGCTGCTGCTCGCCGTGCCGGATCTCAGCGCGATTCTCGGCACGATCGCCGATCGCTTTTTCGGCGAGCCGTCGCAGGCCGTGCGCACGGTCGGTGTGACTGGCACGAACGGCAAGACGACGACGGCGTACGTCATCGCCACTGCGACGCAGCTGCTCGGCACGGCCGCCGCGTACGCGGGCACGATCGGC
Organism: Steroidobacteraceae bacterium; assembly: GCA_035278165.1. Classification (GTDB taxonomy): domain Bacteria; phylum Pseudomonadota; class Gammaproteobacteria; order Steroidobacterales; family Steroidobacteraceae; genus Steroidobacter. Next base: position 26,251 of record DATEJG010000065.1, read on the forward strand.
TTCGGCCGCATCGATGCGCTGCAGACGGCGACGCACACGACTCCGGATTCCATCACGGTGCACCGTCAGCTCGCCGAGCTGCGCAGCGCAGGTGTGCGAGCTCTCGCGATGGAAGTGTCGTCGCATGCGCTCGACCAGCACCGCGTCGATGGAGTGCGCTTCGACACCGCGGTATTCACCAACCTGACGCGCGATCACCTGGACTATCACGGAACGTTCGAGAGTTACGCGGCGGCGAAGGCCAGGCTGTTCGCGTGGCCGCAGCTGAAGCATGCAGTCATCAATGCGGACGACGCGTTCGGACGCACGCTGCTGCGTAACTGCACGCCCACTGCGGACCTGACGTCGTATTCCCGGTCGTCCTCGGCGCCTGATCCACGCATGCGTCAGCTGTTTGCGGCGCGTGCGGTTGCCGGTGCAACGGGCCTGGACATCACCGTCGACGGCAGCTGGGGTGTCGCGACGCTGCACTCGCGCTTCATCGGCGACTTCAACGTCGAGAACCTGCTCGCGGCGCTGGGCGCGCTGCTCGGCTGGAACGTGCCGTTCCACGATGCGCTCGCGGCGCTCGAGCGCTGCAGCCCGCCGCCGGGACGGATGGAGACGCTGGTTGCCACGGGCAAGCCGCTCGCGATCGTCGACTATGCGCATACGCCGGACGCGCTGGAGAAACTGCTCATTGCGGCGCGCAAGCACACGGCGGGCAAGCTGATCTGCATCTTCGGTTGCGGCGGCGATCGCGATCCGGGCAAGCGACCGGTCATGGCGGCTACGGCCGAGCGGCTCGCCGATCACGTGATCGTCACCGACGACAACCCGCGCACCGAGGACGGCGACGCGATCGTCGCCGACATCGTCAAGGGATTCGCCGCTCCGGCGCGCGCCTTGATCGAGCGCGATCGTGCCAGGGCGATCGCGCAAGGCATCGCGCTCGGCAAGCCGGGCGACGTCGTGCTCATCGCCGGCAAGGGTCACGAGGACTACCAGATCGTCGGCACCGAGCGTCGCCGCTTCAGCGACCGCGATGTTGCGCGCGCCGTGCTGGAGCAGCGGTCATGATGGCGTGGCGTCTCAGTGAGCTGGTTCGCTGCGCACCCGGGCAGATCGTCGGCAACGACTGCGCGTTCACCAGCGTCTCCACCGATTCGCGCACGCTGCAGCCGGGCGCGCTGTTCGTGGCGCTCAGCGGGCCGAGCTTCGATGGTCACGATTTCGTCGCGGCCGCCGCGGAGCGTGGTGCCGCAGCTGCAATCGTCGAGCGGCCGTTGGCGGCGCAGCTGCCGCAAGTCGTGACGCCCGATCCTCTGGCGGCGCTGTCGGCATTCGCGCGCGAATGGCGGCGCCAGTTCCACATCCCGCTGATCGGCGTGACCGGCAGCAACGGCAAGACGACGACCAAGGAGCTGATCGGCTCGATCCTGTCGCGGCAGGGCAAGACGCTGGTCACGCGCGGCAATCTGAACAATCACATCGGCGTGCCGTTGATGCTGCTCGAGCTCACTGCCGAGCAGCGCTACGCAGTGATAGAGATGGGCGCGAATCACATCGGCGAGATTGCGCACCTCGCGAGCCTCGCCGAGCCGACCGTCGGCATCGTGACCAACGCCGGCGCAGCGCATCTGGAAGGCTTCGGCAGTCTCGCCGGTGTCGCGCAAGGCAAGGGCGAGATGTTCCGCGCGCTGCCGCCGGAAGGCGTCGCGGTGATCAACGCCGACGACACGTTCGCAGCGCAGTGGCGCGATTCGAGCGCCGCCGAGCGAGTGCTGACGTTCGGCTTCGAGCAGCCGGCCGATTTCATGGCGCACAAGGTGCGCTCGCAGAGCGATACGAGCGGATTCCTGACGCAGTTCGAGCTGGTAACGCCCTACGGCAGCAGGCCGGCGACGCTGGCGCTCGGCGGCTTGCACAACCTGCGCAATGCGCTCGGCGCAGCGGCGGCTGCGTGCGCGGTCGGCGTCGAGCTCGACGCGATCGTCGCGGGCCTGGCCGGGATGAAGAGCGTCGCGGGTCGCCTGGAGCTGAAGCCGGCCTTGAACGGCGCGTTCCTGGTCGACGATTCGTACAACGCCAATCCGAGCTCGCTCAAGGCCGGCCTCGACGCGTTCCGCACGTTTGCCGGTGTGCGCTGGCTGGTGCTCGGAGAGATGCGCGAGCTCGGCGCCAGCGGCGACGAGCTGCATGCCGAAGTCGGGCGCTACGCACGCCAGGCGGGCATCGAGCGCGTGTTCGCAGTCGGCGAAGGCTCGCGCTTCGCCGTCGAGGCGTTCGGGCCCGGCGCCCAATGGTTTCCGAGCACCGACGCGCTCATCGCCGCAGCGAGCAAGTCGCTCACGGCCGGCGTCGCCGTGCTCATCAAAGGCTCGCGCGCCAATCGCCTCGAGCGCGTCGCCGCTGCACTGGCGCTCGACAACAAGAAAGGAACCTAGCGTGCTGCTGTACCTCACGCAAAAGCTGACGGCGCTGGAAGGCGCGTTCCGCCTGTTCAACTATCTGACGCTGCGCGCGATCCTCGCGGCGCTGACTGCGCTCGTCATCTCGTTCCTGGTCGGGCCGTGGATGATCCGCCGGCTGTCGTACAAGCAGATCGGGCAGCGCGTGCGCGACGACGGGCCGAAGTCGCACCTGCCGAAGGCCGGCACGCCGACGATGGGCGGCGCGCTGATCCTCGTCGCGATGTGCGCCTCCACGCTCCTGTGGGCGGACCTCGCCAACCGCTTCGTGTGGATCACGCTGGGCGTGACGCTGGCGTTCGGGCTGATCGGCTTCTGGGACGACTACCTGAAGCTGGTGGTCGGCAACAGCCGCGGGCTGATCGCCCGCTACAAGTATTTCTGGCAGTCGGTCGCGGGCCTGTGCTGCGCGATTGCGCTGTACCACACCGCCAAGGTGCCGGCGGAGACCGCGCTGTACGTGCCGTTCTTCAAGACCGTCATGGTGCCGCTCGGCCTCGGCTACATCCTGCTCACGTACTTCGTCGTGGTCGGTTCCAGCAATGCCGTGAACCTGACCGACGGGCTCGACGGGCTGGCAATCATGCCTGCCGTACTGGTCGGCGGCGCGCTGGGGGTGTTCGCGTATGCAACGGGCAATGCGGTCTTCTCGGGTTATCTCGGCATTCCTTTCATCGAAGGAACCGGTGAAATCCTGGTGTTCTGCGCGACGCTGGTCGGCGCCGGGCTCGGCTTCCTCTGGTTCAACACCTATCCCGCGCAAGTGTTCATGGGCGACATCGGCGCGCTCGCGCTCGGTGCGGCACTAGGCGTCGTCGCGGTCATCGTGCGGCAGGAGATCGTGCTGCTGATCATGGGCGGCGTGTTCGTGATGGAGACGGTGTCGGTGATGCTGCAGGTCGCCTCGTACAAGCTGACCGGCAAGCGCATCTTCCGCATGGCGCCGATCCATCATCACTTCGAGCTCAAGGGCTGGGCCGAGCCGAAGGTGATCGTGCGCTTCTGGATCATCTCGGTGATCCTGGTGCTGGTGGGGCTGGCGACGTTGAAGGTGCGCTGAGCATGCCCCAGGACATGACCCAGAGCGCACGCAGCATCGTGGTCGGGCTCGGTCGCACCGGCTTGTCGTGCGCGCGTTATCTGCACGCGCGCCACGAAAGCTTCGCGGTCACCGACAGTCGCGCTGCGCCGCCTGAATCGGCGGCGCTGCAGAAGCTCGCGCCCGAAGCCGAAGTGCGCTTCGGCGCCTTCGACGAAGCGCTGCTGGACGACGCCATGCGCGTGATCGCTTCGCCCGGAGTCTCGCTGCGCGAGCCGTTCATGATGAGCGCCGCGATTCGCGGCGTGCCGATCATCGGCGACATCGAGCTGTTCGCGCGCGAAGCGCAGGCGCCGGTCGTCGCGATCACCGGAACCAACGGCAAGAGCACGGTCACGACGCTCGTCGCGCGCATGGCCGAGGCCGCGGGCAAGCGCGTGCTCGCCGGCGGCAATCTCGGCCGTCCCGCGCTCGACCTGCTCGACGAGCCGACGCCGGAGCTGTACGTCCTGGAGCTGTCGAGCTTCCAGCTGGAGACCACGCGGTCGTTGCGCACCGCCGCCGCAGTCGTGCTCAACGTGACGCCCGATCACATGGACCGCTACGACTCGATTGGCGATTACGCCGCGGCCAAGGCGCGGATCTTCCAGCACTGCGACGCCGCGGTGATCAATCTCGACGACGCGCTGGTGCAAGCGATGACGCATGACGCGCCGCGCGTGCTCACTTTCAGCCTGCATGCGGACCGCGGCGCTGACTACTGCATCCGGGACGGCGCGCTCATGCACGGCGATCGCCAGCTCCTCTCGATGTCGGAGATGAAGATCGCAGGTCTGCACAATGCTGCCAATGCGCTTGCGGCGCTCGCGATGTGCGATGCGTTGCAGCTGTCGCAGGAAGCCTGCGTCGGCGCGCTGCGCGAGTTCCCCGGCCTGCCGCACCGCTCGCAGTGGATCGCGGACGTGCGCGGCGTGCGCTACGTGAACGATTCGAAGGGCACGAACGTCGGCGCGACGCTCGCCGCCGTCGCCGGCATGCCGGGCTCGCTGGTGCTGATCGCCGGCGGCCAGGGCAAGGGCCAGGATTTCACGCCGCTCGCCGCCGCGTTCCGCGGCAAGGTGCGGCACGTCGTGCTGCTCGGGCAGGACGCGAAGCTGCTCGCCGCCGCGCTCGACGGCGTCGCGACCGCGGAGTTCGCGAAGGATATGGACGACGCGGTACAGCGCGCCGCGCGCGCTGCGCGGTCCGGCGAAACCGTGCTGCTCTCGCCCGCGTGCGCGAGTCTCGACATGTTCCGCGACTACGCGCACCGCGGCTACATGTTCGCCGCCTCCGTGCGGAGGCTCGAAACATGAACACCGCCGCACTCGCTTTCGCCCGCTCGAACGCCCGCCCGCGGCGCTTCGCGTTCGACACGATCCTGCTGCTGACGGTCGGCGCGCTGCTGCTGCTCGGGCTGGTGATGATGACGTCGGCCTCGATCGCGATCGCCGACAAGCAGCTGCACGCACCGCTCCACTACTTCGAGCGCCAGATGATCGGCGTGACGCTGGGGCTGGCCGCGGCGGTCATCGCGATGCTGATCCCGACGACGGTGTGGGAGCGGCTCGGCCTGCCGCTGCTGCTGCTCGCGTTCCTGTTCCTGGTGCTGGTGCTGATTCCCGGCATCGGTCACGAAGTAAACGGCAGCCGTCGCTGGCTGCGGGCCGGCATCATGAACTTCCAGGCTTCGGAGCTGGCGCGCGTGCTGCTGCTCACCTACCTGGCGAGCTACATCGTCCGCAAGCAGGCCGAGCTGAAGCAGGATCTGAAAGGCTTCCTCAAGCCGCTCGGCGTGCTGATGGGCGCGGCGTTGCTGCTGCTGCTGGAGCCCGACTTCGGTGCGGCAACGGTGCTGATGGGGACCGGCCTCGCGCTGCTGTTCCTCGCCGGCGTGAAGCTGCGCCACTTCTTTGCGCTGGTCGTGCTCGCAGCGGGCGGCATGGCGGCGATCGCAGTGACCTCGGCTTATCGTCTGAAGCGCCTCACTGCGTTCCTCGATCCGTGGGCCGACCCGTTCAACTCCGGCTTCCAGCTCACGCAGTCGCTGATCGCGATCGGTCGCGGCGAGCTGTTCGGCGTCGGCCTCGGCTCGAGCGTGCAGAAGCTGTTCTACCTGCCGGAGGCGCACACGGATTTCGTGTTCGCCGTGCTCGCCGAAGAGCTCGGGCTCGCCGGCGTCATCGTCACGCTGGCGCTGTTCGTCGTGCTCGCGTGGCGCGCCTTCCACATCGCGCGCGAGGCTGCCGAAGCCGGCATGCCGTTCCAGGCCTACTTCGCCGCAGGTTTCGGGCTGTGGCTCGGCCTGCAGACGTTCATCAACGTCGGCGTGAACCTGGGACTGCTGCCGACCAAAGGACTGACCCTGCCGCTGATGTCGTATGGCGGCTCGAGCATCATGGTGACGCTCGGCTGGCTCGGCGTGCTGATGCGCATCCATCACGAAGCGAGCACCGTCGGCCGGCTGGCCGTGTCGCGCCGGGAGCGCACGCAATGAAGCGCGGCATCGTGCTCATCATGGCGGGCGGCACCGGCGGACACGTGTTCCCGGCGCTGGCTGCTGCACGCATTCTGCGCGAGCGCGGCTACGAGCCGGTCTGGCTCGGCACGCATCGCGGCCTCGAAGCGAAGCTGGTACCGCCGCAGCACATCGAAGTCGAATGGATCAGCGTGAGCGGCCTGCGCGGCAAGGGCTTCATCACCTGGCTCGCGGCGCCGTTCAAGCTGACGGTGGCGATCTGGCAGAGCCTGCAGGTGATGCGGCGTCGCCAGCCGAAGGTCGTGCTCGGCGCGGGCGGCTTCGTGTCCGGTCCCGGCGGCGTCGCGGCGTGGCTGACGCGCCGGCCGCTAGTGATTCACGAGCAGAACGCCGTCGCCGGCATGACCAACCGCATGCTGTCCCGGTTTGCGCGTCGCGTGCTGGAAGCTTTCCCTGCGAGCTTTCCGGCCGGCACGCGCGCCGAGCGCGTCGGCAACCCGGTGCGTCGCGAGATCCTGTCGCTGGCTGCGCCGGCGGAGCGTTTCGGACGGCGCTACGGACCGTTGCGTGTGCTGGTGTTCGGCGGCAGCCAGGGCGCTGCGCGCCTCAACGCGGCGGTGCCCGCAGCGCTCGCCACGATCGATGTCGGCCTGCGGCCGTTGCTGATTCATCAGGCGGGCGAGCGGCATCACGAGCAGACCCGCGAGCTGTACGCGAAGCACAACGTGCAGGCCGACGTGCGCGCGTTCATCGACGACATGGCGGAAGCGTATTCGTGGGCCGATCTCGTCGTGTGCCGCGCGGGTGCGCTCACTGTTTCCGAGCTTGCCGCCGCGGGACTGCCGGCGATCTTCGTGCCGTTCGGCGCGGCGGTCGACGACCACCAGACGCTCAACGCGAAGTACCTGGTCGACGCGCAGGCCGCGATTTCGATTCCGGAGGCGCAGCTGACGCCGCAGCGCCTCGCCGAGGATCTGCTGAAGCTGCTGCTCAGCGGCCGCAGCAAGCTCGGAGAAATGGCTGTTCGCGCCCGCACCGTTGCGATCGTCGATGCGGACGTGCGCCTGGCCGATGCGTGCGACGCGGTCGCGGGAGGCGGGCGATGACCGATCGCATGCGCCGCATCAACCGCATCCACTTCGTCGGCATCGGCGGCAGCGGCATGGGCGGCATCGCCGAAGTGCTGCTCAATCTCGGCTACCAGGTGCAGGGGAGCGACCTCAAGCCCAACGCCGTGACGCAGCGGCTGGCGCAGCTCGGCGCGGACATCAAAGTCGGCCATGCGGCGGGCAATGTCGGCAAGGCGGACGTGCTGGTCGTGTCGAGCGCGGTCCAGCCTGACAACCCGGAAGTGGTCGAGGCGAAGGAGCGGCGCATACCGATCGTGCAGCGCGCGCAGATGCTCGGCGAGCTGATGCGCTTCCGTTACGCGATCGCCGTGGCCGGCACGCACGGCAAGACCACGACGACCAGCATGGTCGCGTCGATCCTCGCGGAGGGCGGTCTCGATCCGACGTTCGTCATCGGCGGCCGCCTGAAGAGCGCAGGCAGCAACGCGCGGCTCGGCACCGGCAACTACCTGGTCGCCGAGGCCGACGAGAGCGACGCGTCGTTCATCCACCTGCATCCGATGATGGCGATCGTCACCAACGTCGACAACGATCACCTGGTGACGCACGACGGCGACTTCGAGCGACTCAAGCAGAGCTTCATCGACTTCCTGCACAACATGCCGTTCTACGGCGTGGCGGTCGTGTGCGCCGACGATCCGATTGCCGCGAGCCTGGTGCCGCGCATCGCGCGCCCTGTCGTCACCTACGGCATCGAAGCGGATGCGGACGTGCGCGCCGTCAATATTTCGCGACGCGGCACGCAGACGCGCTTCGACGTGCAGGTGCGCGGCTCGCGCTCGGTGCTGCCCGTGCAGTTGAACCTGCCGGGCACGCACAACGTGCTGAACTCGCTTGCCGCGATCGCGGTGGCGCTCGAATTGAACGTCGCCGACACGGCGATCCAGGCCGCGCTTGCCAATTTCCACGGCGTCGATCGCCGGCTGCAGCAGTACGGAGACGTGCAGACTGCCGTCGGCCGCGTGACGTTGATCGACGACTACGGTCATCACCCGACGGAGCTGGCCGCGACGCTGGAGGCGGTCCGCCAGGGCTGGCCGGAGCGACGCATCGTCGTAGCGTTCCAGCCGCATCGCTACTCGCGCACGCGGGATCTGCTCGACGACTTCGCGCGCGTGCTCGCTAACGTCGACGCGCTGATCGTCACCGAGGTCTACGCGGCCGGCGAGACGCCGATCGCCGGCGCCGACGGCAAGGCGATCTGCCGCGCGATCCGCTCGCACGGCCGGGTCGAGCCGCTGCTGGTCGAGAAGATCGAGGAGCTGCCGCGCGCGCTGATCCAGATCGCGCACGACGGCGACGTGATCGTGACGATGGGCGCCGGCAGCATCGGCGCGATTGCGGCGGAGTTGCCGGCGACGCTGGCCTCGATCCAGCCGGCGCCGGTCGCCGAGCGGAGGCGGCCATGAACGCCCTGGCGTTGCCGCCCGACATCGCGACGCGCGTGCGCCGTGACGAGCCCATGTCGAAGCACACCTCGTGGCACGTCGGCGGGCCCGCCGACTTGTTCTTCCGGCCGCTCGACGTCGCCGACATCGCGGCGTTCCTGCGCAGCCTGGCGCCCGACACGGCGGTGATGTGGATCGGGCTCGGCAGCAACCTGCTGGTGCGTGACGGCGGCATCCGCGGCGCCGTGATCGAAACGCACGGCGTGTTCGATGAGCTGGAGCGTCGCAGCGAGACCGAGGTCTGGTGCGGCAGCGGCGTCGCGTGCGCAAAGCTCGCCAAGCAATGTATCAAGTGGGGCCTCGGTCCCGCGGAGTTCTTCGCCGGCATTCCCGGCACGCTGGGCGGCGCGCTCGCGATGAATGCAGGTGCGTTCGGCGGCGAGACCTGGCGGCACGTGCTCGGCGTCGCGACGATCGATCGCGCCGGCGTGCGTCACGAGCGGCCGGCGAGCGACTACACCGCGACTTATCGCCACGTGAGCGGCCCGCCGGACGAATGGTTCCTCGGCGCGCGCCTGACGTTCGAGCTGCGACCCGGCGTCAGCAACGAAGACATCCGCGTGCTGCTCGCGCGGCGCAAGGCGACGCAGCCGATCGGCGAATGGTCGTGCGGCTCGGTGTTCACCAACCCGCCCGGCGATCACGCGGCGCGGCTGATCGACAGCGCCGGCCTCAAGGGACATCGCATCGGCGGCGCGCGCGTCTCGGAGATGCACGCCAACTTCATCGTCAACGACGGCACCGCGAGCGCCGCGGACATCGAGCAGCTGATCCAGTTCGTGATGACGACGGTGCAGCGCGTGCACGGCGTGCAGCTCAAGCCCGAGGTGCGGGTCGTCGGAGAGAGGACGGGCACATGAGCGCACTCATCACCAATCCGCGCGATTTCGGCCGCGTCGCCGTGTTGCTCGGCGGGACCACGTCGGAGCGCGAGGTGTCGCTGAACTCCGGCCAGAACTGCCTCGATGCGCTGCGCCGCCGCGGCGTCGACGCGCATCCCGTCGACGGCATTCCCGCGCTCATCGCCGACATCGATGCGCAGCGCTGCGACCGCGTGTTCAACATCATGCACGGCGGCGACGGCGAGAACGGCGTCGTGCAGGGCCTGCTCGAGGCGCTGCGCGTGCCGTACACCGGCTCGGGCGTGCTCGGCTCGGCATTGACGCTCGACAAGATCCGCACCAAGCAGCTGTGGCTGTCGCTGGACTTGCCGACCCCACGTTACGCGCGCCTGTCGCGAACCGACGATGTGACTGCAGCTGCGCGCTGGCTCGGCTTGCCGGTCATCGTGAAGCCGGCGTGCGAGGGCTCGAGCGTCGGCGTCAGTCGCGTGTTCAAGGAAGCCGACCTGGCGCAGGCCGTCGCGCTCGCCGCGCGCTATCAGGGCGAGATGCTGATGGAGCAGCTGATCGAAGGCGAGGAATTCACCGTCGGCGTACTGCACGGCGAGGCGTTGCCGACGATCCGCATCGTGCCTCCCGGCGAGTACTACGACTATCACGCGAAGTACGTCTCCGACGACACGCAGTACGTGTGTCCCGGTCTCGACGGCCAGGCGGAGATCGAGATGCGTGCGCTCGCGCTCGAAGCGTTCCGCAGCGCTGCGTGCAGCGGCTGGGGCCGCGTCGACGTGATGCGCGATCGCGACGGCGCGAACTATCTCCTCGAAGTGAACACCACGCCGGGCATGACCAGCCACTCGCTGGTGCCGAAGGCGGCGCGCGCGTTCGGCATCGAGTTCGACGAGCTGGTGTGGCGGATTCTCGAGACGAGCTTCCGGCAGGGCACAGGAGCACAGCCATGATTTTCTCTGCACGCAGGCGCAATCGTCGCAAGCCCGAGCGCTCCGGCGGCGGCTGGTCGCTCGCCTGGCTCAAGCCGGTGCTGACCGGCGGCCTGCAGTCGGTGCTCGGCGTCGCCGGCATGCTGATCGGCATCGGCATCATGCTGTGGGGACTGGCGCTGGCCTTCGATCGGCCGATCGGCCAGGTGGAAGTCGGCGGCCGCTTTCAGCGGGTGGCGCCGGTGCAGATCGAAGAGGTCGTCGCGCCGTTCCGCGGCTCCGGCTTCCTGTCCGTCGATCTCGACAAGCTGCGTGCCGCGCTCGAAAGCATTCCGTGGGTCGACCGCGCGAGAGTCGAGCGCCGCTGGCCGAACGGCGTGCGCGTCTTCATCACCGAGCACGTCGCAGTCGCGCGCTGGGGCGAGGACGGCCTGATGAACACGCGCGGCGAGCTGTTCCTGCCGCACGCGCGGCACATCCCACCGGAGCTGCCGCAGTTGATCGGCCCGCCGGGCACCGAGGCGCAGGTCGCGGACCTGTATCTGAAGACCTACCCGCGGCTGCTCGCCGTGGGCATGCGCCTGTCGCAGGTTCAGCTCGACGCGCGCGGCGCGTGGGAGCTGACGCTCGGCAACGGCGCCCGCGTGCGCCTCGGCCGCCAGGACGTGCAGACGCGCCTGGAGCGCTTCATTGCGATCGCGAGCCCGGTGGTGGCGCAGCGCGCCGCCGAAGTCAGTTACGTCGACCTGCGCTACAGCAACGGTTTCTCGATCGGCTGGAACGCGCCCGCCCGCGTCGCGCACGGCGCAGAGGATGCAACGCCCGATGCCTAGAAAGAATGACCGCAACCTGATCGTCGGCCTCGACATCGGTACGTCGAAGGTCGTGGCGATCGTCGGGGAGATGACGCACGACGGCCGCATCGAAGTGGTCGGCCTCGGCTCGCATCCCTCGCGCGGCTTGAAGCGCGGCGTCGTCGTCAACATCGAGTCGACGGTGCAGTCGATCCAGCGCGCGGTCGAGGAAGCGGAGCTGATGGCCGGCTGCGAGATCCACTCGGTGTACGCAGGGATCGCCGGCAGCCATGTCCGCAGCCTCAACTCTCACGGCATCGTCGCGATCCGCAACAAGGAGGTGACCGCGGAGGACGTCGATCGCGTGATCGACGCCGCGCGCGCCGTCGCGATCCCGGCCGACCAGAAGATCCTGCACATCCTGCCGCAGGAATTCCTGATCGACAGCCAGGAGGGCATCCGCGAGCCGATCGGCATGTCGGGCGTGCGCCTGGAAGCGAAGGTGCACATCGTCACCGGCGCCGAGAGCGCCGCGCAGAACATCGTGAAGTGCGTGCAGCGCTGCGGCCTTGCCGTCGAGGATGTCGTGCTGGAGCAGCTTGCCTCCAGCTACGCGGTGCTGGCCGACGACGAGAAGGAGCTGGGCGTGTGCCTGGTCGACGTCGGCGGCGGCACTACCGATCTCGCCGTGTTTTCCGGCGGCGCCATCCGGCACACCGCCGTGATCCCGATCGCCGGCGACCAGGTTACCAACGACATTGCGGTCAGCTTGCGCACGCCGACGCATCACGCGGAGGAGATCAAGCTGCGGTTCGCGTGCGCGCTGTCGCAGCTCGCGAACTCCGACGAGACGATCGAGGTGCCGAGCGTCGGCGACCGGCCGCCGCGGCGCCTCGCGCGCCAGACGCTCGCCGAAGTGGTCGAGCCGCGCTACGAGGAGCTGTTCGCGCTGATCCGCGAAGAGCTGCGCCGCTCCGGCTTCGAGGAAGTGATCGCCGCCGGCGTCGTGCTGACGGGCGGCAGCTCGAAGATGGAGGGCGCGGTCGAGCTCGCCGAAGAGGTGTTTCACATGCCGGTGCGGCTCGGCATTCCGCAGCACATCACCGGCCTCGTCGACGTGGTGAGCAATCCCATTCATTCGACCGGCGTCGGCCTGCTGCTGTACGGCCGCGAGAACTACCTGCGCGGCCGCCGCGGCGAGCCGCTCGGGCAGGTGAAAGGTGTGTGGGATCGCATGAAGGCGTGGTTCCAGGGAAATTTCTAGTGACACCTGTGTCACTTGTCTTTGTTGTCGAAGGGCTGCGACTCCGATTGCGTCCTCTGAGCGCACTCGAAGCCGCAGCGAGTTGAAGTGATCGAATGATGTCTTGCAGACATCGAGGGGACTAACGATGTTCGTACTCGCTGATACAGAAAACCAGGGCGCCGTGATCAAGGTGATCGGTGTGGGCGGCGGCGGCGGCAACGCCGTGGCGCACATGATCTCCGCCGGGATCGAGGGCGTCGATTTCATTTGCATCAACACCGATGCGCAGGCGCTCAAGCACTCGAAGGTGAAGGTCGGTCTGCAGATCGGCTGCAACATCACCAAGGGCCTCGGCGCCGGCGCGGATCCGGAAGTCGGCCGCCAGGCGGCGATGGAGGACCGTGACCGCATCATCGAGATGATCGAAGGCTCCGACATGCTGTTCATCACCGCCGGCATGGGCGGCGGCACCGGCACGGGCGCCGCGCCGGTCGTGGCGCAGGTCGCGAAGGAGCTCGGCATCCTGACGGTGGCGGTCGTGACCAAGCCGTTCGACATGGAAGGCCGCAAGCGTCTCGGCTCCGCCGACACCGGCATCGCCGAGCTCGGCAAGCACGTCGACTCGCTGATCACGATTCCGAACCAGAAGCTGCTGACCGTGCTGGGCGGCGATGTGACGCTGCTCGATGCGTTCAAGGCAGCGAACCAGGTGCTGCAGGGCGCGGTCCAAGGTATTGCCGAGCTGATCACCCGGCCGGGCATGATCAACGTCGACTTCGCCGACGTGCGCACGGTCATGGCCGAAACGGGCATGGCGATGATGGGCTCGGGCTCGGCGCGCGGCGACAACCGGGCGCGCGAGGCAGCGGAGGCGGCGGTCTCCAGCCCGCTGCTGGAGGACGTGAACCTTTCCGGCGCGCACGGCCTGCTGATCAACGTCACCGCCGGCATGGATCTGCGCACCAGCGAGTTCAGCATGGTCGGCGACACCGTCAAGCAGTACGCGTCGGAGGACGCCAACGTGGTCGTAGGCTGCGTCATCGATCCGGAGATGCGCGAGGAAATCCGCGTCACCGTGGTCGCGACGGGCATCGGCCGACCGGTCGTTGCCGGACAGCAGCCACACGTGGACGGGCGTCGGATGACAGCCATCGCGGGCGGCCGCAATCACCGCGTGCCGACCCTCGACGACCTGCACGTCCCCACGTACATCCGCAACCAACGTGACCCGCAGTCGGTTACGCCGAGGCGGGCAGTGGGCGACGGGTTGACCGCCGAGGACACGTCTATGCTGGATATCCCGGCATTCCTGCGGCGTCAGGCGGATTAGGCCGCAGCCCGACCTGCAGTGGTCCGGCAGGTCGGTGCAGGCCGGCGGCGGCGCGTCGCCGCAAAAGTAGCGGCAAGTCAGAGGCTTGCCGCTGCCGTGCGGCGATGTTAGGGTCAGCGCCCGCCGCGAGGCTCCGCGGTCACTGACGGAGGGACGGTTTCGCAAGAGGTCCGACGCGAATGCTGCGACAACGTACGCTCAAGAACACGATCCGCGCCACCGGCGTCGGGCTGCATTCCGGCAAGAAAGTGCTGATGGTGCTGCGCCCGGCGCCCGTCGACACCGGCGTCGTGTTCCGTCGCACCGACCTCGATGAGCCCGTCGATGTGCGCGCCTATGCCGAGAACGTGGGCGACACGATGCTCGGCACCACGCTGGTCCGCGGCGACGTGCGCGTCTCCACGATCGAGCATCTGCTCTCGGCGTTCGCGGGGCTCGGCCTCGACAACGCCTATGTCGACCTGTCGGCGGAAGAAGTGCCGATCATGGACGGCAGCGCCGGCCCGTTCGTGTTCCTGCTGCAGTCCGCCGGCATCGAAGAGCAGCCGGCGGCGAAGCGCTTCGTGCGCATCCTCGAGCCGATCCAGGTGCAGGACGAGGACAAGTGGGCGCGCTTCGATCCGTACCACGGCTTCAAGGTGAATTTCGAGATCGAGTTCAATCATCCGATCTTCAAGAAGCGCGCGCAGAGCGCCTCGATGGATTTCTCGACCACCTCGTTCCTCAAGGAGATCAGCCGCGCGCGCACTTTCGGTTTCATGCGCGACCTGGAATTCCTACGCTCCAAGAATCTCGCGCTCGGCGGCACGATGGACAACGCGATCGTGCTGGACGACTACCGCGTGCTGAACGAGGACGGGCTGCGCTACGAGGACGAGTTCGTCAAGCACAAGATCCTGGATGCGATCGGCGATCTGTACCTGCTCGGTCGCAGCCTCATCGGCGAGTTCAGCGGCCACAAGTCCGGTCACGCGCTCAACAACAAGCTGCTGCGCACCCTGATCAATACGCCGAACGCGTGGGAAGAGGTGACCTTCGACGACGTGAAGGACGCGCCGATCTCGTACGTGCCTGCTGCAGCCTTGGTCACGGCGTGAGCTCATACAGGCGTTCTGATCCCGGCGACGGCGGAATCTCCGCCTCTGCCGGGATGACGCGACTACGCCCGGTCGCTGGGTCGCGTCACCTTCACTTTTATTTTTGTGAACCGCGTCTCACCGCTCGCGCGCAGCGCTTCGAGCACCTGGTGCTGTGAATAGCGCACGCGCGGGCACCAGGCCGCGGAATCGACCAGGACGACCAGCGTGTCGTCCCGGCAACTGACTGAAACGACATGATGTTTCTCGGCACCCTGCAGGGCGGTTCGTACGCGTTCCGTCAAATCGAGCGCGCTCTGCACGCGCCGTTCCAGGTCCGCGAACACGGGCCCGAGGTCGGCGGCGACATGCTTGAATCGGTCAGACATAAACTGAAAGCGTCGGTATGTGAGGTCTGTCCGCTTGATCTTTCGTCGGTCGATTCTGCATATTCCCGCCGGAAAGCACGCACTGCTCAGGGCAAACCCGTCGAAAGGCGGGGACGCAAAGCCACCGGTCTAAGGATCGCGCCATGAGAATGGACATGGGCGGTCACGATAGCGGGGTTGCCAGGATGTACAACACGAACTTGTCGGTTTTACGTCCAACACCTGTCGCGAGTGAATCTGGCGCGAGGGAATTCGCGCGACTGAACTTGACGTCCTCTCCGGCCGTTGTGAGGCGTAGTGGCCTCACGGGGTGCGCGCCGGAAGAGTCGAGACCGCGTTGTGATGTATTTGCCGGCAAGAGGCTGAACGCATGAATG
The DNA here is from genome assembly GCA_035278165.1 of Steroidobacteraceae bacterium. Classification (GTDB taxonomy): domain Bacteria; phylum Pseudomonadota; class Gammaproteobacteria; order Steroidobacterales; family Steroidobacteraceae; genus Steroidobacter. The sequence continues at coordinate 41,831 of DATEJG010000065.1, forward strand.
TCATCGTCTTCTCCAAGAGACACGGGCGAGCCCGCCAGTTCGAGCTCGGCCGGCCTCTGGCATTGACGGTGACCAGTCTCGCGGTGCTCGCCCTTCTCGGCGGCGTGCTGTTCGCGGGCGTGCAGATCGGCCGCAGCGGCACGTTCAACGATCCGAGCGAGCAGATGGTCGAGTGGGGCGCGAAGCTGGAAGAGCAGCGCGCCGAAGTGCTCAGCACGCGGCGCGAGCTGCAGGATCGCCTCGATGCGCTCGCCGGCCGCGTCGGCCAGATGAATGCGCACGTGATCCGTCTCGACGCCCTCGGCCGCCGCCTCACGGACATGGCGAATCTCGACAAGGGCGAGTTCGACTTCGAGCGCGAGCCGGCGGTCGGCGGTCCCGAGGGCCTGGTCGAAGGCGCGGTGGCCGCGGCGCCGGAGCTGACCTCGATGCTCGATGACCTCGCCAACCAGATCAAGGATCGCGAGCGCCAGCTGCAGGTGCTGGAGAGCCTGATCTCGACCCGCAATCTGAGCCGCCAGATCGTGCCCGGCGGCCGCCCGGTGATGCAGGGCTGGATCTCCTCCTACTTCGGCCATCGCGCGGATCCGTTCACCGGCCGCAGCGCCTTTCATCGCGGCCTGGACTTCGCCGGCCCGACCGGCGCCGAAGTGGTCGCGGTCGCCTCGGGCGTCGTGACCTATTCGAAAGAGCGCTTCGGCTACGGCAAGTGCGTGGAAATCAACCACGGCAACGGCTACGTGACGCGCTATGCGCACAACCAGCGCCTGCTGGTGCAGCTCGGCGACACCGTCCAGAAAGGCCAGCCGATCGCGCAGATCGGCTCGACCGGCCGCTCGACCGGCCCGCACCTGCATTTCGAAGTCCTGAAGCAGGGCCGCGCCGTCGATCCGATGAGCTTCGTCAAGCGCTAAATTTCCCTTCCTCCGGTTGAAAACCGGGCCGCGTGTACAATAACCGGCTCCTCCCCCGTCCATTACGGAGTTCCGGTCGTGGCCAATTGGCTAGCCCAGCTGTTCGGCAGCCGCAATCAACGGCTTCTGCACGGCTATAACCGCAGCGTCGCCCGTACGAACGCACTGGAAGAGACGTTCAAAGCGCTGAGCGACGAGCAGCTCCAGGGCAAGACGGCCGAGTTCCGCCAGCGCCTCGCCGCCGGCGAGGACCTGAACACCCTGCTGCCGGACGCGTTCGCGGCCGTGCGCGAGGCGTCGCGGCGCACGCTGGGCATGCGGCACTTCGACGTGCAGCTGATCGGCGGCATGGTGCTGCACCAGGGCAAGATTTCCGAGATGCGCACCGGCGAAGGCAAGACGCTGGTCGCCACGCTCCCCGCGTACCTGAACGCGCTGCCCGCCAAGGGCGTGCACGTGGTCACCGTCAACGAATACCTCGCGCAGCGCGACGCAGACTGGATGGGCCCGATCTATCGCTTCCTCGGCCTGACCGTCGGCGTGATCAAGAGCGGCCAGACGCCCGACGAGAAGCGCGCCGCATACGCCTGCGACATCACGTACGGCACCAACAACGAATTCGGCTTCGACTACCTGCGCGACAACCTCGCGTTCCGGCTCGCCGACCGCACGCAGCGCGGCCTGGCCTACGCGATCGTCGACGAAGTGGACTCGATCCTGATCGACGAGGCGCGCACGCCGCTGATCATCTCCGGTCCGGCGGAGGAGAGCACCGAGCTGTACGTGCGCATCAACCAGCTCGCGCCGCGCCTGAAGCGGCAGGAAGCCGAAGAGAGCCCGGGCGACTACTGGGCCGACGAGAAGACGCGGCAGGTGCACCTGTCGGACGCGGGCCACGAGCGCGCCGAGGAGCTGATCGCCGAGGCGGGCCTGCTGCAGCCCGGAGAGAGCCTGTACGACGCGGCGAACATCCGCCTGATGCATCACCTGAACGCGGCGCTGCGCGCGCACGCGCTCTATCACCGCGACGTCGAGTACATCGTCCGCAACGGCGAGGTGATCATCGTCGACGAGTTCACCGGCCGCACGATGCCGGGCCGCCGCTGGTCCGACGGCCTGCACCAGGCGGTCGAAGCGAAGGAAGGCGTGCGCGTGCGCGAGGAGAACCAGACGGTCGCCTCGATCACGTTCCAGAACTACTTCCGCATGTACGCGAAGCTGTCGGGCATGACCGGCACGGCCGATACGGAAGCATTCGAGTTCCAGTCGATCTACGGCCTGGAAGTCGCGGTGATCCCGACGCACCGGCCGATGGTCCGCCAGGACCACTCGGACTTCGTGTACCTGACGGCGAAGGACAAGTTCGAGGCGATCATCGAGGACATCCGCGACTGCGTGACGCGCGGCCAGCCGGCGCTGGTCGGCACGACCTCGATCGAAACCTCGGAGTTCCTCTCGGGCCTGCTGCAGAAGCAGAAGGTCGAGCACCAGGTGCTGAACGCCAAGCAGCATGAGCGCGAGGCGCACATCGTCGCGCAGGCCGGTCGTCCCGGCGCGGTGACGATCGCCACCAACATGGCCGGCCGCGGCACCGACATCGTGCTCGGGGGCAATCTCGAAGCCGAGCTGCACCAGATCGACCCCGCCGACGAGACTGCGCGGCGTCGCGCGCGCGAGGAATGGCAGAAGCGCCACGACGCGGTGATCGCCTCCGGCGGCCTGCACATCGTCGGCACCGAGCGCCACGAGTCGCGGCGCATCGACAACCAGCTGCGCGGCCGTTCCGGCCGCCAGGGCGACCCGGGCTCGAGCCGCTTCTATCTCTCGCTCGAAGACAACCTGATGCGCATCTTCGGCGATCCGGACCGCACCAAGCGCTGGCTGCAGACCGCCGGCATGAAGGAAGGCGAGGTCATCGAGAGCCGCATGCTCTCGAAGCAGATCGAGCGCGCACAGCGCAAGGTCGAAGCGCACAACTTCGACGCGCGCAAGAACCTGCTGGAGTACGACGACGTCGCCAACGACCAGCGCAAGGTGATCTACCAGCAGCGCACCGAGGTGATGGCGGCCGACGACGTTGCCGACGCGGTCGCCGGCATCCGCCACGAGGTCGTCAACACCATCATCGATCGCTTCGTGCCGCCGAAGAGCCCCGAAGAGATGTGGGACATCGACGGCCTCAACCAGGCCATCGAGCGCGACTTCGCGGTGGCCATCGACGTCAAGCGCTGGCTCGAAGCCGACGAGAACCTGGCAGAGGACGGCCTGCGCCAGAAGATCTTCGAGGAAGTCGATCGCGCCTACGAGAGCAAGGTGCAGATGTACGGCGCGGAGGTGGTGCGGCCGATCGAGAAGTCGATCATGCTGCATCAGCTCGATTCGCACTGGCGCGAGCACCTCGCCGCCATGGACTATCTGCGCCAGGGCATCCACCTGCGCAGTTACGCGCAGAAGAACCCGAAGCAGGAATACAAGCGCGAAGCGTTCGAGCTGTTCACCACGATGCTCGATCGCATCAAGCACGACACCGTCTCGGTGCTGTCGCGCATGCAGCTGCGCACGCAGGCCGAGATCGACGCGGAAGAAGAGGAACGGCAGCGACGGCTCGCGCGCGCGATGCAGTTCCAGCACGCCGCGCCGGAACAGCTCACGGCGCCGTCCCAGGAATCGCAACAGGGGCCGGTCGCGGAGCCGCAGCAGCGTGGCACTCCCGAGCCTGTCGCCCAGTTCGTGCGCGAGACGCGCAAGGTCGGCCGCAACGAGCCGTGTCCGTGCGGCTCAGGGAAGAAGTACAAGCATTGCCACGGGGCGCTGGCGAAAGAAGGATAGGCAGCGGTTGGCGGGTTGGGGGGTAAGCGGTTTGTGCAGAGTCCGAACCGGGTTCACGTCGTGGCGGGTGCGTTGTTCGACGAGCGCCGTCGCGTGCTCATCGCGCAGCGGCCGGCCGGCAAGCACATGGCGGGCGGGTGGGAATTTCCGGGCGGGAAGCGCGAGCCAGGTGAGCAGCCGCGCGAGACACTGGTGCGCGAGCTGCACGAGGAGCTCGGCATCGAAGTTCACGAAGCAGAGCCGCTGATCGCGTACGAGCATCAGTATCCGCATCGCCTGGTTCTGCTCGATCTCTGGGTCGTCATTCGCTACAGCGGCGAGCCGCAACCGCTCGACGCGCCGGCGCTGCAGTGGACCGCCGTCGAAGACCTCCAGCGTGTCGGCCTGCTCGAAGCCGACCTGCCGATGATCCCCGCGCTGGCTGTCTACAGCTCGCGCTCGAAGTAGCGCAATACCATCTCGTAGAAGTGCCGGCCCTGCACCGGCATGCGCACCAGGCCATGCTTGCTGCCTGGATACGTCATCAGCTCGAACTGGCTGCCCTGCGCCTGCAAGGCCTGCATCAGCGTGGTGCTGTTGGTGAACAGCACGTTGTCGTCGGCCATGCCGTGCACCAACAGGAGTTTGCCGTGCAGCGCGCTGAGGTGCGGCAACACTGCGCTCGCGTCGTAGCCGCTGCCGTTCGCGCCGGGCATGCCGAGATAGCGCTCGGTGTAGTGCGTGTCGTAGAGCCGCCATTCCGTGACCGGCGCGCCGGCGACGCCGGCCTTGAACGCCTGGGTCGTGGTCAGCGCCATCAGCGTCATGTAGCCGCCGTAGCTCCAGCCCATGATGCCGATGCGCTGCGGATCGACGTACGGCAGCGTCTGGAGAAATTCGACGCCGCGCAGCTGATCGGTGACTTCGACTTTGCCGAGCTGCCGCGCCAGCGCGGTCTCGAACGCCGTGCCGCGAAAGCCGGAGCCGCGATTGTCGAGCGAGAACACCACGAACCCCTGCTGCGCGAGGATCTGGCGGAAATAGCCTTGCGGGGCGCGCGCGCCGCCCATCCATTCCTTGCGCACATACTGATTGTGCGGGCCGCCGTAGAGGTCGACGACGACGGGATAGCGCTGGCCGGCCTGCAGCGTCGCCGGCTTCAGCAAGCGATAGTTCAGCTGCTGGCCGTCCTCCGCCGGGATCGAGCCGAACTCCTCCTTGACGTGAGCAGCGAGGAACTCGCGATACGGATGCGTCTCGTCGAGCGCATTGCGCACCAACCAGTGCTGCAGTGAGCCGTCGAGCGCATGCAGGCTCGCGGTGGGCGGCTGATCCGGCGACGAATACATGTCGAGGTAGCCGTGCGCGCCCGGCAGCAGCTTTACGTCGTGGACGCCCGGCTCGCGTGACACGCGACGCGGAGCGCCCGGCTCGCGCGTCTCCAGCGACGTGACGTACAGCTGGCGCTCGAGCGTCGACGCCTCGTTTGCGAGGAAATAGACGTTGCTGCGCTTCTCGTCGACGCCGACGAGGCCGCTCTCGGCGCCGTCGCCGACGACCATCCATTCGCCCGCGGTGAGCGGACGCAGCAGCTTGCCGTCGAGATCGTAGAGATACAGGTGCTTGTAGCCCGAGCGCCGCGAGCTCCACACGAACGCCGGGCGGCTCTCGAGGAAATGCAGGTCGTTGTTCAGCTCGATCCAGTGCGGGCTGGTTTCGGTCAACAGCGTTTGCGAGCTGCCGGTCGCGGCGTCCACCTTCAGCAGGTCGAGCCGCTTCTGGTCGCGCGTCTGCCGCTGGACGGCGACGTGCTTCGAGTCCCGGAACCAGTCGACGCGCGCGAGATAGCCGTCACCCAGATTCAGCTCGAGCGGCATCAGCTTGCCGGAATCGAGCTCCAGGACTTTGAGCTCGACGCGGGTGTTGGGAGTGCCCGCTGCCGGATAGCGCTGCCGGTACATGCGCGCGCCGTCCGCGTTGATCTCGAGACGCTCGACTTCCTGCACCGGTGCGTCGTCGATGCGCGTGAACGCGATGCGCGAATCGTCGGGCGACCACCAGTAGCCCGTGTCGCGATCCATTTCCTCCTGCGCGACGAATTCCGCGACGCCGTTCTGCACGAGCCCCGCACCGTCGGTAGTAAGCGCGCGCTCCTGGCGCGTGCGCAGATCGATCGCGTACAGGTTCTGGTCGCGGACGAAGCTCACGTAGCGTCCGCGGGGCGAAAAGCGCGCGTCGGTCTCGTAGCTGGCCGTGGTGGTCAGGCGCGTGACTGGATTGCCGCGTGCACTCAAGTCATACAAGTACAGATCGCCGCCGAGCGGAATGAGCAGCCGCTTGCCGTCTTCGGCGAACTGGTACTCGACGATTCCGCGCAGCGACGCAGTGCGCTGCCGCTCGCGCCGCGCCTCTTCCTCAGCCGACAGGCGCTCCGCACCGCCGACGAGCGCGCGCGAGTCGACGAGCAGCTGCGACTTGCCGGTGCGCGTGTCGAACGCCCACAGATCGAGCTGGTCCTTGTCGTCGGATTTGCCCTGCAGATACGTGACGTGGCGGCCATCCGGCGAGAATTTCGCTTCGCGCAGGCGGGGGCCGCTGAGGTCGGGCGCGCCGAAGATGCGGTCGATGCCGAGCGGCGCGGCGGTTGCATTGATTGCGAGAAACATGGTGAGCAGGGCTGTTGTATACCGCATGAGGGTGTTCGTCAGCGATTTTTCGGGTGCGATGATGACATTAGACTAGAGCCGGGCTGAAGCCTGCCGACCACAGGCCGTAACAATCACATTCGCCAGGGGCTCGCATGCACAAGATTCTCGCGCTTTTGCCGCTGCTGCTGCTCGCCGCGTGCAACGCCGATTCGAACCGACACGATACGGTCCCGCCTGCCTTCGCATATCCCGCGGCGTTGCGCGCCGCGCAGGTGGACGATTATCACGGCACGCGCGTCGAGGATCCGTATCGCTGGCTCGAGAAGGTCGACGACGCGCAGACGCGCCAGTGGGTCGCGGCGGAGAACGCGCTGGCGCAGCCGTACCTCGAAGGCATTCCGGCGCGCGAGAGCATCAAGCAGCGCCTGACCGAGTTGTGGAATTACGAGCGCTATGACATCCCGGTGCAGCGTGGCGGCCGCTACTTTTATCTGCGCAACGACGGTCTGCAGAACCAGAGCGTGCTGTACGTAGCCGACAGCCTCCAGGCGCAGCCGCGCGTGCTGCTCGATCCCAACACTTTCAGCAAGGACGCCACGATCGCGCTCGGCGAGATCGCGCCGTCGCCGGACGGCAAGATCCTGGCGTACAGCCTGTCCGACGGCGGCACCGACTGGCGTACCTGGCATTTCCGCGAGGTCGCGAGCGGCCGCGACCTGCCGGACGTCCTGCGCTTCATCAAGTTCGCGCCGGTCGCGTGGACGGCCGACTCGCGCTCGGTGTACTACGCGCGCTATCCGTTGCGCGCCGACGGCTCGGGCGACGACGGCAAACAGCGCGAGGTGTACTGGCACAAGCTGAGCGCGCCGCAGGCAGCGGACGAGCGGGTGTTCCAGGTCACCGACCATCCCACGCGCAATCCGTACGTGCAGGTCTCCGACGACGGCCGCTACCTGGTCATCTGGCTGTACGACGGCTCGCAGCAGAATGGCATCTACTATCGCAAGCTCGCGCAGGACGGCTCGCCTGCCGGGGAAGTCGTGCGCTTGTTCGACACGTTCGACGCTGCGTACGAGTTCATCTCGGAGATCGACGACACGTTCTACGTGCGCACCACCGCAGGCGCGCCCAATGCGCAAGTCATCGCCGTGCCTGCCGCTTCGGCGGCGCGCGACAAGTGGCGCGTGGTGATTCCGGAAACCGAGCACGCGCTGAGCGAAGCCTCGGTCGTCGGCGGCCGCGTCTTCACCCAGTATCTGCAGGATGCGCACTCGGTCGTGCGCGCCAGCGATCTCGACGGCAAGGCGCTGTACGAGGTGAAGCTGCCGGGCTTCGGCCAGGCGAGCGGCTTCGCGGGCGACGTCAAAGACGGTGAGACCTTCTTTGCTTACACCGATTTCCTCACGCCGACCGCGATTTCGCGCCTCGACGTCGCGACCGGCGAGGTCAGCCTGTTCCGCGCGCCGCAGGTCGCATTCGACGCGGGCACCTTCGTCACCGAGCAGGTTTTCTACAAGAGCAAGGACGGCACGCGCGTGCCGATGTTCATCACCAGCAAGCGCGGCATGGCGAAGAACGGCGCGACGCCGACGATGCTGTACGGCTACGGCGGCTTCAACATCGCGCAGCAGCCGGCGTTCAGCGTGCCGGTGCTGGTGTGGCTGGAGATGGGCGGCGCGTTCGCGGTCGCCAATCTGCGCGGCGGCTCCGAGTACGGCGAGGCGTGGCACAGCGCAGGCACGAAGCTGCAGAAGCAGAACGTGTTCGACGATTTCATCGCCGCCGCGCAGTGGCTGATCGACGAGAAGTACACCTCGACGCCGAAGCTGGCGATCCGCGGTCGTAGCAACGGCGGCTTGCTGGTGGGCGCGGTGCTCACGCAGCGGCCCGACCTGTTCGGCGCGGCGCTGCCGGCAGTCGGCGTGCTCGACATGCTGCGCTATCACACGCCCAGCGCGAACGCGCGGCAGTGGTCCAGCGACTACGGCCTGAGCGAGAACGAAGCGGAGTTCCGTGCGATGTACGCTTACTCGCCGCTCCACAACGTGCATCAAGGCACGTGCTACCCGGCGACGCTGGTCACGACTGCGGACCATGACGACCGCGTCGTGCCGTGGCACAGCTACAAGTTCACCGCGCAGCTGCAGCAGGCGCAGGGGTGCCCGAATCCGGTCCTGCTACGCGTCGAGACGCGCGCGGGTCATGGCGCGGGCAAACCGGTCTGGATGCAGATCGAAGACTACGCCGACCAGTGGGCGTTCCTGGTGAAGACGCTGCACATGGAGGGGCAGAGAGTGGCGGCCGCCAAGGAGTCAGGCTGAAGCCTGACCCACAGGGGAAGGCTGTGGCTTGGGGAAGACTGTGGGTCAGGCTTCAGCCTGACTCTTCACTCGTCTTCGCCTTCTCTTCCGTCTCCGCCGTGTCGCCCGGAATCGAGCGCTGCTCCGACGCCCACGCGCCGAGATCGATCAGCTTGCAGCGCTCGCTGCAGAACGGCCGCCACGGCGAGCTCTCGTTCCATTCGACCGGCTGCCCGCACGTCGGGCACTCGACACGCGTGCTCATGAGCAGACGGTCAGCTGGAATCTGACGTCCTCGGTCGCCTGCGCGGGGCGTGCGTTCGGGTCCGCCCAGCGCAGGAAGCGGATGCTGCAGCGATGCTGGCCGCCGCTCACTTCGGGGAACAGGTCGGTGCCCGCCGGCAAGGCGATGCGCAGCAGGTGACTGGGATTGTCGCGCTCGAGCGCCAGCTGGAAATTGCCGCCGACGGCCGTTTCCGGCCGCGGCCGCCCGGCCTCGCGCGTCAGCCACAGCAGCTCGATCACGGCGTCGCACAGCGGGCGGATCGTCGCCATCCACTCGCCGTAGTTGGCGGCGCGCACGGCGAACGGCTGGTCGAGCCAGTGGCGATAGTCGGGCAGGTCGAACTCGCAGGTGCCGCCGGGAATGGTGCTGCGATGCTTGATCGAATTGAGGAACTCCGAGTCGCGCAGCCGCTGCATGAACAGCGCGCCGGCGGCATTCAGCTCGGTGCGCAGGCGCTCGAGGTTCGACAGCACCGCCTTCAGGCGTCCGCTGTCGACGCCGGGGCGCGCCTGGAAATCGCTCATGACGCTCATCTGCCGCTCGAGCTCCTTGAGCACTTCGCTGCGTGCGTCGCCGCGCGCGGTGATTGCAAGAATTTCCAGCAGCGAGCCGACCGCGGCGCGCGTCGACCACGCGTCTTCGCGCTCCTCGTGGAACAGCGCCTGCTGATAGAGGAAATCGAGGCGCAGGAACGTCCGCATCCGCTCGGTGAGCGGCTGCTCATACACCGGCCCGGTCGCGGCGGCGCGTGCTGCCGGAGCGGGCGACTTGCTGTCGCGCGAGGTCATTGCGCGAATTGTGAAGCATCGCGCGCCGTTGAAAAACCCCTTTTTCGCCCAGCGCTGCTGGTCGTGCAGGAATTGACGGCACCGGCGCGGGCGCGCAGGCTGGACTGCACCAGAAGGATCTCGCGCCATGGCTACGGCAGTCCTCATCATCGTGCTGCTGACGGTCGCCGCTTCGCTGGCCAGCTGGCTGTTCGGCCAGTGGCTGGCGCAGCGCAGCCGCGTTTCCGGCGCCGCGCTCGCGCTCGGCGGCGGCGGCGCGCTCGTGATGGTCGGCACCGCAGCGTTCGTGATCATTACTGCGACGACGTGGTGGCAGAAGCTGGTGCCGGTCTTCGATTCGTCGCCGCTCATCGCGCCGGCCGCGGCACCGACCAGCAGCGCTGCACCAGCGACGACCGGCGCGACCTCGCACGCCGCGCAGTACGCCGATTACATAGAGGTCGACATCGCGCAATACGCAGAGGTCGTCGCTTCGGACCTCACCGGATCGAGCGGAATATCGCGCCGGTTGGAGCTGTCCGCGCCAGCGCTCCATGTACCGGGCTCGAAGCAGGACCTGCTCGCCGCCGCGGAGAATCACCTGGAGCGCAGCGAATACGCTGCGGCCATCGGCATCGCCCGCGGCTATCTCGCGACCGATCCGCGCGATGCGGACATGCTCTCGATGCTCGCTCGCTCGACGTTTGCCGCGGAACACCCGGCCGGGCAGCGCTCCGCCGACATACCCGATCGCAATGTCGCCGCACCCGCGTGGCCGGCGACGACCTGCGTTGCAGCGTTGCGTTCCGAGCAGGCCTCGCGCTGGATGCTGGACAATCGCTGCGGCCGCGCGCTCGCCGTGCTCTTTGCCTCATGCCAGCTCGGCGAGAGCGCCTGCTTTTCCGGCGTAGGAGTTTCCGCCGCGTGGAGTTACGAGCCTGCCGGAATTCTGATGACTGGTGCGAACGACAGGCCCGTGGCAGTGCGCGTAGCGGACGGTGGGCCGCTCGTTGCACCGATCTTCGCCATTCGTGACTCCGCCGGCGCGCGCCGGCAGATACGCTATCTCGCCTGCGAGGTGACTGCTCCAGGTGTGCTCCGGCTGCTGCGCGAAGTCGCAGCCGAAGAATTGACGCAGCAGCGTCTGGCCGCCGAGCTGCGCGCCGACGCGTGCTATGCGCAGGTGCTCGACTGGGCACGCAATGGCCAACGACTGGGAAAGCCTCCCGACGCGCTGTTGCGCGATGCATTCACGACAGGAAACCAGCAATGAACGACCTGTTCTCGCTGCAGGGCCGCGTGGCCTTGATCACCGGCGGCTCGCGCGGCATCGGCATGATGATTGCGAAGGGCTTCATCGCGCACGGCGCGCGCGTCTACATCTCCTCGCGCAAGGCGGACGTCTGCGAACGCGCGGCGCAGGAGCTGTCGCAGGGCGGCGGCACTTGCGTCGCCCTGCCGGTTGATGTGTCGACGCCGGAAGGGATTGCCGCGCTCGCTGCTGCATACGGGCGGCACGAGTCGCAGCTCGACATCCTGGTGAACAACGCCGGCGCGGCCTGGCTCGCCGAGTTCGACGCGTTCCCGGAGAAGGGCTGGGACAAGGTCGTGGACCTGAATCTCAAGGCGCCGTTCTTTCTCACGCAGGCGCTGCACGGGGCGCTACGCGCCGCCGCGCGGCCGGATCGGCCGGCGAAGGTGATCAACATCGCGTCGATCGACGGGGTCTCGGTGAACCCGCTGGAGACGTATTCGTACGCCGCCAGCAAGTCGGGGCTGATCCACCTCACGCGGCGCATGGCGCTGCGGCTGATCCAGGACCACATCGTGGTGTCGGCGATTGCACCGGGGGCGTTCGCCACCGACATGAATACGCCGGCGCGCGATCACGGCGAGCAGGTCGCCGCACATATTCCGGCGCGGCGCATCGGCACGGATGAAGATATGGCCGGCGCCGCGATCTATCTCGCGTCGCGCGCCGGCGACTACGTGGTGGGCTCGACGTTAGTGGTCGACGGCGGCGTCACCCACGCTCGCGGCTAGTGTTCCGCGGCGGCCTTGTCGACGAGCTTGCGCGCGATCTGCAGCATTTCTTCGTGAGTCTTGCCGAGCGCGACATATTTTCCGTCGACGACCACGTGCGGGATGCTGTTGACCTTGTAGTCGCGC
>DATEJG010000066.1:0-28367 GCA_035278165.1 Steroidobacteraceae bacterium
CGGACGAGCAGCCGGAATCCGTCGTGATCGTCGGCGGCGGCGCGGCGGGGCTCGCCGCGGCGTTGAAGTTGCGCCGCTCGGGTTATGAGCGTCCGCTGACGCTGGTGAGCGCCGAGAACGATCCTCCTTACGATCGTCCGAATCTCTCCAAGGACTACCTGGCCGGGAACGCGCCGGAAGAATGGATGGCGCTGCGCCCGGACGAGTTCTATCGCGAGAACGCCATCGAGCTGGAGCTGGGCTCTGCAGTGCTCGAGCTCGACGCAACCCGCAGGAAACTGAAATTGCAGGGTGGCCGCGAGCTGTCTTTCGATCGCTTGCTGCTCGCGACCGGAGCAACGCCGGTGCGCGTGCAGATTCCCGGCGGCGAGCCGGATCGCGTGTTCTACCTGCGATCGTTCGCCGACTGTCGCGCCATTCTCGCGCGCGCCGCTTCTGCCAAGCGCGCGGTGGTGCTCGGCTCGAGCTTCATCGCGCTCGAGGTTGCGGCGTCGCTGCGCTCGCGCGGGCTCGACGTCCATATCGTCGGTCGCGACGCCGTGCCGATGCGCCGCGTGCTGGGCGAGCAGGTTGGCGACTTTCTGCGCAGGCTGCACGAATCGCGCGGCACCGTCTTTCATCTGGGGACGACGATTGCGGGCATCGCAGGAGAACAGGTATCGCTGAGCAACGGAACGACACTCGCCGCGGATCTCGTCGTGGTCGGCGCCGGCGTGCGCCCGCTCGATGATCTCGCCCGCGCCGCCGGCATCGCCACGAACAACGGCGTCACGGTCGACGACTATCTCATGACTTCCGTGAACGGAATCTACGCCGCCGGCGACATCGCCTCATGGCCCGGCAAGCGCTCCGGCGAACGCCTGCGCGTCGAGCATTGGGTCGTGGCGCAGCGCCTGGGCGAAACTGCCGCCCGCAACATGCTGGGTGCGCGCGAGCGCTTCACGGCCGCTCCATTCTTCTGGACTCAGCAGTTCGACGTCACCATCAACTACGTCGGACATGCTTCCGGATCCGACAGCATCCGCATCGAGGGCGATCTCGAACAGCGCGACTGCGCGATCCGCTACGAGCGCGAAGGTCGCCTGCTCGCCGTTGCGACCGTGTCGCGAGACCTCGAGAGCTTGCTGGCGGAGCTGGAGCTGGAGCGCGATCACTGATCCAGAATGCGCCGCAGATCCTCCGGGATCGGCATGCGCTCGACCGCGCTGACGTTCGCGCCGCCGGTGTTGCCCTCGGGCACCCAGATCCTGGAGAACAATGCGGCCGCCACGATCCTCTTCAACTGACCGGCCAGCTCCTTGCGGTCGCTGCGCCTCCAGGCCACTCGCAGCATCGCGACATGCGCACGGACGTGCAGCAGGGTCCGGCGCTGCCCGAGGATGTGCGCACGCTCGAAGTGCCGGAACGCCGCGGCGAAGTCTCCAGCCTCCATCGAGAGGTAGCCGGCATGAAGCTCGTTGCGATAGGCGGTGAGCAGGTCAGGGGTTGTCATGCTTTGCTCATTCTATACAAGCCCGGCAGCACCAGGAGCGTCAGCAGGGTCGACGACAGGATTCCGCCGATGACGACCGTAGCGAGCGGGCGCTGCACCTCGGCTCCCGTGCTCGTATTCAAAGCCATCGGCAGGAAGCCGAGCGCCGCGACCAGCGCGACCATCAGAATCGGGCGCAAGCGGAGCATGGCTCCTTCGCGGATGGCGCTCTCCACGTCCGCTCCGGCCGCGATGCGATCGCGAAACGCGGACACCATCATCACGCCGGTGAGCACCGCCACGCCCGACAAGGTGATGAAGCCGACGCCGGCCGTGATCGACAGCGGAATGTCTCGCAGCCACAAGGCGAGGACGCCGCCGGTCAGCGCCAGCGGCACGCCGCTGAAGACCAGCGCCGCATCGCGCATCGAGCCGAAGGTCATGAGCAGCAGCGCGAAGATCATCACCAGCGTCACCGGCACCAGGACCGTGAGCCGCTTCGATGCGGACTCGAGCTGCTCGAACGTGCCGCCGTAATCGAGCCAGTACCCCGGCGGCAGCTCGACCTGTTGCGCGATCCGCTCACGCGCTTCAGCAACGAAGCCGCCGAGATCGCGACCGCTCACGTTGCTGGTCACGACGACGCGACGCTTGCCGTTCTCGCGACTGATCTGGTTCGGCCCCGGCGTGAGCACCAGCGCCGCGACTTCGCCCATCGGCACATAGCCGCCCTCCGGCAACGGCACCGGCAAGCGCGACAGCTGCGTGATGTTGCCGCGCAGCTGCTCCGGCAAGCGCACGACCAGGCTGAAGCGGCGATCGCCTTCGAAGATCTGGCCGGCTTCTTCGCCGCCGGTTGCCGCTGCCAGTACATCCTGCACGTCCGTGACGTTCAGCCCGTAGCGATACAGCGCGGCGCGGTTCGGTTCCACCGACAGCATCGGAAGTCCGTCGACCTGCTCGACCTTCACGCCTGCCGCACCTTCGATCGAGTTGAGCAGGCGCGCGATCTCATTGCCCGTGACGAGCAGCTGGCGCAGGTCGTCGCCGTACACCTTGATACCGAGGTCCGAGCGCACGCCGGAGATCAGCTCGTTGAAGCGCAGCTGGATCGGCTGGCTGACCTCGAATGCATTGCCCGGCACGGCTTCGAGACGCTCCTGGATATCGGCGAGCACGGCCGCTTTCGCGCGCACCGGCTCGGGCCACTCGCGCTGCTCCTTGAGCATGACGAATCCATCGGAGATGTTCGGCGGCATCGGGTCGGTGGCCACCTCCGCCGTGCCGACGCGCGAGAACGACGTCTTGACCTCGGGCACCTGGCGCAGGGCGCGCTCCAGTTGCAGTTGCATGTCGACGGACTGCGTGAGACTCGTGCCGGGAATGCGCAGCGCCTGCACCGCCAGGTCGCCCTCATCCAGGCTCGGGATGAACTCGGATCCCATCCGCGTTGCGAGCCACGTGCAGCCGAGCACGAAGAGCACGGAGCCAAGCAGCATTGCTGCGCGGAAGCGCATTGCCCATTCGAGCACCGGCGCGTACGCGCGGCGCGCGCCACGCACGATCGCGCTCTCCTTTTCCTTGATCGCTCCGCGCAGCACGACCGCGACGGCGGCCGGCACGAACGTCAGCGACAACACCAGCGCGCCGAGCAGCGCGATGATCACCGTCAAGGCCATCGGCCGGAACATCTTGCCCTCGACGCCGGTCAGCGCGAGCAACGGCAGGTTCACCAGGATGACCACGAGGACGCTGATCAAGCTCGGCGTGAACACTTCGCGCGTCGCGCTGAAGACGGTCTGCAACCGCTCATCCAGGGTCAGCAGCCGGCCTTCGCTGTGCTGCCGCTGTGCGAGCCGCAGAATGCAGCTCTCGACGATGATGACGGCGCCGTCGACGATCAAGCCGAAGTCGAGCGCGCCGAGCGACATCAGGTTCGCGCTCACCTTGGCTTCCACCATGCCGGTCATCAGGATCAGCATCGATAGCGGGATGACCAGGGCCGTCAGCAGCGCTGCGCGCACGTTGCCCAGCATGAGCAGCAGCACGGCGATGACCAGGATTGCGCCTTCGAGCAGGTTGGCCTGCACTGTCCTGATCGTCTTCTCGACCAGCACGGTGCGATCGTAGACGGGCTCGGCGCGCACGCCTTCGGGCAGCGTCGCATTGATCTGCTGCAGCTTGTCGGCGACCGCTTTCGAAACCACGCGGCTGTTCTCGCCGATCAGCATCACCGCCGTGCCGAGGACGGTCTCCTCGCCGTCACGCGTTGCAGCCCCGGTGCGCAGCTCGCGGCCGTAGCCGATCTCCGCCACGTCGCGCACCGTGATCGGCACGCCGTCCTTGCGCGCGACGATGATGCGTTCGAGCGCCGAGATATCCGCAACCTGGCCCGGCGAGCGGATCAGGTACTGCTCGCCGTTGCGCTCGATGTAACCGGCGCCGGTGCTCGAATTGTTCTTCTCCAGCGCTTGCACCAGATCGTCGAATGACAGGCCGAAGGCCAGCAATCGAGCCGGATCGGGCGTGACGTGGAATTGGCGGTCGAAGCCGCCGATGCTGTTCACTTCCGTGACGCCGCGGACTTGACGCAGCTGCGGGCGAATGACCCAGTCCTGCAGCGTGCGCAGGTCAGTCGCGTCGTAGCGCCGTCCGTCGGGCTGGCGCGCATCCGGATCCGCATGCACGCTGTACATGAAGATCTCGCCCAGTCCCGTCGCGGTCGGACCCAGTGCAGGCTCGATGCCCGCCGGCAGTTGCCCGGCGATCTGCGGCAGCCGCTCGTTGATGAGATTGCGCGCGAAATAGATGTCCGTGCCGTCCTCGAACACTACCGTCACCTGCGACAGACCGTAGCGCGACAGCGAGCGCGTGTACGCGAGATGCGGCAGCCCGCCGATCGCCAGCTCGACCAGGTACGTGATCCGCTGTTCCACTTCGAGCGGCGAATAGCCCGGCGCTTCGGTATTGATCTGCACCTGCACGTTGGTGATGTCGGGGACCGCATCGATCGGCAGGCGCTGGTAGTTCCAGACGCCCAGCGCTGCGACGACGAGCACCAGGAACAGAATGAGGCCGCGGCGCGCGATGGCCACGCGTAACAGTGCGTCGATCATCGCAGCCTCCTAGTGCGCGTGCTCGGCCGAGCCCTTGCCGAGCTCCGCTTTGAGAATGAAGCTGTTGCGGGCAACGTAGACTTCGCCCGCGTGCAGGCCCTTGACGACTTCGCTGCGCTCACTGTCGGCGTGGCCGGTGCGCACGGGACGCGGCTCGAAGCCGCCCTCCTCCCGCACGAACACCACGGTCTGCTCGTCGAGCGTCTGCAGCGCGCCGCTTTCCACGGCGAGCGGCACGTCGTGATGCGCGAGGTCCGCCTCCGCCACCACGTAGAGTCCGGGCGCCCAGCGTCGCTGCGCATTGTCGAGGCGAACACGTGCGGTGACGGTCTGATTGGTGCTACTGCCGAACGGCGCGACGTACACCACCTTGCCCTCTGCGGTTGCATCGCTCCCGGCGCCGCGTACGTGAACGCTCTGGCCGACGTGCACCTTGCCGACATCGCGCGGGAACAGCGCGATCTCCACCCAGACAGTCGAGAGATCGGCGACAGTGAAGATCACCTTGTCGCCGGTCTGCTCACCGGCATTCGCGCTGCGGGCCGTGATCGTCCCGGCGAGCGGCGCGGTCACCGCGTAGGTCTGCAGGCTCTCGTTGCTCTCGATGGTCGCGAGCGCTTGTCCCGCGCGGACCGAGTCGCCGATCGCGGCACTGACGGTGTGGATCACGCCGGGGAAGCGCGCCGTCACGTCGCGCACACGCTCGGCGTTAGGGACGATCACGCCGTACAGCGGTAGTGTTTCGCGAATCGACGCGGGACCGGCCTGCGCGAGGACGATTCCCGAGCTCTCGATCTGCTCGTCAGTGAGCTGAATGCGGCTCGCGTTGCCGCCATGCTCGTCCTCGTGTGCTTCCGGCTGCCGGGCAGCCGGCTGCTCCGGCTCTCTATCGGCGCTGCACCCTGACACGATGACTGCAGCAGCAAGCAAGATCGGAAAAATGTGTTTCATGGGTATCACCGGTTCGTTTGGACGAGCGCCGCGCTCGTCAGGCGCTCCAGCTCCGCAAGCAGGCGGTGGTAGTCGGCTGCAGCGTCGACTGCGGCCGCTTCGATCGCCAGCAGCTCTTGCTGCGCGGTAGCGAGCTCCAGGAATGAAAAGCGGCCGCGCTCGTAGCCGTTGCGGGTTTGCTCCAATGCCAGCTGCGCCTGCGGCAATGCCTCAGTGCGCAGCGTTTCGACCCGCGCCTGTGTCGCACTCACTTCCTGATGCAACCCGAACAGGCTCGAGCGCATGCGCAGCAGTGCGGCTTGCCGCAACGCCGCCGACTGGCGCAAGCGCGCCTGTGCCGCGCTGATCGCACCTTGATTGCGATCCGCGATCGACAGAGGCATCGAGAAGCCGGCCACCAGGCCGGTATCGTTGGTCTCCTGGAAGCGGCGCACGCCGAGGCTGAACGTGAGGTTGGGACGAGCCTGCGCGCGCGCCAGCCGCAGCTCTGCTTCCTTCAAGCGTGCATCCGACGCGAAGCGCACCAGGTCGGGCGCGCTCTCGACGCGCTCGGCCAGGGCTGCCAGCGAGAGAATCGGCGGAAGAGCGAACAGATCTGCTCGCGCCTGCGTGAAACGCGGCTCCACGCTCCCCCACTGCGCCGAGAGCGCAACGCGCGCAGCCTGCACGTCGCTTTCGGCTTGCCGCTGCTCGATGCGGGCGCGGGTCAGCGCGATCTTCGCGCGACTGCGCTCCGCCTCGGGCGAGCGGCCCGCATCGACGCGCACGCCGATGGCGCTCGAGGAATTCTGCGCCAGCGTTGCAGCATCGCCGGCCACTCGCAGACGTTCCTGCGCGGCGACGACGTCGATGAAGCGGCGCGTGACCTCCGCGAGCAGATCGAGCTCGTGAGCCTGTCGCTCGACCGTTGCAAGATCGAGCTCGGCCTGGGCAGCCGAGACCCGGAACTCCCTCTTGCCACCCAGCTCGACGACCTGGCTCAGGCTCAAGGTCGCCTCCAGCGCATCTGCGCCGCGCGCCGCACCGCTGCCCGCGAAGTTCTCGAGGTCGACAGCCAGCTCCGGGTTGGGCCGCAGCTTCGATTGCGTGATGCGCGCGTCTGCCGCGCTCAGCTCGTACATGCCCGCGGCAAGATCGGGATTGCGTGCGCGAGCCGTTGCGACGGCCGTTGCCAACGTCAACTCGCCCGTCGGTTCCGGCCCTTCGGCCGCCCGCGCGTCAGCGACTACGACAAGTACAACTGCAAGCGCGCATGCGTGGCACGCGCGCGTAAGTCCAGGGAACATGGAAAAGCCTCCTGCAGCCGCGCGATCCGCGCGACTGCCCGTTTACGAATGAACGACGAACGGAGGCTTACAGAGGCGGTCCGCGCAGCGGCGGACGCAGCAGGAATGTGGATGCGTAAGGCGTGGAAGTAGCCGCATCGGCGGGCGCGAGCTGCCGGATGACGGGCAGCAGCAGCACCAGCGCGATCGCGATTGCCGGCGCGAGATCCACCTCGTCCGAGCCGGAAACCTTCTTGAAGAACGTCGGACCCGAGATGTCCAGGTCGCGATCTTCGTGATTCCCGGCCTCGTCGGAGTGGTGCTGTCCCGGCACATCCGTGACGTGCAGCGCGAACGCCTGCTCCCGGCCATCAGCGCAGAAATGCAGGTGAGCATCCCCGACGCGCACGGCAAGCACCGCGATGGCGAGCAGCCACAGAGCCTTGGCGAATGCAGAACGGCGCAGCATGGGACGCGGAGTATGCCTCAACGGGCGCCGGCTGTGGTGAGAGGCAGTACCCAAACGAAGCTCGCGCCGATCGCGTACGCAACCGCTGCACACCAGAACAGCACGGAGCTCACCCGTCGCAGCCTCATGCATGCCCTGGCGGCAATCGGCTCCGTCGGACACGGCAGATAGGCAGCGCGCCGGAGCATGATGCCGCTGAGGATCAGCATTCCGCCTGCGATGCCGAAGACCAGGAGCTTGTGCTCGCTGAGCCAGATCAGCTGCGGCACCGCCGAGACCAATCCCACCAGCACTGCGCCGGCGCCCAACGACACGAGAACTGCCGGCAGCACGCAGCAGACCAGCGTCGCAGAGCTGGCCAGCAGCGCTGCCGCGGATGCGCCCAGCGTCTGCCGCAACGTGACGCTCATTTGCTCACCTTGAATCTGGCACGCAGCTCGTCCATCGAGTGTTGCGTGCGCTCGATCGCCTTGACGTCATAGCCCGCGTTGGTGAGCGCCTTGCGCAGGTCGGCATCCGCTATGTCGGTGCCCTCCTTGGTGGCAATGGCGACCAGCCGGTTCTCGAGGCTGACCAGCACGTCGGCAGTGGCCGGATTCTTGCGCAGCGTCTTCTCGATGCCCTGCGCACAGAAGCCGCATACGAGGCCGTTCACCGTCATCTCGATCGTTGCAGCGTGCACGCCGGGCGCGAGCAGCGCGAGCGCGAGCAGCACATGGGAAACTCTCATCGTGAGGACTCCTAGAAATTGAACATGAGCATGGCCTGGAGCTTGCCTTCGCGCGTCGCGCCGGCCTCCACCCATGCGTTGTGCTTGAACAAGCGGATCAGCGCAGCCCACTCGGTGCCGTCGAACAAGCCGTTGCTGTACTGGCGACCCTGGATCACGAACCAGACGGCGAGCGTGTCGTAATCGTGCTCGTAGGGCGCGATGCCCAGCTGCAGCGTGTCGATGCGATGACTGAAGCCGCTCGCGTCGTAGTAGTCGCTGCGCAGCGAGGCGTAGACGCGCCGGGTTTCGTAATCGAGCTGACCGCCGGCGTTCCAGGCCAGCTGATCGTCATCGGTCTCGCCGACGTGGGCACGGCCGACGCCGCCCCAGACGAAGACGTTCGCCTGGGCGGATTCCATGTTCCAGCGCTTCGGCAGGTAGTTCAGGCGCAGGTAAGTGATGTCGCGGGTGTCATCGTTCTCGGCGCTGTTGAGCGAGAGGTGACCCCCGCCGACCGAGTAACGGAATGTCGGCGCATAGAACGCCTGCAACTCCGTCATCGTGCCGGCTCCGTATTCCGCCATCACCGTCGTGCCTTCGGCGAAGGCGATGGGCTTGGCGATTGCGCTCGTGCATGCAGCGCACAGCACGAGCGCCGCCGCGAGGCGCGCAGAATCAATCTTCATGGATGACTCCAGGTAGTAACGACTGCCACGGCACGCATGCCGCGAGGGTTACGAGGCCGGAGTCAGGCGATCGGTGGCGGAACCAGCGGGGCGTAGTCGGGCCCGGCGAACGCGGGCTGAACGAAAGCACTGCTCGTGCTGCACGTGACCAACCGAACAGGCTCGATCATGACGACAGGAGCCTGGGACACGGAGCATTGAGCCGTGCAGCTCATGCTCGTGGTGAGACCGTCAGGACAACAAACGCAATCCTTCTGCGCCATGTCATGGCCCGCACAATGCTGCGGCATGCCGTGATCCATCGACACACCGCCCACGGCAGCGACGCCTTGCAGGAACAAGGCGAAGAACATCAGCAGGCTCAGGACGTGGCGATGCATAGCGCAGCGGCAGTGTAGGCCGACTGACGCTGTTGTTCCAGCTACGCCTGCCTGCGCAGACGCAGGGCATTTCCGATGACCGAAACGGACGACAAGCTCATGGCCAGCGCGGCGATCAGCGGACTCAGCAGCCATCCGAAGACGGGATACAGCACTCCCGCCGCGATCGGGATGCCCAAGGCGTTGTAGCCGAACGCGAACAGCAGGTTCTGTCGGATGTTGCGCACGGTTGCGCGGCTCAGTTGCCGCGCGCGGACGATGCCGCGCAGGTCGCCCTTCACCAGCGTGACCTGCGCGCTCTCCATCGCGACGTCGGTTCCCGTCCCCATGGCGATGCCGACATCGGCCCGCGCGAGCGCCGGCGCATCGTTGATCCCATCACCGGCCATGGCGACTCGCCTGCCCTGCTGCTGCAGTCGGGCGACGGCCTCTGCCTTGTCCTGGGGCTGCACCTCCGCGATGACGGAGTCGATCGGCAGATTCGCTGCGACTGCCCGGGCGGTCGCCTTGCTGTCGCCGGTCAACATGACCAGGCGCAGCTCATCCTTCCTGAGCGCTTCGAGCGCCGCCGGCGTCGTCTCCTTGACCGGATCTCCGACCGCAATCGCGCCGGCGAGTTGTCCGTCGACGGCAAGCATGATCACGGTTCGCCCCTGGGCGCGGAGTCGATCGGCTCGCTCGGCCACGCTCGTCACGTCAGCGCCGCTCGCATTCATCAGCGCAGTGTTACCCAGTGCCAGCGAGCGGCCGTCGGCCTTGCCGCGCACGCCTTGCCCCGTCACCGATTCGAATCCAGTTACCTCTGCGGGCTTCACTCCTTTCGCTTCGGCACCGGCAACGACCGCGCGCGCCAGCGGATGCTCGCTCGCACGATCCAGGCCCGCGGCCCAGCTCAGAACCTGCTCCTCGCTGAAGCCGTTCACGGCGATCGTCTCGCCGTAGGCCGGCTTGCCGACGGTGATCGTTCCGGTTTTGTCGAGCACGAGGGTGTCGACGTCGCGCAGGCTCTCGATGGCCTGCGCGTCGCGGAACAACACGCCGAGCTGCGCGCCCCGCCCGCTGGCGACCATGATCGAGATCGGCGTCGCCAGCCCGAGCGCACAGGGACACGCAATGATGAGCACAGCAACCGCATTGACGACTGCATAGGCGAGCTTCGGCTGCGGTCCCACCAGCCACCAGGTGACGAATGTCAGCACGGCGATGCCGATGACCGAGGGCACGAACCATTTTGCGACCTCGTCGGCCAGGCGTTGCAGCGGCGCACGCGAGCGCTGTGCTTGCGCGACGAGCGCAACGATCTGCGACAGCAGGCTGTCGGCGCCGACGCGCTCCGCGACGATCACCAGGCTGCCGGTCTGATTGATCGTCGCACCGACGACACGATCGCCCGGGCCTTTGTCGACGGGCATCGGCTCTCCGGTCAGCATCGACTCGTCGACGCTCGATCTGCCGTCGACGACGCGGCCATCGACCGGCAGCTTCTCGCCCGGTCGCACGCGCAGGCGATCGCCTGCATGGACGTGACAGAGGTGCACGTCCTCTTCAGTTCCGTCGTCGCGCATGCGCCGAGCGGTTTTCGGCGCGAGGCCCAGCAGCTGCCGGATCGCAGCGCTCGTTCTGCCGCGCGCCCGCAGCTCGAGCCACTCGCCGAGCAGCACGAGCGCCACGATCGCGCTCGCAACCTCGAAGTAGACGCCGACCATGCCGTGGTGGTCGCGCATCTCGCCGGGGAACGACTGCGGCATGAAGGTCGCGACGACGCTGTACGAGAACGCCACGCCCACGCCCAGACCGATCAGCGTGTACATGTTGGGAGAGCGATTGACGACGCCGAGCCAGCCGCGGCGGTAATAGTCCAGCGCCGCCCACAGCACGACCGGCGCCGACAGCAGCAGCTCAGCGGCTCGCATCCAGCGAGCTGCCGCGCTCGAAAGCGCGATGTCCACGACGTGCGGAACCATCGCTATCGCAACCACCGGCAATGCGAGCGCAAGCGCAAACCACAGCTTGCGCTGCACGCGACGGATCTCACTGTCGTCTTCGTGCTCGGTGGGCATCTGCGGCTCGAGCGCCATGCCGCAGATCGGACAGCTGCCCGGTCCGGCCTGGCGGACCTGGGGATGCATCGGGCACGTGTAGATCTGCGCGCTCATTCGGGCCTCGGCAGGCGACCCAGGTCGTCGAGGATGGGACAGTCCGGCCGCTGGTCGCCGCGACAATGTGCCGCGAGGTCGGCGAGCGTTGCGCGCATCGACTGCAGTTCCTCGATCTTCGCGTCCAGCTCGGCGATGTGCCTGAGCGCAACCGCTGCCCGCCGCTCAGTGCGCCGATTCCACCGGCAGGCGCGCGGCAATCCATCCTTCGATCCCGGCCGGCATCAGGTAGACGTTCTTCCATCCGAGCTTGACCGCGGTCTTTGCCGCCACCGGCGAAGCGCCGCACTGCTCGTTCATGCAGTAGAAGACGATGGGCGCCGATTTGTCCTGCGGCAGATCCGACGCTTTGACCCGGTCGTATTCGACGTGCGTCGCACCGGGCACGTGATGCCTGGCGAAAACTTCGGGGAGGTTGGCGTCGAACACCTGGATCTGCTGCTTCGCCATCTGAGCGTGCACCTGCGCCGGAGTCAGCGTGCGAATCGCGTCTGCAGCCGCGATCAGCGACACGAAGCCGAAAGACAGCGCCGCGATCGTGCGAACGAGCGGATTCATGCGCAGCACCTCACTTCATCAGGTAGCGGTCGAGGAACTCCGTGAGTTTGCCAAAGACGAAGCGCGTCTGCTCGTTGAAGTTGTTGTCCCATTTGTGGTCGGAGCCCGGCACCGGCACGATCTCGAAAGTCTTGCCCTGCATGACCATCCGCTCCTGCAGCGCCACCGTATCCGCGTACAGCACCGTCGAGTCGCGCGTGCCGTGGATGATCATCAGCGGATCCTGCAAACCTTGCGTGTGGTAATACGCTGACTGCTGCTCGTAGCGCGCCGGAAAATCCGCGCCCTTCGGCTCGCCCATGACGCGCATCTGCGGCGGATATGCATGCCATACGTTGGAAGCCGGCGCGCCGGCGACGCCGACTGCGTAGAAGCCCGGCTTCTTGTACAGCGACATGAGCGTGAGCAGACCGCCGTAGCTCGATCCCCACAGCCCGATGCGCTTCTCGTCCGCGATGCCTTGCGACACCAGATAGCGCGCGCCGCTCTGAATGTCTTCGATGTCGGGCGTGCCGTAAGAACTGAGCCGCTCCTTGAAAGCGCGGCCGAAGCCCCAGCTGCCGGCGAGCGAAACGTTCAACTGCACGTAGCCCTTCGACGCGAGGTACTGATCGAGACCCCACGTCGGATGCGACGTACGGCCGCCCCACGCATTGCGCACGGCGTCCGTGTACACGGAGCCGACGACGAGCGGATAGCGGCGCGAAGAGTCATAGCCCGGAGGCAGCACGAGGCGGCCCATCAACGTCGCGCCGTCGGCCTGTGCCGGGAACGTGATGTAGCGAACCGTGGCCCATTGATACTGGGAGAACGCCGGCAGCGGCGAGGTGGTCACCTGCTTCGACGTACCCGCGCCCTTGAGGCCGACGAGATACAGGTCCGGCGGCGTCGTGTCGTTGGAGAAGCGATCGGCCGCATAGGCAAAGTCCGGCGAGTACACCGGGTCGTGCGAGCCCGCCGTGCGTGTGATCTGCTGCGGCGTGCCGCCGCTGGCCGCGACGCGATAGATCTGGCGCTCGGCGTACTGACTCTTGTTCGAGATGAAGTAGATCGCGTTGTGCGCCGGGTCGACCTTGAAGTTCTGGATCTCGTACGACTGATCGGTCAGCGCCTTCGGCGCGGCGCCGGCGGTCGGGATCGCGAACAGCTGATCATGGCCGTCACGGTCGGACAGCATCACCAGGCCCTGGTCCTTCGGTGCCCACGCGACCAGCCAGTCCCAGCGATTGTGCTTCGGATCGTTGAAGCTGTAGAACGTCTCGCGGCTGCCGCTCGCGGTGTCGTACATGAAGATGCTGTGCGTCTTCACGAGGAAGTCGCTGCTGCTGACGAACACCTTCGAGCCGTTGGCCGAGATGCCGTAGCTCCAGATGGGATCGTGCAGGTCGGTGCGCTCGAGCCACTTGACCTCGCCCTGCGCGACGGGCACGACGCCGACGCGCAGGCGCGTCGTCTCGTCGCCGGGGAAGAGCCGCGACAGATGATCGTGGCGCGCCTCGCCCTGCGTGTCGTAGTAGATGTCGATTTCCCGCAGGTTGCGGTCGTCGGCCTGCACGAGAACGATGCGATCGCTCGCCTCGTTCCACTGGAAGCTCTGCACCACGAGCTTCGGCTCCGCCGGCACGATCTGGCGCGCCGCCGCAGCATTCAGGTCGGAAGAACGCACCCACAGCGCGCCGCCATCCGCGACGAATGCCAGCTGACGGCCGTTCGGCGCCACGGCGATGCGTGAGATGCCCTGGCGCTGCGTCTCGATCTGCCGTGGCTGCTGCCCTTCGCTCACCGCGTAGAGCTTGCCGCCCAGCACGTAGACGAGTCCCTTGCCGCGCGGCAACCACGCGACCTGGCTCACGCCACCGCCAAGATCGATGGCGGTGGGCGGCACGTCCTTGCCGTTCGAGCTCAGGCGCTGCTTCTTGCCGCTCGCGACCGAGTACACCCATACATCGCGCACGTTCGTCGCCTGGTCGTCCCAGAGAAACGCCAGCTGCTTGCCGTCGCTCGACCACGCATAGCCCTCCGGCGAAGTGCCGAAGATGCTCGGCGAGTTGTACAGGATGTCGAGCGTGAGCGGCGGTGCGTCCGACGCCGCAGCTGCCAGCTGCGACGTCGATACGAGTGCGAGCGCGCTGACGAGCGCCGCGACGGCAACTCTCTTCATTGTCGTCCTTTTTCTAGAACTGAACCGTGATGTTGCCGAACACGTAGCGGCCGAGCACGTCGTAGAACTGGGGATAGGTGTTGCCGTTGCCGCCGGAGATGCTGTCCACGACCGACGAGATCGGCGGCTCCTTGTCGAGCACGTTGTTGATGCCGAGGCGGACGAACACCTGGTCGCGCCAGCCGTACGATCCCGACAGATCGATGAAGCTGCGCGCGCCGAGCTGCTTGTCGATCGCCGCGTACGTGCCCTTCAGAGCAGGGTCGTTGCTCGAGCGCGAGATATCGACTGCGGCAATGTAGCGCCAGGTCGCGGCAAGGCCGATGCCCCAGGGCGTTTCCCAGCTCGCCGTCAGGTTGTGACGCCAGTCGGGCCGCGGGCCGCCGCAATTGAAGCCGTAGTAGCCGGCGCAGTCGTAGATGTCCTTCGAGGTCGAGTTCGGCAGCGGCGTCGTCTGGAACTTGTCGGTGTAGCTGCCGGAGAACGAGAAGCTCAGCTCCGGGCTGAAGCGATAGTTCGCCGACACGTCGATGCCGGTCGCGAGCAGCGAGCCGGTGTTGACGTTGGTGCGCAGGATGTACGCATCGTTGGTCGAGAACAGCGTGCCGCCGGCGTCGCGGTGAATCAGGCCGCAGAACAGCGGGTCGCCGGTGTTGAGGCACGTCGACAGCGACAACGTCGGGGCGATCGTCGAGATCAGGTCCTCGACCTTGATGTTGTAGTAGTCGATCGACAGCGACAGCTCCGGCAGGAAGCTCGGCGTGAAGACGCCGCCGAACGAATAGGTCTTCGCCGTTTCGGGCTTCAGGTTCGGATTGCCGCCGATGATCTGCGGGAAGAAGTTGAAGTCGGCGATCGTGCCGTACTGCGCCGGCGTCACGCCGGTGTTCGCGCACTGCGCGAGCGTCGCCGCAGGATTCGGCCCGGCGCACGGATCGAAGAAGCCGTTCGGATTGAGCGGCAGCTGCAGCGTGATCTGGCGCAGCCGCGCCGAGTACAGCTCGATGATGTTCGGCGCGCGAATGGCCTGCTGGTAGCTGCCGCGCAGGCGCAGGTCGTGGATCGGCGCCCAGTTGAGGCCGAGCTTGTACGTGTCCGTGGTCACGTTGTCCTTGTAGTCGGAGCTGCGATACGCGCCTTCGAAGGACAACAGGTCGAAGCCCGGCTTGCCCTGCACCAGCGGCACGTTCACCTCGCCGAACAGCTCGCGCACGGTGCTGCTGCCGGAGACCGGGAAGTCTTCCTGCTGCGCCTGGAACTCGGTGTCGGCTTCGACGCGCAGGTTGTTCTTGCGAACCTCGGCGCCGAAAGCGATCGCGACGCCGTCGCTCGCGAGCGGCGATCGCAGGCCGTACTCGCCGAGGTCGCCGTCGATCGTGCCGAGCACGTCGGTCTGCGAGGTCGAGCCGTTGCTGATCATCTTGGCGTAGATGTACTTGAACGCCGCCTGCGACGGACCGGCCGCCGAGTAGAAGTCGAGCGGCGAGCAGTTCGGATCGTCGTTCAACGTCGTGCCGTCGGCGTTGATGACGCAGACCGGCTGACCGAAAGTAGTGGCGAGCGGCGAGCCGTCCGCCTTGATGCGCCGATCGATGGTCGCGTTCAGCGCGGTGACCGCGCGGATCTGCGAAGGCAGGCCGGTGATGAAGCGATCCATGGTCGTATTCGAGTACGACAGCGACGCTTCGTACTTGAACGGACCGAACACGTCGCCGCGCGCGCCGAACAGCATGCGGATCGTGCTCAGGCGATAGTCGTCGTGACGTCCGCCCAGCTCGGGCGTGATGCGATTCAGCGCGATGCCGGTCGCGACATTCACCGGGCCGAGATACGCGCCCGTCGCCGGGTCGTACCTGCTGCCGGTCGCGAGGCCGCGGTTCGTGCACAGGAAGGCTTGCTCCTGCGCGCTGAGGAACGGGTTGTCGCAGGCGATCGTGCCCGTTCCGTCCGCGCGACCGGTCTGCACGGCGCCCGGCGCGTAGTCGGAGTACGTGTGGGTGCGCGCCATGTTCAACTGCATGAACGGCTTGAAGTGGTCGTTGAGATCAGCATGCGCGAGCGCGCCGAACGTGTAGCGCTGCTCGGGCCGCTGGAACTGGCCGTACGGCTGCGAGTTGAAGCTGTCGACGAGCGCGTTGCGCGTGAGGAACTGACCGCCGGACATGCGGAACTGCGAAGGCAGACCCGCGGCGCCCGGACCCGACGCGACGAAGCTTGCAGGATTCGCGACCGGCGAAGGCACGCAGTCGTAAGCACTGCCGCCGTTGATGGGGCCGATCTTGCACTCCGCGAAGTCGCGATTCCACGCCTTCACTTCGTCCGTCTGGCGCACGGTTGCGTACAGCATGACGTTGCCGTCGAGGCTCTCGAAGTTGTGGCCGAACATCACGCTGTATTCCTGCGCGAGCCCGCCCCAATCGTTGTCGTCGGGCAGCGTGTACTGCCCCGGGTTCGACGCTTCCCACTTGCGCAGCTGCGACTGGATCTTCCCGTTGTCGTTCTCGTGATTGAACATGCCGACGTTCGTGCCGAAGCGCAGGCCTTCGAAGTCGTCGATCAGCGAGATGTTGACGACGCCGGCGATCGCGTCCGAGCCGTACACGGCCGACGCACCGCCGGTCAGCACTTCGACGTTCTTGATGAGCTGGGTCGGGATCAGGTTGAGATCCGCCGCCGGCGTTTTCGGCGATCCATACGGCATGCGCTGACCGTCGACCAGCACGAGCGTGCGGGTCGCGCCGAGGCCGCGCAGGTCGACCTGCGCAGTACCGCTGATGCCGCGCAGCGAGCTGTTGTTGCCCTGCGCGCCGATCACCTGCGGCATGCGATTCAGCACGTCTTCGATGCGGACTGCGCCGCGCTGCTCGAACTGCGACGCATCGATCTGCGCGACCGGGCTCACGCTCACCAGGTTGGCCTGCCGGATACGCGAGCCGGTCACCGTCACGGTCTCGACCGATTCTGTCTGCGGGCCGCTGTCCGCGCCCGGTGTCTGCTGAGCGTGCGCAAGTCCCACGGCAGCTCCGGCCAACGAAGCAGCGAGCAACGAACGCCTCACCGCCCAACGAATCATCGACGTGCCCTTGCTCATATTTCGTCCCCGCCCCGGTACAGTTTCTGTATGCTGGAGACGGTATATCGGATCCAAGTTTGGTTTGCAATGAAAATCCCGTATCCGATTTAGGGCGCGCGCCCCTGTGCAGGTATCATCGCCGCCCGGGGCGACAACACTTAGATCGGATCCGACGTGCTCGCTGCCGAGGCGCACGCCGGCGCGCCGGGAACTGACTGCAATCGAGGTGTCGACAATGGGGACGGGGGCACGCAGCAAGGACGACGGCGGCAAGGGCTCGGGGCTCGATTTTTCCGATCGGCTCGACCGCACGACGACGGCGCACGACGTCACGCGCGTACTGCGCAAACGCATCCTCGAGGGGCGCTACCCGGTCGACCGCTTCATCCGCCAGGAAACGATTGCGCAGGAGCTCGGCGTCAGCCGCATTCCGGTGCGCGAGGCGCTCGCACAGCTCGAGGCCGAAGGTCTGGTGGTGCGCGAGAAATATCGCGGCGCGCTGATCCCGAAGCTGTCCTCGAGCGAGATCGAGGAGATCTACGAGCTGCGCCAGATGCTCGAGCCGTACCTGATCCGCCACGCCATCAAGAACATCACGCCCAAGCAGGTCGCCAACCTCAAGCAGATCGTCGAGCGCTCGCGCAAGACCAAGGCGATGAAGGACTGGGCCGGGCTCAACATCGAGTTCCACCGCGCGCTGTTCCAGGCTGCCGGCAAGCCGCTCGCGATCCAGGTGCTCGACAACCTGCTGGTGCGCGCCGACCGCTACCTGAAGCTGCAGAACTTCCGCTCCTCCGCCACCAAGCAGGAGAGCGATGCGCAGCACGGCGAGATCCTCAAGCGCGTGATCGACGGCGACGTCGAAGGCGCCGTCGCCGCGCTGTCGGAGCACATCCGCTGGAACGTCGAGGACGTGAAGCAGAGCGTGAGCCTGCCGGGCGCTTCAGCCGAGCAGGAGCCGAAGCCGGAGTCGGGCTGAAGCGCGACCCACAATGACCCTGTGGGTCAGACTTCAGCCTGGCAGATTGCTACTTCGACCCTGTGGGTCAGGCTTCAGCCTGACAGCTCCCTACTTCGCCGGGCCGTCGACGACCACTTTCCCGCCTGCCACGACGTAGCGCAGGTCACGCAGGTTCTTCAGGTCCGCCTCCGGATCGCTGCCGAGCACGATCACGTCGGCGATCTTGCCCGCCTCGATCGTGCCCAGCTTGTCGCTCATCCCGAGAATGTCCGCACCGACGCGCGTCGCCGATGCGAGCACTGCCTTGACCGGCATCCCCGCCTGCTGCAGGAAATTCAGCTCGCGGAAGTAGGCATCCGGCACCAGGATCTCGGTTTCGAACGCAATGTCCGTGCCCACGCCGATCCGCACGCCCGCGCGGTAGGCCTCGCCGACGTGCTTGAGATTGTCCTGCAGATCGAGCGGATAGCGGCGCGAGAACGTGTAGTAGAACGCGCCCGGCACGATGCCCGCAGTCGGATAGCCGCGGGTCAGCAGCGTTTCGAACGCGACGATCGTCGGGTTGAACGCCGTCTTGTGCTTCGCCATGAGCGCGACTTCGTCGTCCGGCATGTCGAGCGTGTGCTCGACGCTGTCCACGCCCGCCTCGATCGCCCAGTTCGTGTACTCGCCGAAGCTGTCGATCGCCACGCGCAGTCCCTCGCGATGCGCTTCGTCGATCGCGGCCGTGATCTCCTCCTTCGTGAACGGCGCGCTGGTCTTGATCCAGTCGACCTGGCGACGGATCTGCTCGCGCACCGCCTGGCGCCATTCCCACGGACCGTTCGCGGTGTAGGTGCGCGTGTTCGGCACGTTCGGCTTCCAGCGGCCGGTCGCAGTGCTCGTCGCCTCATCGCCGTGACCGCCCGTCGAGGCGATCATCGCGCCCGCCCAGAAAATTCGCGGCCCGGTGATCAAGCCACGCGCGACGGCCTCCTTCAGTCGGATCGATACATCGCCGGTCGTCGCGGGATCGCGGATCGCCGTGATGCCGGCCCGCACGACCGACTGTGCGATCTGCGTTCCGCGAATCGCCGCCGCGGCATCGCTGTCGGGATATCCGCCGATGTTCGTGCCGCGCTGGGAGGTGAGATGACAATGCACGTCGATCATCCCCGGCATGACCCACTGCCCTTTCGCGTCGATCGTGCGCGCGACGTCGCTCGGCACGGTCGTCGAAGCCGCCGGACCTGCAGCGACGATGCGATCGCCGCGCATGACGATGACCGAATCGGGCACGGGCGCCTTGCCGTAGCCATCGAGCAGCGTTGCGCCGCGGATCACCAGCGCGGGAATGCGGCTGCGATCCACTGGCGGAATCGGCACGCGCCGCAGATCGTCGCTCGTGTCGTACACCGAACGCTGCGCGGAGGCGGTCGCAGACAACAGCAGGATGCCGAGCAAGGCGTGCGTAGCGATTCTTTTCCTCATCGGAGCTCCGGTAGCGAGGTTCATTGCGAGCGGGCCAGAAGGGCGATGAGCTCGTCCTTCCAGAAACGGGCGATGCTGTGCGTGCTGTGCCCGCGCGTCTCGGTGGACAGCGGCACGAGATAGAACCGTCCACGCGGGATGCGCGCGGCGGAAGCGGTGACGAGCGGCGAGCCCGGCAGGTTGATGAAGTCATCGCCGATGTTCACCCATGTCAGCGGCATGGGAAGCGACGCGAGTCCCGGCTCGGCGTCGTAGTTGCGGGATGCGTCGAGCTGATACAGCAGGTCGTTCGCGTCGGTCTCGGTCAGTGCGCGCTTCAAGCGGTCGTGCCAGAAGCCGTCGGCGGCCGCGCTCGTCGGGTAGTCACGAGCCATCGCCAGCGGGCCGATGCCGCCGGAAACCGCCATCAGCCCCGCCGCTGCGCGCAGACCCTGGACCGGCGGCGACTTGTAGTTGCCGTTGTTCCATGCCGGGTCCGCGCGGATTGCTTCGACTGCAGCTGTCCGCCACACGCGATTCTGACCGGCGGTCTGCGTCGGCAGGCACGCAATCGGCATTGCGGCCTGCACCGCTTGCGGATGCTTCTCGGCCCACACGAACGTGAGCATGCAGCCCATCGACGTTCCGAGCACGAGACGCAGCCGCTGCACGCCCTGCTCCGCCAGCACGCGCCACTGCGCTTCGACCATGTCGGTGTAGTCATAGTGCGGAAACGCGCCGCGCAGCCCGTCGCTCGGCTTCGAGGAGCCGCCGTGCCCGATGGCATCGGGCATGACGATGAAGAAGCGTGTCGCATCTAGCGGCTGCCCCGCACCGAACAGTTCGCCCGCGAAGCTCGCAGTGAGGAATTGCGCGCCTGAGCTTGCTGTCGAGTGCAGCAGAAGTACTGCGTTGTCGATGCGGCCGCCTGCATCGCGATGCGGCTCGCCGAGCACGCGATAATGAATCTTCAGCTCCGCAAGCGACTCGCCGCTCGCGAAGCGAAAGTCGTGCACGATGGTCGCGTGCTCCGCGACCGCACCGCCGCCGGTCACCGGCTCGGCCGCATGCAGCACGAGCGGCGCGAGCAAGCTCATGATCGAAGCCGCTGCACGCGTCGCCCGCTGGTAACCGCTGTGTCGCATGCGGGCGATTAAATATCCCGCAACTGAGTGTCGTCAATATTCTGGATCCAATATAATTGACACGGCCGCGCCCCGGCAGGCAGGCTACGCACCGGACAGCTGGCATGAGGAATGGCCGTCGTGGACGTGGGGCTCGCAGCAATAAGGCTTGCAAAACAATGATTTCACGTCGCGGCGCCCTCTCCTTGCTCGGCAGCGCTTCGCTGCTGGCTGCCTGGCACTCGCGCGGCGCCGCGGCGGCGGCCCAGGCCCCTGCCCCGCGCCCGATGGCCGGCGACCTCGACCTTGCGACGCTCGATATCGTCGATTCGCACATGCACCCGGTGCGCCGCATGCTGATCTCGCAATCGTATGCGGGACAAATGGCCGAGTTCGGCGCGCTCGGCGCGCCCAAGGGCGACTATCCGGACCGCGACGCCATCGTCGCGCGTGCCGAGCAGGGCGGTCGCGATCTCGTCATGAATGCGCCGCGCCGCACCGGCTACTTCAACTACATCGCGCGCACTTACGGAGTGCCGGCGACGATCGAAGGCTTCGACTCGGTGACGAAGCAGCACATCGGCTCGGATCAGGACTTCGTTCGTTACATCAACGCGATCTTCGCGCGCGAGAAGATCGCCACGGTCGTGCTGCAGGCTGCAGAGCCTGCGCCCTCGCCGCCCGCGACGCTGATTCCTGCAGATCGTTACGTGTGGACGACCGTCGCCTCGGAGCTGACGCGCATCAACTGGGCGAAGGAGCGCGGGCTCACGACGCTCGCCGACGTGCGCGCGGCAATCGACAAGACGATGGAAGTTGCCGTCGAACGCGGCTGCCGCGGCTTCAAGAGCATGGCGGCCTACTATCGTCCGCTCGCAGTGTCGAAGCCGACCCAGTCGGAAGCGGAAGCGGCGATGAAGCGCGTGCTGGCGGCGACGCCGCAGTCGACCGGTGTGCAGAACCAGCCGATTTACGCCGATGCTGCGACCAACGCCGCGCTCACGACATACGAGGACTTCCTGTTCCGCCACGTGTTCGCGAAGGCCGGCGCGCTCGAGCGCCCCATGATCATTCACTCGGCGGTCGCGCTGCATCCCTCGCTGCGCGTCGACTTCAACGACCCCCGCCCGCTCGCCGCGGTATTCTCCGATCCCGACATGCAGCGCGCGCGCACCGATTTCATCCTGATCCACGCCGGCTATCCGAGCACCGACGTCGTCGCGGCCTTCATCAGTCAGTTTGCGAACGTCTACGCGGACGTCTCGTTCTACTCGAAGTACCCGGGCGCGCTGCTGCAGATCTATCGCAGCCTGCTCGCGCTCGGGCCGTCCAGCAAGATCATGCACGGGAGCGACGCGAACTCGGTGCCGGAAGAGATCGGCTACTGCGCCTGGAACACGCGCGCCGTCCTCGCAAAAGTGCTCAGCGAATATCGCGAGTCCTTCGGCTGGACCCAGGACGACATCACGTCCATGGCGCAGAACGTGATGCATCGAACGGCGCGCAAGCTGTTCCGCATCCCCGGTTAGCCCGCACGCTTCGCGCCCCTCTTTATCCAACTGCCCACTGCCCTTGTCATATCTTCCAAAATCGGATCCACAATCCAATCCGGCGACGGATGCGCCAGCGGCGCAAAGTCGGCCGGGCACTGACCTCTGGCGCCCGCTGTGGCGGGCGCATCAGCAGCGACCGCGGCCGACGCTCGTCGGCAAGGTCGAAGCGGAGATCGCGATCGTCGGCGGCGGCCTCGAAGGCCTGTCGCTCGCTCGCGAGCTGTCGAGCCGCGGCAAGCGTGTCGTGCTCGTCGAAGCTCAGCAGCTGAGCCAAGGCGCGACCGGCGCGAGCGCCGGCATCGTCGCGCCGCAGCTGATTCACCAGTCGCCCGACGACGTGACGAAGCGGCTCGGCGCCGCACAGGCGGAGCGCTTCCTGAAGCTGCTCGCCGGCGCGGGCAAGCGAACGTTCGAGCTGATCGGCGAGCGCAAGCGCGACGTCGGTGCGAGCGACGCGGGCTTCATCGCGCCCGTGCGCACCACTACGGGTGCACGCCGCCTGGCTGCAATCGTCGGGCAGTGGCAACGGTTTCGCAGCGATCTGAAACTCTTGGCCGCTGACGAAACGCGCGCACTCACGGGCGCGATGGGCTACGCAGGCGCGTTGCTCGATCCAACGGGCGGCTGGCTGAATCCAGTGGCCTATGGCGAATTGCTGGCCACCGATGCCGAGAGCACGGGCGCCGTGATCTTTCTACGCAGCGCCGTCTCATCCGTCGAGCGCGCGGGATCGCGGTGGCGACTGGCGTGTTCCGGCGGATCGGTGATCGCACGCCAGGTCGTGCTCTGCGCAAACGGCGGCAACGCGGAGATCGCGCCCGCGTTGCGGCGCTCGATTCTGCCGCTGCACGTATGCCAGATGGCAACGTTGCCGCTCGATCCACAAGTGCGGCGGACCATTCTGCCGCAAGGTCATGCCATGACCGACGTCGAGCGTGATGTCTTCTCCATTCGCTTCGATCCGCAAGGTCGCTTGATCACCGCGTACCCGATGAGCGAGCGGCTGCGCGAGCCCGGCCGGTTGAACGAGCTCGTCAACCGCAGGCTGGGAATGCTGCTTCCCGGCTTCCGGGCAACGCCGCTCGAGCACGCATGGACCGGCGTCGCGTGGTTGAACAGCGACCTGCTGCCGCGTGTCGTGCGCCTCGACGACGGGTTGTTCGCCGTGCAGGCGTGCAACGGCCGCGGCATCGCGCTCAGCACCGCGATCGGCCACGAGTTCGGCGCGTGGCTCGCTGGCGGCGCGAAGGATGACTGCGCCGTTGCGATCCAGAAGCCGCGCGCGATCCCGGGTTACGTATTCGCGCGCTATCTGCCCGCGCTCCTGATGAACGCGACGCTGGCTGCCCGGCAGGTGCGTCGCGCAGTGCTGCCACGAAGCTCCACCGAGAGAGAGTGACCATGCAGGCCATCATGCCCATCGTCGATCACTATCTGCTGCCGCTGTCGCTGTGGCTCGTGATGTTCGCGATGGGCCTGTCGCTGGTGCCGGCAGACTTCCGCCGGATCCTCGACAACCGGCGCGCCTACTATCTCGGCATGCTCAGCATGCTGCTCATCGTGCCGGCTGTCGGCGTCGCGATCGCCACCTCGTTCGCCCCGACGCCAGCGCTCATGATGGGCTTCATCCTGCTCGCGACCTGCCCCGGCGGACTGCTGTCGAACCTGCTGACGAGCCTGTCGCGCGGCGACCTTGCCCTGTCCGTGTCGCTCAGCCTGTCGACGAGCGTGATCTACATCTTCACGCTGCCGTTCATCGCCCACTACGGCGTGCAGTTCGTGTTCTCGGAATCGCGCGATATCGCGGTGCCGTTCGGCTCTTCGATCTGGGAGATCCTGCGCGTCACTGTATTTCCCATCGCCTGCGGCATGATCGCGCGTGCCTGGCGGCCGCAGCTGTCGCTCGCGGCGCTGCCCTACATCAAGCAAGGCTCGACGATCGCGCTGTGCATCATCTTCGGCCTGATCGTCGTCGACAACCTCAACACGCTGCGCAGCTCGTTCGGTATCGTGCTCGGCATGGTCGTCGGCATGAACGCCGCGAACCTCACGCTCGCGCTGCTGCTGTCGCGCATCGGCCGCGTCTCGCGCGAGGAGCGCATCGCGATCACGATCGAGCACCTGATCCGGCAGGAGGCGACCGCCATCTACGTCGCCGTCACGATCCTCGGGCGCACCGACATGTCGCTGCCGATGATCATCAACACGTTCGTCGGCATGTTCGCCTGCGTGATCTTCGTCGGCGTCATGAAGCGCCGCCGCGCGCGCGAAGCCTCCGTGCCGCAGACTGCAACCTGAGAATTCCGGAGTTTTCCATGAAGTGGCCCGCCGACCGCATTGCCAAGACGTCGAAGAAGAGCTTCGGCATGTACGAGAAGGCGATGAAGAGCGGCGCCACCGATCTGATTCACCTGGAAGTCGGCCAACCGATCTTCGACACGCCGGCGCACATCAAGGAAGCGACCATCGCGGCGCTACGCGCGGGCAAGGTGCACTACAGCGACATCCGTGGCGAGCCGGCGTTTCGCGACGCGCTCGCCCGGAAGCTGCGCGACTACAACGGCATTGCTGCGACAGCTGACGATGTGATCGTCACCAACGGGCTGACGCATGCGTCATACCTCGCGTTCATGGCGGCGCTCGATCCGGGCGATGAAGTCATCCTGCTCGATCCTTACTATCCGCAGCACCTGAACAAGATCGAGATTGCAGGCGGCGTGCCGGTGATTGCGTCGCTCGCGCGGGAGGAGAACTTCGCGATTCGCGCGGACCTCATCGAGCGGCACGTCACGCCGCGCACGCGCATGATCGTGCTCGTCAATCCGGCGAACCCGACCGGGCGTGTCTACACGCGGCGCGAGCTCGAAGCGCTCGCCGGCGTCGCGATCCGCCGCGATCTGCTCGTCGTTGCGGACGAGGTGTACGATCAGGTGCTGTACGACGACAATCGGCACATCAGCATCGCCACGCTGCCGGGAATGGCCGAGCGCACCCTGACGATGTTCGCCTTTACGAAGGCATATGCGATGGATGGCTGGCGGCTCGGCTACCTGACCGCGCCCGCGCACATGCTGCCCGCGATGCTGAAGATCTCGATGAACGACGTGACGCACGTGAACACGTTCATTCAGGCCGGGGGTATCGCGGCGGTGACCGGTCCAACCGAAGTGCTGCGCGGCATGATCGCCGAGGATCAGCGCAAGCGTGACCTGGTCGTGGAGCGGCTGAACAAGATGCGCGGCGTGAAGTGCAATGCGCCGGAGGGCACGATCTACGCGCTGCCCAATATCGAGGGCACTGGCCGCGAGTCGAGCGTCATCACGGATGCGCTGCTCGAGAGGACGCGCGTCGTGGTCGAAGACGGCGGCTTCTACGGACCGTCGGGTCGCGGCCACCTGCGCATCAGCTTCGGCTCGCAGACGATGGAGCGATTGTCGGAAGCGCTGGACCGCATGGATGCGTTCTTCGCTTCGCTATAGGAGAAAGCTGTGCCGCGTCAGATCGCCTTCTGCATGGATCGCATCGGAACGATGCTGCCCTGTACGCTGCAGGACGAGCTCGCGCCGCGCTCGGCTGCATTCTTGTGGAGCCTTGCCGGCGCGGCCGCGGACTGCACCGTCAATCATGCGATATGGACCGGGCCCGAGCTGTCCGTGCCGCTGCCCGCGCCGACGCTGCCGAAAGGCGTCGACGTGACGCCCGTGCCGCCGGAGAACGCGACTTCATATCCGCGCGCGGGCGACGTTGTGGTTGCGTGGCTGGCAGCGGGAAGCGTCAGCGGATTACCGCCGGGCGATTTCTTCGACATCGGCGTCTTCTACGACGACGGCGGCCGCCTGCTGATGCCGTTCGGCTGGATTCAAGCGAACGTCACCGCACGCATCGCGCCTGCGGATCTCGGCATCGCGAAGGAAATGGCGCGCAACGTTCGTCAGCAGGGAAGCACGAAGTTCCGGATCGTGCAGTTGTAGCGCAGCCGGCTCGTCGAAACCATGACCGCCCGGCGCTGGGGTCGAGCCTGACTCCGATACAGCTACCGACGATCCGCGCGAAACACGCGAAACACATGTAGTCCTGCTCCAATGCCGAACAGCAGGATCAGACTTCCGGGACGAGCGCCACTATCGATCTGAGACGGTCTTCGTAGGGCCAGCCCGTCTGCCATCGCCATCTGCTAGTGGAAACGGCAGCTCGCTGCCATCGGGGTCGTCAATCTGGATTACATCGTAGCCCATATCAACGCCGCCGTTCACGCGCGCGCGTTTCGCGCGTCGCGTGCAATGGCTTGTTATATGTCGACGCTATCCGAAGAAGCATGCGTGTTTGTCCTCGCCCACGATATCCAGGAACTTCTCCACTGAGCCCACCTGCGGCGCAGGATCATAGCCGTGCCATTTCAGATCCGCTCGCCGCCAGAAAACCTTCCAAGTGCCCGTGGTCCTGACGTAGGTCGCCTTCGCAAACGGGTGCTCCCTTTTCTCGCTCGGTTTGTTCCACCGCGGGCGAATCTCGAACAACTCGACGCTTTGCCCATTGATCCGGTACCCGAAATCCAGCTTGGGCCGGATATGCGGCGGCGGTCGCCGCTTCTCGAGAAACGCGAGAACCGCCTTCTCGACTCTCTTGGCTTCAAACTCACTTAACGCCATAGCGACATATAACGGTTGAGCTCAGCGGCACGCTGCAGCGAATAGTTAGACGCGCGACCCACGTTACCTAGCCACTTTCAGTTCTTCGCGAATGACGCGGCGAAGTGTCGCTTCGTCCACAGGTGACGCGCCGGCGGCACGGCGCAGTGCCTGATTGATGAGTGTCTGGTAACCGGTACCTTCCGCTTCTGCTTGCGCCCGAAACGCCATCAGCAGGTCATTGTCGAGCATGATAGTGATTCGGGTCTTCCCCTTCGCCTCAGCTTGCAGACGCGCAAGATGTGGAATGGTTTTCGCCCGTTTCGCCTTTGAAAAATCGTATTGCTTACGCATAGCAAGAGGCTTCCATCCGCGTAGCCTTGCGTGCGGAAATGAGTCGGATTCGATTCTCATCCCGCAAGGTGTAGACCACCGTCAGTAGACGCGCGTTCGCGCTCATACCGATCAGCACCCAGCGCGCCTCGCCCTCAGAACTCTCGTCCTCTTGCGCCAGCGCCATGGGATCGAGGAGCGAGGTGGCGGCCTCTTCGAAACGAACGCCATGCTTGAGCCGCGCGTGGCTTTGCACGCGTCGGCTCGAAGCATTTGTTAGAGGTCTGACTTCGCGCGGCGATGAAGGCGCCGAGGGTTACGTGCGAGATGCATCGTGGCGACAACGACGATTGTGTCAGCGCGTGCGACGAAGAACACACCGTACGGGAAACGATGAACGAGCGCGCGTCGCAAGGTGCGGAAGATCGCAGGGAACCGCAGCGGCTCGAACTGTACCGCGTCGATGGCGATAGAAACCTCCGCCAGAAACTCCCTTCCGAGACCTTCACGCTGTTCTTCGTACCAGTCATAGGCAGCAGCAATGTCGGCTTCCGCATCCGGGCGGACGATGAGACGCAAAATCAGCTCCTCTTCAGAATCCTTTCCTTTACCTCAGACCAGGGCGAGCCAGCCTCCGGGTCCTTCTCGTATTCGTCTAGCCGCCGGTCCAACTCGGCGCGCTGTGCTTCTGTCAACTGAAGCGCTTCCGGTGCCTCAGCAATGCTGTCCCAGATCGCTTCCACAAGCTTCAACCGTTCAGCAACGGGCAGCTCCAGGACATCGGAAATGCGAATTGGCTTCATGAGTCCGACTCTAGCACCGGCAGGCCAGATGGTGAAATCGGAACTCTTCAGACCTCTAACGCCGCCGCTGTGCCGCGAGCAAAGTCGCTTCGACTTTGCGAGTCGGGCGACCGAAGGGAGCGAACTCGATCCGCTTGTTAGAACGCATTACCTCTCCCATGGCTGCGGCGTGCGAGGATGCAGGTTACTTCGCCGCAACCGGGCCTCACGAAACATCTGCCGAACGTGGACAAAGGCGCCTGACACCGCAACCACCCAACCCACGAAAAGCAAGATCAACCCTGGCTTGAAGCCAAAGAACCACGCTAGCGCGAAGCCTACCGCTGCGACTGCCACGCCAACGAAGGCGACCTTCATGCCGTGCCATCGCTTCGCAACGACCTGCACTGCCTCATCGGTATTCATGCGCTCTAACGCCGCCGCTGTGCCGCGAGCAACGGCGCTGCGCCGTTGTGAGTCGGTACCAGCGGCTTGTTAGAGCGGTTCATTTGCCGGGAAGCCTTTCCCACTTGTCCAGG
>DATEJG010000067.1:0-66888 GCA_035278165.1 Steroidobacteraceae bacterium
AAGAGCGTCGGCAAGGATGTTGACGGATCTGCAGTCCTGGAAAGCGCCGCCAAAAGTATCGAATACGAATTAACCGATCAACCAGCCGCGCGCGCACGCCTGCTGCACGCTGTCGGCGTGGCGCACAGCCGAAGAGGTGAATGGAGGCTGTCGATCGGCTATCTCAGCGATGCCGTACGTCTGTTGAAGTTGGTGCCCGGCGCGGAAGCGGAAGTCCTACGAGGGATGGCTGGTTTGTCCGCCGCACTGAGCAAGAGCGGCGAGCTGCACGAAGCGCACCGCGCACTTACCGGCGCGC
The DNA here is from genome assembly GCA_035278165.1 of Steroidobacteraceae bacterium. Classification (GTDB taxonomy): domain Bacteria; phylum Pseudomonadota; class Gammaproteobacteria; order Steroidobacterales; family Steroidobacteraceae; genus Steroidobacter. The sequence continues at coordinate 299 of DATEJG010000067.1, forward strand.
CAGATCTCGCGCAACGGTCCGGTCTCCTACAATCGCCAACGTACGCCGAGCTGCTCCTTGCCCGAGGGCGTATTTATCTTCAAGAGAGTCGAGTTTCTGAAGCCCAAGCGGATTTTGAAGAAGGCCTACGCATCTACAAGGAAAAACTGGGGGCGAAAAGTTTGGGGGTCGCGGAAGCATTGGCTGATCTGACACAGATCTTCCTGTGGACCGATGATTTCGCGAAGGCGGAGAGAACCGCTAGGGAGGCGATCGCCGTCTTTGACATGACTGTGCCGCCGATGTACCCGGATCGTGTTTCAGCTGAAGAGAATCTCGCGGAAGCTCTCTATCTACAGAACAAGCTAGACGAGGCGGGATCGCTGCTTGCAAATGCGGTACGGCAGAAGACGGAAGTATTCGGCCGAAACAGTATGGAAGTCGCCGATGCACTTGACCGATTTGCTGTTGTAAGGCATTCGCAGCGACGCTTCAGGGAGGCGGAAGAGCTCTCCCGCGAAGCAATTGCGATATGCCGACTCGTCTTGGGTGACAAACACACGAGCATGGCCAATATATCCACAACTCTTGGACGAGCTCTCGTTGAGCGCGGAAAGTATTCGGAAGCTGAAGCGACGCTACGAGAGGCACTAGACATTTATCTGACGACTCTGCCCGCTGGACACCAATACACCGCCTCCACCGAATACCTGCTCGGCGAGCTCCTACTCACCACTGATCGTCTGAGCGAGGCCGAAGCACTCCTGACTGCTTCAATGAATCGCTGGAAGCGGAGCGGCGCACCACCTTGGCGAGCAATGCGATCCGCAAGTGCCGTTGGAGAGGCGCTCTACCGCCAAGGTCGCGTTGAGGAGGCCCAGGAGTACTTGGCGGCTAGTTTCGCCGCGTTGACCGCTGATCCGAAAGCGGACCCTGAGGCCAAGTACAAGGCTCGTAGGCGCGCCGAACGCTACTTGCAGAAATCAGCTACGCCGCCGCAACGGGTTCCATCAGCAGGCTCATAGTCGAACGAGACAGGCGGCGCACCATCGCCCGGAGACATTGTCCCGCGAGCTGCGACGAACCGACTGTTTCACGCGACGCATGGCGGCCGCCGCTTGCTAGCATCCTTCCATGAGTACCGACCCCGCACCGACGCTCGACCGCAGAGCATTCGTGCGTCTCGGCGTCAGCGCTGCCGGCGGGCTCCTGCTCTCCTGCCATTTCCTGCCGCGAACCACACGCGCCGCCGCGGCCACTGCGACGGGGACCACCTCGACTATTGGCCTCTTCGTTCGCATCGAGAAGGATGGTACGACCATCATCGGTGCACGCTCGCCGGAGATCGGTCAGGGCGTGAAGACCTCCTTGCCGATGATCATCGCGGAGGAGATGGACGCCGACTGGTCGAAGGTGCGCGTCGAGCAGTTGCCGCTCGGCATCGCTCGCGACGCTGACGGCGCATTCTCCTGGAAGTACGGTCCGCAAGGTGCGGGCGGCAGCACCAACATTCCTGACGCGTGGGCGGACTTGCGTCACGCAGGCGCAAGTGTGCGACAGGTGATGCTGGCAGCAGCCGCGCAACACTGGAATGCACTGGTCAGCGAGTTGCGTACCGAATCGGGAGTAGTGCTGCACTCCGATGGCCGCAGCGTTGCTTACGGCGAGCTTGCCGCACGAGCTGCCGAGCTGCCACTTCCGAGCGAGAAGCCGCCTCTCAAGGACCCGAAGCACTATCGAATACTCGGCACCCGAACGCGCGTCGTCGACACCGAAGACATCGTGACGGGACGTGCCCGCTATGGGCTCGACGCGACGCTTCCTGGTGCATTGACGGCAGTCGTCACGCGCTGCCCGACCTTCGACGGCGAGCTGAAATCGTTCGATGCAACCGCGGCAAGGAAGATTCCGGGCGTGCGCGACGTCATCGCCCTGCCCGGGCCCAAGCACGGCGAGCCGATCACGGCAAACCTGGCGCCCGGCGTGGCCGTCATTGCCGACAACACTTGGGCAGCACTGCAGGGTCAGCGTGCGCTGAAGATCGAGTGGACGCCCGGTCCATACGCCACCGAATCCTCCGCCTCGCTCGACGCGCAATGCGCGCAGCTCTTCAAAGGATCTGGCACCCGCGCCCGCAATGATGGCGACTTCGACGCGGCGCGTGCAGCAGCCGCGCAAGTCGTCGAAGCAACCTATCGAGTGCCGTTCGTCGCACACGCATCCCTCGAACCGCAGAATGCCTGCGTCGACGTGCGCAACGACAGCGTCCTGATCGTCGCGCCGCTGCAGATGCCGGGCGGCGCATCGCGCATCGCTGCACAACTCACAGGCATCGATCGGCTGAAGATCGAAGTGCGGATGACGCGCGTCGGTGGCGGCTTCGGCCGCCGGCTCAGCAACGACTTCATCGCCGAGGCCGTGATGCTGTCGAAGCTCATCGGCAAGCCGATCAAGCTGCTCTGGACGCGCGAAGAAGACATGCGACACGATCTCTTCCGCCCGTTCGGACATCACCACATGATCGCGACGCTCGATGCGGATCGGCAGCTCACGGGCTGGGCGCATCGCCTCGCGAGCGCTTCGAAGTACTACCGCCGTCCCGACGTGAAGCCGGAAGATCTGTGGACTGCCGAGCTCTACCCGGACGACTTCCCCGCGCAGCTTCTCGGGAATGTCCGCATGGAATGGTTCGGCGTGGATTCCGGCATCCTGCGCGGCTCGTGGCGTGCGCCGGCTCATGCCGCCAATGCATTCGCGGTGCAGAGCTTTCTCGACGAGATCGCGCACGCGACACAACAGGATCCGCTCGCGCTGCGCCTGCGGATGCTCGGCACTGCGCGCGAGTTGCCATATGCGCAGCACGGCGGACCTACGTTCAACCCGGGGCGTCTTGCGGATGTGCTCCGCCTCGCCGCACAACGTATCGGCTGGGGCCGGGTGGTGCCGCAAGGTCGCGGTCTCGGCATCGCCGGCCACTTCACTTTCGGCGGCTACGCTGCGCACGCGATGGAGGTGAGCGTCGCGCGCGACGGCAGTTATCGGATCGAGCGCTGCGTGTGTGCGGTCGACGTAGGTCGTCCGATCAACCGCCTGGGCCTCGAAGCGCAGATGATGGGCGGCACGATCGACGGCATCAGTACTGCGCGCACTCTGGAAATCAACATCAAGGAAGGTCAAGTCGTGCAAAGCAACTTCAGCGACTATCCGCTGCTGCGTATTGCAGATGCACCGGACGTCGAAGTAGCCATCGTCGACAGCGAACGCGACCCCTCCGGCGCCGGAGAAATCGGCCTGCCGACTGCCGCGCCGGCGCTCACCAACGCGATCTTCGCCGCGAGCGGGCGGCGGGTGCGCAATCTGCCCATCGGCGCGCGCCTCACGGTGTAAGGAAAGCCGGGAAAACTCGTGTAGCGGCTGCTACACTGCGCCCCCCACCGCAGCTCCGAGTCCTCATGTCCCGTCCCTGCTCGACCCCGCTCCGCCTGCTGCTGTGCTTGCCTGTCCTCGCCTGCCTCGCGGCCTGCGGCGGCAAAGCCGAAACGAATGCGGACAAGCCGATTACGGTGACCACGCGACAAGTGGAGCCGCGTGCCATCCCCATCGTGCTCGAGGCAGTCGGCCGCACCGAAGGCTCGAAAGAAGTGGAGATCCGTGCCCGCGTTTCCGGCATCGTGCAGAAGCGCCTCTACGACGAAGGATCGTTCGTGCGCGCCGGCACGCCGCTGTTTCAGATCGAGCGTGCGCCGTTCGAGATTGCGCTCGCGCACGCCAAGGCGACCGCCGACCAGGCCGAAGCGGCCAATGAGCAGGCGCGCCGTGAAGCTGAGCGTCTCGGCGGATTGCTTGCAAACTCTGCGGTCAGCAAGCGCGTCGCCGAGGAAGCAGAGACGGGATATCGCTCGGCGACTGCCCAACTCGCTGCCGCGCGCGCCGCCGTGCGTGAGGCGGAGCTCAATCTGTCGTACACATCGGTCGTCGCTCCGATCAGCGGCGTAACCGGCCGCGCCCTGCACTCCGAAGGCAGCCTCGTCACCGCGAGCACCGATAGCAGCCTGCTGACGACGATGTCACAGACGCACCCGGTATGGGTCCGCTTCGCGCTTTCTGAAGCCGAGCACACCAGCCTGCGCAACGCTGGCGAGGAGCGCACGGATGTCGGTCTCGTTCTTGCGAACGGCGATACCTACGGCGCTCGCGGTCATCTCAACTTTGCATCGTCGACAGTCGATCAGAACATGGGCACGGTGCAGCTGCGCGCGGAGTTCCCGAACCCGCAGCTGCAGATCCTGCCCGGGCAATTCGCAACGGTGCACGTCCAGGCCGGCTCGCAGAATGTCATCGCAGTACCTCAGTCCGCGGTCCTGCAGGGAGATCTCGGCCGCTACGTGTGGGTGATGGACGGCGGCGGCAAGGCGGCGCAGCGCCCGGTCGATGTCGGCAGCTGGGTCGGCCAGGATTGGATCATCCGCAACGGCCTGAGCGCCGGCGACACGGTGATCCTCGACAATCTGATGAAGCTCAAGCCGGGCATGGCTGTGGTGGCGCAGGAGCAAGCGGCGAATCAAGCGCCGGCAGCGGCAACGGCGGCGCGCTGACATGTTCTCGAAGTTCTTCATCGATCGGCCCGTGCTCGCCGGCGTCATCGCCATCGTCATCGTCATCGCGGGCCTGGTGGCGAGCGCGATCCTGCCGATCGCGCAGTATCCGGACATTGCTCCGCCAACGGTCGTCATCAACACCAGCTATCCCGGCGCGAGCGCGGAAACGATCGCCAAGACCGTCGCGGCGCCGATCGAGGAAAAGCTTTCCGGCGTCGAGCACCTGCTCTATTTCAACTCCAGCTCCTCGTCCACGGGCGACCTGACGATCACCGCGACCTTCGACGTCGGCACGAACATCGACACCGCGGTGTTCAACGTCAACAACCGCGTGCAGCTGGCGCTGCCGCGACTACCCGATGAAGTGCGCCGCAACGGCGTGACGGTGCAGAAGCGCTCCAACGACATCCTGCTGCTGGTGGCGCTAGTTTCGCCGGACAACAGTCGCGACACGCTGTTCCTGTCGAACTACGCGACCATCACGCTGCTCGACGAGCTCAAGCGTGTGCCGGGCGTCGCCGACATCAACGTCTTCGGCGCGCGCGACTATTCGATGCGCATCTGGCTGCGTCCCGATCGGTTGGCGCAACTTGGACTCACTGTCAGCGACATCGCAGAAGCGTTGCGCACGCAGAACTCGCAGTACGCCGCCGGCAAGATCGGAGCGGAGCCGGCGATCAAGGGCCAGAGCCTGGTCTACACCGTCACGGCGCAGGGTCGCCTGGTGGAGCCGGAAGAGTTCGGCGAGATCGTGATCCGCTCCAGCGCCGGCGGCGGTGTGCTGCGCCTCAAGGACGTGGCGCGCATCGAGCTGGGCGCGCAGAGCTACGACACCTACAACCTGCTGTCCGGCAAGCCGTCGATCGGCATGGCGACCTTCATGCAGTCGGGCGGCAATGCGCTCGAGGTCGCCCAGGCCGTCCGCGACAGGATGGCGGAGCTGAAGAAGGAGTTTCCGCCGGGCGTCGACTTCGTGACGCCGTTCGATCCGACGCGCTTCGTGTCGGCGTCGATCGAAGAGGTGACCAAGACGATCCTCGAGGCCGGCACGCTCGTCATCCTGGTCGTGTTCCTGTTCCTGCAGACCTGGCGCGCCACGCTGATCCCGTTCATCGCCGTGCCCGTGTCGCTCATCGGCACGTTCGCCGGCCTGTGGCTGGTCGGCTTCTCGATCAATACGCTGACGCTGTTCGCGATGGTGCTGTCTATCGGCATCGTGGTCGACGACGCGATCGTGGTGCTGGAGAACGTCGAGCGCCTGATGCGCGAGGAGAAGATGTCGCCGCTCGACGCCGCGGTCGAGGCAATGCGCGAAGTATCGAGCGCGATCATCGCGATCGTGCTGGTGTTGTGCGCGGTGTTCGTGCCCGTCGCCTTCCTGACGGGCATCGCGGGACAACTGTACCGGCAGTTCGCGGTCACGGTCGCGATCTCCGTGGTCATCTCCGGCTTCACGGCGCTCACCCTGACACCGACGTTGTGCGCGCTGCTGTTGCGCGATGCCACTCACGACTCGAAATGGTTCCGCTGGTTCAATCGCGCGTTCGGCGCCACCACCCGCCGGTTCCTCACGAGCGTCGATCAGGCGTTGCGCTATCGTGCGCGTGCGCTGGCGATTTTCGCCGGCGTGATCGCCCTGGCGGGCTTGTTGTTCTGGTATCTGCCGAACAGCTTCGTGCCGCCCGAGGACCAGGGCTATCTGCTCGGCAACGTCCAGCTGCCGGACGGCGCGACGCTCGAGCGCACCGGCCAGGTTTCCGCGCAGATCGCGCAGATGCTGCCCGACTTTCCCGAGTTCGAGTACGCCAACGTCATCAACGGCAACGACTTCGTCGGCGGCGGCACGAAGAGCAGCGCGGCCACGCTGTTCATCATCCTGAAGCCCTGGAAAGATCGCGAGCGCGCCGCCGCGGATGTCGCGAGCGAATTGAACGGCCGCGCCAGCACGATCCGCGGCGGCACCGCGGTCGCCTTCAACCCGCCCGCGATCCGCGGCCTGGGCACTGCCGGCGGCTTCGAGGGCTACCTGCAATCGCGCGGCTCTTCGGATCCCGCGCGGCTCGGCCAGGTGCTGCGTGAGTTCCAGCAGGCGATCGCGGCGGATCCGCGGCTGGCCGGCATCAACACGTTCTATCGCGCGTCGGTGCCGCAGCTGCGCGTCGAGGTGGATCGCGAGAAATCACTGGCGCTCGGCGTTGCGGTGTCCGAAGTATTCGATGCGCTGCAGAGCACGATGGGCGCGCTGTACGTCAACGACTTCAATCTCTACGGCCGCACGTTCCGCGTGCAGATGCAGGCCGAGGCGCCGTTCCGCAACGACCCGAACGATCTCGGCGCGGTCTACGTGCGCTCGCAGACCAGCCAGCAGATGATCCCGCTGAAGGCGCTGATCCAGGTGAAGGAAGTCGTCGGGCCGGAGCTGCTCGAGCGCTTCAACGGCTATGTTGCAGCTCGCTTCAACGGCTCGGGCCGTCCCGGTGTCAGCTCCGGCGAAGCGCTCGCAGCCGTCCAGGAGGTCGCGGCCAGGACGCTGCCCGAAGGCTTCCAGGTCGCGTGGACCGGACAGGCGTACCAGGAAGAGCGCACCGGCAGCGCTTCGGCGTTCGCTTTCGCATTCGCGATCGTCATGGTGTTTCTCATCCTGGCGGCGCTGTACGGGCGCTGGCTGCTGCCCTTCTCGGTGCTGCTCGCCGTGCCCTTTGCGGTGCTCGGCGCGCTCGCCTTCGTGGCGTTGCGCGGCATGGAGAACGACATCTACTTCCAGATCGGCCTGATCGTGCTGATCGGCCTCTCGGCGAAGAACGCGATCCTGATCGTCGAGTTCGCGCATCGCGGCGTTCTCGAAGGCCGCACGCCGATCGAGGCCGCCAGGGAAGCCGCGCGGCTGCGCTTCCGGCCGATCGTCATGACCTCGCTGGCGTTCGTGCTCGGCGTCGTACCGCTGGTCGTCGCGACAGGCGCCGGCGCAGCAGCACGACAATCGATGGGCACCGGCGTCTTCGGCGGCATGATCGTCGCGACCTTCATCGCCACTGTGTTCGTGCCGCTGTTCTTCGTGTTCATCGAGCGGCGCAAGAAGGCGCCCGCCACGCAGCAGCCCTCGTTGCCCGCGCCGGAGCAGTCATGAAGCCAGTGCTCTCGCACGAAAGCACGGCGAATGGCGGCAACGTGCGCGCTCGCCAGCTCGCAGCGCGACGCGAGCAGCTGATCGCCGTCGCCGAGCACTTGTTCCTGGAGCACGGCTTCGCCAATACGAGCGTGAACGCGATCGTGCGCGAGGCCGGCGGCTCGCTCGCAACCTTGTACTCGGAGTTCGGCAGCAAGGAAGCGTTGTTCGAGTCAGTGTTGAGCGAGCGCGCCGCACGCTTCTTTCCGGAAGACCGCTCGGCGCCATGCGACACGCCCGATGCCACGATCGAGCTGCGAGCGCTGGCCACTCAAATGCTCAAGCGCATGTTGTCGGAGGACGGCCTGGCCGTCTATCGCATCGCCGTGCATGAAGCGCCGCGGTTCCCGGCATTGCGCAAGGCGCTGCTCGAAGTCGGCATGCCCGGTCTTCTCGAGCGCACTGCGCGCTATCTGCGAGCGCTCGCCGATCGCGGTGCGTTGCAGATCGAGGAGTCGCCGCAGGCAGCGCGACTCGCAGCGAGCCGCTTCATCGCGCTGGTGCAGGGGCAGCTCGTATTCAGTGCGGCATGCGGCGGCGAAGTCAGTGCGCGAACGCGCACCGCTCACGTCAGCGACGCAATCGTTGCGTTCCTGAGCATGTACGGGAAACCGGTGTAGGGTCGGGCTTCAGCCCGACAGCTCATCTGCGCAGGATGCGCAGCACTTCTTCCAGCTCGACCCGAATCTGACGCACGATCTGCTGTGCCTGGGTCAGATCGTCGCGCGCCTCGTCGCCTTGCAGCCGGTTGCGCGCGCCGCCGATCGTGAAGCCCTGCTCGTACAGCAGGCTCCGGATCTGGCGGATGACGAGCACGTCCTGGCGCTGGTAATAGCGGCGGTTGCCGCGGCGCTTGACGGGCTTGAGCTGCGGAAACTCCTGCTCCCAGTAGCGCAGCACGTGCGGCTTCACCCCGCAAAGATCGCTCACTTCACCGATGGTGAAGTAGCGCTTGCCGGGGATCGGGGGCAGTTCGCTGTTATTGCCTGCTTCCAGCATACGCCTCGACTCGAGCTTTCAGTTTTTGTCCCGGTCGAAACGTCACGACACGGCGGGCGCTGATCGGAATCTCCTCGCCCGTCTTCGGATTACGACCCGGTCGCTGGTTCTTATCGCGCAGATCGAAGTTGCCAAAACCCGAAAGCTTCACCTGCTCGCCCGTCGACAACGACGCGCGCAGCTCTTCGAAGAACAGATCGACGAGCTCCCGGGCTTCGCGCTTGTTCAGACCCAGCTGGTCGAACAGCGCCTCGGCGATCTCCGCTTTCGTAAGTGCCATGGCTTTATTTGTCCCGGATCGTGGCGTGCAGCTTGAGCTTCAGTTGTTCGATGACCCGCGCCACGATGGCGTCGGCTTCGCTATCGGTCAGGGTGCGGGAAGTATCCTGCAATTGCAGTCCTAAGGCTATGCTTTTCTTGCCTTTCTCGAACTGGTGCCCACGATAGATCGAGAGCACTGTCAAGCCCTGCAAAAGTGCGCCGGCGGCCTCGCGGACCGTCGCCAGCAGCGCCTCGGCGGGCAAGCCTTCGTCGACGATCACCGCAATATCCCGGCCAATGGCCGGGTATCTGGAGATCTCGGCGAAGACCGGGATGTCACGACTCAGCGCCGACTGCGTTTCGACCTCGAACACGAACACCGGATATGTCAAATCGAGTCGACGCGAGTGCTCCGGATGCAGCGCGCCGAGCCAGCCCACCGGGCGCTCGCCGCGCGAGATTCGCGCAGACTGGCCGGGATGCAACGCCGGGTGCTGCTCCGGTACGAAACGAAACTGCGCAGGCTCGCCGCTGAGGCCGAGCAGCGCTTCGACGTCCGATTTCACGTCGAAGAAGTCGACCTTGATCGGCTCCGTTCCCCATTGTTCGGGCAGCGCCGAGCCGGACACGACGCCGGCGATGACTTCGGTCTCAGCGCCGTCGGCGCCTGCGTAACGACGACCGATTTCGAACAGACGCACGCGTTGCTGCTGCCGGCGTTGATTGCTGCCGAGCGCTTGCAACAGGCCGGGCCACAGCGAGACGCGCATCACTGCAAGCTCCGCGGAGATCGGATTCGCGAGCGCAAATGCGGGCTCCGGAAGCAGCAACGCCTGCGTTGCCGGCTCGGTGAACGAATACGTAATCGCTTCCTGGTAGCCGCGATCGACCAGCAGATCGCCCGCGCGCTCGTTACGTACGCGAGTTTCCGTCCACGGCTGCATGCGCTGTGCCGCGATCTCGTGCCGCTCGGGAATGTTGTCGAAGCCGTACAGACGCGCGACTTCCTCGATCAGGTCTTCCTCGATGCCGATGTCGAACCGCCAGCTCGGCGGAGTGACCGACCACGTGTCGCTCGCAGCCGGTTCGACCTTCATGCCGAGGCGAGTCAGACACTCTGCTGCGATGTCAGCGGCGATCGGTGCGCCAAGGACATGCTGAATACGCTGATGCCGCACGCGAATCGGCGACCGCGCCGGATAGCGCTCGGCAGTGCGCGTCACATCGATGGGCGCCGGGGTCCCGCCGGCCGAGTCCAGCAGCAGCTGCGTAGCACGCTCGATCGCGCGTTCCTGCAGCTCCGGATCGACGCCGCGCTCGAAGCGCTGCGAAGCATCGGTGATCAAGCCATAGCGGCGGCCGCGCCCGGCGACGATCGACGGAGTGAAGAACGCGCCTTCCAGCAGTACGTTGGTGGTGCCGTCGCTGATGCCGGAATCCTCGCCGCCCATGACGCCAGCCATGCCGAGCAACGTGCGCTCGTCCGCGATCATCAGAATGTCGGGCGTCAGCTCGATCACCCGGCCGTCGAGCATCTTCAGGGTCTCCCCTGCCCGCGCGAAGCGCACGATGATCGACCCGTTGAGCTTGTCGAGGTCGTACCCATGCAGCGGCTGACCGAGCTCGAGCATCACGTAGTTGGTCACGTCAACGACGGCGCTGATCGGTCGCAACCCGGCGCGACGCAACCGTTCCCGCATCCATAGCGGCGATTGCGCATTCGGGCGGATACCGCGAATCACGCGGCTGACGAACTTCGGACACCCGTTGCCGCCTTCCAGCCGCACCGCAAACCGCTCCGTGGTCTTCGGCTCCACCGCCTTGGTCGCAGGCGGATGCAATGCCTGCTGGCGCAGTGCCGCGACTTCGCGCGCGACGCCGGCGACGCTCATGCAATCGCCGCGATTCGGCGTGAGATTGATCTCGAAGATCGTGTCGTCGAGCCCGAGCGCCGCGATCAGCTCCTGGCCCGCCGTCAGCTCCGCCGGCAGATCGAACAGCCCGGAGGCATCGTCGCTGAGCCCCAGCTCGCGCGCGGAGCACAGCATTCCGGAAGACTCGACGCCGCGCAGTTTCGCCTGCTTGATCTCGGCTCCGTTCGGCAGCTTCGCGCCGATGAGCGCCAGCGGCGCCTTCATGCCGACGCGCACGTTCGGCGCGCCGCACACGATCTGCAGCTCCTCGAGCCCGTTCCACACGCGGCACACGTTGAGCTTTTCCGCGTCGGGATGCCTGGCGATGCTCTTCACCTCGCCGACGACCACGCTCGCGAGCGGCGGCGCCGCAGGCTGAATCGCTTCGACTTCGAGACCGACCATCGTCAGCGCATGCGCCAGGCCGCGCACGTCGGTGCCGGTGTCGGTCCAGTCGCGCAACCATTGCAGGCTGATCTTCATCAGGCGAATTGCCGTAGAAAGCGCAGGTCGTTCTCGAAGAACAGGCGCAGGTCGTTGACGTCGTAACGCAGCATCGTCAGGCGGTCGATGCCGAAGCCGAACGCGTAGCCGGTGTAGCGCTCCGAGTCGATGTTCACGGCCTTCAGCACGTTCGGGTGCACGACGCCGCAGCCCGCAACTTCGAGCCAGCCAGTGTGCTTGCACACGCGGCAGCCGTTGCCGCCGCACGCTACGCACGAAATGTCGACTTCGGCGGAAGGCTCGGTGAACGGGAAATACGAAGGGCGCAGCCGCATGCCGACGTCCTTCTCGAAGAACTCCTGCATGAAGCCGTGCAGCACGGCTTTCAGGTTGGCGAAGCTGATGCCCTCGTCGACGACCAGTCCTTCGAGCTGGTGAAACATCGGCGTGTGGGTCATGTCCGAGTCGTTCCGATATACGCGGCCGGGCACGATGATGCGCACCGGCGGCTGGTGCGCCTGCAGATAGCGCACCTGCACCGGCGAGGTATGAGTGCGCAGCAGGCGGCCGTCGCCGAAGTAGAATGTGTCGTGCATCGCCCGCGCCGGGTGGTCAGCGGGGATGTTCAGCGCTTCGAAGTTGTGCCAGTCGTCCTCGATCTCGGGACCGTCGGCGACCGTGAACCCGCCGCCGCGAAAGATCTGCTCGATGCGCCGCCGTGAGCGCGTGACCGGATGCAAGCCGCCGAGCCCCTGACCGCGACCGGGCAGCGTGACGTCGACCGTATCGCTTGCAAGCTGCGCTGCGAGCCGCTCGCTTTCGAGCGCGGCGCGCCGTGCATCCAGCGCCGCGCTCAGCGCTTCCTTGGCTTCGTTGATCTGTGCGCCCGCAGCCTTGCGCGCCTCGTGGTCCATCGACCCGAGCGACTTGAGCTGCGCCGTGATCTCGCCCTTCTTGCCGAGCAGGCGGACGCGAATCTGCTCCAGCTCCTCGATGTTGGCCGCGCGCGCGATTTCCGCGCGCGCGGCCTCGACGAGCGATTGCATTTACGCAGCCTGCTTCAGCAGGCTGTCTTTCGCTTTCTGCGCGATCACGCCGAACGCGGCGGGATCGTTCATCGCGATGTCCGCGAGCACCTTGCGGTCGATCGACAGCCCCGCCAGGGTGAGCCCGGCGATCAGCTTGCTGTACGAAAGGCCGTGTACGCGCGCCTCGGCATTGATGCGCGTGATCCACAACGCGCGCATCGTGCGCTTGTTGGTCTTGCGATCGCGGTAGGCGTACTGGCCGGCCTTGATGACCGCCTGCTTCGCCGCGCGGAAGACTTTGCGACGGGCGTTGTAGTAGCCCTTCGCCTTCTTGAGAATTTTCTTGTGACGGGCGCCCGCAATGACGCCTCTCTTGACGCGTGCCATCTGTCAGCTCCTCTTCTTTAGTGGTTCGGGAGCAGCTGCTCGAGCCGCACCAGATCCTGCTTCGCCACCATGCTCGGCGCGCGCAGCTGGCGCTTACGCTTGCTCGGCTTCTTGGTGAGGATGTGCCGACGATGGGATTGGGATCGCTTGTATCCCTTGGCAGTCTTGCGAAAACGCTTCGCCGCTGCCCGGTTGGTCTTCAACTTGGGCATAACAACTCCGAGCCCGTTGGGGCTCTCTCTTGATTTAGCCCGTGGGGTGCAAGCACCTTGGGGCGGGACAACGGCCGAAGCCGTTGCTCACTTCTTGTGTCGGGCCTACTTCTTCTTCGGCCCGAACATCATCACCATCTGCCGCCCTTCCATCAGCGGGTTCTGCTCGACCTGCGCGTACGGCGCCAGGTCGGTCTGCACCCGCGTCAGGAGCTCGCGGCCGACTTCCTGATGTGCCATCTCACGGCCGCGGAACCGCATGGTTACCTTGGCCTTGTCACCTTCCTGCAGGAAGCGGATCAGGTTGCGCAACTTCACCTGATAGTCGCCCTCTTCGGTGCCGGGGCGAAACTTCACTTCCTTGATCTGAATCTGCTTCTGCTTGCGCTTCGCTGCGTGCGCCTTCTTGTTCTGCTCGAACAGGAATTTGCCGAAGTCCATGATGCGACAGACCGGCGGATCGGCGGTCGGCGACACTTCGACCAGGTCGAGCTCGGCGGTCTGCGCCATCTGCAGCGCTTCGAACCGGCTGATCACGCCGACCTGATGACCCTGGGCGTCGATCACTCGCAGCTTCGGCGCACTGATCTCGTCGTTGCGCCGAACACGCTTAGTAATAGGAGCAGCGATACGTCATACCTCCAAAACGGCCCGGCCGCGGCTCGCGACTTCCTCGGCAAGCCTCGCAGCGATCGTCTCCACTGACATCGCTCCGAGGTCTTTGCCATTGCGCGTGCGCACGGCCAGGGAATTTGAACCTGCTTCGCGATCGCCGGCGACCAGAAGGTACGGAACGCGCTGCAGTGTGTGTTCGCGGATCTTAAAGCCGACCTTTTCGTTGCGCAAGTCAGCTTCGACTCGAAGCCCCTGATTTTTCAGGGTTTCGGTCACTTTTAGTGCATATTCGGCTTGATTGTCCGTGATGTTGAGGACGACCGCCTGCAGCGGCGCCAGCCAGGTCGGCAGGCGTCCGGCGTGATGCTCGATCAGGATGCCGGTGAACCGCTCCAGCGAACCGAAGATGGCGCGGTGGAGCATGATCGGGGTGCGCTTCTCGCTGTGGTCGTCGATGTAGTGCGCGTTGAGCCTGCCCGGCATGTTCAGGTCGACCTGCCAGGTGCCGCACTGCCAGTCGCGGCCGATCGCGTCCTTGAGCACGAATTCGAGCTTTGGCCCATAAAAGGCGCCCTCGCCCTTGTTCAGCGTGAATTCGACGCCCGCCGCCCGCGTTGCGTCCTGCAGCGCCTGCTCGGCGCGATCCCAGATCTCGTCGCTCCCGACGCGCTTCTGCGGGCGGTCCGAGAACTTCACCCGCACATCGTCGAAGCCGAAATCGCGATAGATCGACAGCAGCAGATGGATGCCGCGGACGCTCTCCTCGACCAGCTGATCCTCGGTGACGAAAACGTGAGCGTCGTCCTGGGTGAAGGCGCGCACGCGCATCAGGCCGTGCAGCGCGCCCGACGGCTCGTAACGATGCACCTTGCCGAATTCCGCGAAGCGCAGCGGCAGGTCGCGATAGCTGCGCAGGCCCTGGTTGAAGATCTGCACGTGCCCCGGGCAGTTCATCGGCTTGATCGCGTAGACGCGCTCGTCCGGCGTCTTCGTCATGAACATGTTCTCGCCGAACTTCTCCAGGTGACCGGAGCGGCGCCACAGCTCAGCGTCCATGATTTCCGGCGCGCTCACTTCCTGGTAGCCCGCCTCCCGCTGCTTTTCGCGCATGTAGGCAATGAGGGCCTGGAACATGGTCCAGCCCTTGGGATGCCAGAACACGGCGCCGGGCGCTTCCTCCTGGAAGTGGAACAGGTCCTGTTCCTTGCCGATCTTGCGATGGTCGCGCTTCTCCGCTTCCTCGAGCCGCGTCAGGTAGGCCTTGAGCTGCTTGTCGTCCGGCCAGGCGGTTCCGTAGATGCGCTGGAGCATTTCGTTGCGCGAATCGCCCCGCCAGTACGCGCCCGCGATCTTCATCAGCTTGAAGGCGCGCAGCTTGCCGGTGCTCGGCACGTGCGGTCCGCGGCACAGGTCCACCCAGTCCGATTGACCATACAGGCTGATCTGCTCGCCTGCCGGGATGCCGGCGATGATCTCCGCCTTATAGATCTCGCCCTGGTCCTTGAAGAACTGCACGGCATCGTCGCGACGCATGACCCGCCGCGTGACCTTGTGGTCAGCCTTGGCCAGCTCGCGCATCCGCTCCTCGATTGCGACCAGGTCCTCGGGCGTGAACGGCCGCTTGTAGGCGAAATCGTAGTAGAAGCCGTCTTCGATCACCGGGCCGATCGTCACTTGTGCATCCGGAAACAGCTGCTTCACGGCCTGCGCCAGCAGGTGGGCGGTGGAATGGCGGATGACCTCCAGCCCTTCCGGATCGCGATCGGTGACGATGGCGAGGCGCGCATCGCGATCGATCACATGGGAAGTATCGACGAGCTTGTCGTCGACCTTGCCGGCGAGCGCCGCCTTGGCCAATCCCGGGCCGATATCCGCCGCTACCTTCTCGATCGAGACGGGTTCGGAATAGCTGCGTTGGCTGCCGTCGGGCAGGGTGATTACGGGCATGGTTAGGGATTCGTGGTGGGCGCGACAGGGATCGAACCTGTGACCCCTACCATGTCAAGGTAGTGCTCTACCGCTGAGCTACGCGCCCGAAAAGGCGGGCAAGGATAGCGGTGGGCCTGGGCAGTGGCAAGGGAAACCCGGCCGCTCAGGGGGTTACGGGCCGACCTGCAAAGAAAGTCTGTGTCACTTTCGTGGCACGCACGTCGTCGGCGGTGGACTGCCCCGTCAGCCGGCGGTCCAGGACGATCAGGTCGCCTGCTTTCCCCGCCGCGATCGAGCCGACCTCCGCATCTCGCCCGATCAGGCGCGCAGCGTTGATCGTATACGCGTGCAGCAGCTCGTCGAGCGTCAGCGCTTCCTTGACGTTGAGAACGCCGCGCGCCGGCTCCGCTGGATTCGCGCGCGACATGCCGGTGGCCATGGCCTCGAACGGATTGAAGCTGCTCACGTCCCAATCGCTGCCGCCGGCAACCGTCGCACCGGCCGCTCGCAGCGACCGCGCCGGGTAGATCCGCTGCTGTCGTTCCGCCCCGATGTACGGCAGCAAGGCGTCGACGCTGTAGTTGTCGGGCAGCGCCCAGAACAATTGCAGCGATGCGATCGTATCGAGCTGAGCGAAGCGCGGCAGGTCGGCCGGATCGATCGACTGCAAGTGAGCGATGCTGTAGAGCCGCTTGCTGCCGGCCGCACGCACGGCTTCGATCGCGTTCAGCGTTTCACGCACGGCAGCATCGCCGATCGCGTGCACGTGAATGTTGAAACCGTCCTTGTCGGCCCGCTGGAAGAACTGCTTCATGGCACCTTCTTCCAGATAGAGCTTGCCGCGCGACGTCGGCTTGCCCTTCGCGTCCGTGTACGGCTCGAGCATCGCCGCGGTCTGCGTCGGATACTCCATCACGCCATCGGCGAACAGCTTGATGAAGTCGGCCCGCAGCAGCGGTTCATTGGCGACGCTGCGGCGTAGCGCGTCGAGCCGCGCGAACTCCTCGTCGGTCGCCTTGCCGTCGGTCGCAAGGGCGATCGACACACGGGCACTCAGCTCGTGCCGACGCGCGAGCTCCGCGTAGGCGGCCACGGTCTCAGCGCTCGTATTCGCCTCGAGATAGCTCGTGATACCCGCAGCGTGCAGGAGCGGGAGGACCTCGCGCAAAGCCTGCAGCAGCTTCTCCGGCGAGGGCTTGTCGAGTGCGTTGGTTACAGGTCCGAGCGCACCGTCGACCAGGAACCCGGTCGGCTCGCCCGAGACGGTGCGTTCGATACGCCCGTCTTCCGGATCCTTCGTGTCGCGCGTGATGCCGGCGGTCGCGAGTCCTTTGCTATTGACCCAACCGGTGTGCCCATCGGCGCCCCACAGGAACAGCGGCCGGTCCGCCACGATTGCGTCGAGCGCCTTACGGTCCGCCTTGAATCCGGCGCTGTTCACTTCGCTGACGACGAGCCAGCCCTTCGCGGGATCCTGCGCCAGGCACTCGCGGATCACTGTGCCCGCCGCTTCGACCGTGAGCTGCCGATCGTCGAGACTGCAGCCGCCAAGTCCGAGGGCGCCCTCGGCTGCGTGGATGTGACTATCGATGAGACCCGGCAGCACGGTCATGCCGTTGGCCTGAACGACCCGAGTCTGCGGGCCGATGTGCGGCTTCGCTGCAGCGTCATCGCCGACGTAGACGATCTTTCCCTGCCGAACCGCCACCGCGCTCGCGTGGGGCGCAGCTTCGTCCATGGTCTGAACGTCCGCTGCGACGATGACGAGATCGGCGGGCTCCTGCACCGGCTGCTGCCTGGAGCATCCGGATATCAGCGCGACCAGCACGCAGGCGCCGCCCACCAACCTTCGCATCATCGGGTGTCCTCGACAGTTGCCTGGATGTTTGTTATCCCTGCGCACATGATCCTCTTCCCCCGAATTCTGCGCTACGCCGCGGCGTGCGCTCTGCTGACCTGCGCTGCCGGCTGTGCCCACGAGGCAACGCGAGCGACAGCGGCAAGCTTCGTGATCGCGAACGCTCAGCTGGCCGATGGCACCGGCGCACCGCTGCGCCCCGGAAGCCTGCGCGTTGCCGGCGACCGCATCGTCGATGTCGGGTCGGTCGAGCCGCGCCCCGGCGAGCCGGTGCTCGACGCGAAGGGCCTGGTGCTGGCGCCGGGCTTCATCGACATTCACAACCACTCGGATGACGAGCTCGGCGAGCAGCCGCTGGCCGAATCGCAGATCGCACAGGGCATCACGAGCATCGTGCTCGGGCTGGACGGCGGCTCGCCCTGGCCGATCGGTCCGTGGCTCGCCGCACGCCGGGCGAGCCCACCCTCGCTGAACCTCGCGATGATGGTCGGACACGCCACCGTGCGCGAGCTCGTCATGAAAGAGGATTTCCGCCGCACGGCGCGCCCGGACGAGGTCGCGCAGATGGCGCAGCTGGTCGAGCAAGGCATGAGCGAAGGCGCGATCGGCCTGTCCAGCGGCGTCGAATACGACGTCGCGAGCTACAGCGATACCGACGAGCTCGTCGCGGTCTCTGCCGCCGCTGCCAAACGCGGCGGCTTCTACATGACGCACGTGCGCGACGAAGCCGAGCGCAGCTTTGCCGCGCTGGACGAGACGATCGCGATTGGCGAGCGCGCTCACATCCCGCTACAGCACTCGCACATCAAGATGGGAACGACGGGCGTGTGGAATCGCGCGCCGGAGTACATCCGGGTGATCGAGGCTGCACGGGCGCGCGGCGTCGATCTGCTCGCCGATTGCTATCCGTACGATGCATGGCACTCGAACCTCAAGGTGATCGTGCCGAACAAGAAGTACGAGGACCCGGCGAGCGTCGAGGAAGCGATCGCGCTGCTGGGCGGCCCGGGCCGCATCACGATCACCGAGTTTGCGCCGAACCGCGCCTACGAGAGACACACGATCGAGCAGCTTGCGCAGTCGGCGGGCATCACGTCCGTCGAGATGTACATACGCCTGATCCGCGAGGGCGATGCGGCCAACGACGAAGCCGGCATCATCGGCCAGTCGATGATCGAGGCCGACATCAAGGCGTTCTACCAGCAGCCGTGGGTGATGGTCGCGAGCGACGGCGGCATCGGCTCGAATCATCCGCGCGGCGCCGGCACCTTCCCGCGAGTGCTGGGACTCTATGTGCGTGAGCGGGGCTGGCTGACGCTGCCCGAAGCGGTGCGCAAGATGACTTCGCTCCCGGCGCAGCGGCTCGGCTGGAAGGATCGCGGCACGCTGCGCGCCGGCGCATTCGCCGACCTCGTGCTGTTCGATCCGGCCACGGTGCTGGATCGCTCGACCTTCGCCGAGCCCACGCTGAGGCCGGTCGGCATCGAGAGAGTGTTCGTCAACGGCGTCGCCGTGTGGAGCGAAGGCAAGGCGACCGGCGAGCGTCCAGGGCGCGTGCTGCCAAAGTGACCTTCAGCCTTCGCGACGAGCGGCCGGCGGCGGGAAGTAGTCGAAGATGAACGAGATGCGCGGCTCCTTGCCGCGATTCATCACGCTGTGCGTCTTCTGGTTGTTGATCTCGTAGACGCGCCCCGGCTTCATCGGGCAAGGCCGGCCGTCCACGGTGAAGCGCACGCCCGAGTTGCTCGTCAGCGGGATGTGAATGCGATGCGTGCGCACGAAGGACTCCTGCGCGTCGGTGTGCGGCTTGATCGTGCCGCCGACTTCGAGCCGCGCGGCCATGGCGCGGATGATCGTGCCGCCGGGTAGATAGTGTGCAGCGATGATCGAATCCATCAGCGGCTGCGCGACGTCCGCGAGCCGCGCCCAGCCCGGCTCGCGCGTGACGTTCGGGTCGGGCCAGCGGCCGTCGCAGAACACGAGCACGATCGAGTGGGTATCGTGGTGCACGTCGTATTTGCGCTGACGCAGCTCGTGCTCGAGCCATGCCGCCGGCTCCTGCGCCAGCGTCTTCTCGGCGAGCGCGGTCATGTCGACCGGCCCCAGGTCGCGGAACGGAACACCGATGTCCAAGTGCGAATACCTCCGCGGCAAGGATAGCGTACAGTAAGTCCATCCCGACACCCGCAGCGAAGAGCCTTGCGAATACCCGCCATGATTCGTCAAAAGGGCCTGCCCGCCTCCGCCGTGCTGTTCGCGTCGCTGGCGTGGCTCGCACTCGCCAACGCCGCCGAGCCTGCCCAAGCACCGCCGCGACAGGTAACGCTCGACGACATGAGCGCGATCAAATGGCCGCACAGGCCGTCGCCGTCCCCGGACGGCAAACAGATCGCGTACGCGGTCGACGGTCAGATTCATGTCGTCCCCACTGCCGGCGGCGAGGGTCGTGCTGTCACGTCCGCCGGGTCGTCGGCCTCGAACCCCGTGTGGTCGCGCGACGGCAAATGGCTGTACTTCCTTTCCGACCGCACGGACAAGAAGAGCCAGCTGTGGAAGCTGCCGCTGACTTCGTTCGGCGAGGCGACGCAGGTGACGACTCTCGATCGCGGCGTCGACGCACTCAATCTTTCGCCGGACGAGTCGCGCCTGCTGCTCTCGATCACGGGCAAGGTCGAGCAGAAATCGGCCGTACCGGACACCGCGCAGACGCCGGCGAAACCGTCGAAGCCCGAGCCGTGGGTCATCACCCGATTGCACTTCAAGGAAGACGCCGAAGACGGCTACCTCACCGGCGACCGCGCGGAGCACCTGTATGTCTACGACCTGAAGACGCAGGCGCTGCGCCAGGTCACCTCCGGCGACTACTCGGAGTCGGAGGCGGCGTGGTCGCCCGACGGTCGCTCGATCGTGTTCACGAGCAACCGCGAAAGCGAGCCGGACGAAAGCTACAAGACCGATCTCTGGATCGTTGCCGCGGACAACGCGGATCGCGGCCAGAGCGTGCGCCGCCTGACCAGCGACGAGTGGGTGAAGAGCGCGCCGGTATTCAGCCCGGACGGCAAGTCCATCGCCTATATCGCTGCCGAGGACGGCGTGTACGGCATCCAGCATGTCGCGGTGATTCCGGCGAGCGGCGGCGAGCCGCGCATCCTGACCCGCGCGCTCGATCGCTGGGTCAACCAGGTGCGCTTCTCGGCAGACGGTCAGTGGATCTACTTCTCTTACGAGCAGCTCGGCGGCGTCGATATCGGTCGCGTGCGCGTCGCGGACGGCAAGCTCGAAACGGTGCTCGCGGGCCAGCGCCAGATCATGGGGTTCAACGTTGCACGCACTGGCGTCATTGCAGCGGTTGCCCAGAACATGAACGACGCGGTGGAGGTTTATTCCTTTACGCGCGGCGAGCCCCGCAAGCTCACCGACATCAACGGCGCTTTCATCCGCAGCGTCGCGCTCGGCAGCAAGGAGAAGATCGAGTTCGCGAGCGCCGACGGCACGAAGGTCGAGGCATTCGTCACCAAGCCGCCGGACTTCGTTGCCGGCCGCCGCTATCCGACGATCCTGCAGGTTCATGGCGGCCCCGTCGGACAAGTCTCCTATGGCTACGACTTCGGCAATCAATACCTCGCAGCGCAGGGTTACGTGGTGGTCGAGCCGAATCCGCGCGGCTCCACCGGCCGCGGGCAGGACTTCATTCGCGCGATCTACCGCACTTGGGGCATCACCGACTACGACGACGTGATCGCGGCGATCGACCGCGTCGTGAAGCTCGGGTACGCCGACCCCGACCGGCTCGCGGTCACCGGCTACTCGTACGGCGGCTACATGACCAACGTCATCATCACGCGCACCAACCGCTTCAAGGCAGCGGCTTCCGGCGCGGGCCACAGCTTCATCGCCGCGAACTACGGCCACGACATCTACCAGAAGTGGTACAGCTGGGAGCTGGGCGTGCCCTGGGAGAACGCAGATACATACGCGCGTCTCTCGCCGCTCATGCAGGCCGGCGCGGTGCAGACGCCGACGCTGTTCTTCGGCGGGCGCGAGGACTGGAACGTGCCGGTGCTGAACGCCGAGCTGTTCTACCAGTCGCTGAAGAAGCGCGGCATCGAGACCGAGCTGGTCGTCTATCCCGGCACGCACCACGGCGGCTGGTCCGACGATTTCGAGCGTGACCGGCTGGTCCGCGTGCAGCAGTGGTTCGACAAATATCTCCAGGTCGCGCGAGCGCAAGCAGCACCTTGAAACCTGCAAGCACACCAGATACGAGCATCACGGCCGCGCTCGACGCGCTCGCTGCCGGCGACGCGCGGCGCGCAGAGTCCGTCAGCCGCGAACGGCTCCAGCGGGATCCGCATTCCGTCGAGCACCTGCGCCTGCTCGGCCGCGCCTTGACCATGCAGTCGCGGCTCGATGAGGCCGAGCAGACGGTGCGTCGCGCGCTCGCGTTGCGCGCCGAATCCGCGCCGCTGCACGAAGATCTCGGCGGCATCTACGCGATGCAACGTCGGCTCGAAGAGGCAGTGGCAAGCTTCCAGACCGCGCTCCGGCTCGACCCTCGCCTGCCGCTCGCGCGCAAGAAGCTCGGGCAGGCGCTCGCCGCGCTCGGCCGCGGCGACGATGCGGACGCGGCGCTCGAGCAATGGTTCGAGCAGGATCCCGGCCGGCTGCAGGTTGCGGTTGCGCTCGATCACCTGCGCGCCGGGCGCAAGGACGAAGCGATTGCGACTCTGCGCAAGGCGCTGCGAGAGAATCCCGACAACGTCGACGCCCTGCACACGCTTGCACAGGCGTACTGGGGCAACGACGAGCGGATGTCCGATATCGAAGCGCTGCTGCGCAGGGCGACGGATCTGGCGCCGGGGCTCGCTCAGGCCTGGATGATGCTGGGCATGTTGCTGCACCAGTCGGATCGCCCGGAGGAAGCCATCGCGTGCTATCAGCGCGCAGCCGAGACCGATCCCGACGACCCCTCGATCTGGTCCGGCCTCGGCGCCGACTACGCGCAGATCGGCGACATGGAGAAGAGCGCGGCAGCGTACGCGCGATCGGTCGCGCTGCAGCCTTCCCCCGGCATTCACATGAGCTACGCGCATGCCTTGAAAGCCCTGGGACGGCAAGCGGACGCGCTGCGCGAGTACCGTGCCGCCATCGCGCAGAAGCCCGACTTCGGCGAGGTGTACTGGAGCATGGCGAACTTGAAGGTCTTCCGCTTCGAGGCCGCGGAAGTCGCAGCCATGGAAGAGCACGTGAAGCGCGCGGACCTCACCCCAAGCGCTGACGTGCATTTCCGGTTCGCGCTCGCCAAAGCCTGCGAGGACGCGGGCGACTACGATCGCGCATGGGAGCTCTATCACTCGGGGAATCAGCGGCAACGCCCGCACGTGTCGTACGATCCCGCCGGCTTCGAGCTGCGTCATCAGCAGATCGCGGAAGTGTTCAACCGCGAGTTCCTCGAGGAGCACGCGGCAGAGGGCTACGAGTCCGACGCGCCCATCTTCATCGTCGGCTTGCCGCGCTCCGGCTCGACGCTGGTCGAGCAGATCCTCGCGAGCCACAGCCAGGTCGAGGGCACGCTCGAGCTGTCGACGCTCGGCGAGATCGCGGTATCGGTGGCGCGCTATCGGCGCGATCGCGTGGAATATCCCGAAGCCGTGCGCGACCTGCGGGACCGCGACCTGCGCGCCTACGGCAAGGAGTACATCGAGCGGACCCGAACCTTCCGCACGACAGGCAAGCCGCGCTTCACCGACAAGCTGCCGAACAACTTCTCGCACATCGGCTTCGCGCACCTGATCCTGCCGAATGCGAAGATCATCAACGCGCGCCGGCATCCGCTCGACAGCATCCTCGGCAGCTACAAGCAGCTCTTCGGCAAGGGCCAGAACTTCACCTACGACATGGACGAGCTGGTGATGTACTACAAGCAGTACCACGAGCTGATGAAGCACTGGCACCAGGTGCTGCCGGGCAAGGTGCTCGACGTGCACTACGAGGAAACGGTCGGCGACCTGGAGGCGCAAGTGCGGCGCATCCTCGCGCACTGCGGCCTGCCGTTCGAAGAAGCATGCCTGCGCTTTCACGAGACCAATCGCGCAGTGCGCACCGCGAGCTCGGAGCAGGTTCGCCAGCCGCTGTACAGGCGCGCGCTCGGCACTTGGCGACGCTACGAAAAACACCTCAGCCCGTGGCAGGAAGAGCTGGCGGACGTCATCGCAGAACTGCCCGAGAGCGTGCGCAACGCGGGACTCTAGCGATGAGGAGCAGCCTCACGCGTGCTTGTCTCGTCGCCCTCCTGGCAGTCGGCTGTCAGGCGGCGATGGGCGCCGAGCTGCCAGCGCCGATTCCCGTTCGCGACTTCTTCGTGAATCCGCCGATCTCGAGGCCGACTCTCTCGGACGACGGCAACACTTACGCTTTGATCCGCTCGCAGGGCGACCTGCAGGCAATCTTCTCGGTGTCCGTGGCAACGGGCGAGTGGGTGCCGCTGGCCAAGGTTGACGATCCCGAAACGCGGCTGGCGTGGATCGAATGGGCGAATTCGAAGCGCCTGTTCATCAGCGCGCAGGCACGCGACCGCAACGTAGTCGGTGTGCGCAGCCGCACCACGCGACTCTTCGGCGTCGACAGCGACGGCAAGAACTTCTCCATGCTCGGCCGGCACTGGCCGCTGTTCGGCCAGGGGCAGCTCTCCGTCGCCTACCAGGACCGCATCGTTCACTGGACGCCAGCCGATCCCCAGACCGTCCTGATCGAGCTGTGGCCACCCAACGAGGATTCTCCTTCGGTGATGCGCATGGATGTGGATACCGGGCGGCTGGCGCGGGCGCAGCCGCGGACCGCGGGAATTCGCAACTGGTACGCCGACGCCGCAGGACACATTCGGGCCGGTGACCGCGCAGCCGGAACCAGCTACCGCCTGTACGCGCGCATCGATCCCGACGCCGACCTGGAGCTCGTCATGGAGCGGCCGCTCTTCGGGCAACGCGGTCCCGAGTTCGCGGGGTTCCACGCAGATCCTGCCCTCCTCTATGTGCTGGCACCGCACGAGGGACGCGACGCGCTGTTCGAGTTCGACATTCGCACGCGCGCGCTGGGCAAACTGGTCTTCGCCCACCCTGAGGTAGACGTGACAGGCGTGTACCGCGAGGCCGGGCCCGAGAGCCGCGTCGTCGGCGTGCGGTACACCGTCGACCGCCCGGAGATTCATTTCTTCGACCCGGCCGACGCGCAGGAGCACCGGCGGCTGGCGGCAGCCTTTCAGCAGGAGTTCGGCGTGCCGATGCAGCACGAGCGAATCAGCCGCTCGCACGATGGTGTCCGGCAGCTCATCGAGGTGAGCTCCGAGATCCAGCCGCCCGTTTACTATTTCTTCGATCGCAGCCGGAACTACCTGGCGCGGATTCTCGAACAGCGTCCCGGCATAAAGGCTGCCGCGCTCTCGCCCACACGGCGCGTGAACTATCAGGCTCGCGACGGAATGCAGATTCCGGCCTACCTCACGCTGCCGAAGGGCCACGCTGCGCGCAACCTGCCGCTGATCGTCGACGTGCACGGCGGTCCGTGGACACGGGATCGTATCGAGTGGGATCCGGAAGTTCAGGTGTTGGCGAACCGCGGGTTCGCGGTGCTGCAGGTCAACTTCCGCGGCTCCGCCGGCTTCGGCTACAGGCATCTGGAAGCCGGCTACCGGCAGTGGGGACGGAAGATCCAGGACGACATCACCGATGGCGTGCGCTGGGCGATCGAGCAAGGCATCGCCGACGCAGACCGCATCGGCATCATGGGCAGCAGCTATGGAGGGTATGCCACGCTCGTCGGGCTGACCAAGACGCCCGAGCTCTATCGCGCCGGCGCAGCGTACGCAGCCGTGACGGACATCGAATTCCTGTTGAGCGACGACAAGTGGTACGACTGGGGTGCGGACTGGCACGAAACGATGATCGGCGGCGAGCGCGGCGACAAGTCTCGCTTGCGCGAGGACTCTCCCCTGCGGCTGGTGGACGCGATCCGCGCGCCCGTTCTGCTCGGACACGGAACCGACGATCAGCGCGTACACGTGCGGCAGTCGCAGCGCATGGCCGAAGCGCTCCGCAAGGCGCGCAAGCAGTACGAGTACCTGGAGTTCCCCAACGAGCACCACGGCTTCCTGCTCGAAGCCAACCGCGTGAAGTGGTACGAAACGCTCGTGGCGTTCTTTCAGCGCAACCTCGAGCCGAGGTCGCCGGCGACTCAGCCGTAGCAGCTTCAGTCGAAAGGCCAGACCTCGAGCCCGTGGATCGCGTTCCTGACGTCCATCGTCAGGTTCACTGCAAGCACGCGCTGATTCTGTTTGAGGTCATAGACCGACACCGTCGAAGGCGACGAGCCGCCCGCCACCACGCTGTCCGAGAGCACCGCGAGCCCGCGGGCAAATCCCTGGCGCGCGACGCTGCTCTGATCGATTCCGCGATGCTGCAGCTGGTCGTCAGGATACTGCGGCACGCTCATCGCCCGGTCTTCGTGGCCGCTGCGACCGGAATAGCGCAGCACGTTCGCCTCGGTGTCGTTGAACAGCACGCCATCGCGGAACGGCTGCGCGTTGTGCGTGCCCGGCGGCAGCTCGACCGCCATCCGGACCTCGTGGCCGTTGTACAGCAGCATCCCGCCGGTCTTGGTCCCCGCGATGTACATGCCGCCCTGCGTGGGATGCACGTTGTTGATGTGCAGCTTGTTGAGCATGAGCGGCCCGTCGTCCTGGCGCGGATCGTAGATGCGGCCGCGGAACCGGAACTGCTGCGTCTCCACGTGCATCGCCCAGGTGAATTCCTGCTTGTCGAGATCGAAGCCGAGGATGCTGTCGAAGCCCGTCGAAGCCAGGAACAGCGTGCGCTGCCAGACGGCGATCTCGTGGCAATGCTTGAGGTACGTGTTGCGCCAGGAGCCGAGCAGGCGGAACTGCGGCGTGTAGGCGAAGAGCTCGTCGCTCGCGGCGATGTACACGACGTCGCCGTCGAACGCGATGCCGCGCAGGCCGCGATCCCAGCCGCGGCCCTGCCAGTCGATGTTGGCCGTATTCCAGTCGATGACCTGGCGGATCTCGCGCTGCTCGAGATCGATCAGGTAGACGCCGCCATGACTCTCACCCTGGTGGCTGCCGCGCACCACCGAGGTCGTGAGGAGCTTCAACGAGCGGGCGGAAGTCAGGCGGCCACCTCACCACTTCTTGCTGAACGAGAGATACACGCTGCGCGGACGCACCACGCCTTCCACGTAACGCCAGCGCGGGTCGTCGAAGATCTCGCCGCGGTCGCTGGAGCTCTTCCAGCTGATGCCTCTGTCGTCGAACAGGTTGCGGACGATGAGCGCCGTCTGCCAGCCGTTCTCGCTGGTGAACCCCAGCTGGAACGTGCCGGACTTCATTTCGGGCAGGAAGAACTCCCGGTTGTCATCCACCATGTCGTCGATGCTGTCCCAGGTCTTGCTCTGCCAGTTATACGAGAACCGCGTCCACAAATCGCCCGCGAACGGCAGGAAATCGGGGAACGTGTACTCGACCGAGGCCCAGTACTTCTCCTTCGGCGAGACCGGCAACGTCGCACCCTTGGGGATGTAGACCTCGGGAGGATCGGAGTTCGGGACGAACGTTCCCTCGGTGAACTCGGGGCTCGCGAGGAAGGCGTTCCACTGGAAGTTCAGCCGGGAGGTCGCGTACCACTCGCCGCTGAGCTCGATGCCCTTCTGCTCCGCCTTGCCGCCGTTGATGTTGCCCTCGATCCAGAACGCGCCGCCGTTGTCGCGGTCCGTGCCGCTGAAGTGGATCTGGATGTCGTCCCACTTCATCAGGAACGCCGCCACGTTGAGGCGCAGCCGATTGTCGAGCCACTGGCTCTTGAGGCCGACCTCGTAGTTCGCAAGGCTGTCCGGCCCGTAGTTGAGCGGCACCTCGCCCGTGGCGGCCGCGCGCTGCGAGTTCTGCCCGCCGAGGCGGAACCCTTCGCTGTACAGGAAGTACGCCATCACATCGGGAGTGAACTGGTACTTCGTCGCGAACTTGTAGGTCGTGTCGCTGGCCTTGCCCTTGCTCGTGAGGCCGTTGGCATCCGGATCGCTGGAGACCGGCAAGCCGAACGGTACGTTGTACTTGTCGAACATGTCGCGATCGTATTGGAACCAGCGCGCGCCGCCGGTCACCGACCACTTGTCGGTCAGCGAGTAGGTCAGCTCGCCGAAGAAGGCCAGCTGCTTCACCTTGTTGGAATACTGGTTGTAGTAGTAGATCTGCGTCGGATCGAGCGGGCACTTCGCGAGCGACGGGTCGTCGACGTCCTCGCAGGCGATGCGATTGGCTTCCTGGAACGCGGCCGTCTGCGTCATGTCGCCGCCGATGATCTTTTCGCCGTACTCCCACCAGTCGTACACGTCCTCGTAGAAGGCGCCCGCCATCCACTGCAGCTTGCTGTCGCCCTGCGAAGTGAGCCGCGCCTCGTAGGCCCAGCGCTTCTGATCCTGATAGTTGAACTTCACCGCGTGCAGCGTACCGGTGTCATACAGCGCGTAGTACGTGCCGAAGTTGAAGGTGCGCCACTGCGCGTAGTTGGTGTCGTCCCATTCGTAGTCGATCTTGCGATTGAAGTAGCTCGCGGTCACCGAGAGCTCCGCGAAGCCGAGGTCGCCCTTCGCGGTCCCCGACAGGGTGTACCAACGATCGTCGCGCCATTGATCGGCGAACCGCGTGATCTTGTAGTCGCCGAGGAAGGGGTCCGAGTCCCAGTCGCCTTCGGTCTTGCCTTTCTGGTAGATGCCCGTGAGCAGAACGTTCCATTGCGGGTTGATCGTCCACAGGCCCGCAAGGCGGCCGCCGCTCTGGCTGTAGGAATTCTGGTTTTCCTTGGCGAACCCTGCGTTGGTGGTTTCGCCCATCAAGGTCGGCCCGACGACATTGTCGACGTAGCCGCCTTCATCCGAATAGAAGCCGACCGCGCGCACGGCGAAGTTGTCGCTGATCGGCACGTTGACCCAGCCGCTCGCGTCGTAACTTTCTTCGCCGCCCTTCGTGGTGCCGACTTCGAGGTCGACCTGGCTCGCGTAGCCGGACGGATCCGGTTTGTTGGTGACGTAGTGCAGGGTTCCCGCCTGCGCGCTCGATCCGAACAGCGTGCCCTGCGGGCCCGGCAGCAACTCGACGCGCTGGATGTCGACGAGGCGGACGTCCGCCTGCTGCGTTATCGACGTCATCGGCTGCTCGTCGAGGTAGATCGAGACCTGGCTGTCGATCCGGTATTGCGACGTGCTGGTCGTGATGCCGCGGATGATGATCGTGTTCTGGCCGGGCTGGGTGCTGTAGACGTTCATGGAGGGCATTGCGCCCACCAGATCGTCAAGATTCGTCAGCGCCTGCTTCTGGATGAACTCCGTGGAGAGCGCGGTGACGCTCTGCGGGACCACCTGCAGGTTCACTTCGCGGCGCGTAGCGGTGACGATCACCTCTTCGAGAGCGTCCTTGCCCGAATCCTGGGCGGCAAGCGCCGCCGCAGCCGGATAGAGCACCGCCGCGATCGCAAGCGCGAGCGGAGTAGCACGATTGGCGTGGCGCGCAGCAGGAACCGAGCTCGAGCGATCGTGACCCATTGAATCTCCCCGTGTAGTGAGCTGCGCGCTTCCGACCAGGGTTGCACGCAGACTTTCTTTGCGCGCGAGCCTATATCATGAGCGGGCGATTCGCCACGGGGATCACGCGTACATGACGACAGCAGCTCGCTTATTCATTCTCTGCTTGATTTCTTTCCCGGCACTCGGGGCCGACGGCGCGACAGTTGCCGGCGCATCCGCGCAGGTCGATGCCCTGTTCGCACCGCTCACCCGGGGAGTGCAGCCCGGCGCCGGTGTGCTCGTTGTCTGGCGCGGAGCCATCGTGCACAAGTCGACTTACGGCTATGCGGACGTCGCGCAGCGCGTGCCGCTGACCGTCGACTCGACTTTCCGCCTCGACTCTGTATCGAAGCAGTTCACGTCCATGGCGATCATGCTGCTCGCGCAGGACGGTCGGCTGAAGTACGACGACCCCGTCGCCAGGTACCTGCCGGAGCTTGCGAGTTACCCCGGCATCACCGTCCGTAATTTGCTCAACCACACCGGCGGACTGCCCGACTATTACGACGTCATCGACACCTCGCATCATTGGCCGACGAATGCAGAAGCCAAGGTTCTGCTCGGCAAGATGGCGAAGCCGGTGTTCGCACCGGGCTCACGCTACGAGTACAGCAATCCGGGCTACGACATGCTGGCGGAGATCGTCGAGGCCGCGTCGGGCCAGACCTTCACCGCCTTCGTGCAGCAGCGCATCTTCGCGCCGCTGCAGATGAAACACTCCCTGGTCTACGACACGACCAAGCCGCACGTCGAGCGCCGCGTGCTCGGCTACGACCCGGAGGGCGACGGCTTCAAGCTCAATGACGAGCATCCGCTCAATGGAATCGTCGGCGCGGGCGGCATCTTCACCACGCTCGGCGACATGTACCTGTGGGATCAGGCGCTGTACGGCGAGGAGCTCGTGAGCCGCGCGACGCTGGATCAGGCGTTCACCGGCGCAATCCTCAACGACGGCAGGAAGACGGACTACGGCTTCGCATGGCGCATCGATGAATACCGCCATTCGCGCCGCCTCGAGCACGGCGGCTCGTGGGTCGGCTTTCGCAGCCACATCGCGCGCCACCCGGGCATCGGCCTGACGATCGTCATCCTGTCCAACCGCAGCGATTTCGCGCCGGAGAAGTACATCGACCGCATCGCGGACATCTACCTGGCCGCGATGGACCGGCGCTAATAGATCTCCCCGCGCGAGGATTTCAGCGTGCCGTTCTCGGCGCTGAGCGTGTACGCGATGCCGCCCTGCCCCTTCCACGTACGCAGGTCGAAACGCGCGCCGCCCGGCGCGATGCGATAGACGTCGACGTTGCGCATCGTCAGCGGCTTGCCGCGTTCGCACTGCTGCGGCGGCCCGGTCACGCTCATGAAGTAGACGTACGGCGTCTTGTGCTTCTGAGTCGCGAAGACTTCTGCGGTGCCGGTTGCGGGATCGATGTGGACTGCAGTTTCGCGGTCAGCGGCTATCGCGCGCGGATGGTCGCTATAGCCGTCCTTCATCAGGCGCGCAAGCAGCGTCACCGTGCGGCCGATGCGATCGCGCTCCTGCAGATGCTGGTCGGTGATGATGCCTTGCAGGCCCGGCAGCTTCAGGAAATCTTTCGCCAGCGTGAGGTTGCTGTGGTACGGATCGCCGAGTCCCTCGGGGCTCGTCAGGCTGTCGGGCCCGATCGCCGAGTAGACGAACTCGCCGCCGACAGCCATTCCGGCGCTGGTGCCGCCGATCGGCGCGGGCTTCGCCACCACGAAGTTGATCGCGTCCTCCAGCGGCGTGTCCTTCCACGACTTGATGTAGTCGCCCTGATCCCCGCCCGAGATCCACAGCGCCTCGGCATTGCGCACCTTGTCGATGACGAACGGATCAGCTGCTGCCTCGCGCGTGTCGATGACGAGAGTTTCGACGGAGTCGCACTTGCAGAGCTTGTAGATGTAGTCGTTGTATTCGTCCGAGTTCGACGCGCGCAGCACCACGAAGTCACCGCCGCCGCCCATCTCGCCCATGTGGCTGTAGTTGCGGTCCACGTCATCGCCGCCTCCCTGCAGCACGAACAAGCCGCGCGTCGGCCGCTGCACGTCCGCAGGATTTCCGGTCACGTAGTAGCGATACGAGTGCTGCTGCTGCGGTGGCGGCGTGTCCGCCGCAACGGCCGTCCCCTTGAGACAAACCAGAACTATCGATGCGAAGGAGATCGGTGCATGGCGCATGCTGTCAGCCCGTGAGTCCGAGTTCTACGTTGCGTAACTTGTGGATCTCGTCGCGCAGCCGCGCCGCCTGCTCGAATTCCAGGTTGCGCGCGTGCTTGAGCATTTCCTGCTCGAGTTTCTTGATGCGACGAGCGACCTGGTCGGGGGTGAGCGACGAGTAGTCCGCCGACGGATCCGCCACCTTTCGTAACGGACCGCGCGCAGCGTCGGAATACGCACCTTCCAGGATGTCCGCGACGCCCTTCTTGATGCCGCGCGGCGTTATGCCGTGCTGCTCGTTGAATTCGAGCTGCTTGCGACGCCGCCGATTGGTCTCGTCGATCGCGCGCTTGATCGAGCCGGTTTCCTGATCCGCGTACAGAATTGCGCGGCCGTTGAGATGCCGCGCGGCGCGACCGATCGTCTGGATCAGCGAGTTCTCGGAGCGCAGGAACCCTTCCTTGTCGGCATCGAGGATCGCCACCAGCGACACCTCCGGCATGTCGAGCCCCTCGCGCAGCAGGTTGATGCCGACGAGCACGTCGAACTTGCCGAGCCGCAGGTCGCGGATGATCTCCATGCGCTCGACCGTGTCGATGTCCGAGTGCAGGTAGCGTACCTTGACGCCGTGCTCGTCGAGGTACTCGGTCAGGTCCTCCGCCATGCGCTTGGTCAGCGTCGTGATCAGCACGCGCTCGCCGTGCTCCACGCAGAGCTTGATCTCCGAGAGCACGTCGTCGACCTGCGTGCGCACCGGCCGCAGCTCGACTTCCGGATCGACCAGGCCCGTCGGCCGCACCAGCTGCTCGACGACCTGGCCCGAGCGCTGCATTTCGTACGGCCCGGGCGTCGCCGAGACGAAGATCATCTGCGGCGCGAGCTTCTCCCATTCGTCGAAGCGCAGCGGCCGGTTGTCGAGCGCCGACGGCAAGCGGAAGCCGTACTCGACCAGCGTCTCCTTGCGCGAGCGGTCGCCGCGATACATCGCGCCCAGCTGCGGGATCGTCTGGTGGCTCTCATCGACGACCAGCAGCGCGTTGTCCGGCAGGTAGTCGAACAGGCACGGCGGCGGCTCGCCCGGCGCGCGGCCCGACAGGAAGCGCGAGTAGTTCTCGATGCCGTTGCAGTAGCCGACTTCGCGAATCATCTCGATGTCGAAGCGCGTGCGCTGCTCCAGCCGCTGTGCTTCGAGCAGCTTGCCGGCCGTCTTGAGATGGGCCAGCCGCTCGTGCAGCTCGTCGCGGATCTGGTCGACCGCGGTGACCAGCCGCTCGCGCGGCGTGACGTAGTGCGTCGACGGGAACACCGTGAAGCGCGGCACCTTGCGCTTGATCTCGCCGGTCAGCGGATCGAACAGCATCAGCGAGTCGACCTCGTCGTCGAACAGCTCGACGCGCAACGCCTCGCGCTCGGATTCCGCCGGGAAGATGTCGATGACGTCGCCGCGCACGCGATACGTGCCCTGCGTCAGATCGAGCTCGTTGCGCTTGTACTGCATGTCCGCGAGACGGCGCAGCATCTTGCGCTGATCCATCCGGTCGCCGCGCGACAGGTGCAGCACCATCGACAGATAAGCTTCGGGATCGCCGAGGCCGTAGATCGCCGATACCGTTGCGACGATGATCGCGTCCGAGCGCTCGAGCAGCGCCTTGGTCGCCGACAGGCGCATCTGCTCGATGTGCTCGTTGATCGACGAGTCCTTCTCGATGTAGGTGTCGGAGGAAGGAACGTAGGCTTCCGGCTGATAGTAGTCGTAGTAGGAGACGAAATACTCCACCGCGTTGTGCGGGAAGAATTCGCGGAACTCGCCGTAGAGCTGCGCCGCCAGAGTTTTGTTGTGCGCCAGCACGAGCGTGGGGCGCTGCACTTCCTGGATTACGTTCGCGACGGAAAATGTTTTTCCGGAGCCCGTGACGCCCAGCAGCGTCTGGTGCGTGAGCCCGGAGCGCAGGCCGTCGACCAGCCCCGCGATCGCCTGCGGCTGATCGCCGGCCGGCTTGTAGTCGCCCGTCAGAGCGAATCCGGTTGCGGTGCTGTCGGTCATGAGAAACAATTCCGCGTCATTGAAATTCCGCGGTGCCTCGTGAGTTTACCAGTTTCAAAACGCGTCCAGCGCGTCAAGCCCTCGCCCACCCTCGCGCTCACCAGCCGCGTCATCGCGCTCAAGGCGGAAGGCAAGGACATCATCGGCCTCGCTGCGGGCGAGCCGGATTTCGACACGCCCGCGCACATCGCGGACGCCGGCGTCGAAGCGATCCGCAAAGGCCACACGCGCTATACGCCGGTCGAAGGCACCGCCGAGCTGAAGGACGCGATCATCGCGAAGTTCAAGCGCGAGAACGCGCTCGACTACCAGCGCAAGCAGATCCTGGTTTCGACCGGCGCGAAGCAGACGATCTTCAACCTGATCCTCGCCGTGGTCGATCCGGGCGACGAAGTCGTGATTCCGGCGCCGTACTGGGTCTCGTATCCGGACATGGTCATGCTCGCGGACGGCGTGCCAGTCACTCCATATGCGGGCGTGGAGCAGGGTTACAAGCTGACGCCGGCGCAGCTGGAAGCGGCGATCACTCCGAAGACTCGCCTATTCATATTAAATAGTCCCAGCAACCCGACGGGCGCGGCCTACACGCGGGCGGAGCTGCGCGTGCTCGGCGAAGTGCTGATGAAGCATCCGCGCGTCGTGATCTGCACGGACGATATGTACGAGCACATCTACTGGGCGCAGGAGCCGTTCGTCAGCCTTGCGAGCGTGTGCCCGGAGCTGTACGACCGCATCGTCACGACCAACGGCGTCTCCAAGGCATATGCGATGACGGGCTGGCGCATCGGTTACTGCGGCGGACCGATCGAGCTCGTCACGGCGATGGCGACGATCCAGGGTCAGAGCACGTCGAACCCTTCCTCGATCGCGCAGAAGGCCGCAGTCGCCGCACTCAACGGCGATCAGGCGCCGGTGCGCGAGATGAACAAGCATTTCAAGCAGCGTCACGACTTCGTCGTGGCCGGTCTCAACAAACTGCCGGGCGTCACCTGTTTGCAGGGCGCTGGCACGTTCTACGCCTTCGCCAATGTCGAGCGCGCGATGAGCATCGTCGGTGTGAAGGACGACAACGCCCTGGCGGAGTATCTGTTGACGCATGGCGGCGTGGCGGTGGTGCCGGGCAGCGGCTTCGGTGCGCCGGGGCACCTGCGACTGTCGTTCGCCTGCAGCATGCAGACGCTGGAGGAAGCCCTGCGCCGGATGGAAAAAACGCTGCGCGCCGCACAAGCCGCCTAGGCCTCGGGAGTGCGGTAACCGCCGGATTTCTCCCGACTTCCTTGACACCGCGGAGCGCGATTCCGCACAATCGCGCGCCTTCCGATTCTCCTGCCGTTCCCCGGTAGCTCAGTGGTAGAGCGTTCGGCTGTTAACCGATTGGTCGCTGGTTCGAATCCGGCCCGGGGAGCCATCCGCAGACGTCCGTAGACGTCCACTTGACGTCCACTGGAGTTGGCTCAAGCCTCGCGTCTCTAAGCTGCGGTTCGTCCGCCAACCTCCAGCTACGTCCACCAGCAGCCACAACGTTTGTTGGGGGTACGTTTGGGGGTACGCATCGCTTACCTCGAAGCGATACCCCGCGTGCGCAAGTCGTCGGAACTCCAGGCAATCACAGGTCCCGCGCGCGGCTACGGATTCGCTTACTTCAATCCGTGTATGGGATTCGAACCTTGCCAGCCGATGCCGACGGAAACGACCGTTTGCTCGCGTCTAAGGAGATCTACCGCCGCATAAGATAGATGTGCATGGCCAATGAGACCGCGATGAGGACGGCGGTTATCGCCGCGACCAACACCGCGCCAGCAGCGCAGTCCTTGACGATGCGAATGTTGGCGTGAGTCTCCGGGTGCAGATGATCGGCCAGCAGCTCGAGGGCCGTGTTGAACAGCTCGGCGGCGATGACTGCGCCGCTCGCCAGCAACACCAGCGCCCACCAGATCGGCTCCGGCCGCAAAACAATGAGCGCGATCAACACCGCGCCGAAAGCCGCGACTTGAAACTTCAGGCTGTGCTCCGTCGCCACCGCATGCATCAGTCCGGCGCGGGCGAAGCGCAGGCGTGCGAGAAACGATTGATTCTTCGAGTTCGACATATCCACCCCGCTTCGTGGCGAGCAGTGCTGGGTACCTTGTGCGCCCTGGTGGCGGCTCCCTGCGCCGCCGATCCGTCTTCCCTTCGCGGCGTGGTCGAGGATACCAAGCTCTACTTCACTGCGCCGCTGCGCTGGGATGAGCGCGACTGGTGGCAATTCGGCGGATCGCTCGCTGCCATCGCGATCGCGCACGAGCACGATGCTGCGGTCCGCGATCACTTCGCGTCCGCCGCGGACTCGAGCAAGAAGGATTCGAACGCTGCGCGCGATGCAGCGCCGCTGGCAGCCATGGTCGTCGGTACCTGGGCCGCGGCCACACTCTGGGACGACCGCGCCGGCTTTGAGGAAGGACGCGTCATGCTGGAGGCCGGCGGATTGGCGGCACTCAGCACCACGCTCATCAAATATGCTGCAGGTCGCAGTCGGCCGAACGAAACGAACGCAGTCGACGACTGGCGAAACAGCGGCGACTCCTTTCTTTCCATGCACGTGAGCACCGCATTCGCCGTTGGCACGGTGCTCGCCGAATCGGGCGGCGACGACTATCGGTGGTTGCGACGCGGGATCGGCTACGGACTCGCCACTGCCACCGCCTATGCACGCCTGGATAGCAATGCGCACTGGCTTTCCGATACGGTCGCCGGCGCTGCACTCGGTATCGCGACCGCACAGTTCGCGCTGGGGCGCCGCCATGGACTCGACCCTCGATCAGCCGTGACTGTGGTCCCGGTGGACGGCGGAGCCATGCTTACCTACTCATTGCAACTCGAGTGAACATGAAACGCACGCTCGCATCGCACGTATTCGCAGCAATTCTCCTGGCCGGCGTAACGGCACCTGCAGCTGCGTACCATCTGGCTCGCGAGCTCCCCCTTCCGGGAGCTGAGGGCTGGGACTACCTGACGATCGACGCCGCGCGCTCCAGGCTCTTCATCACCCACGGGACGCACGTGGAAGTCCTCGATACGACAACGCTCGCACGCGTCGGCACAATTGCCGATACGGCCGGCGTCCACGGCGTCGCCATCGCTGATGCATTGGGGCACGGCTACGTCAGCGCCGGCGCCGCCTCCAAGATCGTCGTCTTCGATCTGCTATCGCTCACCCGCCTCGTGGCGATCAGCACCACGGGTGACAATCCGGACGCGATCCTCTTCGATCCAGCGACGCAGCGTGTGTTCGCGTTCAACGGCCGCGGCCGCAATGTCACAGCCGTCGATACTGCAAAGAACACAGTGGTGGGCACCATCGCGTTGGATGCCAAGCCCGAGTTCGCGGTTCACGACGGCGCCGGACGCGTGTTCGTGAACCTCGAGGATCGCAACAGCCTCGCTGCCATCAACGCTCGGACTCTGGGCGTCGAGGCGACATGGCCGTTGGCCGGGTGCGAAGAACCGACCGGCCTCGCCATCGACCGTGCTCATCACCGGCTGTTCGCCGCCTGCAGTAACAAGGTGATGGCCATCATCGACTCCACGACCGGGCGCGGCATCGCTCAAGTACTTATCGGCGGCAAGGTCGACGGCGCCGCGTTCGATGCGCAGAAGCAGCTCGCATTCGCCTCGGGCGGTGACGGAACGCTCACAGTCGTCCACGAGGAAACCCCGGACAAATTCGCTGTCGTGGAAACCGTGCCGACGAAGGTCGGCGCCCGCACGCTCACACTCGATGAGCGCACTCATCGCATTTTTCTTTCGACGGCACAGCGCAATCCGACCGTCGTACCCGGCACGTTCGAGGTGCTGGTCGTCGAGCCCTGACGCTTGACGAAGCGGAACCGTCGTGGCACGAATGGACTTTGTTCGACAACGACCGAAACTACGGTGGAGATGCGGACCCCATGACTCGCAGCGCGGCGACCTGGATCAAGCTCCCTTGCGGCGGCGACATGGACATCGTTTTTCGGCACCACTGGGCAGGTCTCATCGAAGTTGCGTGTGGTGACTGTCGAGTGATGCTTTCGTACGACGGCCGCGAGCGGCTCACAAGTTTGCCGCCGGAATCTCTCGTCGTTTTGCTGCGACATCTGCTGGCACTTGCACGCACCGAGCAGAGGAATCGCGCCAGTGCCGAGTTGCTGTATGCCCGCCTGGCGCGTTCCGACTTGGAGACGCCGACTACGGAATCACACGCTCCCAGCTGAATGGTCCGAAGCTCGTCGCGCTCGCCGCCCGGTTGGCGCGAGTGTCGATGCTCAGGCGCAGGTACTCGAGCGGGAACACGCTGCCGTGGACCACGACGCGATGGAAGTTGCTCACATCGTAGTTCGGATGAGTCGCCCAGTCGTCGTCGCCGCAACCCACTGAATCCGCACCCGACTCGACGACGCACGGCTGCCCCTGCTTGAGCGGATTGTCCGAGCGATACCGGTGCGAGTCGCCATTGAAGAGCAGCACCGGCTTGCCGAAAGCCTGCGCCTGCGCCGCCATCTTCGCGATCACCGGTTCGTACTTCGCGAGGTGATTGTCGGCGGGCAGCGTGCCGTCGAGATCCCACATATCGGCCTGGTCTACGATCACGACGGCCTTGGCTCCGTGCGCCTTGGCACGCGCGAAAGCAGCATCGAGCCAGCGCAGGTCAGCTGCCGTTCGCTGGGTCATGTCCTGCAGTTGCGTGGCGGACTTCGTGTTGCCGGTTGCCCCGAAGGCGCTGCCGAACGCGGCGGTGTTCCACGTGTCGTTGTCGTTGTTCGAGCCGCCGGGCACGTTGATCGTGACGAACAGCACTTGCGACTGCTCCCACATCACGTTCTCGACGTACTCGCCATCGGCCGGAAATGCCGGATCGAACGCTTGCGCCTGCGACGTCACGCGCTTGCGATGCTCGCCAAGCGTGCGGCCCGGCTCGGGGAAGAACATCTGGCGCACCAGCGCGAGGTTTGCGACCGGATTGCCCGCCGCGTAGTCCACATACTCGCCGGCTGCATTGGTGACCCCACCACCTTCTTTCGCCTTCTGACAATCCGCCCACTCGTTGTCGCCGGGCGTGTAGACCAGCGGGTCGTCGAACCGCGACCAGAGGTTCAGGATCGTGCGGTTGTAGGCAACGGTGCAGAACTGCGCGCCGGAGTGAATGTCGCCCACGTGAATGACCAGCTCCACCTTGCGGTCGCGATTGACCGCGTCGATGAATGCGGGCGTCGCTTCGATCTGCCGCGGGTCACCGGGATTCGGCAGGTTTGGATCGTCCGCGCGGTAGATCGAGTTCGGCGGGCACTCGTCGCTGGCGCCCGCAGCGGTCGGCGCCTTGCAGCCATAGGGCGCATCGCCGTAGACCGCGAGCGTGAGCGCCTTCGACGAATGCTCCGGCCAGTCGTCGTTGTCGTCGTCGTTGTGTGCGATCGCGAGCGCGGCGACGCCGAGTGAGGCGACCGACAGCGTCGTCAACGCGAGTAGTTTCGTCATGCGGGAATCCTCGTGGCATTGTGGAGGTGACCATCAAAGCCAGGGGACGCTACGCAGCGGATATTTCAGTTCGTGCGTCACCAGCGAGCTGCAAGCGATTAAAGATCCGTAACTGCTTTACTCGCAAAAATCGCGCGCGCTCGCGACGGAAAGGCAGAGCTGCTACCGTCTAACTAGATTTTTCTTCGCTCGGCACCTTGCACCAGGTAGGCCCGGCCGCGGCAACCGGCGAAGACGTCGCGATCCGGGCGATAGGCGCGCGTGCGAACGTTCAAGAGCCCGAGAACCGAGTGGAACAGGTTGTCGTGCGAGTACGACTCATTCGCGCGCTCGTGCACACAGCTCGCGTTCACATCGCCGTTTGCGGTCAATCCGGGAGAGAGCCAAAGCACCATGGGGATGTGCGTCTGCTGCGATGGCGCGATGGCGTACGGAATGCCGTGCAGATACAGACCCTTCTCCCCGAGCGACTCGCCGTGATCGGAGACGTATAGCATCGCGCTGTCCATTCGGCCGCCCGCGGCCGCGAGCGTCGTCACGATCTGCGCAAGCACATGGTCGGTGTAGAGAATGGCGTTGTCGTAGGCGTTGATGACCTGCTCGCGCGTGCAATCGCGCAGCTGCGCCGTCGCACAGTCCGGGGTGAAGCGCCGGAACTGCGGCGGATAGCGCTTGAAGTACGCCGGCCCGTGATTGCCCATCATGTGCAGGACCAGCACGGTGTCGCCGCGAATCGTTTCGAGCTCGCGGTGCAGGCGCTCCACCAGAACGCCGTCGTAGCATTCAGTGCCGTCGCACAGGCCGGACGTCGTGCTGGCGTCGATCTTCGAGACTTCAACTCGCGCGCCGCTGCAGACGCCTTTGCATCCTGACTGGTTGTCGATCCACTTGACCGTATAGCCTGCACGTGCGAGCACATCGAGCAAGCCTTCGGAGTTGCGAATACGCCGCTCATCGTAGTCGGCGCGGCCCACCTGCGAGAACATGCACGGGACGGACACTTCGGTCGAAGTGCCGCACGAAGTCACTTGGCTGAACGCCGTGACGTCGAGCTGCGCGAGTTCCGGGTTCGTCGGCCGCGAATATCCCAGGAGCGAGAAGTTCTCGGCGCGTGCGGTCTCACCGACGATGAGCACCAGCACTCGCGGCCTGGTCGCGAGGGCGACTCGAACCACTCGCGCATCCTGACCTACGACCTCGCGCGGAACGCTCGCGTTCCTCATGCCGCGCATCGCGGTCATCGCGAAGCCGTAGAGGAAGTTGCCGGGCGTGATCAGGTAACGCGCCTCGTGCTGATTGCGCATGAATGACGTGATGTCACGCGACATGGCCAGCACCGCGAGCACGGCGACGACCAGCGCTCCGAGCACGGTGCCTGCTCGCATCGCCAGCGCCTTCATGAGCGGCGGCTGCGCGAGATTCACCCACCAGATGAACGCGACCGCAATCGCCGAGCGTGCGAGGACTGACGCGAGCATGCCCCACGACAGGAGCTCGCCCGCTTCGCGCGCGTCGGTGCGCAGCACATTCTGGATCATCGAGGGATCGAGGATGACCGTGAAGGTGCGCATGTAGTACGCCGCGCCCGCCGCTGCGATCACGATCACCGTCAGCAGCGGCTTGACGACCCAGCGATGCGCCACAGCTGCCAGCACGACGAAGTGCAGCGCCACAAGCGCCACGAAACAGGCGGTGATGAACGTCCAGGTTCCCGGGTGAGCGAAGGAGCGTCCTGCAGTGACCGCCTGCCACCACGGGCCGTTCGCGGTCGCGACCATGAACGCAACGACAACGAGGACCAGCGTTTCGACCCGCAGCGTCGGCCGCCCGCGGACATCGGGGTCTCTCGGCGCGGCGAGCGTTTCGTCGACCATCCCTGGTTTGACGTCGCCTCATGTCGGTTTCCGTTGAGCTACTCGTTGCGCCAGCGGTAGGCGATGCCCAGGTTCACGATAGTCGGCAGCCAGTGCTCGGTTTCCACCGTCAGGAACTGTCCGGAATCCGCCTGCTCGAGCTTCGTGCAACAGGGATTCTCGCGGTTCGTCGCGTTCGTCAGCTCCAGGGTCGCAAGCAGATCTCCGCGAGTCAGGCGCCAGGTCCAGCCGGCGCGCAGATCGAGGGTGAAGTAGTTTCCCCAGCGATCGGTATTACGCGCGCCGAGCAGCAGCGATCCGGGCGTTGTCTCGCTCGGAGCCGTCAGCACATAGTCGGTCCGCGGCCAGCCACGATGCCAGCCCGCCGCGCCCGAGAAGCTCCAATGCGCCCCTTCCCACGCAAGTCCGCCATTGAGCGCCATTGATTGATCCCAACTACGCAGGACATCGTGCCCCGCGAAATCATCCGCGACTCGCGACCACGAAAGACTCCCCCATGCGCTCGCTTCTTCGAACACGGGCATGCGCGCATTCATCTCGAAGCCGGTGCCCTCGGAGGCCGTCGGCGCGAGGCGCACGCGATCGGGCGCGAGATCCGGCAGCAGCGGCAGGGGATTCAGCGAGTTGTCGAAGTACGGCGAGATGCGCTTCCAGCGTTTGCTGTACGCCTCGAAAGACCAACGCGCCTGGCGGGCGGTCTCGTAGGTGAGACCCAGCACCGTGTGACTGGAGGACTGCGCGGGATCGGCGCGCGTCTGGCCCTCCTCCACCCGCCACTCCTCGATGTGCTGCGCTTGGGTGAAGCGGCCGGCCGACGCGTAGAGACTCACGCGACGACTGAAGTCGTAGCGCAGATTCAGTCGCGGACTCAATTGCGCGTGCCGGCCCATATCGTCGAAGTCCTGGGCGTCGACGCGCAGTCCGACCTCTGCTTCAAAGTCCCGCCACTTGCGCCGATTCGCGGCGTAGAGCGCATAGGTCGTCGCCTGCGGCCGGATCGAGGTTTGCAGGGCGTCGAAGGCTGCGCGGTTGAACGCCGCAGCGATCTCTGGGCTGAACGTCACCTCGCGCGTGTAGGCGTAATCGGAATGTGACAT
This sequence comes from Steroidobacteraceae bacterium, assembly GCA_035278165.1. Classification (GTDB taxonomy): domain Bacteria; phylum Pseudomonadota; class Gammaproteobacteria; order Steroidobacterales; family Steroidobacteraceae; genus Steroidobacter. The sequence goes on from DATEJG010000067.1 coordinate 42,002, forward strand.
CGACAGCTCCGCGCCGAAGCTGTAGCTCGAGCCGCCGCCCGCGTCGTACCACCAGGCATTGGTGAATTCGAAGCGATCGAACTCCTGGCTTTCATCGAGCGAGCCGACGGCAACGCCAGGTGCGTCCAGCGTGCCGGCGCGGTCGCGTTCCGCTGTCGTGAGCACGGCCGTTGCGCGCATCCCGAGCGCCTCGCTGAAGCGATGATCGCGCGCGAGCCAGAAGTACTCATCGCGATAGCGCGCGTGCGCCCTTTCCTCGTCCTCCGGCACGCCCAGCTGCAACTGGTCGTCGAGCAGCAGCCAGCCCGCCGTCCAGGCTCCGTGCTCGGTTTGCCACCGCAGGCGTCCGACGGAATCCGAAAACCGCGGTTTACCCAGTCCGTTCTCGACCGGCTCCAGCATGTCGAGCGTGCTGTGACGGATCGCGCCGACCCACTCGAGCGGCAGCGTAGCGGCGTGCCCGCGGGTCGAAGCGCCGGCGGAGATGGCGCTGACACCGATACGATTCTCATAGCCATACTCCATCGACGGCGCCGTCAGGTTGATGACGCCGCCGGAGCGCGTCCCGTACTGCACGGGGAAGCCGCTGCTGAACACTTCGATCGCATCGATCGCCGCAGGATCGATCGCACTCACGAGACTCTGAAAATTCTTGAGGTGATAGGGATCGAGCAGCGTGATGCCGTCATAGCGCACCAGCACGTCCTCGCTCAACGAGCCGCGGATATACGGACGCGCCGACAGGTTGCTCGCAATTCCCGGCAGCGCGTTCAGCGCGCGCAGCGCGTCGTCCTGCGTGCCGGGTACAGAGTTGATCGCGGCTGCGTCGAGGGTCATCGGCTCCGCGAGCGAGCGGGTGTCGATCGCGAAGCGGCTGGCGTACACCGACACTTCACCGAGCACCTGGTCCTCGGGCTGCCGCGGAGCGACGACGTGCGGCGTCGGGCGCATTCTGGTGACGACATAGTGCCGCGGCGTGATGGCGCGCAATTCCAACCCGTGCGTTTTGAGTGCGGCTTGCGCCGCGCCCAGCGGATCACCGGGCATATCCTCCACCGTCGCCTCGAGGTCCGGCGGCACGAGCTCGGAGCTGTAGATAACCTCGACGCCGCTGTCATGCAAATCCTGCAGCAACGACTCGACCGTGCGCGTCCGCACCGCGGCCTGCACCGCCAGCGAGACACTCGACAGGATCAACAAAAGTGGGAGGGCGCGTCTACCTGCGCCGTGGCGTTTCACTCGCGAAGCTTACTCGTATCTGCCCATCCGGTAGATCGTAGCGCAGCTCCGTGGTCGCCATCACTGCCGACAGCGCCTGCATGGGTGTGAGGCCATGGACCGAACCGTGCATGCGGATCGTAGCCGCCTGCTTGCGAGCCTGATCGTCCGCAAGCACGAGCGTGCGACCCGACTCGCGGGCCACCCACTCGAGGAATTCCTCGAGCGGGCGATTGTCGATTTCGAAGTCGGGGGTCGTCTGCGCCGTCCAGTCCCATTCCTTGCCGCTCGGCGCGAGCGGTCGCTCGGCGGCCTTGACTCCGTTGGAGAAGACAACCTCGGTGCCCGCCTTCACCGTCGACTCGCCGCCGGCCGCCAGCCAATGAACGCTGCCTTCGCGCACCCGCAACCGTGTTCCGGTCTCAATGACCGCGAGCGCGAACTGCGTGCCGACGTGATGAAACTGGCCGGCCGCCGTGCGCGCGATGAAAGTCGAGCTCGCACCCATGTCCGGCGGGATGTCGACGTACATCTCGCCCTTCTCCAGGCGAAAATCGTCCTTCGCGACGATCTCGATCTCGGATCCGGGCGCAAGCCGTAGGGTGCCGCCGCCCTCGAGATTGATGAGCGCCTGTCCGCTGACTTCATAGCTGCGCCCCGAGCGCAACACCGAGCCTTCGTTCAACGCCGTGTCCGCACGCAGCAAGTGCTCCTCGAGCACACCCGGGGCCTCGAAGCGCACGAGATGGGCCGCAAGCTCACCGTGATCGGTGCGGCCGGCGGGTCCCATCACGTACCAGCCACCGAGCAGGGCCACTGCGAAGAAACCAGCCGCCGCGGCATAGCGCAACCAGCGGCGCGGCGCGCGCCGGATGTTGGCGCGCCATTCAGCCTCGGTCGCCGCACGAATACGCGACATGGCCTCGGGTGAGAGTGGACTGACCTCCAGACCGGTGCGCAGCATGCGGTCTTCATCGCTCTCTGCGCTGCCCCGCTCGCCGTGATCGCCGCTCATTGGGCACCTCCGCGATCGGGAGCTGCCGCGGTTCGGTTGCTCTCGACATGCGCCATCCAGGCGACCTTGAACGCCTGGCGGGCGCGCGTCAGGAGCGATTCGGCGGCGTCTTCCGACATCCCGAGCGTTCGGGCAATCTCATGCCCGGTCAGCTCATCGCCAAAGCGCAGCTCGAGGATCCGGGCGTAGTGCGGCGGCAGCGAATTGACGACGCGGCGCACGGCGCCACGGGTCGAGTCCGTCTCGCATTCGTCGAGCGGATCGCGAAAATCGGTGAGCTCGACCACGGTCGCGAGCGGCCGCTCGGCCGCCAGCTCCTCGACGCTCTGCAACGGCGGCCGGCGCGCGGCACTGCGCCGCGCATCGGCCAGCTGATTGCGGCAGATGCGGCACAGCCACGTGAACAGCGCGGCGCTGCCCCGGTACGAGCCCAAGTTGCGCATGGCATTGATCATCGTCATCTGCACCACGTCCTCGATCGCCACCGCGTCGAGCGAGCTGCGGCGCGCGGCAAACGAGCTCAGTCGGGGCGCGAAGGAGTCGAAGAACTCGTTGAATGCCTGCTGATCGCCCCGTCGCATGCGGCTGACCAGCTCGCGTTCATCCACCACATCCTCACCTCGCGCTTCCCGTCCGTCTCCGCCTGATGCGATCCGCGGATCATTAGCGTTAGACGTAGCGAGCCGGAAGTTTCCGTCGCGGGTCAGGTCACAGGGTTTCGGCGGGCGGGCGTACGAGGGAGCCGAAGCGCGAGGAGGTGATCCAGTGCATGAGCGCGGGCAGGACGATCAGGCACAGCACCGTCGAGCTCACGAGCCCGCCGAGCACGGCGATCGCAAGTGGCCCTTCGATCTCGTTGCCCGCCGTGCCCAGACTGGCCGCCAGCGGCACGAGTCCGAGCGCGGTCAACACGGCTGTCATGATCACCGGCAGGAGGCGCTCGGCTGCGCCGCGATCGATCAGCTCGGCAGTCCAGGCTCCCTGCGGGGACTCGTCGAGAAGCTTCTCGCAGTGCGCGAGCAGCAGAATCGCGTTGCGCGCACTGATACCGAAGACAGTCACTAGTCCGACCAGCGCGCCCAGCGACAGCGATTGACCGGTCAGGGCGAGCGCCAAGATCGCACCGATCAAGCTGAAAGGAACATTGGCGAGCACCACGACCGCCAGGGCACGCCGCTCGAATGCTGCGCTCAGCACCAGAACGATCAGCACCAACGCGATCGACGAGAACACGATCAGGTCGCGCTGCGTGCGTTGCTGCTGCTCGGCTTCGCCCGCGAGTTCGGTCCACGTGTCGCGATGTTGCGCACCGTCACGCGCCAGGATGGCCTGCACGTCGCGTGTCACAGGCTGGACGCCCCGAGTGCCGGCATTGAACGTGATCACACCCATGCGCTGGCCGCCTTCGTGACGGATGGCCGCGCGCGAGGTGGCAATGTAGATCTGCGCGACATCCTCGAGGCTGATGAACTGACCATTTGCGGAGCGCAGCGGCAGCCTGCGCAGCGCCTGCGGATCAGCGCGCCGCGCGACCGGCAACAACGCGACGATGTTGATGGCGCGATTGCCTTCGTACACCTGGTTGACGATCGTGCCGGAGAAGGCCGTTTCGAGCGCATCGAGGACATCGCCGGCGCGCAGACCGTACAGTGCAAGCCGGGCGGGCAACAGGTTGACGGAGAGCTCCGAGGACAGTCCTGCGTGAGCAGCCTGAACGTCGGCAATCCCCGCCACGGACTGCACCGCGCCGATGAGCCGCGCGGTCGTGCGATCGATTGCGTCCATATCATTGCCGCGCACGCGGATCACGCCTTGAGCGGTTTCACCGGAGAGCGACTCGCTGACCCGATCGCCGAGGAACGTCAGCACTTCGGATTGCACGGCGGGATAGCGAGCGAAGAGCTCGCGCAGGTCCTGCTGCGCTTGCTCCTGGTCGATGTGGCGGTCCGGCTTCAATTCGATGTGAAACTCCGAGCGCTCCGGCCCCCAGGTGTCCTCGCCCTGTTCCGCGCGTCCGATCTGCTGCTCGACGGTAGCGATGTAAGGGAGCTTGAGGATCTCCGCGCTGATCTGCTCGCCGAGCCGCACCATCTCGCGCAGGGAGGTTCCGGGCACGCGTGCGCTCACCTGCGCCACGAAATGGCCTTCGCGAAAGCTCGGCATGAATTCGCCGGCGAGGAACGGCGAGAGCGCGACGACACCGACGAGCAGCAGGCCGAGAATCCCGAGCACGACGCCGAGGTGGCGCGTACAGGCACGCAGCGCATCCAGGTGCCAGACGCGTAGCTTCGTCAGCCACGCTGGCTCGCGACGACCTTCATCGACCCGCAACAGCAGCGCGGCGAGCGCCGGGGTAACGGTCAACGCGACGACAAGTGACGCGACGACGGAAAGCGCAAAGGCTTGTGCGAGCGGCGCCATGAACTTGCCCTGTACGCCCGGCATCAGGAACACCGGTAGCAGCACCAGCAGGATGACGCCGGTTGCGAAGATGACGGCGCCGGAGATCTCGAGCGAGGCGTCGCGAATTACGACCAATCGGGGCCGCGGCTGTGCCGTCGCGGCGTTGAGCCGCAAGCGTCGCAGAATGTTCTCGAGGTAAATGACGGCATCGTCGACGAGCACGCCGAGCGCGACAGCGAAACCGCCGAGCGTGAGCGTGTTCAGAGCGACGTTGAAATGGCTGAGCACGACGACCGCCGCCAGCAGCGACAGCGGGATCGCCATGAACGCGATCAGCGCGGAGCGCCAATCCCGCAGGAACGCATACAGCACGATGGCAATCAGGAATGCGCCGATCGCGAGCGTGCGATTCAGATTGCGCAGCGCCGTCTCGATGAAGGACGCCGGCCGGTGCAGCGCCGGATACACTTCGACACCGCGGGCCTTCAACCTCGTCAACTCCTCGCCGAGCGCCGCCTCCACCGCATGCGTCGCTTCGAGCGTGTTGGCGCCGTACTGTCCCGAGATTGCCAGCAGCACGCCCGGCTGCCCCTGAATCACGGCATCGCCAAACGGGATCGCCGCGCCCTCCTTCACTTCGGCAACGTCGCCGACGTGAATCGTCGTCTCGCCGCGCGTGATGACGACCGCCTGCGCGACGAGCTGCACCGGGTCGCCGACCAAACCCGTGCTGATCGGAATGCGCTGCGCTTCGAGATCGATTTGTCCCGAGCCGCGCGCGCCGGTCGCGCCGCGGGCAGCCGTCAGTACATCAGTCGCGCTGAGGTCGGCGGCGGCCAGCCGTGCCTCATCCAGCAGGATCTGCACCTGGCGCTGCTCACCGCCATAGACGGTGATGCGTGCCACGCCGGGTACCGCGAGCAGCCGCGGTCGCAGCTCCCAGTCCGCTATGTCGCGCAACTGCCGCGGTGATAGCTGTTTCGACTTCAGACCAATCTTCAGGAGATCCATCGTCGACGACGTGAGCGGCGACATCCGCGGCACGGAGACACCGACTGGCAGGCGCCCCGCAAGCTCTGCGAGATGCTCAGCGACGCCTTGCCGTGCGACCAGAATGTCGGCGCTGTCCTCGAAAACGACAGTGACGACCGACAGACCGGTGATCGACTCCGAGCTCACGCGCGCCGTCGCCGGAATGCCGCTCAAGGCCTGCTCGACCGGCAGCGTGACGAGCGCTTCGACCTGCTCCGGTGCGAGGCCCGGAGCTTCGGTCTGCACCGTCACTTGCGGAGGCACGAACTCGGGCAGCACGTCGAGGCGACTCTGATAGGCGAGCACTGCGCCATAGAGCAGCAACACCACCGAGAGCACCGCAACGATGCCGCGGTGGCGCAAGGCCTGCGAAATGACGCCGACCATCATTCTTCGGCGCTCGCTCCCGCTTCCGCGCTCGCCGAACGCTCGAGCGACAGCAACAGCGCGGCGCCGCGCACGACGACTCGATCACCGGCCTTGATCGCGTCACTCGCTGCGTAGCCCTGGGCACTCGCTGTCTCGGCATCGAGTGCCACGCGCTCGAAGCGATCCGCGGGTCGCGCAACGTAGCACCACAATCGTCCCTGGTACGCAATCGCCGCCGCGGCCGGCACCAGCGGTTGCGCCGCACCGGTTGCGGTTGCAATGACCGGGACGCGTTCGTTCGGCCGAAACGCGACATCGGGCGCGCTCTGCGCCCGCAGGCTCAGCAGCACGCTGTCACCAGCCGCAAACTGCGCGGCCGCACGCGAGCGTTCGAGGTAGTCGACGGCGAGCGGCCCATGGCGATCGAGCAACAGTGTGTACTTCAGGTCGCTCGCCGAACCCACGGCATTCGGGAACTCGGCGCGGAACAGGGTTACTGCGCCGCTCACCACGTCGGCACGAAGCCGCTCGCTCGAAGCGTCGGCAGTATTGGTGAGCTTCGCGCCCCAATCGAGTCGCGCGCGCGATTCGGCGCCCGCGAGCCGCGCTCGGGTCGAGGAATTCTGCTGGCGTGCGGCATCGACGGACTGACGCGAAGCGTTGCCGTCGTCCGAGTACAACTCTTCCAGGCGCTTTGCGGTGTCGGAGGCAACGGTGGCTTCGGCGCGCAACGATTCGAGCTCCGCGACCGCGCTGGCAAACGCCGCCGAATCGATGACCGTCGCGCTACCGCGCGCCTGCGCCTCGATGCTTGCGCTCGTGACGGCCGCGAGCTCCACTGCAAGTCCGCGTTGGGTCGCCGCGTCGGCCGTCACGCCCGGCGTATCGCTGGAGTCATCTGCGGCGCCGCCGGACGCCGGTGCAATATCTGCATTCGACGCATCGCGTGAACACGCGATGAGCGCGAGCAGGGACACGAGCACGCAAGCAAGACGATGGTGTGCGTTCATTGCGACTGCAGCAGCGCGCGGGCCGCTTCGGTGTTGAATTCGGGCGAGGACAACGGTGTCTGCGTTGCAGCTTCGAGCGCAGCCGCGGCATCCGCGACCGCGCGAGCCGCCGTCAACTCATCGGCACGGGCGGTGAGCGTCGCGATGCGCGAGGTCAGTACGGCCGGCCGGTCGAGCTCGCCGGCCCGCTCGCGCTCGACGTCGCGGTCGAGGAGTGCCTCACCTTGCCGCCGCAGCGCCTGCGCTGCAGCGAGTTGCGCGCGTGCCTGAGCAAGCTGATCGGCCGCCTTGCCCACTTCGGCCGCAATCGTGTCTTCGAGCACCTCGGCCTCGGCTACGACGCGCTCGCGATCTGCGCGCGCCTTGGCGATGCCGCCGGCGTTGTGCGAATGCAGCGGCAGCTCGAAGGACAGACTGAACGTCACCTTGCGATCGCCCTGGTCGTACATATAGCCGGGGCCGAGCGCGAGATCGGGGTAGCGTTTCGCAATCTCCGTGCGCCAGGCGGCGTCGGCGCCGCGGAACTCCGCGAGTTTCGCGCGCAAATCGAGGCGGCTGCCGATCGCCCGGGTTTCGAGCTGCTCGACGGGCGCGACCTCGTGCAAGCCATCGGCCTTGATGCACCTGTCAGCCGGCTCGCGCAGCTCCACCTGCGACATCGGCACCCCGGCGAGCGCTGCGACGTCGTGACGGGCGGCGATCACGTCCGCATCCGCCTGGTTCAATCGCAAAGTCGCGGCGTCGCGGTCGAGCCGCGCGCGCGCCACTTCGTAACGACTCACCACACCCGCCTCGGCCTGCTTTTCCAGCCTTGCGACGAGGTCGGTGCGCAACGCGGCTTCTTCCTGAGCAAGCGAGCGCCGCGCCCACGCAAACTCAGCCGCACACACCGTGGCGCGCGCATCGGCGCGCAGCGACCAAACTGCTGCGGCCGCATTGAGCATCGCGCCGTCATCGGCCGCAAGCGCCTGCTCGATGGCAAGATCGCGCTTGCCCGCGGTACGCATCGGCCAGACCAGCGACACCGCGAGCACCCAGGGCGACACGCCTGCGGCTGCGGAGATCAGGTGCTCAGGATTGAGTGACAACGTCGGGTTGACCCGCTCGCGCGCCGCGATCACTCCCGCCTGACCCAGATCGCGCTGCGCGCGCGCGAGTTTCATGCGTGGATTGAAGGCTAGGGCCGCGGCCAGCACTTCATCTGCCGACAAGGATGTCTCGCTCGTTGCAACCATCCCGAGCGCGCGGCGGTTGTCGATGACCGCTGGCGCCGCCCAGGCGCGTGGCGCGGAGTCGACCGGCGGCGGTGGAGCGATCGTGGGCCCAGGTGTGGACGCACAGGCGCCGATGGCCGCCAGTGCCGCGGCGACGGGGACGCGCAGCAGGAAAGGGCCGAAAGATCGGTCTGGCGGGGTCGTTCGCTCCGGCATCAGAAGCTTCGCTTGGTCTCGACGATGACTTGCATGCTACTGATGGAGGAATCGCCGTCGAGCGGGAACGCCAGGTCGATGTGCAGCACGTTGCCGAGCGCGGAACGGCTGTTGCCGAGCCGTAAACCGACACCGATATCCTTCAGCAGGCCTTGCGACTGCGAGCCTAAAGGATCGCGGCCGGTGGTGCGACCGGCATCGAAGAACACGGCGCCGCCGACGTTGAAGAGCTGGAAGGGAAACCAGTTGGTGTAAACGCGTTGCTCTACCGTGAAGAAAAAGCGACCGGTCCCAGCCTGGTAGCGCAGCGGATAGCCGCGCAGCCCGTTGTCCCCTCCCAGCAAAATCTGCTCGTCGACGTCCAGGTTGGTACCTGCCGTCCCCGACAGCTGCATGAAGAACAGGCGCCGTTGCGACTGGCGAAAGTAGTAGCGTGCCTCCGCGCTCAACAGGCCATTCGCGAGTTCGCTGTCTTCGTAGCGCCCGCTCGCCGTGGCGCTCAGGTTCAACGACTGCCGCTCGCTCAGCTCATAGCCGGTCGCGGCCGTGCCTTCGAGCATGACGGCGTTGCGGTCTGAGCCGAAGGACGAGTTCGCATACCCCAGCTGCGCACGCAGCTTCCAGCCCAGGGAGTAGTCCTCGATCTTCTCGATCTGGTCGCGGTTGACGGTCGTCGCGAAGCGGTCCTGGACCCATTCGGCGGCGATCCAGGGGTAGACGAGCTTGCGATCCGGTGGCAACAGCAGCGCGGGATTCGCACCCGGCGCATCGGCGAACGCCTGCTCGTCGTAGGTGGCGCCGACCGAGTAGCGGCGCGCCCAGTCGTCCGCCAGGCCGTTCGAGAAACCCCAGTAGGCGCTCGCCTGTTTCGCGTGCGTCTCGAACTTGTCGACCACTTTACCGAGGTCGTAGCGGGAGTCGACGCGCAGGTCATCCTTGACCGAGACGCCGCCCGCGCGCCGCGTTTCGAGCGAGTAGAACGGGCGCTCGAGCGAGAAATCGGCGAAGCGCCCGTCGCTGTTGTCCGAGTAGGTCGCGGACAGGTCCCACCATGAGGAACCCAGCTGACGGTCGCGATAAAACACGGTCTTCGAGTCGCGATCGACGCCCGACTTGAAGCCGAGGCCGAGCTGCGTGCCCAGGCCCAGGAAGTTGAGCTCCTCGAGCTCGAACCCCGCCGTGTTCTTGCCGCCGTGTCGACCGAAGGACAGACCCGGGTTCAGCGTCCACACGTCCTGGGTCGTCACCTCGATGTCGACGACCCCGTCGTGATACGCAATCGGCCGGATGCTCGCATCGCGCAGGTAGCGCGTGCCACGCAGGATGCGGGCGGATTCGGCGATCGTGCTCGGGTTGTAGGGCTCGCCGACATGAAACAGCAGCTGATCGCCGATGGTTGCGTCGCGCGTGCGGATGTGCAGCCGGTTCGCGAGCCGGAACAACGAGGTGTCCTGGTCGAGGCCCCCGATGTCGAAGAGCTGCAGCGGCCGGAAGTAGATCGCGCCGATCCGGGCACCGCTTGCTTCCAGCGTCGCATCGTCCGGAACCGCGGCGGGGCGGGAGGTATCGAGCCGCGTGCTGCGCGACTTGACGCTCGGCAGTACTCGTGGGGCATCCGAGGCGGCGACGGTCGTCGCACCGAGCGCAGCAAAGGCTGCGATCGCAGCAGCTAGCCGAACGTTACCTGCGACCCGTCGTTGCATCCGATCTTAGACGTGAAAAACGCCTCAATTCCGTCGCACGCCCGGTCGCTCATGTAAGACGTCCACGCCCTCGCGACGGAACTGCAACGCCGATTTTCGGCACACGCACGACGGAAGGGATTTTTGTCGGCCGTCTAACTGCGGATGCAATGCACGCTCGACGGACATTCTGAAGCGAGGCGACGATGACGCGCAGAGTGGTGATTCTCGGAGCGAACGGATTCATCGGCAGCGCGCTGACGGCAGCGATCCTGCGCACGCGCAACTGGGAGGTCTACGGCATGGATCTCTCCGACCACAAGCTCGGCAACCTGTGCGACTCGCCGCGCTTCCGCTTCGTCGAGGGCGACATCACCATCAATCGCGAATGGGTCGAGTACCACATCAAGAAATCGGATGTGGTGGTACCGCTCGTCGCCATCGCCAACCCCGCGCAGTACGTCAAAGACCCGTTGCGCGTATTCGAGCTCGACTTCGAGGCCAACCTCGAGGTCGTGCGGCAATGCGTGAAGTACCGCAAGCGCCTCGTGTTCCCCTCCACCTCGGAAATCTACGGCATGTCCTCCGACGCCGTGTTGAGCGAGGAGACGAGCTCGCTCGTCTACGGCCCGGTCAACAAGCAGCGCTGGATCTACGCGGCCTCGAAGCAGCTGCTCGACCGCGTCATCTACGCCTATGGCGAGCGCGACGGCTTCGACTACACGTTGTTCCGGCCCTTCAACTTCATCGGCCCGAACCTCGACAACATCGACGAGCCGAAGGAAGGCAGCTCGCGGGTCTTCACCCAGTTCCTCTCGAACATTCTCTACAGCAAGCCGATCCTGCTGGTCGACGGCGGCGCGCAGAAGCGTTCCTTCACCTACATCGACGACGCGATGGAGTGCCTGCTGTCCATCATCGAGAACCCGAACGGCGTCGCCTCCAGACGCGTCTTCAACATCGGCAATCCCGCCAATTGCGCTTCGATCCGCGAGCTCGCGCAGCTGATGATCGAAGTCGCGAGCGAGTTTCCGCAGCTGCGCGAACGCGCGCAGGCCGTGCGCATCGAGAGCGTGGGCTCCGACAGCTACTACGGCAAGTACTACCAGGACATTCAACTGCGCGTGCCGGCGATCGACGCCGCCCGCAACGATCTGCAGTGGTCACCGCGGACGGACCTGCGCGAATCGATCCGGCAGACGATTGCCTACTACGTAGGACTCGAAGGCTCGCGCCGCGGCGCCGGGCAACTGTTCAGCGCTGCCTAGGACCATCGCATGCGTGCGGCGACGGCCGGACTGTGGCTCCTGTTGGGCGTTCTGTGGCTCGCGAACCTGCCGCTGCGCCCGCTGTTCGATCCCGATGAGGGGCGCTACGCGGAGATCCCGCGCGAGATGGCGGCGAGCGGCGACTGGGTGACGCCGACGTTGAACGACCTCAAATACTTCGAGAAGCCGCCGCTGCAGTACTGGGCGACCGCTGCCCTCTACAACGTCTTTGGCGTGCACGAGTGGACCGCGCGACTGTACGCGGCGATCGTCGCCTTCCTGTGCATTCCGCTCGTCTATGCCTTCTGCCGCCGCATCGGCTATCCGAGCGACAGGTCGGTCGTAGCCGCGGCGCTGCTTGCGATCAACCCCTACTTCGCGATCGCCGGTCAGCTGAATCTACTCGACCAGGGATTCACCTTCTTCCTGACCGCCGCCCTGTTCGCATTCATCCTGGCTCAGCGAGAGCGGGATGCGCCGCAGAAATCGGGCAGATGGATGCTCCTGACCTGGGCGGCGCTGGGTCTTGCCGTCCTGAGCAAAGGTATTGTCGCGATGGTGCTCGCGGGTGCGACACTCGTTGCCTACGTCGCCGTCACGCGCGAGTTCGCCTTGTTGCGACGGCTCCATCTGACGAGCGGCTTGCCGCTGTTTGCGCTCATCACGCTGCCGTGGTTCTGGCTGGTCCAGTCCCGCAACCCGGAGTTCTTTCAGTTCTTCTTCATCCGCGAGCACGTCGAGCGCTTCCTGACGACGATTCACGACCGGGTCGAGCCGTTCTGGTACTTCGTCCCCATCGTGCTGATCGCGCTGCTCCCGGTCATCGGCAACCTGCGTTCGTGGCGGCTCGCGAACATCGAGGGTGAGCGCACGACCGGAGCGTTTCGGACCGAGCTGTTCCTGCTGTTGTGGTGCCTGATCGTCGTTGCACTCTTCTCATGTTCGCAGTCGAAGCTCGCCTCCTACGTACTGCCGGTCATGCCCGCGCTTGCGGTCGTGCTGGCGCGCGTCACGCACGCCCAAGCGTCCGCATTCGCGCGCGCGAAATGGATCTCGATCGGCTTTCTGCTCCTGATTGCCGTGGGTCTCGCGGTCGTCGGCTGGCGGCGCTTCGCCTCGTTGCCCGTCGCTTCGCTCGGCTGGGCGATCGCCGGAGGACTCACCTGCATCGGCTATCTCCTCTTCGAGCGCTTCCGACCGGCGCGCGGCATGGCACGGCGCTGGGGCGCACTCGCCGCAGCGACGATCGTGAGCTACCAGATCCTGGCGGTGTGCTACGCGGCGACCTTCCCGGCACGAAGCGGCGAGGTGCTCGTCGCGGAAGTCGTCGCCGACATTCGACCGGACACCAAACTCTACAGCGTCGGCCAGTACCGTCATTCGCTCGCGTTCTATCTGCGCCGTCCGCTCTCCGTGTACGACTATCGCGGCGAGCTCGACTTCGGCATGCACCAGTCCGGCCTCACGGGCGACGGCCAGGATCGGCAGAGCTTTCTCGAGTGCGGGCGAGGCGAAGCGAACGCCGTCGCGTTCATCGACCCGCAGACCTACGAGCTGCTCACCGAGGCGGGCATGCCGGGCCGCATCGTCGCACGTGACGCGCACAGCATCGTGGTGGCGCGCACATGAGACTGACCGACTTCACCTGGCTCGCGAGCGGTGTGATGCTGAACTCCTTCGCGCAGGTCGGCCTGAAGCTGGCCACCCGCTCGACCGGTGCGATCGCGGGCACGCCGCAGGGCTTGTGGCTTGCAGGCCAGCAGCTCACGACGAGCCTGGCATTCTGGCTGGCACTGGGCTGTTACGGTCTGTCGGTTCTCGTGTGGGTCGTCGGACTGTCGCGCCTGCCCGTCAGTCAGGCCTATCCCGTTCTATCACTCGGCTACATCGTCGCGGCGCTCCTCGCATGGAGCGCCTTGGGCGAGACCGTCACCGCGATCCGCGGGGCCGGCATCGGCCTGATCGTCGCCGGCGTCGTTCTCGTATCGAGGTCCACCTGATGGCACACGAACGCCTCCCCTTCACTCGACCCGATGTCGACGAAGCCACCATCCAGCGCGTCGCGGACGTATTGCGCTCGGGATGGCTGGCAAGTGGACCGAAGGTCAAGGATTTCGAACGCGAGCTTTCGCTCTACGTCGGCGGCCGCCCGGTTCGCGCCCTGACCTCGGCGACCGAGGCGATCGAGATCGCACTGCTCGCCGCGGGCGTCGGACGGGGCCATGAGGTCATCACGAGCGCGATGAGCTTCTGCGCCACCGCCAACATGATCTTGAAAGTGGGCGCGACACCTGTGTTCGTCGACGCCGATCTCGACACTCGCAACATCTCGCTCGAACAAACCGCAGCGGCGATCACGCAGCGCACCCGTGCGATCCTGCCGGTGCACTTTGCCGGCCTGCCGGTCGATCTCGACGAGCTGTACTCGATCGCCCGGCACCACGACCTGCGAGTGATCGAAGATGCCGCGCACGCGATCGGCTCGAGCTTCAAGGGCGAGCGCATCGGCAGCCGCGGCGATCTGGTGTGCTTCAGCTTCCACCCGAACAAGAACATGACGACCGGTGAAGGCGGCGCTCTGGTCGCGACCAGCGAAGGAGACCTCCAGTACATCGAACGGGCGCGCTTTCACGGCATCGAGCGCGGTTTCCCCGGCGAGCTCGACGTGCTGTTCCCCGGCATGAAGGCCAACATGTCCGACATCGCCGCTTGCATCGGTCTCGGCCAACTCGCCCGCCTCGACGAATTCAACGCGCGACGACGCCGGCTCGTGCAGCGCTACTTCGAGCTGTGGGCGAAGGACTGTCCGCTGCTGCTGCCGGTGCGCGGCGACGAAGGGCATTCCTGGCACATGTTCGCCCCGCTGCTGCCGCTCGACGAGATCGGCATGACGCGCACGCAGTTCATCATGGGCATGGATGAGCTCGGCATCGCGGTCGGCGTGCACTACCAGGCGATCCATACCTTCAGTGCGTATCGCAATCTCGGCTGGCGGGCCGGCATGTTTCCGAATGCGGAGCGCATCGGGCGCGAGACCGTGACGCTGCCGTTGTTCCCGGCGATGCGTGACTCCGACGTCGACCGCGTCGTCGACGCAGTCAACCAGGTTCTTGGAGTGCGCACATGAAGCCGTACATCTCCGTCGTGATCCCGGTCTTCAACGAGGAAGCTGGCCTGCCACTCCTGTTCGCACGTCTGTTCCCGGCACTCGACGCGTTGCGCAGGCCATACGAAGTGGTGTTCGTCGACGATGGCAGCAGCGACAACTCCGTCGCGGTGCTGCGCGAAGCGGTCGGGCGCTACGGCGATCGCGTGCGAGCCGTGATTCTCGCGCACAACGCGGGGCAGCATCTCGCGATCCTCGCCGGCTTCGAGCGCACGCGCGGCAGCCTCGTGGTCACACTCGATGCCGATCTGCAGAATCCGCCGGAGGAGATTGCGGCAGTCGTGGCGGCGCTCGAGACCGGAGCCGACTATGTGGGCACCATCCGGGCGGTACGCGAGGATTCCTGGTGGCGCGATGCGGCGTCGCGCTTCGTCAACAACGTGCGTGAGCGCACGACCCGCATCCGCATGACCGACCAGGGCTGCATGCTGCGCGGCTATGACCGACGCGTCGTCGACGCGATGAATCGCTCGCGCGAGGTGACGCCGTTCGTGCCCGCTCTCGCGTTTACGTTCGCGCGCCGGCCGACCGAGATCGAGGTGAAGCACGAAGAACGTGCAGCCGGGGATTCGAAGTACTCGTTGCTGCGCCTCATCCGGCTCAATTTCGACCTGATGACCGGCTACTCGCGACTGCCGCTCCAGGTCTTCTCCGGGTCGGGGATCCTCATTGCCGGCGTGTCGCTGATCTTCGTGCTGTATCTCGCCGTGCGCCGTCTCGTCGTCGGCCCGGAAGCCGCCGGTCTCTTCACGCTGTTCGGGATCGCTTTCTTCCTGCTCGGCTGCGTGCTCTTCGGGCTCGGCATGATCGGCGAATACGTCGGGCGCATCTTCGAGCAAGTCCTGAGTCGACCGCGTTACGTGGTCGAGGAAGTGATCGGCGAGCTGCCCGATGCCGCACCCGCCGACATACGGGCTGCTTCGTGAGCGCGACAGCAGTCGTCTTCGGCTATGGAGACGTCGGCGTGCGCTGCACGCGCGTCCTGCTCGACCACCGCGTGCACGTCAAACTCGTGGTCACGCATGAAGACGATCCGCAGGAGCAGCGCTGGTACGCCAGCCTCGCGGAATTTGCCGCCAGGCGCGATCTGCCCGTGATCGCACCGGAAAAGCCCGACTACCGCTTGCTCTATCGCCTGCATGCGCTGAAGCCCGATTTCATCTTCTCGTTCTACTATCGGCAGCTCTTGCCAGCAGATTTCCTCGCGACCGCCGCTCGCGGCGCACTCAACATGCACGGCTCGCTGCTCCCGCGGTTTCGTGGACGCGCGCCCGTCAACTGGGCAGTGTTGCGTGGCGCGAGCGAGACCGGCGCGACGCTTCACTACATGGTGGCGAACCCCGACGCCGGCGACATCGTCGATCAGGCAGCCGTGCCGATCGGGGAGAACGACACCGCGTACGATGTGTTCGTGCGCGTCGCCGACGCCGCCGAAACGATACTTGCTCGCAGCCTGCCGTTGCTCGTGACCGGCACCGCATCGCGCACTCCGCAAGACCTCTCCCAGGGCGAGTACTGCGGCCGGCGGCGACCTGAGGATGGCCGCATCGACTGGTCGCACGGCGCGCGGGAGATCCACAACCTGGTGCGCGCCGTCGCGCCGCCTTTCCCCGGCGCGTTCGCCGACTTCGATGGCGAGCGCTGGATGGTCACACGCACGCGGGTGCTGCCTTCCCGTGCCGGTCCTTACGAGCCGCTACTGCTGCGTGCAGAGGACGGTCGGTGCGTCGTCATGTGCATCGATGGGGAACGGCTCGCGCTGCTGGAAGCGAGCAACGCGCGCGGCCCGATCGATCTCACGCAGCTGCACGCACGCCTCGAGCACTCGCTCATCGCCGTGGGCTGATCGACGGTGCGTGGCATCACACTCAAAGTCGATGTCGACACCTTGCGCGGGACACGCGAAGGCGTTCCGCGTCTCGCAAGCCTGCTCGCGCGGCTGCAGATTCCGGCCACGTTTCTGTTCAGCGTCGGGCCTGATCACACCGGTCGCGCACTGCGTCGGGTGTTTCGGCCTGGCTTCCTGAGCAAGGTGCGCCGAACCTCGGTCGCCTCGAACTACGGCCTGCGCACGCTCCTCTACGGTACGCTCCTGCCTGGACCCGACATCGGTCGGCTGTGCCGCGCGCAAATGCTGGCGGTCGCGGATCGAGGCTTCGAGGTCGGCGTGCACGCGTACGATCACGTCGAGTGGCAGGACGGCGTGAGACAGGCATCGTTTGCGTGGACCTGCGAGCAGCTGCAGAGCGCCTGCGAGGCATTCGAGAGGATCTTCGGCTTTGCGCCGCGGATCCACGGCGCGGCTGGGTGGCAACTGAACGAACACGTGCCCGCGCTCGAAGCAGCGCTCGGCTTCGAGGTCGCGTCCGACACGCGCGGGTTCGAGCCGTTCCAACCAGCCGGCGGCGGCACCCTGCAACTACCGACGACACTACCGACCCTCGATGAGATCGTCGGCGTGAACGGGATGCAGGTCGATACCGCCATGCACAGAATCTTCCAGCTCAGTTGCGCGCTCGAAGGGCCGCGGCATCATGTCTTCACGCTGCACGCCGAGCTCGAAGGGGGCGCCTATCTCGGACAGTTCGAGGCTTTGTTGCGCGCATGGCGGGAGGCTGGCTTCGTGTTTTGCACCTTGAGCGACGTCGCGCGCGATCTCGACCCGGCGACGCTGCCGACGAGTCGGATCCGCAGCGGATCAGTCGAGGGGCGCTCCGGTCTGCTCGCCCTGCAAACCCGCATCGCGTAGATCCCTTGAGTCTTCAGGCGCGAGCATCCACGCATAGAGCAACAGCTGCACGAACCAGACGATCGCCGCGGACGTGACATCGTGCGACAGGAAGTGCGCACCACGCGCCTCCTGCCCGATCGAGAAGATGACGCCGACAGCTATCGCTCCGAGCAGTGCCCGGCGCGCGCGACGCTGCGACCTGCCTCGCAGCAGGAAGTAGCCGAAGATCAGCGCAAAACCCGATGAAGCGTGCGCACCCGGAAAGCACGCGGCGTGCGGCAGCGAATCCGGCCGGTCGGCGAACAGCGTGACGTAGGGTCGATCGCCGCCGAACTCGGTGAGGTCCCACGGGCAGTCCACGTTGGTGATCGCCTTCAGACCGCCGACGATTCCGGTCGACAGCGCGACGGCCAGGAACGCAAATCCTGCACGCCTGCGCCACGAGCGCAGGCGCTGGCTGAAGAACGTTGCGAGCCACAGGGCAAGCAGGATCAGTGCGACGAGACGCACCAGCGTGCGGCCGCCCGTATGAATGACATCGCGGGCCCACCACATGCCCTGCCCGGCGCCGAGCCACTGCCGGGTCGTGTCGTTGAAGAAAAGCGCATGCGACAGCGGGCGGTCGAGACCGAGGGCCTCGATCAGTGCCAGCGCAATGCAGAACGCGACGCCTGGAACAACGGCGTGCGTGCGCCAGAACCGGCGCGGGAGCGTCATACCTTCATCTGCTGCATCGGGTTGATCTCATCAGACGTTGCGATCGAGCACCTTCCGTTGTCACGCGCACAGTATGCAATCATCACGCGCAGCTCCAACGCTGCAAGGACCGCATCATGAAGACCGACTCCGTCGTCGCAGGCGACGAAGACGAGGAGGTATTCACTCCGTGGGCGCGCACGACGCGCTGGCTGCTGATGGATCCGACGATCGGCCATACAGCGCATACTTTCGACCGCCCGGCATCGACCAGCACGCGGTCGGTCGCAGACCGAGGCTGATAAGGTCCGTGACGCTGCTCGAAGTGCGCGGTGGTCTGACCCTCAAGCGCAGGCGCGAGTCGGGAAACAGTTCTTGCAAGCGCTGCTCCGTTCGCGGCGGCGCGAGCAGCACCAGAAACCGCTGATCGACATGGGCGTTTAGCATGCGGCGTGCGTCTGCGTCACCGCACACCTGTGGAGGGCGCAGATTCAGGACGTAATCGAGCGTCGCAGGTGTTGTCTCGTCGGTGCAGTACAGAGCAACGCGGCTCACCCTGAGCTGCGCCTCCGCCTCCGCAATCAGCGCACCAAGATTGCCGCTGCGGTCGAGGATCGGAAAGGCGACCAGCTGGAACGCGACCAAGGATGCAAAGAACAGGCCGGTTGCGACGACGAGACCGTGCATGAGGCCGGCGCTCGCGCGCAGCGACATGACTACACTGACCAGCGCGAACGCGATCAACGCCAGCGCCGCAACCGCAGCGATGGCGTGGATGCCCACCATCACCAGAAGAAGCGCCGCCGTAGCGGAAAACAGGATCGTCAGCGTCTGTAAGGTGTATCGAGTCAGACGCAGTGCTGTCTGCTCGAACGAGCTGAATGCGTCCGACCGCTCGCTGACCCACAACGCGAGCAGCACCGCTACGCACAGTAGCGCCGGCGCGAAGTAGACACCGCGTGCCGTTCGTGACATCAGCAACACGATGCACGCCGGGGCGATGGCGCAAATGCAATAGCGAACGGCCCGGCCCGACTCGGTCGACCCTCTGGCGGCGTCGACCAGCCATCGGCCCGTTCCGAGCACCGCAAACGTCCATGGCAACACGTAGACAGGCAGGAGCAGCAGGAACTTCCAATGCGAGCTCTGATGACCGAGGTCGTAGGTACCACTCGACTTGACTGGCACGAATCGAGCCACCAGGTTGTCCCACAGGAGCGCGTGCAAAAGTTCGCCGCCGCCGGGCCTGCCGACCAGCGCTATCAGCCACGCACCGACGATCAACGCGCAGGTCCCTGCCGCGACCCACCACGGCCAGCGACGCAACTCGCGCAGCTGGCCTTCCCACGCCAACCACGCGAGCAGCGTGAGAATCGGTACGAGCAGCCCGAACCCGTTCTTCGCCAGCGCCGCGCCTGCGAGACTCGAGCCGAACAGTAACGACCAGGCAAGTTGTCGTTGCAGCGTGTCGGCATGGGCGAGCCGCCAGCCGCTCAAGAGCGCAACGGCTGTGAACGCCACGAGCGGCGCATCGGTCGCCAGCCATATCTGCACCTGCAGAACCAGAAGGATGCTCGCGCATAGAACTGCCGCGGTCAGCGCAGCTCGCTGGCGATTGCGCTCGCCGGCCGCGTCACCGGCAAGCGCACCAATCGACAGAACGGCGAGCGCAGCCCACAGCACATTCGGTAGCCGTGCGGCAGCGATCGACGCTCCGAACAGACGCATGCTGGCGGATTGCACCCAGTACGCGAGCGGGGGCTTCTCGACGAAGGGTGTACCCGCCAGCTGCGGTACGACCAGGTCGCCCGAGCGCAGCATGTTGTACGCGATGTCGAACTCGCGCGGCTCGTCGGGGGACCAGATGCCGCGATAGAACAGCCCAATGATCCAGAGGGGCATCAGCAATACGAGCGCCACCACGGGCCAGTAGCGCACAGCGCCGAGCGTGAGCTTGTTTCGCACGCCCTCTTAGACGGCGTCGCGGGAGCAATTTCTTCGCGTCCGGCTGGCCACTACGGCATGGAGCAACGGCGACGGCCCTTTGCTCGGAAGGTCGCCGCGAGGGATGGATCTACGCTTGTCCTCGAAGGCGCAACGCATTGCCGATGACCGACACGGACGAGAGACTCATGGCCAGTGCAGCAATCAGCGGGCTCAGCAGCCAGCCGAAGACCACCTCATCGAGGCAGCGGTCCGTGCCGGCGCCGAAGGCTACGTGCTGAAGACCGATAGTCGCGACGATTTGTTCGATGCCGTACGGAGCGTCGCGGCGGGCAAGCGCTTCACCAGCCCGTCGGTCCGTGGATATCTCATTCGCGGCTCGGTGCTGGAGCGCGATGCACCGCGGGCCCCGGCACCGAGAGCCATCGAGCTCACTCAACGCGAGCGCGAAGTGATCAGTCTGATCGCAGCGGGACGCCGCACGCGCGAGATCGCGCAGGCCCTGTCGCTCAGCCACAAGACCATCGAGAAGCATCGCGCCACCCTCATGCGCAAGCTCGGGTTGCGCAACGCATCTGCGGTCGCGGCGTACGCGATTGCGCACGGACTCGCGGACAGCTAGCTCCCGGCTCTCGGTGGGGTACTGTTGGGGGTATCGCGACAGTTGACCGCGTGTGCGCTCTTTCCCATCAGCAACTTGCACTCGCTTTCGAATCCGGCCCGGGGAGCCACTCCACTCGTTTTTGGCGTCTGATGTCTGCCACAGACGTCCAGCGACGTTCAAAAAATCCGCAGAAAACAAGCCTTCTGAAAGTGGCGTAAGTACGCTCGCGTCCGCTGGAGTCTGTTGAGATTCGGGATCGGACGGGAATAGTTTCGTGATAACGCGACGTTTCATACGGAGAGTTATCACGAATGCTCACGGCGCTTCAGGTCGAGCACACCAAGCCAGGGAGCAAGCCCGTCCGGCTGTATGACGGCCGAGGCCTGTACCTGGAGATCTCCCCGGCTGGCGGGCGCGGGTGGCGATTCAGGTACTTCTTTGCCAGACGGGAGCGGCGGATGTCGCTCGGCCCGTATCCGGAAGTGTCGCTCAAGGAGGCACGCGAGAAGCGCGAGGAACTGCGCAAGCAGATCGCCGCCGGCACGGACCCGGGCGAGATCCGGCAGCTCACGAAGTTGGCGCTCGTCAACGGCAGCGGAAACACGTTCGAGGCGATCGCCCGCGAGTGGCATCAGATGCACTCGGGGGCGTGGAATCCGGAGTACCAGGCGACCATCCTTCGTCGCTTGGAGGCCGATGCGTTCCCGTGGATTGGGTCGCAGCCGATCAACGGCCTGAAACCGCTCAATGTGTTGGGGGTGCTGCGTCGAATCCAGAAACGCGGAGCGCTGGAAACTGCGCATCGGATGCTGCAGTACGTGAGCAAGATCATGCGCCATGCCGTGGCGACTGGACGCGCGGATCGCGACATCACGGCGGATCTTCGCGGCGCACTTCCGCCGGTGAAGGAGACGCATCATGCGGCGCTCGTCGAGCCGAAAGCGGTCGGCGCTTTGATGCGCGCGATTGATGGATATCAAGGCTACTTCTTGACGCGATGTGCGTTGCGATTGTCGGCGCTTCTATTCGTGCGTCAGGGCGAACTGCGCAAGGCGGAATGGGCGGAGATCGACTTCGAGAACTGTGAGTGGCGCATACCTGCGGAGCGCATGAAGATGAAGACGCGGCACATCGTGCCGCTGTCACGCCAAGCGATGGAAATCTTCCGCGAGCTGCACGCGAAAACCGGGCGGCTTCAGCACGTCTTTCCCGGCTTGGTGAATCGAAAGCGACCGATGAGCGAGAACGCGGTGAACAGCGCTTTGCGTCGCATGGGCTACGTCAAAGGCGAGATGACCGCGCGCGGTTTTCGCAGCATGGCGAGCACGCTTTTGAACGAGCAAGGATGGAGTTCGGACGCGATCGAACGACAGCTCGCGCATGCGGAGCGCGATTCGGTTCGAGCGGCGTACAACCATGCCGAACATCTCGCCGAGCGACGCAAGATGATGCAGGCCTGGGCCGATTATCTCGACAAACTCGCAGGAGAATCGGTGCCGGTCTCGACGCAGCCGATGTATATGTCGGAGGGTGTCTGATAGCGCACGAGGACGTCTGGCGGCACGCGATATGGGTTTGAGGATCAAGCAGTTGATGGATTCACGGCACGCGGGACAGCGCCCCCGCGTGCCGCGAAAACCAATGTGCAGACAATCGGTTGATCGGCGCGCGTGTCGCCGCCTTTTATCTTGCCTTCCAGCTAGTACGTGCGCCGGACACACACTGAACCTGAAAGCGAGGAGAGAGAACGTCGAGAGTGATTGAGATCTGAAGCGGCGCCCGCCGGTGGTGGAACACCGACGAGCGCCTAACCACCACCAGCCTTACTGGAGGCCGATAATGGCTAAGCGCAATTCTATGTCGGCGGCTCGTCGGAGCCGAAATCGAAAGCAGGAACCAGTCCTTCAGAGCGGCACCGCGGCCGCAGTTCGTGGCGGCGAGGAGCCCGTGCTTGAACCGCAATCCCACGGCAACTCCGCCGACCTTGCCAAGGTTGTTCGGCACGAACGGACCCGACTGATAAAGGCACAGGCCGTGCTCGGATGTGTGGCCTTCGCGCTGCTTTATGAGGATTGGCTGGAAGAAGTAAACCGGCCCTCCTTCGCAGATGCCATCGCCGCCGTCGACGATCTAGTCGGCGAGACGATCGGGCGGCTTGCCCCTTACCAATGACGTTCAGAGGGAGGCTTCCAATGGATGGCTGGATCTAAGGACGACAGATGATGCGCCTAACACTCCGTAGACCGATTTACAGTGGTCACATTGCTCGCGCGCAGGGCGATGAAGGCAACGTCACGTGCTATTCTTCCGGCATGCCTGCAACGCCCCAGGATTGGAACGTCGTAGTCAATGGCGCATGGAATCTTGCGATTCTGACGCCGAGCGGTATTTCTAGGCGTCTACTGCAGCTGCCGGAGGGCACGCCTATTCAAGTCCTCGTGTCGGTAGACCAGCCAGGGGCAATCCGCATCGGTCATGAAGGTTCTCTAATTACTCCATCAAGCGGAAGGCTGTTTGTCGAACCGTCTGATGAGTTCACCGTTCAATCGTTGACAAATGCTGCGGTTATCGCGCAGCGAGCTTTGCAATCACTTCCAGAGACGCCGGTGTCCGCCGCCGGCGTCAATATCAAGTTTGGCTTTGACGCGCTGCCGGACACTGTACTCGACTTGGTTGCCTCGCCGTTGGACGACGCGCTAGCGGATGGACATTACACAATTGAAGGGAGGCACGTGCGTCGCACAGTTCAATGGCAGGACGGTCTTTTGAATATCGAGATCGACGAGCGAAACAACGCGTCTGGGGTAATTTCTTTCAACTTTCATCGCGCGTCCACTGACCCGCAGGCACTCCGCGCATGGTTGGGCCGCGTAAGTGAGATGATTCCTGTGGCAGATACATTGATGGCTACAATGACAGAAGCGGGCGAATAGTCGCACGCCGAGGAAATGAAAATGAACGATCGCAGCTCGCGACCTGAGCTAAACGTCACGGATGTAAGCACGCCTGGTGGGTTCGTTGAGGCGATTCCGACACAGAGCGGAACGTCTTCGTCAACGAGCGGTGCACCACGCACAACCGAAACTATCCGTGCATCCAAGATTAGCGGCTCTGTAACCGTGCGCCTGATCCCGGTAGGCCGCGTTCAGAGGAAGTCGGATACCTCAGGCTGAGCTTCCCGCGCAGGGCTTTGGCGCGTGCATTGGACCTACGAAGAATTCCTTCCCGAATCGGACCTAGAGCAAGGCGACATTCTTGCGTGCACGCCGGCCGTTCGAGACATTCTGGCGGACGTTCATCCGCACTTCTGTGCACCAAAGTACCTTGGCTTTACCGTCGCCACACAGTCTTGCGACCTAGTGCGCCGGCCAGAGCTAAAAGCCCGATACATAACGATTGCGACGATCCGATCCCTGCGCGATGTGCTGCCGGACCTTCTTGCACTCATCAACAAACCTGTCGCTCGCAATATCTTCCAGGCGAGCGGTTGGAACGAAGCCCAAAGATTCCTGGCCCGACTCTTCGACCAGAACGAGCAGGCACAAGGACTCTTCTACCTGCATCCTGACGGCGCCGTAGGCTTGGGAGAGCCTTGCGTTTCCTTTCTTCGCGTAACCGTGACACTACGAGCTGAGCACTACGCGACCCTTGTCGCTGCTCGGAGGGGTCGCCTCAAGAGCGACTTTCGCTCGAAATACGGGTGGCTGATTGGCAATCTGTACTCGCGAGCGGCGGCTCCGGATTGGTCAGATGCGGAGGGCGGCAAAACGGAAGTAGCTGCACTCATCAAAGGCAATCTGAAACGAATTGATGGCTATGGCCCTCTGTGGATCGACGATGACCTGGTGACGACGGGCCTGAAGGCGGGTGTGGTCTTTGCCGGGCGAGAAGACGAGGAGCTGCTCGCTGAATTGGAGCAGCACAGAGAAAAGCCACCTATCGAACGGCTTGCAGCAGAAGTCATCAAGCAAGCTAAAAAGATCTTTTCAGCTGAAGAAGACGCGGAGTCACTGAAGAAGCTCGAGAATCGATTGCTCAACAGCGGCATTATCAAGAAATTGGTTCAGTGATCGGTTGGACCAGTGCAACGTGCCAACGCCACTCGTGGACTCGATTCCTCACGCGTACGGGACGAGGGGCACCCCATCCAACGTTTCTCGGAAGTTGAATTCCGTGCAGCCCTTTTCAATTAGGGTCTGAACTGCACTAGTTTCGACTTGATCTGACACCGTGCTTGAAAAGCGCGGGGTTACCCGGTTCGATGGTTGTTACCAAGCAATCACTGAACACACTGGGAGTAACCCCGCATGAGTCTTGTA